>PARX01000001.1 GCA_002712045.1 Paracoccaceae bacterium
GTTATGTTCATGATCGTTTTTCGTAAGTTTACAATTTATTGTCCCAATTAGATCTTTTCTTGTTACTTGGTTCGATGAAGAGAGGCCATATTCGTTATTAGTTAAGGTGAGTTTTGTACTTAATTTGATAGGTTTTTTATGACCAGTATCATTTAGAGATAAACGTAACTTTTGGCTTAGGTAAAATCCTACTTCACCATTTATTTCTCCAACAGTAATTTTATCATTTATTAGGTTTTCAGTTAATTTTGTCGTATATAACGGCACATTATTGCATGATAAAATTATCAGAAAAACACTTAGTAATATATACCGTTTTTTACAACAAAACATTCACAATACGCCCTGGAATCACGATTACTTTCTTTGGATCTTTTCCACCTAATATTTTTTTTATATTTTCATTTGAAAGTGCTAAAGATTCAATCTCTTTTTTTTCTAAAGATTTTGGATAAGTAATTAACGTGCGTCTTTTACCATTAATTTGTACAGCAATGGTAATATCCTCATTTTCGAGTAGTTCTTGATTTACATTTGGCCAACTTGATTGACTTATTAATCCCTGCCCTCCNAGGGTAAGCCACATTTCTTCTGCGATATGTGGTGTGAAAGGCATCATTAATACTGCTAGCGACTTTAAAGCTTTTCTTTTTGTAAAAGGGTTAACTGTTGCTTTGCTTATTATATTGGTCAGGTCGTATAAATTTGCTATAGCTTTATTGAATGAAAAGTTTTCAATATTTTTAGTCACTTCGTTTATAGAATTATTGACGGCTTTTTCTAATTCTAAGTCTGTAGTTTTTTCTGAATTGTCGTCATTTGTGTTTATAGATTCAGCGACTAATCGCCATACNTTGTTGAGATGTTTCCATGCTGCCTCAACACCCGATGTTGTCCATTCCATATCACGTTCGGGGGGACTATCCGACAAAACAAACCACCGGGCCGTATCAGCCCCATATTTTTCAATAATATCTTGAGGGTCAATCACATTTTTTTTAGATTTAGACATCTTAATAGTTGGCCCAACAAANGCCGTTTTCCCAGATTCTTTTACGATTATCTTGCCGTCTTTATTGGNGACTTCATCAGGAGAATACCATGTTTTCTTTTTAACACTTGAAGCTTCAGGTATGGAGTAGGTTTCGTGGGTTACCATTCCTTGTGTGAACAACGCATCAAAAGGCTCTATTGCCTTATCTGGAAGGTGGTTGGTCAGGTTCATCGCACGAGCAAAAAATCTAGAATAGAGTAGATGTAAAATAGCGTGCTCAACCCCTCCAATATATTGGTCCACGTTCATCCAGTAATTAGCATCTTCAAAATTGACGGGATTTTTGGATTTTGGNGAGGTGAAACGAGCAAAATACCATGACGAGTCTATGAAAGTATCCATGGTGTCTGTTTCTCTTAAAGCATCACCNCCACATTCAGGACATTTNCAATTACGCCATTCATTATGTGTCTCTAAGGGGTTTCCTGGTTTGTTGAAATTAATATTTNCTGGGAGTTTTATTGGTAGATTTTCTTTTTTTTCTGGCACAACACCACATTTCTTACAATGAATTGTTGGTATTGGGCATCCCCAATAGCGCTGTCTACTCGCCCCCCAATCTCTCAATCTATATTGTGTTACAGGCTTACCCCAACCAGATTTTTCAGCAAAATGTATTGTGGATTTTATCATTTCTTCGCCAGTTGCTTTTTCAAGACCAGTAAAATGATCAACCCAGTCTACAACTTCTGTTTTAGGTGGAACAAAAGCAATATCTCTGACATTTTCTTTGTTTTTAAGAGAAAAAAAGGTATCAATTATTGGTAAATTATATTTTATGGCAAACTCAAGATCGCGCTGGTCATGGGCGGGGCATGCGAAAATTGCGCCTGTTCCGTAATCCATCAAAATAAAATTTGCGATCCATATAGGAAGTATTTTTTTCTTATCCAAGGGGTGACTAACAGTAATACCTGTGTCAAATCCAATTTTATCCGCTTTATCAATGTCTTGCTGTGAATTCCCGAACGACTTACACTGCAAATTGAAGTTTGCAATATCTTTATTTGATTTAGCTAAATGTTTCGCCAATGGATGATCTGGGGAAATCCCAATAAAACTGGCTCCTAAGAGCGTATCAGGCCTTGTCGTAAATACTTTTATTTCCGAAAAGTTCGTTAAGCTTTGACGTATTGAAAATTTTATTTCTAACCCAACCGATTTACCAATCCAGTTAGCTTGCATTGTTTTTACTTTCTCAGGCCAGTTTTTTAAGTGCTCTAGTGCCTCTAAAAGCTCCTCCGAATAATCGCTTATTTTAAAGAACCATTGGGTTAATTCTTTTTGTTCAACTAGAGCACCAGAACGCCAACCTCGGCCAGCCTCAACTTGCTCGTTCGCTAAAACTGTCATGTCGACAGGGTCCCAATTAACAATTGCGTTTTTTCGATAAACTAATCCTTTTTCCATCATATCAATAAACATGGCTTGTTGTTGGCCATAATATTCAGGATCACAGGTTGCAAATTCTCTTGACCAATCTAATGAAAGACCTAAAGGCAGCATTTGAGCTCTCATGTCAGCAATATTATTATATGTCCAATCACCAGGATGAATTCCTTTTTCCATCGCAGCATTCTCTGCCGGTAGTCCAAATGCATCCCAGCCCATCGGATGTAAAACATTAAAACCTTTGGCCGTTTTATATCGTGCTATCACATCTCCCATAGTGTAATTTCTGACATGCCCCATGTGAATTCTACCAGAAGGATANGGNAACATTTCTAAAACGTAATATTTATCCTTNCTCTCATCACGTATTGCGTTAAANATNTTTGATTTTTGCCANTTTTCTTGCCATTTNGGCTCTGTCACCCGAGCATTATATCGAGACATCACTCATCCTTTGTTAACTATTTTGCTCATTTTTCATGCTTAATTCGGGGAATTTCACTTATAATTTTTCGTCGTTCAGTCGAAGTTGNATTGCTCTACTTAAAATAGCATTTTCTATAATCTCTACTGTCTTCGAGGAAGCAANGCCATTTTCTTTCATCAGGGTTACTTTTAAAGCTCTGGCATCTAAAGAAGGGTCTTGAATGTAAATAGTAGCTTGGTACTGAATGTTAGTCCCTGGTGCCGAGCCCCATCCGGTTTTTATGATACCTGAAAACGGATCTACTGCTTCTAGGGGAAGAAAATTTAGAACTTCTAACGATGCTTTCCAAATATATCTGTTTACCCTTAGCACACTCTCAGATTCACCTTCTCTATCAAATAGATCAAAAATACTTGTTTGTGTTTCAGGTAATGAATTATTTGGGTTTGTGTTGAATTCACTGGTCTCAATAGGTGCTTTTGAATTACCTTCTAGTAGAGCCCCGAATCCACAGCCGCCAACGAAAGAAAGCATTATTAAGCTACCAATTAACCTTTTTGTGTTTAACAATTTTATCTCCAAATATTCATTAAATTAGGGTATAACCGCCATTCATCGACTGCTTCAAGTAGATTATTAATCAAGTGAGAAGGATTTAGCCAGTTTTCTTGGTGTGACATCTGAGCATCACATCCTTTTTTCATTAATTTAAAAGGTCAGTCCTGCTTGACCAATTAGATAGAAAAGTGGATTTATCATTCCAACTCAGTTCGGATTCCCTGAATTGAGGCGCAGTAATTAACTTAATCGAGGGAAAACAATGAAAAAAGTTCTTCTTACTACTTCTGCTCTGACCCTGCTTGCAGGTGCAGCTTCAGCAGTCGACATCGGTGGCTATGCACGTATCGGTATTAGCAACGCTGGTGGAGCAACAACAAATTACCTACGTAACCAGATCACATTCACTGGATCTGCGTCTACAGACGGTGGCTTAACAATGAGCACATGGACTCGTTATCGTCATTCAGCGGCGTCTAGCGTATTTTCTGGAACAGGCTCATTAGCAGCTCCAAGAATTTCCGTTTCAAATGGTGCAATGACANTAACAGCTGGTAATGCTGGTGGTGCGATCAATGCAAACTCAGGCATGTGGGGCTGTGGCGCCGCAATGTGGGGTTGTGCTGATGTTGTTGGCAGCTGGGACTGGGCTTCTACTTCTTCAACAGGCGCTGGTCCAAACGTTGTACGTTTAGACATGGCCTTAGGTGGAGCTAGCGTATCTGTTTCTGGTGGTAATGGTAACGATACAGAAGCATCACTTTCAGTTCCAATGGGTGGCGGTTCAGTTGGTATTGGTTTCGACCAAAACAGCTCTGCTAACCAAACAATTTCTGTAAACTGGTCTGGCACAATGGCTGGCATGTCTGCAGGAGTTAGAACTTCTCAGTCTGGTGGTTCAACAGGATACATTGCTAATGTATCAGCTCCAATGGCAGCAGGTAGTGTTTACGTATTCGCTGGAAAAACTTTGGCTGGTGCTAACAACTACGGACTTCGTTATAATCAGTCTCTAGGTGGCGGAGCTTCAATGCAAGCTGGTATGACTAGTGCTGGTGGCACAACGACAGTTGGTGCTGGTGTAGCATTTGGCTTCTAATCCATAAGGATTATTTGTTAAGGAAAGAGCGGGATTTTCCCGCTCTTTTTTTGTTGAATCTTTAAAATTAAGAAACAAAGGAACTTCAAATTTAGTAAATTATTATGTCATTATCTCAAGTAATAAAGCTTTCAAATCAATCAGAACGATTAGCAAATCGGAAGGTCAACTCAGTAAAATTGATTGCGGTTTCGAAAGTTCAGCCAAACGAAAAAGTTGAAGCCGTTTTGAAGGAGGGGCATCGTTGTTTTGGCGAAAACCGAGTGCAGGAAGCGCTAAACAAGTGGCCAAGTTTCAAAGAAAATTATGAAAATGTTGAATTGCATTTGATCGGGCCTCTTCAAACGAATAAGGCTCGCCAAGCATTTGAATTATTTGATGTGATACAGACATTAGATCGCCCTAAATTAGCGATATTGCTTGCTAATTTGACACAAGAGCGAGGATTCTGCCCATCGTTGTTTATTCAAGTAAATACAGGAGAGGAACCACAGAAAACAGGTGTTCTTCCAAAGGATTTGGATATTTTTATAAAGGATTGTCAATCAATGGATTTGCGAATTGATGGGCTAATGTGCATTCCTCCTCTAAACGAAGAGCCAGCTTTGCATTTTTCTTTATTACGTAAAATGCAAGAGCGAAATAATATAAGATTTTTGTCGATGGGGATGAGTTCGGATTATGAATCTGCTATTATGTTTGGTGCAACTCACGTGCGAATCGGATCTGCAATTTTTGGTGAGAGAGTAGCTAACTTCTAACTATAATTTTTGATTTTTTACCCCAATTTTTGAGTATCCAGATAAGGTTTTGCCTAGAAAAAGCAANNCAACCTTCTGTNGGGTATCTTGGTTGGCGCCAAGCATGAAGAAAGATTGCTGATCCTAAACCAGGTCTTATCGTTTTGCGATTAAAATTTGTTACAGCCACAAGATCATAAACTGAGTCAGCTCTCCAAAGGTTTTCAAAACTATATAAGTTGTTAACTTTGCTTAACTGATTATAGTTTGGATCTTTTGGATCATCTGACCACGTATCTCTAATATTTATTTTATAACTAGCTGAGCATCTTAATCTATCTTGCCTTGCCATTACAAATTCTATTTCCCAAATCCCAGATGGAGTAATACCATCCCCTTCTTGAGTTTTTATTCCTATTCCACCTCGGCCAATTGAACATGGGAATTTATAGCCCATCATTTGGGCGCCCCATTTTGATACAATCAGATCATTGATGTTATGCATTAATTAAAATGCCCACTTTTTTTNACCTTGGTCGCTAAATAATTTGTATTCTCTGGGGTTAACTCTGTTTTCAAAGGTATTCTTTTTACTACCTCAATTCCAAATGCTTCCATCATATTTATCTTTTTTGGGTTGTTGGTTAATAGTTTTATCCTTTTGAAACCTAACTCTTTTAAGATTTTTGCTCCGATTTCAAAATCTCTTTCCTCATCTTCAAATCCTAATCTATGATTTGCTTCAACAGTATCAAAACCTTGATTTTGTAACGCATATGCCCGCATTTTATTAGCGAGTCCAATACCCCGACCTTCTTGATTTAGATATAATAAGATCCCCTGTTTTTCTTCTCCAATTGTCTGCAATGCCTTCCTTAGTTGCTCACCACAATCACATTTCAAAGATCCCAATAAGTCTCCAGTAAAACAAGCTGAATGAAGCCTACACAGAACAGGGTCNGCCCTATTTATCGAGCCTATCTCTAATGCGTAGTTTTCTTCTGTACCATTTACCGGCCTAAACACATGCAACTTGCTGTCGCTTGAGATTCTTAATGGTAAGTTTGCTGCAGCTATATTGACAATATTCTCGTCAAAATTGATTAATTCTTTTGCGCTCGTTGAAATAGAAGTGATATTTTTATCTACATGATCCACTTGCTGAGCAATAATTGCTGGAAGGAGCTTGGCTTTTTTACAAATGGATATTCCAAGCTGATGAGCATCGGCAGACCCCGTCCTTATTGGNGTAAAAGGTCCTTTCATCGGATAGTTTAAGTCTCTTACTGGATCAGCAACTGCTTTTACCCACTGAATGCCTTTGGTCTTGTCTAAGTGATATCGACCAATATTCTTAAAATAAGGTATTGTTTTCAGAGTTCTGGCTCTTTTTTCTGTTATACAAAATTCAGAATTNTCNTCTAAATTGGAAAACCTCTCAAAAGAAATTGTTTCAATTGAAAAAATTAACCAANATTTAGCATTGTCNATTATNCAAATTGGTAATCCAATACGTAAATCATTACGTGCTCTATCTAANGTTTCTAAAGGAGATGGGGAAAACAAAACCTTTCCTTTCACAAGAATATTAGTGGTAAGCTATAGGCTTATTTTCTAAAAAGTGAAGCTATTCNGNCTAATAAATTTTTATTANTTTTCNATTTTATTGTGTTAAGATATNTTATGAGAGAGTGTTTACGAATATTAGCTTAATGATTAAATATGCCCAAATAGTATTNTTAGTTAGTTCAGATAGAGACTTAAACGATGCTCTATTTGATCAATTTCAATTAGTAGATTCGTTTAAATTTCATATNCTTAATAATCTNAATGATTTAAAGGATCTCAGTAATATAGATTTGTTAATATTCAATGACATAAATCATGATCAGACATGTTTAGAGATTTTATCTAAAATCCAATCTCGTAATAACTATAATTCAATTTTAGTACTTTCAAACCAATTAGACAGTCGGATCTATGGTGAATTAAGAAATTCTGATAGATTTTTTATTATAGAAAAACCATTTAACTACGAATATCTTGAAAGAGTAATTTTACAGAATTTAAACAGTAGTGCATCAGAGACAATCTATTTAAATAAAATTCAGTTTCATCCGAATAAAAAATTATTGGTAATTAGTGAAGCTAATGAAGTTAGGTTAACTGAAAAAGAGACAGATATCCTTATGTTTTTATATAACTTTGCTAATCAAACAGTTTCTAAAAAGCAATTACTAAATGAGGTTTGGGGATACAAGGACGGTGTAACAACTCATACTTTGGAGACTCATTTATATTATTTGCGAAAAAAACTGGGTGATGATAAAATTATATCAACTGAAAAAGATGGTTATTTGCTATCTACTGTTTCAGCAGGTTAAGTCTANAAATTTAATTTAATTACAAATGCTTGTAATTTAAGGGGTTACNNATGAAGATTTGTTCTTGGAATATAAATTCAGTCCGATTGCGTGAAAACTTAGTTCTACGGTTACTGAAAAAACACTCTCCAGATATAATTTGCTTACAGGAATGTAAGGCTTTAGTTGCTGATATCCCAATCAAAAGTTTTTCCAAAATTGGCTATAAGTATATGATTGCAAGAGGGCAAAAAAGTTANAATGGTGTTGCTATTTTATCAAGAGTTCCATTTAAAAATGAATTCGCAATTGATTTTGCTAGTTTAAATCAAGCTAGACATATTGCTGGAGAGTTAGAAAATGGAATTATTATACATAATTTTTATGTTCCTGCGGGGGGGGATGAGCCAGATGAAGNNAAAAATTTAAAATTTGCTCAAAAATTAAAATTTCTGAATGATATGAAGANTTGGTTTAATTTAAATCAGTCCANAAAAGCTNTCCTGGTTGGTGATTTAAACATTGCCCCGTACGAAGATGATGTCTGGGATCATAAAAAAATGACTAAGGTAGTATCGCACACTCCTTTAGAAATCGATAATTTATTTGAAGTTATGGAAGCTGGCAATTGGATTGATCTGTTTAGAAAAACACAGCCAACGGGAAAACTATATTCTTGGTGGTCATATAGAGCTCGAGATTGGAATACAGCTGATAAAGGTAGAAGACTTGACCATATCTGGAGTACNCCAGATCTCGCAAAATTAAATAGTGACAATTTTATTTTGCGAGATATTAGAGGCTGGGAAAGGCCATCTGATCATGCGCCAATTTTTTCTATTTTTGATGGAATTTCTCTTTAAATTAACTTCAACAGGTTATTTTACTTGCAGCTTTTAATCGCACGCCTTAGTTCAAGCTTAAAGTTATGGAGATTAATAATATGGACCTACTAAATAACAAAGCGGGAGAGGGCTTAATCCTTGATAGTTCTGAAGCAACATTTATGGACGACGTTGTTGAAGAAAGTAAAAAACAACCAGTAATTGTTGATTTTTGGGCTCCATGGTGTGGACCGTGTAAAACATTGGGACCAGCTTTGGAGGCAGAAGTTGTGGCCAGCTCTGGCGCTGTAAAAATGGTAAAGATTGATGTTGATCAAAATCAGTCGATAGCCCAACAAATGCGTATTCAATCTATTCCAGCAGTTTTTGCGTTTATTGATGGGCAGCCAGTTGATGGGTTTCAAGGAGCAAAAAGTCCTGCAGAAATTAAAGAATTTGTTCAAAAAGTGATCGCACTTAATCCAAATAAGAATGAGGATGATGGATTAGACACCGCTATTGAAATGGCTGAAAAGATGTTGTCAGAAGGCGAACATGCTGAGGCTTTGGAGGTATATTCTGCAATAGTTTCTGAAGATCCTAAAAATCTAAAGGGTTATTCTGGAATAATCAGAAGTCACCTACTTTTGGGTGAATTAGATCAGGCTAATAACATAATCGCAGGTTTACCAAATGAAATTAAAGATAATCCAGAGTTAAAGCCAATCAAAGCTCAGGTAGAGTTAGCAGCTCAAGCAGAAAGTTATGGCAGTGTTGAAGATTTGGAAAAAATAGTTACCGCTGAGCCAGAAAACTATCAAGCATCAATGGAATTAGCTCTTGCAAAAAATGCGACAGGTAACTGTGATGCTGCTATTGAAATATTGTTGGATATTTTAAAACATGATTTAGAATGGAATTCTGGCGAGGCCAAAGCTCAACTCTTAAAAATACTTGATTCAATGAATGCAAACGATCCTATCGCATTAAAAGGGAGGCGTAAATTAAGTTCAATTATTTTTGCTTAATTTTTATTTAGTTCTATATTGACAGTATGAAAAAAAACCCAGATCTGCCAAACTCGCTACCGATTTTTCCTTTGCCGGGAGCGCTGTTGTTACCAAACTCCAAATTACCCTTACATATATTTGAGCCAAAATATTTGGCAATGTTTGATGAGGCATTACAAAACTCATCGCGTTTAATTGGGATGTTGCAAACAAAGCAATCCTCTACTGGATCTAATGATGAAAACTTGTATGATATCGGTTGTGCTGGAAGAATATGTAATTTTTCAGAAACAGATGATGGTAGATATATGATTACGTTATCTGGTATCTCTCGTTTCAGAATTATCAAATTAATCAGTAGTTTTAGTCCTTTCATCAAAGCAGAGGTGGATTGGAATGATTTTAGTGAAGATCGAGCAAAAACTATGATCGATCATGATTTTGATAGGGATAGCTTTTTTACTTTATTGAAAAAATATTTTGCTGTTAAAGGCTTGAAGACAGATTGGGAATCTCTTCGAGAAGCAGATGAAGAAATAATCATTAATTCCTTATCAATGTTATGTCCATTTGATGTTGAAGAAAAGCAGGCGTTATTAGAATCCAAAAATTTGATTGAGAGGCGAAAAATGATAAATACCTTGATGGAGTTTTCACTTCATGTGGGCACTAAGGGAGGTCTTCAGTAGGATGACTGGTACTTCAATTGATAATAAAATGTTAGAGTGTTTGGTTTGTCCAATTACACATAACATATTGTTTTTAAGTGAAGACAAAAAAGAGCTCATTTCTAGAAATGCCAATCTTGCCTTTCCAATTAAAGATGGAATTCCAATATTAGTAGTTAAAGAAGCACGACAATTAGATTAATTTTCCTTTTAGGAGTTTTGGAATATTTCCGTTTAGTCCAGCAGCCTCTCTAATAAGATGTTTCTTAAGAAATTGATTTTCATTCAAAAATCTAAGACCAAGATTGGTAACAGTTTTTAATATCATATTATTATTAGAAAAAGTTTTGTTTATTATATCTGTTGTTGCAGCCATCATGGATGTTTCGAAGCGCCTCCAAGTCTCATACCGTTTTAACACTGCTAATGATCCTATATCCTCACCTCGTCGGTGAGCATTTATTATGATTTCTCCAATTGATGCAACGTCTCTCAACCCTAAATTTAATCCTTGACCTGCTAGTGGATGGATACCATGAGCAGAGTCTCCTACTAGAGCAATTCTGTCAGAAATAAAATACTCTCGTAAAGTTAATATTAGTGGGTAGGAAAATTGCTTACCAGAGAGAGAAATTTTACCCAAATCTAAATTAATTTTAGAATTTAAATTCGCTATATAGTCCTTTTTATTTAATTGAGTGATAAATGCAGCGGTTTTATTATCTTCAGTCCAAACAATTGATGAGCGATTACCAGGGAGGGGTAGTATTGCAATTGGTCCCGATGGCTTAAATAACTGATAAGCGCAGCTATTATGGGGTTTTTCATGGTCAATAGCACATACTAATGAAGTCTGATTATAATCCCATCCAAATTCATTTATATTTGCAAAATTTGCTGTCACACTATTTTTTCCATCACAGCCAATAATTAGATTGCTTTTTATTTTTTCTCCGGTTGATGAAAATGAAAATGCATGTCCATTGTTAACTTCGCAATCTGTAATATAAGATTCATCCATTATATTAATATTCTTAAAAGATTTTAATTGAGAAAATAAATATTTTCGAAGATACCTATCTTCCACAATATATCCCATCGGGTTCTCATCTTCAGCCATTTCAAGGTGATTAAAATGCAAGAGGCTGTTTGGCTTATTAACTCTATCATTAGGGGCGTCGATTTTGATATCCAAAATGGGTTCGCTATTCATTTTCAGCCCATCCCAAATATTTAGAGCGTTAAACATCTTATGGGTAGTAAGTGCTAAAGCATAGGCTCTTCCATCAAAGGAAGATAAGCCTCTGGAGGTTAATTTTTTTGGTTCAATTATAGTTACATCAAGTCCATTTTGTGCGAGTAGTATAGCTAATGTTAAGCCGTTAATACTTCCACCTACGATTAATACTTGAGTGTTTTTATACATAATGTTGAATATGGTGTATGGTTAGTGTTTGTCTAGAGGCATAAAAATAATTAATTAATTAAATCGGAGAAAATCTATGTCTATTGCGTTACTTTCTGACAGTGCGTCAAAGTTGGGAAATTTGATTTCGGTTGGCAAATTAGACCCTATTGAGCTTACAGAATTATATTTAAAGGCAATAAAGGAAGAACCGCTCTCCAAGCGGATTTACTCTACGGTTACTAAAGAGAGGGCTCGAATTGAGGCCAAAGCCTCTTCTGATAGAATGAAAAGTGGTATGCGAAAGAGTGCTCTTGATGGAGTGCCGATCTCATGGAAAGATTTATTTGATACCGCTGGGGTATTTACAGAAGCAGGTACGGATCTTTTAAAAGGGAGGATACCATCAAGGGATGCAGACGTAGTTAGGAATGCGACCGAAGCCGGATTAGTATGTTTGGGGAAAACACATATGTCAGAATTAGCTTTTTCAGGTTTAGGTCTTAACCCTGTGACCCAAACCCCGCCATGTGTCAATGATCTTACGGCGGTTGCTGGAGGCTCGTCTTCTGGTGCCGCCGCTTCTGTTGCTTTTAACTTGGCTGTGAGTGGCGTTGGATCAGATACGGGTGGCTCTGTGAGAGTGCCTAGTGCCTGGAATGATCTTGTTGGTTTGAAAACCACAGCGGGCCGTCTCTCTTTAAAGGGTGTTGTTCCTCTCTCAGAAACTTTTGACACCGTTGGACCATTGTGTCGAACAGTATTAGACGCGAGCTTAATGCTTTCAGTTTTAGAGGATAGTAAACCGGCTGATTTAACTAACCCCTCGCTAACTAATACTAATATCCTTGTAATTGAAAATGTGATCATGGATGATTTAAGCTTCGAGTCGCAAAAGTGTTTTGATCAGGTAATAAACATTATTAAATCAAAACGAGCCAATATAGTATCAAAAAAAATGCCTGAAATCGAAGAAGTGATGTCGTTGGGAGGTTCTTTAGTTACTACAGAAGCTTATGGAACTTGGTACGAGTTAATCGAAAAGAAACCAGATGTTATGTTTTCTAAGATATTGGATAGGTTTAGGAGTGGCAACTCAATTTCCGGGGCTGAATATGTGGATTTATGGCGAAAATTAAAAATAGTAAGGCAGAAGTTTTATAATCGCATTTTGCCATACGACTTTGTAATTATGCCTACCGCCCCTATATTGCCACCAAATATGAACAGACTTCTCAATGATGATGAATATTATGTGAGCCAAAACCTCATGGCTTTACGTAACACCCGATTATGCAATTTTCTTGGTGGTTGTGCTCTTACTATTCCAACAAACGTGCCTTCCAATGGTATTATGTTGATGGGTTTTCCAAATACAGAAGAGAAACTATTGAGGTATGGAGCACTCATAGAAAGCGCGTTACAGGATTAATTAATCTTGGGGTAAAAAAGATACTCTTAATATTTTTTTCTAAATCGTTCTAGACCGATCTTAAAGGCATGTATAAGGTAAGTTTAATCGAGACGTTAGATCTTGTAATATTGAGGCTATAATGGAATTTCCCGAGCGGTTTTCGAACCTTCCGGAATACGCGTTTCCGCGATTACGTTTACTGTTGGATCAGTATCCAGCAGGCAAACAAGTATTGAATATGTCCGTAGGTGATCCAAAACACCATTTTCCAAAATGGGTAAAGGAAGTTTTAGAAAAAAATATTCACGAGTTTAGACAATATCCCCCAAATGATGGATCTCCAGAATTATTAAAAGCAATCAGCCGTTGGATAAAAAGACGTTATGGGGTGTTGGTTGATAATACCACTGAAATAATGGCGTTAAATGGGACTCGAGAAGGTCTTTTTGCCGCCCTTCAAGCATTATGCCCAGAAAACAAATTTGGTGATCGATCAATTGTATTAATGCCAAATCCTTTTTATCAGGTTTATGCCGTAGCCAGTTTAGCGGCAAATGTTTCTCCAATTTATTTAACTGCGATGAAAAGTAATAAATTTTTACCAGATTTTTCTTCTGTGCCAGAAGAGTTATTAACAAAAACAGCCGTAATTTATATATGTTCTCCGTCAAACCCCCAAGGCTCTGTTGCTTCTGAAAGTTATTGGCAGAATTTATTGATTTTAGCAGAAAAATTTAACTTTCGAGTATTTGCAGACGAGTGTTATTCAGAAATTTATCGGGAAGAACCGCCAGTTGGAATATTGGAAGTAGCAAATAAAATTGGGACAAATCCAGAAAACGTTGTTTCTTTCCACTCTCTTTCGAAGAGATCCAATATGGCTGGCCTTAGATCTGGTTTTGTTGCTTCTGGAAAAAACAATATTTCAGCTATAAAAAAATTACGAGCATATGCTGGAGCGCCACTTCCTCTTCCTCTGCAGCGGGTTGCGGAGAAACTTTGGGATGATGAGGATCATGTTGAAATAAGTCGAAATTTATACAAAGAAAAATTTATCTTAGCTGATACAATTTTTTCTAATGTTGAGTCATATAGTTCTCCAGAAGCAGGTTTTTTCTTATGGTTGGAAGTTGAAAATGACGAGAAGGCTGCAAAAAAGCTATGGATTGAAGCTGGTATTAAAGTTTTGCCAGGATCTTATTTAAGTAGGGATACAAAATCTGGAAATCCTGGAAAAAAATATATCAGAGTGGCATTGGTCGAGCCAATTGAAGAAGTGGCGCACGGACTAAAAATGATAAGAAAAATTATATATAATTGAGGTTTAAATGGTAAATCAAGTTCAAGATAGAAGCTCATTATTTGGTTTTAGGATTCAGCGAATCTTACAAAGGCGCGGTCAAGAATTAGTTGGCATAATCTTTTTGATATTTTCTTTAGCATGGTCTTTTGTTC
The DNA here is from genome assembly GCA_002712045.1 of Paracoccaceae bacterium. Taxonomy (GTDB): domain Bacteria; phylum Pseudomonadota; class Alphaproteobacteria; order Rhodobacterales; family Rhodobacteraceae. Next base: position 14,410 of record PARX01000001.1, read on the forward strand.
TTTTACTTTCTACCTATGGATCGTTTTTTGCAAAATCTATATTTGATGAGGCAACCTTAAATAATATTCAAGTTTTATCTTCAGGAATTATAGCCCCAACTATGGTAACAATTGGTATTAGTTCATGGATTTTATCGATTTTTATGTTTTTTTGGGCAGTTCGGTTTATTTTTCATTTAAATGCTCAGACGTTTTTTAATAGGGTAGTGTTTTTGCCAATATTAGCGGCTTTTATCTCTGTTTGTGCATCTTGTTTTCCTGTGACCTCAGCTTGGCCGCATTCCTTTGGGCTAGGAGGCTTATTCGGTGACACTATTTTGACTTTTTTGGTCGATGTGGTTTCTAGTAGCCTTGGTTTTGGATTAAAAACCTTAATGCCCACTGTTATTATTTTAAGTTCTTCCACCGCGCTATTTGTCCTCGGATTTGATAAAAAAGAAGTAAAGACCATTATAAGAATTATTTGTACGATCTTTTTGAGGTTATTAAAAAGTGCTTTCAAGGTAACCACTTACGCTTGCACAAATATGTTTAAGTTTTTCTTTTTTCAAAGAAGAAGAAATAAAAAAACAATTAGAGGCTTAGAGCAAGACGATCACAATTATAAAATAGAGCGGAATAATTTGGTTGCTAACAATAATGTTTTGGTAGAGCCAGATATAAAGAATGTAAAAATTTCAGAGAGTTTTAAAACAGGAGAAGGCCTNGTCGCAGAAGGTNTAAATAGATCTCTAAAAGCAGATTCTTTAAGGTCAAAAATTTCAGAAGCAATAAAGAGCCGCACTTTGAAAATTNATGAAAGAAATATTGGGAAAGATTTTTCAACTGAAGTAGATCAAGAATTAGAAATTTCAAATGAATTACAAGGGGATAATAAATCTTTTCGAGAGGCTTTAAATTTATCAAAGGAGTCAGTAGCGCCAAAGCCCTTAGTAGTTCCTGCCGCAGCTAGACCTCAACCAAGTAAAGCTGCTATTATGGAGCAGCAGCCATCACTTGATTTTAACGATAAAAATATTGTATTTGAAACACCCCCTTTATCACTTTTGTCTAGCCCTACTGAAATTATAAGGCATCATTTATCTGATGAAGCTTTGGAAGAAAANGCNAGAATGCTTGAAAATGTATTAGATGATTATGGTGTTAGAGGCGATATTGTTTCTGTTCGCCCTGGTCCAGTCGTAACAATGTATGAACTTGAACCNGCACCAGGATTAAAAGCAAGTCGAGTGATAGGGTTATCTGAGGATATTGCACGTTCGATGTCTGCNTTGTCAGCTAGAGTATCAACTTTACCTGGTAGAAGTGTGATTGGTATTGAGCTTCCTAACGCCCAACGAGAAAAAGTAGTTTTAAGAGAAATCTTAGCANCACGGGATTATGGTGATACCAACGTTAAATTACCATTAGCCCTTGGAAAGGATATTGGTGGAGAAGCTATAGTAACAAATTTATCTAAGATGCCTCATTTGTTAATTGCAGGAACTACTGGCTCAGGTAAGTCGGTAGCGATTAATACAATGATTTTGTCGTTACTTTATAAATTGACACCTGAGGATTGTAGGTTAATTATGATTGACCCCAAAATGTTAGAATTGAGTGTTTATGATGGCATACCNCATCTTTTNTCACCTGTTGTAACTGACCCAAAAAAAGCAGTAGTTGCTCTCAAATGGGTTGTTGGTGAGATGGAAGAGCGCTANAGAAAAATGTCTAAAATGGGCGTTCGAAATATTGAAGGATACAACAGTCGCATAAAGGAAACCCTGGATAAAGGGGAAATGTTTACTAGAACTGTGCAGACAGGATTTGATGATGAAACGGGTGANCCTATTTTTGAAACTGAGGAATTTTTACCAACAAAGTTACCGTTTATCGTAGTTGTCGTGGATGAGATGGCGGATCTGATGATGGTAGCNGGTAAGGAAATAGAAGCTTGTATTCAACGGTTGGCTCAAATGGCGCGTGCTTCTGGAATTCATCTAATTATGGCTACACAGAGACCTTCCGTTGATGTGATAACTGGTACAATTAAGGCAAATTTTCCAACTCGGATNTCCTTNCAGGTTACGTCTAAGATTGATAGTAGGACTATTTTGGGTGAACAAGGAGCAGAGCAGTTGTTAGGTATGGGTGACATGCTATATATGGCNGGGGGTGGAAAAATTATTCGTGTTCACGCCCCTTTTGTTTCCGATGAAGANGTAGAGGAAGTCGTAAATCATTTAAAGGCATTTGGCCCACCTGTTTATGTCAATAGCGTAGTTGAGGGAAATTCGACTGATAAGGATAGTGCTATTGATCAAGTTTTAGGTTTGTCAAATGGTTCCGATGGTGAAGATGCTGAGTATGACCAAGCTGTAGCCATCTTACTTAAAGACCGCAAATGCTCAACGAGTTATATTCAAAGAAAAATGGCCATAGGCTATAATAAAGCTGCAAGATTGGTTGAGCGAATGGAAGAGGAGGGACTTGTAAGTCAAGCCAATCATGTTGGAAAAAGAATTGTTTTGGTTCCAGAGCAAACTTCCTAGACAAAACGACTGATAATGAAGAAAGTTTTTCAATATTTGTTATTTTTGTTCACCATGCCTTTATATGCTGGTGCTGAGCCGATAGAATTGGATCAGGTTATTTCTTATCTCAACAGTATAGAAACATTGGGTGCAGATTTTAGGCAAGTAAACCATGACGGCTCTATTTCTAAAGGAGTATTATATATAAAAAAACCTGGAAGATTACGAATGGCCTACGCCTCACCAGACACTACCGTGGTAATTGTAAATGATGAATTTGTCACAATTCTAGATTCAAAAAATAGTGGTTCTCATCAGAGGTTGTCAATTTCAAACAATCCATTAAGGCTTTTGCTGTCATCAAAGTTTGAATTGAACTCAGAGGACTCGATTGTAGATTTTAATTCTAAGAACTTAAAAACTACAATTATTGTTTCAGATCGGAAAAATAAAAATCTAGGTACTCTTGAGATTATATTTAATAATAAGCCGTTAATTTTTGAACAATGGCTGTTAACAAATTCATTGAATGAAAAAGTTGTTGTTAATTTAAGTAATATTTCAGTTGGTGATGAGTTTAAGGATACCTTATTTGACCCAGGTTTTGAATTTAATAAAATCACAAATAAACCCTAATTAAATCAAGATACCTAAAATTGCGGGTATATAGAGAATTGATAGTAATGTTGAAATTATAACCAGGCTTGCAACTTCATTGGGATCCCGTTTAAAGCGTTCAGAAATTAAATATGAAGTAACTGAAACTGGCGTGGATAGCTGTAAAATTAAGATAGCCTTTGCCATACTAGGCACATTCAATATCAATGAGATGCATATAGCAACTAAGAGGCATACTAAGGTTCGATAACCTACGATGATAAAGCCTTGAGATAAATTTATAGGGCGTAATCTAGCTACAGAAACCCCTAATGTTATTAACATTACTGGAATAGCAATTTGTCCTGTTAGCTCCAGAGATCTAGTTAAAAAAATTGGTGTTTGAATATTGAAATATAAGAATAGAGACCCCAATATGGCTCCCCATGCAATTGGTTCTTTTAATAATTTGAAGAGATTTTTTTCACCACTTACAACCCATATCCCAAATGTTGAGGAAAAGATGGCCATTACAGCAAATATTATTANAGCATAACTTAAACCATCATTGCCAAATGCAAAAAAAGCTAATGGAAGTCCAAGGTTTCCAGTATTGCCAAAAATCATTGGCGACAAAAAAGTTGGTATACTTATTTTTTTCAACCTTACAAAAAGAAAGCACAAAAATGTTATTAGAAAATATGAGACTAACGTTGAAATAATCAACAGATTTAGTATCTCAGATTGAACATTAGTNTTCATTAGGGAAGTAAAAATTAAACAAGGTAGTGCGATGTTCATTGTAAGTTTTGTTACAAATTCTACCGGGTAATCTACATTTAATTTTTCCCAAAAAAAACCAATAGCTCCAAGGAAGAAAATAGGAAAAATAACTTTAAGAACTGTCAAAATTAAAATCATAAAAATTTTCCAAAAAAATTTAATTTCAGGACATTGACGCATAGACTCCGCTAAAAGTAGAGACTATCATGATCTNTAAGTATAAGGAAATAATAATGATTAAGACAGACGCTAAATACAATATAGGACAGGTTGTAAAACATAAAAAACATCCATTTAGAGGTGTCATCTTTGATATTGATCCTATTTTTTCAAATACGGAAGAGTGGTGGCATTCTATTCCAGAAGATAGCCGACCAGCAAAAGAACAACCTTATTATCATTTGTTAGCTGAAAATGACACCACATATTACACTGCTTATGTGTCAGAACAAAATTTGCTGGTGGATGATACTGGAGAGCCTGTTGAGCACCCAGACATAGCCTCGTTATTTGGCCAATTCCATGGAAACTATTACAATATAGAAGTGCAGATGAATTAATCTTTGACCAGGGGCAGAAACGTGTTTTTCTGACTGTCAAAATATTCTACATTTCCTTCACGTATATCGTTCCATAAACCATGAATAGAAAGCTCCCCTGCGTCTATCGCTTTTTTAACGAATGGAAATCCAATCAAGTTATTTAATGATATTAAAACCCCCTCTTTTTCAAGGTTTCTGATNTGTTCATTTATTGGCTTTGATTTATTTATCTTTTCGTAACCGGGCTTTATTATATTAATCCATTGTGAAACAAATTCATTTTCATGATTACTCACATTAGCTGGGTCTGAACAAATATCGTGACATAATTTAATCCCNCCACAATTTGAATGCCCCAAAATTATAATATGGGAAACTTTTAAGTTTTTTACCGCGTATTCTATTGCTGCTGATGATCCATGATAATCGTTATTTGGTGAGTATGGAGGAACTATATTTGCAATATTGCGATGAATGAAAAATTCTCCAGTTTCTGCGCCAAATATTGACGTAACGTGAACTCGACTATCACAACAAGATATAACCATAGCTTTTGGATCTTGTCCGTGATCTGCTAAATGCTCAAACCGNGACTTATTTTTTTTGAAACCATTATCTTTCCAATTTTGGTAACGTTTTATTAAATAGTTTGGTAGGGGTGATATTAAAGACATANGTTTTTACCAAAAGTTACATTTTTTTTACGATATAATTGTAATTAACAATTTTTAAAATAGGATTTACATAAATATATCGCTTCATTGCGATAATAGGAAAGTTTTGTAAGGAAAGATAGATGTCCCATTTCTCATCAGACATAGAATCCGCCTGTCCAATTGAAGTCATTGATAAAGAAGGGTTTGATAGTTGGTTGGTTTCTCAATCTGCATATATTAAATCCTGGGTAAATGAAAATAAATTCCAAGCAAATCTTTTTGATTTCTTAATAATACCCTCGCCGTTAGGTAAAGTTGAAAAAGTANTGTATGGTTGGGGAGCAAAAATTGATCGTACTAGAGACCGNTTTCATTTCTCAAAAATTAGAGATTTTATCCCAAACGGTACCTATAAGATAACAACAACACCGAATGATTTTAATTTTCTAGAAGCTTATTTAGGTTGGGCACTAAGCGGATATAGGTTTGCAAACTATAAAAATAAAAAATCTAGTGAGAGTAGCTTAGTAGTAAANAAGGAATTCAATAAAAATGTTTTGAATTCTTTGGTTTCTGGCGAATTTTGGACTAGAGACCTTATTAACATACCNGCTTCAGATCTTGGACCTGAGGAATTAGAGCAAGAGACTAGAAATTTAGCTAGGAGATTCGGTGCTGAGGTATCAGTCATTACTGGAAAATCTCTTATTGAGCAAAATTTTCCAATGATCCATGCAGTTGGTAGATCTTCAGTGCAAGAGCCAAGATTAATTGATATGACATGGGGAAACGAAAAAGCTCCAAAGGTCACTCTCGTGGGAAAAGGTGTCTGCTTTGATACGGGAGGCCTAAATATTAAACCTGGGTTATCTATGGGATTAATGAAAAAGGATATGGGAGGAGCGGCTACAGTTTTAGGCCTAGCTTTAATGTTACTGGAAGCTCAGCTAGACATAAGATTGCGGGTTTTAATACCTGCTGTAGAAAACTCAATTTCATCAAGCGCTTTTAGACCCCAAGATATACTTAAATCAAGAAAAGGTCTTACTGTAGAGATTAATAATACGGATGCAGAAGGTCGTCTAATTTTAGCTGACGCAATATCGTTAGCAGACGAAGAAGCTCCAGAACTTTTGATTTGCATGGCAACCCTTACAGGTGCTGCTCGTATTGCATTAGGTTCTGATATTGCCCCGTTCTATACCGATGACGATCATCTTGCAAAAAAGATTTTTGATTTTGGGGAAGAATATTTTGATCCGACATGGAGAATGCCTTTCTGGAATCCTTATGAGCCAATGATAGAACCAAATATCGCGGATTTAGATAATGCTCCACGGACAGGTTTTGCTGGCTCACTNACGGCAGCTCTCTTTTTGAGGCGTTTTGTAACAACATCAAAAAATTTCATACACTTTGACATTTANGGATGGTCTGAAGGCGATAGAAATGCTCGACCAAAGGGTGGAGTTGGAATGGCATCAAGAGCATTATATTATTTGATTAGAGGAGAGTATGGAAAACATACGAGATAAGAGATTAATCCCTGCTAATAAAAGAATTGGCTGGATAAAGAGTTATCCAGAATGTAATGCTCCCAATCTGGTTGATGGGGAGTTAAAAAGAGTTGTTAGCCCCTTCGCAAATTTGTTATCTGAACCGAGAGGAGGCAGAGTTCGTCAACTGATTTATGGAGATATTTTCAGGGTTTTAGAGGAAAATGAGGGCTTTTCTTTTGGTTTTAACAAATTTGATGGCTACGTTGGCTATATCCAAAATGATAAATTAAAGAAAAGAACTACAAAAACGACTCATTGGGTTTCATCATTATCAACCCAAATTTACGAACAGCCAGATATAAAGAAAGAATATTTAAGCTCTTTATCTTTCGGTTCTCAACTTGAAATTGTTAATGCTGAAAAAGATTTCTGTGAAACAATTGATGGGGGCTTTGTGCCAAGGCAACATCTGAGAAAAAAGGAGCATTTTTATTCTGATCCAGTGATGGTTGCAAAGTTTTTTTTAGGAGTACCTTATGTGTGGGGTGGAAACACTTGTTGGGGCATCGATTGTTCTGGACTAATTCAAGCTGCTTTTAGGGGTTGTGGTATTGATCTTCCTGCGGATAGTGATCAGCAAGAAGCAGCATGTATAAAAATATCTGAATTAAACGAAATTAAACGAAATGATTTAATGTTTTGGGATGGACATGTCGCACTCGTTATCGATCCAAATTATTTAATTCACGCTAATGCTTTTCATATGTCTGTTACCTTGGAGTCAATTAAAACAGTATGCAAAAGAATTCAATTTGATCGGAATGATAAATTTCGATTTTGTAGATATGAGGTCAGCTAAGCCAGGCTAACCGATCTTATCAGTTTCTTATTAAAATATCTTAATAGTAAACTTAGATCATTACCCCTTTTTAATATTTGATTATCAATTCCAACGATTAAGTATTGGCTTTGTTTTCTAGACAGCTGTGGACGTTTTTCTATCCGATAAATTGGATTTTCAGAAGTTCTTCTAAAAACTGAAAAAACTGCAACATCTTTTAAAGCAGAGATACCATAGTCTCGCCATTCTCCTGCAGCCACCATTTTTCCATATATTGATAGTATTGGGGTGAGTTCAGTTCGATGAAAGCTTACAATGTGAGGTATACTTTTTGATATCTTTATATCTGAAACGTAATGAATGTTCATGCACCTAGCTTAGGGTTTTTAAGTAATTTATCAAGGTATTAAAGAAAAAATTTTGATTTTGTAATTATTAATAATTAGGGTTATGCAAAACGTATGTGATCATTTTTAAGGAATATATAATGCGTGATTTTCAGCTTGGTGGACGTTCTTCAGTTTTTTCTGAAAATGGTATGTGTGCTACATCGACGCCATTAGCAGCAAAAGTCGCTATTCAACTTTTGGAGTCAGGTGGCAACGCTATTGATGCGGCAATTGGAGCGGCTGTATTATTGGGACTTTGTGAACCTCAATCGACTGGTATAGGAGGGGATTGTTTCGTTTTGGTTAAATCTCCGGGAGAAAAAGACATCATAGCACTAAATGGTTCAGGACGATCACCCCGTAATTTAAGTTCTGAAAAATTAAGAAATGCGGGTTTAAGCTCAATACCACTTCATGGAGTAGAGGCTGTAACTGTGCCTGGAGCAATCGATGCTTTTTGTCAGTTGTCAAATGATTGGGGCAGAAAGGGTCTTGAGTTTAGTCTTTTACCGGCGATCAAATATGCTGAGGAGGGCGTTTCTATTGGGCCACGCACGGCTTTCGATTGGGCTGGTGCTGCCTCTATTTTAAAAGGAGATGCAAGAAAACATTATCTTTTAGATGGTAAAGCACTTTCGGCTGGGCAACTATTTAAAGCGCCTAAGCAGGCAGAAATCCTTCGACTAGTTTCCAAGAATGGAAGGTCAGGGTTTTATGAGGGTGAGGTAGCTAAGGATATGGTGCAATCATTAAATGAATTAGGGGGTGTCCATACTTTAGAAGATTTTTCTGATGTTAAATGTAATTATTGTGAGACACTAAGTGGTGTCTATGGTGGACATAATCTTTTCGAGCATCCCCCAAATGGGCAAGGTGCTACAGCTTTACTGATGGCCAATATATTAGCAAATTTTGATATCAGGAATTTAGACCCTTTTGGAATAAAAAGAACTCATATTGAAACTGAGGCAGCAAAACTTGCTTATGATGCGCGAAATCGGTTCATAGCAGATTTTGATTTCACAGAACGGCTTCAGCATATGATGTCTATAGATGTAGCTAAAAAACTGGCTTCCGTGATTAATATGGATAAGGCTACTTATTTTGAAGATAATACACTTGGTGCAATTCATAAAGATACAGTTTACTTAACAGTTGTTGATAAAGACCAAATGGCTGTTTCAATGATATATTCAATTTTTCATAGCTTTGGATCAGGCTTGGCTTCAAAAAAATATGGTGTAAATTTTCAAAATAGGGGTGCCGGCTTTACTCTGGAAAAAGGGCACCCAAATGAAGTGTCAGGAGCTAAAAGGCCAATGCATACTATTATACCAGCAATTCTTAACTATAAGGATCAGCTTACTATACCTTTTGGTGTCATGGGGGGTGCTTATCAACCCAATGGTCACATGCGATTTATGTCAAATTTTGTTGATTTTAATATGAATATTCAAGAGGCGATAGACGGCCCTAGATCATTTTTTGAGAATGGCAATCTTATGTTGGAAAGGGGTTATGATAAGAAAGTAAGAGCCGGATTGCTAGATATGGGCCATAATATTTTAACCCCAACATCTCCCATTGGAGGAGGGCAAGCGATAAAAATTGACTGGAAACAAGGCTTTTTGGAGGGGGGATCGGATCCACGAAAAGATGGGTGTGCTATTGGATATTAAAATATTAACCTTTTTTCAAAACTTTTTGTCCTAAAACCTCTGCTATCTGCACTGCGTTAAGCGCAGCGCCTTTTCTTAAGTTATCGGAAACGCACCATAAATTTAAACCATTTTCTATAGTACTGTCTTGTCTTATTCTGCTTATGTAAGTAGCAAATTCTCCCACACACTCTATAGGAGTAATATATCCGCCATTATCGCGTTTATCTACAACAAGTATGCCGGGAGCTTCTCTTAAAATATTTCGTGCCTCGTCTTCATCTAAAAACTCTTCAAATTCGATATTCACAGCTTCAGAGTGGCCAACAAAAACAGGAACCCTAACGCATGTAGCAGTAACTTTAATTGATTTATCAATTATTTTTTTTGTTTCAGCGACCATTTTCCATTCTTCTTTTGTGGTCCCATCTTCCATGAATTTATCAATATGGGGTATTACGTTAAAGGCAATTTGCTTTGGATATACTTTAGGTGCTACTTCTTGGCCGGGAACATAGATACCTTTTGTTTGATTCCAGAGTTCATCAATTGCTTCTTTTCCAGAACCTGAAACGGATTGATAAGTACTAACCACAACACGTTTAATTCGAGCTCGATCATGTAATGGTTTTAATGCAACCACCATTTGTGCAGTTGAGCAGTTTGGGTTTGCTATGATATTTTTCTTTGTGTATCCAAATATAGCTTCAGGATTAACTTCTGGTACGATTAATGGAACGTCCGGGTCGTATCTATAAAGTGACGAGTTATCAATAACGATACAGCCAGTTTTTGCTGCTTTTGGTGCAAAAATTTTGGTCGCTTCGGATCCAATAGCAAATAATGCAATATCCCAAGAAGAAAAATCAAATGTTTCGAGATCTTGTGTTTTTAAAATATTATCGGAGAAAGTGATCTCCGTACCGATGGATTTCCTTGAAGCTAAAACAGCAATTTTATCAACTGGAAACTCCCGTTCAGAAAGGATATTGAGCATTTCTCTGCCTACATTTCCAGTGGCACCAACAATCACTATATTGTAACCCATTTTAAATACTCCAAGCTTGGTATTTTTGTGATAGCTAAAGCGCTGATAAAGTAAAAGAGATTTTATCGATATTTTATATCTAATTTATTGGAATTGTAGACAATTTTGTTTTGTTTGCTTATTTTATTTACTATATGAAGATTAATAGAGTTACGTTGGATGTGTTGGGAGAAAGTTTATGAATTGTGTGTTTGTTCAAATTAGATGCAAACCAGGTAAAATCTTTCAGGTTGCTGAGGAAATAACGCTAAAAGAAATTCAATCGGAGTTATATTCGACAAGCGGCACTTTTGATCTTTTGTTGAAATTATATATACCTACTGATGAAGATGTTGGTGAATTTATAAATGATAATCTGTTGAATATAAAAGGTATAAAGCGAACGTTGACTACTTTAACATTTAAAGCATTTTAATAGTTTGTTTCTTAGAAAATATAATCTTATCTGTAATTTTTATGTAAATTGAAGAAGTTTTATGGATAAAGAAGGTAATTTTTCAGAAAATTTACTCAAATGGTATGATAGAAATGCGAGGGCCTTAGCATGGCGAGTACCTCCCAATTCAAATAAGGTATCAAACCCTTATTTTGTTTGGTTATCGGAAATTATGTTACAGCAAACTACTGTCGTAACAGTACAACCTTATTTTGATAAATTTTTATCAAAATGGCCTACAATTTATGATCTGGCATTAGCTAATGACCAAGATGTGATGGCGAGTTGGGCTGGGTTGGGTTATTATGCTAGAGCCAGAAATTTATTAAAATGCGCTAGAACTGTTGTTAGGGAATTCGACGGAAAATTTCCCACATGCTATAATCAATTAATAAAACTTCCAGGAATTGGTCCTTATACGGCATCAGCAATTTTATCTATAGCCTTTTCAAAATCCTACGCTGTTTTAGATGGAAATGTTGAAAGGGTGATGTCTAGATATTATCACATTTCAGACCCTTTGCCATCGAGTAAAGAATTTCTTCAGTCTCTGGCTCAAGCAAATCTTTCGAGCTTAAGACCTGGCGATTATAATCAAGCTGTTATGGACCTTGGGGCAACAATTTGTACACCAAGAAAACCTCAGTGTGTAAAATGCCCTGTCAATTTAAGTTGTAAAGCGAATGAGATAGGCGATCCAGAAGCATTGCCAAAAAAACTACAAAAAAAGGCAAAGCCATTGAAATTTGGTAGCGTTTTTATTGGATTTAATGAGAAGTCTGGTTATTTGTTAGAAAGACGCGAGGGAAAGGGCCTTCTGGGTGGTATGTTGAGTTGGCCATCAACTGATTGGTCTGGTTGTTTAAATATTAAACCACCAATATCAGCAGATTGGATACCAGTTTTAGGTAGTGTTAAACATACTTTTACTCACTTTAATTTAGAATTAAGGGTTTTTAAGGCAACCATAAGAAATTCTCAGAAACCATATTTCTTCGTTTCTTTTGAAAGCTTTAATGTAAATGATTTACCAACAGTAATGCGTAAAGCATATGCTTTATATTTAATGTCAATAAAGTAAAAAACTTCCCCACGTTAACCGTGGGGAAGCAGTAGTGTGTGGTCAGGCCACAGGCATTAATTATAATTGAATCAGTTATCCTCTCATTTCAGACCTAATTTGTTGTCTAAGCAAATCGATTGGGACATTTTTTCCTTCTCTTTTAAAGCACCAGTAGGTCCAACCATTACATGAAGGTGCGCCCTCTAGAGCTGCGCTTACCTGATGAATAGAGCCTTTTGTCTCTGTTGAGATAAGAGTCCCGTCAGCTCTCACTTTTGCCTTATGTCTTCCGTTGAGACTTTCTAAGGTTTCACCTGGTTGAAGCAATCCTCTTTCCACTAATTGTCCAAAGGGTACTCTTGGTTCAGTTCTTTTGGATTGAGTGACTTCTAAAACTTCATTATCATACTTACGTACTTCTTTTATTCTTCGACTTGCCGCTATTCTGTAGGATTCTTCTTGCTCAATACCTATGAAATTTCTTCCAAGTTTCTTTGCTACTGCTCCAGTGGTGCCACTTCCAAAAAAAGGATCTAGAATAATATCACCAGGATTAGTGGTAGATACGATGATCCGATGCAATAATGCTTCAGGTTTTTGGGTTGGATGGGCTTTTTCACCATCCTTATTTTTAAGTCTTTCGTGACCATTACATATAGGAATTACCCAATCTGAGCGCATTTGAATACCTTCGTTCATTGCTTTCATAGCCTCGTAATTAAAGGTATATTTTGATTTTTCAGATTTAGCTGCCCATATAAGGGTTTCGTGCGCGTTTGTTAAACGCATCCCTCGAAAATTTGGCATAGGATTTGTTTTCCTCCATACCACGTCGTTCAGTATCCAGTAGCCATGATCTTGTAATTTGGCCCCTACTCTGAAAATATTGTGATAACTTCCAATCACCCATATCGCCCCGTTGGGTTTTAAGATACGATGGGCTGCTTTTAACCAGTTACTTGTAAAATTATCATAATTTTCAAAACTAGAAAACTTGTCCCAATCATTGTCCACGGCATCAACTTTAGATGAGTCAGGCCGGTGTAAATCCCCCTTTAATTGTAAATTATAAGGTGGATCTGCAAAAATTAAATTTACAGATTTTTCCGGTAACGAGTTCATTACTGACACACAATCGCCAGCAATAATTTCATTATTAGGTAGATTACCTACCTGGGAGCTTTTAATTTCTTGTTTCATGTCTGCCTCAGAATACACTTAGCGTGCTTATAATTTGCCATAACATGATTCAAAGATGATTCGGCGTCAATTCTTTTTTTAAAACAATGGGTTATAAATTTTCAGTATTACAACATCTTGTGTATTGGTTTGAATGAAAGCCTATGATGTGGTGTGATCCCATATTGGGAAATTCCCTGAATATGTGCCTTGGTGCCATATCCAACATTGGTTTCCCATCCATATTTTGGAAAATCTTCTGCTAAATCTTCCATTATTTGATCTCTAGCAACTTTTGCAAGGATTGAAGCAGCAGCGATTGTTAAGCTCAAATTGTCACCCTTAACAATAGCAGTTGCTGGACAATTTAAGTTTGTAGGTATTTTATTTCCATCGATTAATATATGACTGGGTGCCTTATTTAGAGAATGAGCAGCATTACGCATTGCCAACATGCTTGCTTCAAGGATATTGATTTTATCAATCTCAAAAACACTTACATGAATAATCGAGTAGCTAATAGATGTAGCAATAATTTCCTCTGACAATTGGTTCCTTTTGTTTTTTGTAAGTTTTTTACTATCATTTATTTCATTTGGAATTTTTTTTGGATCAAGAATAACAGCTGCTGCTGTCACTGGGCCAGCCCAAGCGCCCCGTCCTACTTCATCTGTACCAGCGATAAAATTTAAGCCAGTATTAATTAATTTATTTTCTAATGAAAAATCCGGTAGTAACAATACATCAGCCTTATTTATTCTTCTAATTGCAAATTATATTATATGAGTGCAGATTATAGTTATGCTTAAGAAAAATTTTTTCATAATTTTATTTTTGTATATCTTTTCTACTCCTGCTAATTCTGCTTGTTTTGTTGATTATAAAGCGAAAAAAAATAATCCATTTCAGTTACATTATGGTGTTATGGAAGTTTCAAGTAGTCAATGCACAAAATCTAAGGCTGAAAAGGTTGTTAGCAAAAGGATTGAGCTTGGGGGATGGTTGCTTTTGGGAGTCATAACATTATTTGATGAAGGCGGCTTGGAAAGAAGAAGGGAAAGTGCAGGTAAGTACTTTCTTCTATATTAAAATGGAAAAAGGGTTTTGAATAATCTAGAAAAACTTCTCTTTAACAATAAAGTAGCATTTAGCATTCTTGCCTTCTTATTTATTGTTTTGATTGCGTCAGCCACATTGCTTTTCACGAATTTACCTGATGCGAATGCTTTTAATATTAGAGTAGAGAAATTATTTTTAGAATCTTCAAATATGCCTAATAAAAATGAAATTAGGCTGTTAGAAATTTTAGCAAATTCGGGTACGGCCTTTTCTGGTGTTTTGTCTTCATACAGATATATTATATTTATTTTAGTACTATTTTCCTTAACTCTTTTTTTAACAATAATTGTATTCATAACTTTAATTATAACATTAAATAAAAAACTTACCCAAGTGGAGAGGGCTGGTATTAATATAAATAGCATAATTATTAATCGTGAAGAGAACTTAGTTTATATTAATGACTTAGAATTTAATTTGGCGACGTCTTTGTTTGAAGCTCTTGCGGTTTTGTGTGAGGCGCGAATGGACGATGATTATCTATCTGGTGTGGATATTGAGGCATTGATCACTGGGAAGCCGGTTAGCGATTGTGATGAGGCGGTTGGTGTGATGCGAATTAAACGATTAAGAGATTCTTTGGGAAATCAAGTTATCTCAGAATTATTAATCCGAAATGTAACTGGCAAAGGATATATGCTTTCAGTAGATAAAACTGTTATCGATATCATCTAAAATTTATTCTTTATTTTGATTGAAGTTGTCTCAAGGCTTCACAAACAGCGACTCCAGCAGAGATTGCCACATTTAAACTTCGACCACCACCGGGCATTGGGATATGAATTTCTGAATGACATTGATGATGTACTTCTTCAGGTACCCCAGATGTTTCTCGCCCCATAATTAAAGTATCATTTGCTTCAAAGTTAAATTGCCAAAGGCTTTGAGTAGCTTTAGTACTTAAAAGCACTAAACGTCTACCTTTTGAGGCGATTTTGAACTGGCTCCAATCTGAATGCAAATTAGTCTCACATTTTTCCCCGTAATCTAACGATGCTTCTCTCAAACTCTTTTGAGAAAGTGGAAAACCACAGGGCCCAACTATATCAAGGACAACTCCAAAACATGCAGCTAGGCGAATCATTGAACCTAAATTATGCGCTAAATCGGTTTGATAGGCTGCTAAATGTAGTTTTGTAATCATTAATAGTTCCTCTGCGATCTAATGTCCGCTCGACGGGGATATTTAACTTGTAGTACACAATCTGAAAGGTTAGGTGCAACTAACTAAAAGTATATAATTTTGATTAAGCAATCAATTTAGGAGTAACTCATTTGTCACAGGATGATGTACAGGCAACTCGCCGAGATTTTTTGTATTATGCAACAGGCGGTACGGGCGCTGTAGTGGTTGGAGCCGCGGTTTGGCCATTGGTTAATCAAATGAATCCTAGTGCTGATGTACAGGCGTTGTCTTCAATCGAAGTAGATATTTCGGGAATTGAGCCTGGTACCCAAATTACTGTTAAGTGGCTGGGTAAGCCAGTATTTATTCGAAGACGTACTTCTGATGAGATAAATCTTGCACGAGATGCGGTGATAGCAGATTTGCCAGATGGCATGGGCCGAAATGCAAATGCTGTAGACGCCAACGCAGATGATAAAAACCGAACTTTAGATGAGGACGGCGAGTGGTTGGTGATGATGGGTGTTTGTACTCATCTTGGATGTGTTCCTCTTGGAGACGGTGCTGGTGAATTTGGTGGCTGGTTTTGTCCTTGTCATGGATCGCATTATGATACAGCTGGTCGAATACGCAAAGGTCCCGCACCGGAAAACCTTCCTGTTCCTTTGGCAACTTTTATAGATCCTACAACAATAAAACTTGGTTAAGTGAGAAAATAATATGGCTGGCATTCCACATGATGAATATGAACCAAAGTCAAATTTTGAAAAATGGCTGGACTCCCGATTACCTATAGCAGGAGTTATTTATTCGACTTTAACGATACCGACACCCAAGAATTTGAATTGGATGTGGATATGGGGAAGTTTGCTGACCTTGTGTTTATTGTTGCAAATTATAACCGGTATAGTGTTAGCGATGCATTATACTCCTCATGTTGATTTAGCATTTGCATCGATCGAGCATATTATGCGTGATGTGAATGGAGGCTGGGCAATTCGTTATCTGCACATGAATGGTGCATCCTTATTTTTTATTGCTGTTTACGCACATATATTTCGTGGTTTGTATTACGGTTCCTATAAGGCGCCAAGAGAAGTTACTTGGATAATAGGAATGTTAATTTATCTACTAATGATGGCCACTGGTTTCTTGGGTTATGTTTTACCTTGGGGTCAGATGTCATTTTGGGGAGCTACGGTTATCACAGGTTTATTTGGAGCAATACCAGGTATTGGTGAATCTCTGCAATCTTGGCTTCTGGGTGGCCCTGCTGTTGATAATGCAACGCTTAATAGGTTTTTCAGCTTACATTACTTACTACCATTCTTAATTGCTGGCCTTGTAGTTCTTCATATCTGGGCCTTTCATACAACGGGTAATAACAATCCTACTGGTGTTGAGGTTCGACGAGGGTCGAAAGCAGAGGCTGAGAAAGATACGGTGCCATTTTTTCCTTATTACGTGATTAAAGATATTTTTGCACTGGCGATAATATTGGTAATATTTTTTATCTTGGTAGGTTTTATGCCAAATTATCTTGGGCATCCTGATAACTACATACCTGCTAATCCACTGGTGACACCTGCTCATATTGTTCCAGAATGGTACTACTTACCATTCTACGCCATTTTGAGAGCATTTACCGCTGACGTCTGGGCTGTCCAGTTAGTAAGTTTTCTTACTGGGGGCATTGTTGATGCAAAGTTTTTTGGAGTAGCTGCTATGTTTGGGGCCATATTTGTCATGGTGTTAGCTCCTTGGCTTGATACTTCGTCAATTCGATCTGGAAGATATCGACCAAGTTTTAAATGGTGGTTTTGGTTATTGGGAATAGACTTTATTGTTCTAATGTGGTGTGGCGCTATGCCGGCTGAAGGAATTTATGGGGTCATAGCATTAATTGGCGCTTCATATTGGTTTGCCTATTTCTTAATTATCTTACCCTTACTAGGAGTATTGGAGAAACCATTACCTGTGCCTCAGACGATTGAAGAAGACTTTGATTCCCATTACCCACCAAAAGCAGAACCAGCAGAATAGGCTTACAAGAGAATGTACACGATAATTAGAATTATAAATATTGCGTTAATCGTTAGCTTAGGTTTAACCACCAGTTTATTTGCAGCAGGTGCTTCTAAGCAGCATATTGAAGATTTTTCTTTCTCTTTTGAGGGGCCATTTGGAACTTTTGATCAAAATCAACTACAGAGAGGATTGCAGGTTTATACTGAAGTTTGCTCGTCTTGTC
The DNA here is from genome assembly GCA_002712045.1 of Paracoccaceae bacterium. Classification (GTDB taxonomy): domain Bacteria; phylum Pseudomonadota; class Alphaproteobacteria; order Rhodobacterales; family Rhodobacteraceae. The sequence goes on from PARX01000001.1 coordinate 32,113, forward strand.
ATGGATTAGAGCATGTCGCTTTTAGAACCCTGGGTGATCCTGGTGGGCCAATGCTTGAAGCTAGCCAAGTAAAGGCATACGCTAAACAATTTGATATATTTGATGTTGACCTGGATGATACAAGACCGGCTATTCCTTCAGATAAGTTTCCGAAGTCTGGAGTGGAAAATGCTCCAGATTTATCATTAATGGCCAAAGCACGCGCTGGATTTCATGGACCTTATGGATTGGGCATTAATCAGATTGTTAAAGGAATGGGAGGTGCTGAATATATTGCATCACTGTTAATTGGATATACAGGTAAGGAAAAAGAAGAAGCTGGTGCTATATTATATGAAAATACCGCTTTTCCTGGTGGATGGATAGCAATGCCCCCACCTTTAGAAGATGGAATTGTTGAATATCGTGATGGACATTCAAATACAGCACATCATCTTTCAGAGGATGTTTCCGCATTTTTAATGTGGACTGCAGAACCAAAAATGATGGCTAGGAAGACAATGGGATTTGTAGCTGTAATATTATTAAGTCTGTTAGCATTTTTATTATATTTAACTAATAAAAAATTATGGGCACCAATAAAACGTAAAGATTATAAGACTTAAAATCTTATTCACTAAGTAATCATCANAGATAATCATTTAGTGATTTTGGTGGATTTTTGAGTAACTCTTGCAAATGGTAAGGCCCAGTTGCACTNTTTTCAGCAACAACAATTACATCTTGACAAACGTCTGCAAGTTCTGCTGGATCATGAGTCACAATCATGACCGTTAGTTTATTTTTGTGTGAAATTTCTTTGACTAAATTTAGCATTTCTCTTCTTAAACCAGGCCCTAAAGCGGAAAAAGGTTCATCCAAAAGAAGTAATGGTTTTTTTCTTACAAGAGCACGTGCGAGTGCTGTTCTTCCCTTTTGTCCACCAGATAGTTCAGACGGGTATTTATGAGAATGTTCTATCATATCGACTTTTTCCAACGCATCATCAATTTTAAATTTAAATTTCTCATGATTTTTCAACTTTGTGGTTAAGCCTAACGCTACATTTTGATAAGTGTTTAGATGAGGAAATAAGTTGTTGTCTTGAAAAAGAACAGTAATAGGTCTTTGGGCTGGCAGTAAATTTCCTATGTCATTANCTTCCCAAAGAACTGACCCACTATCTACTTGATTAAATCCACCAATCATATCAAATAATGTAGATTTACCTGATCCAGATGGCCCTATAACTGCCGTAATACTTTCAGGTTTGATAGTTAAATCAATTTTTAAATAAAATGTTTTAAGTTTTATAGTTACGTTATTAATCTTTAACATTTGAGCGTGCCAATCTATCAGTTAGTAAAAAAATTAAAAAACAAGAGATCAATAGTAAGAATGCCGCTGCCTTTGCTGAATCCATTTGGTAACTACCCATTAGTCTATAAATTGTCAGCGGTAAGGTTCCAGATTGTGGGGATGAGAATAATGTAACAACACCCAAATCACCAATTGATAAGGCACTAATTAAGCCAACAGAAAATCCAATTTCTCGCTTCATTCGAGGGAGAGTTAGATTTAAGAATTTTGCATACCCCCGTAAGCCGATGCTTTCAGAAAGCTTACCATAGTCTTGATTAATTTTCTGCATCGCTGGCAAAATAATCCTTAAACTAAATGGCACTGCCATTATTGCATTTATTAAAGCAGTCATCGGAAATACAATTTTAATTGGATTGATAATTGGGAATAAAAATATAAAAAATCCTGTTCCTATCACTAAAGGTGAGCTTGCAATTATAAAGTAGGCAGAACTCTCCATGAGCCATCTAACCTTACTTGTAATATTGCTTGTAACAATTACGTTTCCCAGCGAAAACGTGATAAATAAACAAATTACAACTGCTCCAAAGGCGACAAGAATTGATCTAACCAATGAAACTAAGATGGAAGCATCAATTAAATGCAGTGAAAAAATACCTTCTATTAAAATTATTAGAAGAGGAATAATTAAAAAGATTGAACTTAAACATATAATTAACCAATCGATTAGATTATTATTACTTCTAGTCCATTTAACAATTACGCGGTCAAAACTGACTTGAAAGGATTGCGTTTTTTGTGTCCATATTACAAGCACTGTAATCATAAAGCATAATATGAATTGTACCATGGCTAGGTTAGCAGCTTTACTTAAATCAAAATCATACCTGAACGCTTGATAGATAGCTAATTCTATCGTGGTAGATTTAGGTCCTCCTCCTAAAGTTAAGGCTATCGAAAAGGATGAGACACATATCAAAAAGACTACAGCAAATATACCTGGTAGTCGTGTTCGTAACATTGGCAATTCAATTAAAAAAAATATATCCTGTTTATTAAAACCAAGGCTTTCTGCTAATCTAAGTTGTTCAGCTGGGATAGAATTCCATCCGTGTAATAATAATCTGGAAACTAGAGGTAAGTTGAAAAAAATATTTGCTATAATAATTCCATGAAGACCATATATAGAAATATTTTCAAATCCTAAAATTCCTAAGATATTGTTAAATAGCCCGTTTCGACCAAAGACTGATATTAGACCTAAGATTGCTACAACGACAGGGAGAATAAATGGGGCACCAAGAATTATAATTAAGATCGATTTGCCAATAAAGGATTGTCTTGTAAGTGCGCGGGCTAAGAATATACCTAAAATTGAACTAATAGTTGCTGATATCAGGGCCTGATAAGCGGTAAATTTAATTATTTTAAAATCAGCTGGTGTTAAGGTAAAATTGTTATGCGATTTTACGTAAACAGCTGCTAGAGTACCAAATGTTACCAGTGTTAGGAGGGTCAGTGAGACCCAACCTAATATATTAGAAAAATTTATTTGCTTAATATTTCTAACCATTCATCTAACGCTTGTTTTCTGGTTTCTTGAGCGGTTATTGGTTCAAAATATAAAGATTTATTTTTTGGTATTGGCGATAAGAATGCTTTATCCAATTGAGCGTCTAGATTTATAACTGGGTACATCCAATTGGTTGTTGGAATAATTGTTTGAAATTTTTCTGACACCATGAAGTCTAAAAATTTATCTGCCAGTTCAGTTTGATCAGTATTAAAGATTTTCGCAGCTACCTCTATTTGCATATAGTGACCTTCATCAAAGATAGCAGCTTTTTTTGATGAATCATTTTCTGCTATCATGTGATATGCTGGCGAAGTTGTATAAGAAAGTACTAGGTCTGCCTCACCATCCATAAATAAACCGTATGCTTCTGACCAACCTTTGGTTACGGTTAGGATATTTGGGGCTAGCCCTTTCCAGATTTTATTCGATTCATCACCATATGCCGCCTTAATCCACATTAATAAGCCAAGGCCTGGAGTAGAACTTCTTGGGTCTTGAATTACTATTNTTAAATTANTTTGATTTGCTAGTTCTTTAAAATTATTTGGTACATTTGATATATTCTTNGNATTATAAACAAAAGCAAAATAACCCCAATCAAANGGAATGAACGTNTNATCATCCCAAGCTATAGGTAAGTTTAAGTNTAAGGTTTTAGAGTGTTTTGCGAAAAGACCAGTTTCTTTGGCACGTGATATTAAATTAGTATCTAATCCNAGAACGACATCTGCTTCTGTTAATTCTCCTTCTAGTAAAAGCTTTGCTAAAAGAGCAGCACCATCCCCAGCTCCTATAAGTTGCAAGTCGCAATCGCAAATTTTTTCAAAAGCCTTTTCAATGCTTGGCCCGGGGCCCCAGTCTGATACAAAGCTATCATATGTATATACTTTTAAAGTCTTCACTTCAGAGAGGCAAAAAGAGCTCGTGGATAAAAGTAAAAATAAAGTAAAAATTAATTTTTTCATCGCAATCTCCTATATTTATTATCGTGGGTTAGGTGAGCGATGTCTCAACCTTCCCTACGCCAGTATGAACTGGATCAGGTTCAGCGGGTCTGTGTTATACATCTCAGCCTATTTGGCTCCCCGAGGTGGGATATGTCTAACTGCNATTTCAGAAAATAGCAATAATATGATTTTTCATCACAAGCCTTGCCATAACCATAAATATAAAATTATTAATTATAATTTAAATATTATTATTTTTCTCTTTTGAGTCTTAATGAAACCTGGTTTAGAAGATTAGGAAATAGAAATTATTAAGAGAAATAAAATGACCCCAGATCAAATCCGAGTTTCTTATTCAGAATTTATGACTAAACGAGGGGCGAGAGAAATACCGTCGGCTAGTTTAGTACCGGAAAATGATCCATCTACACTTTTTACGGGTTCTGGAATGCAACCTATGGTTCCATATCTACTCGGAGAAANACATCCCTCTGGAACTGATCTTATTAATATTCAGAAGTGTTGTAGAACAGGTGATATAGAAGAAGTAGGAGATAATTCTCATCTAACATTCTTTGAAATGATAGGTCGTTGGGATTTGAGAGCCAATCCAGCAACTTTTAAGAAAAATCAAATTGAATGGATTTTTGAATGGCAGGTTGATGTTTTGGGAATAAACCCTGAGAATTTATATGTAACTGTGTTCAAAGGTGATCCAGAAGTTGGCATTGGTAGAGATGAAGAATCTATTGGTATCTGGGAGGAGCTATTTAAAAAAAGAAATATAGATCCAAAGATAGAGGATGACGGCGAGCGGTACGGTCTATCCAGAGGCGGACGTATTTTTTTGTATGACGCGGCAGAAAATTGGTGGTCGCGAGCGGGTAAGCCAGAAAATATGCCAGTAGGGGAATTGGGTGGTCCAGATAGTGAAATGTTCTTTGATTTTGAGCCAGATGGTAATTTAATGGACCATCCTGCAAGCGATACNGGTAGATTCCTAGAAATTGGTAATAATGTTTTTATGTCTCACCAAAAAACAAGTGAACGTAGCTTTGTGCCTTTAGAAAAACCTAATATCGATTATGGAGGTGGTCTTGAGAGAATATGTGCAGCCGTTAATTCCGACAGAGATGTATATAACACTCCTTTTTTTGATGCGCCAAAAAGAGTTCTTTCAGATTTGTCAGGCAAAAACTATGAAGAATATTTATCACCCTTTCGAATTATTTTGGATCACTGTAGAGCAGCAACTTTCTTAGTCAGTGATGGAGTGCATCCAGGGAACCAGGATGCTTCATATATTACACGTCGTTTGATAAGGAGAGCAATGAGAGCAGCCATGGGATTGGGAATAAAAGAACCTTTTATGAATAAAATTATTACCGCTTTCCTAGATGACTCAAAATCCTACAAGAAACTACAGAGCCAAAGGAAGCTTATTTTAGATTCTATTTTGCAAGAGGAAACAAAATTTCAAAAACTTTTAATCTCAGGTGAAAGAGAAATTTTAAAGCATATTGAGCGCCAGAAATCTGTATCTGGGATTGATGCCTTTAACTTTTATCAGACATATGGGTTTCCCAAAGAATTAACAGAAGAGATATTAAAAGAAAGAAATATGCAGATAGACGATATTGAAGGCTTTGAAAGCTCATTCAATGAACATTCGAAAAAATCTGCAACTGCTGCTGCGGGAAAATTTAAGGGTGGATTAGCTGATGCGTCAGAAAAAACAACTGCGTTTCATACGGCGGCTCATTTAATGTTAGCAGGGTTGCGAGAGATACTGGGNGATCACGTACACCAAAAAGGAAGTAATATCACTGCTGAGAGAATAAGATTTGATTTTAATCATGACACGAAAATGACAGATGAGCAAAAACGATTTGTTGAAGACTACGTTAACAATGGGATACTAGCACGGGCCGAAGTTACAGTGTTTGAAATGAAGAAAGATGAGGCTTACTCTGAAGGAGTTGAGGGAAGTTTTTGGGAAAAATATCCAGATATTGTAAAGGTCTATTTGATGAAAGATCAGGCAGGTAAAGTATGGAGTAAAGAGCTGTGTGGAGGGCCACATGTTAAAAACTGCTCTTTTTTATCTAGATATGGAACATTTAAGATTAATAAAGAACAGAGTAGCTCTGCAGGTGTGCGAAGAGTGAAAGCAGTATTTATGGAGAAGGTTGAATGAAAATTTACTTATCTGGAGAAATTCACACTGACTGGCGTGACCAAATTATAAATGGGACAAAGGATTTAGACATATCTTTTTTTTCCCCGGTCACAGATCATGCTGCCTCAGATGACTGCGGTGTCCGTATTTTAGGAAGTGAAGATAATGATTTTTGGCATGATAAAAAAGGTGCTCAGATAAATGCGATTAGAACCAAGAATGGTATAAAGAACGCCGATATTGTAGTAGTTCGATTTGGTGAAAAATATAAGCAGTGGAATGCAGCTTTTGATGCAGGTTATGCAGCAGCATTGGGAAAAGCTTTAATCATTTTACATGCTAAGGACGTTTCACACGCATTAAAAGAAGTTGATGCTGCAGCGTTAGCCGTAGCTGAAACTCCTGAGCAGGTTATCAATATTCTGAAGTATGTTCAAAATGGTGAATTGCCTTTATGACTTAAATAATTTTGGGAGCTTGACGTGATTGATATTCAATTAGACCAAACTGATAGNCGTATTTTAAGTGTATTACAGATTGATGGNCGAACCTCNAATGCAGATTTNGCTGAACGAATAAATTTAAGTGCGTCTGCTTGCCACCGAAGAGTGCAAAGATTAGATTCGTTGGGTATCATCAAAAATTATGTTGCTCTTTTAAACAATCGCCTGGTTGGTTTGCCAACAACTGTTTTTGTTGAAATTACTTTATCTGGNCAGGCAGATGAAGTTTTAGATGCGTTTGAACGAGAAGTTTCTCAAGTGCCAGATGTTTTAGAATGCCACTTGATGGCTGGAGAGGCAGACTATCTTTTAAAAGTTGTTGCTAAGGATACCGATGATTTCGCGCGAATCCACAGAAAATATCTAGCAAGGTTGCCAGGAGTAGCACAGATGCATTCAAGTTTTTCATTGCGTAGTGTTTCTAATACGACTGCTTTGCCTATATGATGTATACAAAGTNATTTTTTGAATTGGGTCAGTTTTGATAGATGATACAAAGATTAGGGATTATATTATTAGTCCAAATTTATCTGGTGAGGATTTAACTCAAGAAGTGGCGGGAGTTGACCAATTAGGTAACAGGACTGATATTTCTGTGATTGAAGAGCGACCACTAACAATTTTTCTAAATAATCAGGAGATTGTTACAGCAATGACTATAGGCGATTATCCAGAATATTTAGCTCTCGGATTTTTAAGAAACCAAAAAATGTTATCAAATAAAGATAAAGTTGATGCAATTGATTTTGATGCTGAGTTAAANTCGATAGTGATAAGGACAAAAAGAAAAACAAATTATGAAGATAANTTAAAAAAGAAAACACAAACATCTGGATGTGCGGTTGGTACAGTATTCGGCGATATTATGGATGGTGTTGATGGCCTGAAAATCAGTGCGATAAGTACAAAAGTCTCACATTTGTATAGTTTATCAAGCAAAATAAATCGAACGCCAAGTCTTTATTTAAAAGCTGGCGCGATTCATGGTACTATTTTGTGTCATCAAGACAAGCCCTTAGTATATATGGAAGATGTTGGTCGACATAATGCTGTTGATAAGATNGCAGGATGGATTTTTGATACTGGCACCAATCCAAGAGATAAAATTTTATATACCACAGGTAGGTTGACATCAGAAATGGTAATCAAGACAGCTCTAATGGAAATTCCGGTATTAGTGTCCAGATCCGGTTTTACAGCCTGGGGTGTAAATATTGCTAAACAGGTAGGCATAACTCTTGTTGGGAGATTGCGAGGCCAACGCTTTATATGTTTGTCTGGTGAGTCCAAATTAATTTGGGATGTCGATCTGAATCAAATCAAGAATACTGCAAAATAGAATGGAGTTTAGTCATTGAATATAGTTGGAGTTGTTTTGGCAGGTGGGCAATCAAAAAGAATGGGTGGAGCCCATAAGGGTATGTTGAAGCTAAAAACTAAATCACTCTCTTTACATGTTCTGGATAGATTAAGCATACAGACCGAAGAAATTATTCTAAATGTAAATGTTCAAGAGAATTTNTATAAACAATTCAACNTACCAATAGTTAGAGATAGTATAACTGATTATGCCGGCCCTCTTGCTGGTGTTTTAGCCGGAATGGATTGGGCTTATGAAAACGGATATAATTATATTTTAACAGTCGCAGTTGATACACCATTTTTTCCCAAAGATTTNTTAAAAAAATGTAAAAAAACTCTAATAAAAGATAATTGTTCTATTGTTTTAGCTTACACAACCGACAAGAAAAGAAAATCTAAAAACCTTCACCCAACGTTTGGTTTGTGGGATGTNAGTCTTAGAAATGATCTTAGAAAAAGCTTAAATAGTGGGATTAGAAAAATGTTAGCTTGGACTGCTAAACATAATGTAAGTTATTGTAAGTTTTCAGAATCTAAATTTAATCCTTTTTTTAACATAAATAATCCAGATGATCTTATAGAAGCAGAAGATATAATTGAAAAAGGTTGGGTATGAAGGTTTTTGGCATAGTAGGTTGGAAAAATTCTGGAAAAACTGGGTTATTGGAGCGTTTAGTTGACGATATAGCTAATCGAGGTTTTTCTGTCTCAACAATGAAACATGCGCATCATAATTTTGATGTTGATCAGAAAGGTAAGGATAGTTTTCGTCATAGAAAAGCTGGCGCTCATCAGGTGTTTCTTTCTTCAGATGCCAGGTGGGTTTTAATGACTGAGCTGCGCGAAAGCCTAAAGCTAACCATGGAGGAACAACTGGGAAAAATGGATCCCGTGGATTTAGTGCTAATTGAAGGTTTTAAAACTAATGATCACTTAAAAATTGAAACCTACCGCAGTGTTACAGGACAACAACTGATAGCTCCCTCTGACAAAAACATAATAGCTGTAGCCACTAATGATAAAATTGACACGGTAGTTCCAACATTAAATCTAGATGATACTAAGACAATAGCAGATTTTGTATTAAAAACTGTGGGTTTGTTATGAAAAAAAATACTGATAATAACATGGCGTTTCCAAGGGGGACTACTTGGACACCTGTAGAGACCGCATTAAGTGATTTAAAAAAATCTCTAACTATGAATTTAAAGTGTCAAAAAATAGATGTTAGCAATTCTTTGGGGTTTATTTTAAGTGAAGATGTTTTTGCCAAACGTTCTAATCCACATATGGCAAATACAGCGGTTGACGGCTTCGGGTTTGCATTCAAATCGCTTATAGGGCCAAAAAATTTTTTAAATTTGATAGCAGAGCAAATAACGCCTGGGAGTGATATTATATGTGACGTACCCAAAGGAAGCGCAGTTCGCATTTTGACTGGGGCTAGCTTGCCAAGTGGAGTTGATACGGTTGTTTTACAAGAAGAAGTTACTGTTCTTGAAAATAAAATTTCTTTTGATTGCAATATAAAAAGAGGGGAAAATACTAGAAAAGCGGGAGAGGATGTAAAGGCAGGTGAAGTAATTTTAAAGAAAGGCTTAAGAATTCGTCCGCAAGATATAGGATTATTAGTTGCTGCTGGTTTAAAAGAAATTGGGGTATATTTGCCCTTAAGGGTAGGCATTTTATCTACTGGTAATGAAATAGTAGAAAAATTTAATGATCAAGATTTCAACAAAACCTTGGATGCTAATCGACCTATGTTAATGAGTATAATGAAAAAATGGGGTTATAAACCAATCGATTTAGGGCATGTAGTTGATGATAAACATCGAATAAGGGATAAATTAAATCAGGCGTCGCAAGTTTGTGATGTAATTTTTACGTCGGGAGGAGCATCAACTGGTAAAGAAGATCATGTTTCCCGATTACTAAAATCTGATGGGCACTTATATCATTGGAAAGTAGCAATGAAGCCAGGTAGACCCCTAGCTTTGGCTAGCTGGAAAAAAACACCTGTAATTGGATTACCTGGAAATCCTGTTGCAGCTTTTGTATGTACTTTAGTTTTTGGCAAACCTATTTGTGGTTTATTAAGTGGAGAAGGTTGGGTTCAATTAGGTTCATTTAATATTCCTGCTAGTTTCTCAAAGGCAAAAAAAACTGGAAGAAGAGAATATCTCAGAGCTAAAATAAAAGATGGCAGAGCAGAGATTTTTCATTCGGAGGGGTCAGGTCGAATATCAGGCCTGAGTTGGGCAGAAGGTTTGATTGAATTGCCAGAAGATCTTGAAAAGGTTAAAGTTGGGGATCTAGTAAAATATATGCCTTTTTCTGGTTTGGTCTAATTGATTATATTTTCTATCAGACCTTAACTTCTTAAAACACCACCACTAGCTTTCTCAATATTTGTAATAATTTTTTGACATAAAAGATCAATTTCTTCATCGATAAGTGTTTTCTCTGAAGATTGTATCTGAACTGTAATAGCTAAAGATTTTTTATTTATATTATTAGGTTCATCGTTTTTCTGGTTTACAAATTGGTCAAATATGTATGCATCTTTAATCAAATCTTTGTCTGCAGATTTTGCAGCATTTACCAAAACAGATGCTTCAGTATCACTATCAACAAGAAACGAGAAATCTCTTTGGACAGCCTGATAGTCACTAATTTTTAAGGCTGAGCGTGTTTTTGTTTTAACTTTTGGAAATGGTGGCTTTTGGATATGAATTGCAAATGCCATAACAGGGCCTTTAATGTTTAATTCAGCTAAAACTTTCGGATGAACTTCGCCGAAACCAGCTAAAATATTTTTTGGCCCAAGTGCAAGTTTCCCTGACCGCCCAGGGTGCCACCATTTGTTCACATCTCTAAAAATCATTAGCTTGGTTGGGCATCCAATTGATCTTAAAACTTTTTCAACATCTGCTTTTATATCAAATGGATCAAATTCTCTTCGCTCGCCATGAACATCACGAGCATTAGTGTGGCCGACTAGAATACCAGTCGCTAAGATTTCTTGATCCTCCGGCTCACCACCGTGAAACACTGGACCTATTTCAAAGAGCGCCATATCAAAAACGCCTCTTGATTGGTTGCGGCTTGCGGCCTGTAGTAACCCAGGCAACAATGAAGGCCGCATATGGCTCATGTCTNTAGAAATAGGATTTTCTAATTTAGTATCATTAGAACCACCGCCAAACAGTAGGGCAGTTTTCTCACTTATAAATGAATATGTGACACATTCATTATAACCTAGCGACGCAATCTCTCTTCTAATAGTAGCTTCTCTTCTCTGAAGTGGTGTTAGTGTACTGTGTAATGTAGTTGGATCTTGTGCTGGTAAAGGTATTCCTTTTAATTTTGTTAACGATGTAACCCTGGCAATTTCTTCAACTAAATCCGCTTCCCCTTGCACATCTGGTCGCCATGGAGGAGGTGAAACTTTATCTTGATCGAATTTAAACCCCAAAGATTCCAAAATACTTATTTGTTTCTNCTCATCAATTTTCATTCCTACTAGGGACTGAACTTTACTAGGGTTTAAGGTATAAGTTCTATGGAAGTTAGGAATTTCACCAGTTTTAATTATCTCGTGAGGAGTTCCACCACAAAGATCAATAATCATTTGTGCACCTAGCATCACACCATCCTTGGTGAAATCAGGATCTACACCACGCTCAAAACGATATCTAGCATCAGAATTAATTTTCATTGCTCGTCCAGCTTTAGCAATAGTGATTGGATCCCAATATGCGCTTTCTAGCAATACATTGACTGTTTCCGCTGAACAGCCAGTTGAACTTCCACCCATTATACCGGCTATACTAATAATACCAGCCTGGTCTGAAATTTTCATAGCACCTTTTGGCAAATTATAATTTTTTTCATCTAAGCCATCAATATTTTCGCTGCCGTCAGCAAAGCTAACAAGTAGATTTCCATTTATTTTATCAGTATCAAATACGTGTAGTGGCCTTGCTCTGTCTATTGTGAAAAAATTTGTTATATCTACGAGTGAGGAAATTGAACGTAGGCCAATAGATTCAATTTTATCTCTCAACCACTTTGGTGAAGGGCCATTTTTTACCCCTTTAATTTCACATCCATAAAATATGGGGCAGCCTTTTTGTAAAACTTCCTCATCAATATCAATTTTTATACCACTTTTACTTTTTCCCTTTATCAAAGGGGTTTGATGTGGTTTCAGAATACCCAGCCCTCGTGATGCAAGGTCCCGTGCAATACCTCTTACGCCCAATGCATCTGGTCGATTGGGTGTTATAGCAATTTCTATAACTGGATCTACTATGCTTGGATTGTTAATTATCAAATAGTCAGTAAATTTTGAACCAATTGCAGGCTTACCTATTAACTCAATTATACCGTCATGTTCGTTTGAGAGACCCATTTCTCTCTCTGAACACATCATACCGTAACTTTCCACACCTCTAATTTTACCAATGCCAATTGTGGTATCTATTCCAGGGACATAAACACCTGGCTTTGCCACAACAACATAAATACCCTTTCTAGCATTCGGTGCGCCGCATATGATATTTAAGTTTCCTTCATTGGTTTCAACTTCGCAAATTTTTAATTTATCTGCGTTAGGATGCTTGTCAGATTTTATAACATAACCAACTGTAAATTCTTCAAGTTTCTTAATGGGGTCTATTACTTCCTCAACCTCTAAACCCAAATCAGTTAGATTATATACTATATCGTCAAGTGAAGCATCTGTTTCTAAATGTGTTTTTAGCCAACTTAATGTAAATTTCATTGGAGACTTACCTCAATAATCATTATTTAGTTAATCCAGTGTGGGAATTTGGTTGATCTAATGATGAAAAGCCATAGTGCCTAAGCCATCTTAAATCGCTATCAAAGAAAGCTCTTAAATCTGGTATTCCGTATTTTAACATTGCTAATCTATCTATCCCCATCCCAAACGCAAAGCCCTGCCAAATACTTGAATCAATACCGCCAGCATCTAATACTTTAGGGTGCACCATACCGCTGCCTAAAATTTCCATCCAGCTGTCACCTTTGCCGACTTCTAGTTTTCCATCTTTCCATGAACAGCGAAGGTCCACCTCTGCAGAGGGTTCAGTGAAAGGAAAATGTGATGCTCGAAAGCGTAATTCTATATCACTTACTTCAAAAAATTTCTTGCAGAATACTTCAAGAGTTCCTTTTAAATTTGCCATCGAAATGTTCTTATCAATAGCTAAACCTTCTAATTGATGAAACATCGGTGTATGAGTTTGGTCATAATCACATCGATAAACTCTACCTGGGGCAATGATTCTACACGGCGCTCCGTTTGAAATCATATGTCTTATCTGAACTGGACTAGTATGAGTACGTAACACATTCGGTGCTCTGATATCATCTTTTTCGCGATGCAGGAAAAAAGTATCATGTTCCTGTCGCGCAGGATGTTCGGGGGGGATATTTAATGCATCAAAGTTATACCAGTCAGTTTCAATTTGTGGACCTTCGGCTACTGAAAATCCCATTTCTGAAAAAATTACACTAACTTCTTCTGTTACTTGACTTATTGGGTGAATTGAGCCCTTTGGTTTGGTTCGAGATGGCAGACTCAAATCAATCCACTCTGTTTCTAATCTTTTGTTTAAAATAATTTCTTCTAGTTCATATTTTTTACTGAGAAATTTATCGGTTACTTCGTTTCTTAAATTATTAAGTACGGGACCAATACTCTNCTTTTCATCAGGTGACATGGTACCTAATTCGCGCATTTTGAGACTTAACTCACCTTTTTTACCAAGGATAGATACCCTTACTTCTTCCAATAAGTTGAGATCTTTTTGGCTGTCAATGAGGCTTAAATATTTTTTTTGTAGATCTTTCAACCCATCCATGTGGTTTACTCCGTCTCGACTAATTATTTATTATTTTAGAGTCGGTAAATTTCAAACACTTTCATAAATAATATAACTATTATATTACAAAAATATAAAACAAAACCAATTATCCTCTTATCTTAACATAAAAAATTAAAGAAGCCCAAAGACATCAAAACTAAAAGCTTTGGTTTTTTACTATGTTAAGCTAACGCTTCCTTGACTTGACTAACAATTGATCCAAAGGCAGCTGGTTCGTTCACAGCGATATCAGCCAAAACCTTTCTATCTACCTCAATGCCAGCCTTGTCTAATCCATTTATAAATCTGGAATATGTTAACTCTTGGTCATGTTCTCTCACAGCTGCGTTGATGCGCTGAATCCATAAAGCTCTAAAAGTCCTTTTTCGAGCTTTACGATCACGAGTTGCNTATTGGTTTGCTTTATCTACAGCTTGGGTGGCGGTCCTAAAAGTATTACTTCTTCTACCATAATAGCCTTTTGCAGCTTTGATTATTTTTTTATGGCGGGCGTGTGTGATTGTTCCACTTTTTACTCTTGACATGTCAATCTCTCCTTAGCGTGCGTATGGCATATAAGTTTTAACGATACCTTCATCTGCTTTGCACAGAGTATTAGTTCCTCGTGCGTTGCGAAGAAATTTATTAGANCGTTTTATCATGCCGTGTTGTTTGCCAGCTTGAGCTGCTTTGACTCTGCCTGAAGCAGTTACTTTGAAGCGCTTTTTTGCACTAGATTTTGTTTTCATTTTGGGCATTTTTGTCTCCTGTAATTTGAGATTTAAGCGTTTTAGGCAGCCCTACTGGCCATATACGCTTGATAGAATTNGCGTGTTACTCATCATTAACTAATTTTGCAAGTAGATTCGTGTGTAGAATAATATTATTCAAAATAATAAATCTTCTTGACCCTTATAGAAAACCACCTCATATGCGACTATGATGATTAAAACTTCTAATATACGTAACTTTAGCATCGTAGCCCATATTGATCATGGAAAATCGACTTTGGCGGATAGGCTGATTCAGCAGACAGGAACTGTTGCTGAGCGGGATATGGAGGCACAGATGCTAGACACAATGGANATTGAGCGTGAGCGNGGAATAACCATTAAAGCAAATTCNGTTAGGATTGAGTATAGAGCGAGGGATGGAGAGGATTATGTTTTGAATCTCATTGATACNCCGGGGCATGTAGATTTTGCTTACGAGGTGTCACGTTCAATGCGTGCTGTTGAAGGATCTTTNCTTGTTGTTGATGCTTCTCAGGGGGTAGAGGCTCAGACATTGGCCAACGTTTATCATGCAATTGATGCGGATCATGAAATTGTGACTGTTTTAAATAAAGTAGATTTACCGGCCGCTGAACCAGATAGAGTGGCGCAACAAATTGAGGATGTGATTGGGATTGATGCAACAGATGCTATTCATATCTCTGCAAAAACAGGATTGGGCATTCCTGACGTTTTAGAGAGAATTGTTACTTCATTACCAGCGCCAGATGGTGATCCTGATGGTCCTTTAAAGGCNATGCTGGTAGATAGTTGGTATGATCCTTACCTTGGGGTGGTTGTCTTGATAAGAGTTCATGATGGTATTTTAAGAAANGGTGACAGGATTAGAATGCTTAATACCAATGCAATTTATCAAGTAGACAGGGTTGGCGTCTTTAAACCTCAGATGGAACCAATTGATAGCTTGGGGCCGGGAGAATTAGGTTTTCTTACAGCAAGTATTAAGCAAGTAAGGGATACACGAGTTGGCGATACAATCACTCATGAAAAACAGGGAACAACTATAGCTTTGCCTGGGTTTNAACCTTCACAACCAGTTGTATTTTGTGGCCTTTTTCCAGTTGATAATTCAGAGTTTGAGGATTTGCGAGAGTCAATCGAAAAGCTTGCNTTGAATGATGCATCATTTAGTTTTGAAATGGAAACCTCTGCGGCTCTTGGCTTTGGATTTAGATGTGGCTTTCTTGGTCTTTTGCACTTGGAAGTTGTTAGGGATAGAATAGAAAGAGAATATGGGATAGAATTGATAACTACAGCGCCATCGGTTATTTATCATATTCATATGAAAGACCAAAGTGTTATCGAACTGCATAATCCTGCAGATATGCCAGACTTAACTTATGTAGATCATATTGAGGAGCCAAGAATAAAGGCTACAATCTTAGTTCCAGATGATTATTTAGGTGATGTTTTAAAACTTTGTCAGGATCGCAGAGGGATACAACTGGATCTCACCTACGCTGGTAGTCGAGCAATGGTTGTTTATGACTTACCGTTGAATGAAGTTGTGTTTGATTTCTATGATAGATTAAAATCTGTAACAAAAGGTTATGCTAGTTTTGATTATCAACTTGAAAATTATAGACAGGATTTTTTAGTTAAAATGCAAATTATGGTTAATGATGAGCCTGTGGATGCCCTATCGACCATGGTACACCGAGATCGAGCAGAATCGAGGGGGAGAGCTATGTGTGAAAAATTGAAAGATCTAATACCTCGTCACATGTTCAAAATTCCCATTCAAGCGGCCATTGGTGGTCGTATTATCGCTCGAGAAACATTATCTGCAATGCGAAAAGATGTAACCGCAAAATGTTATGGGGGGGATGTAACGCGAAAGAAAAAACTTTTAGAAAAGCAGAAAGCTGGTAAAAAGAAAATGCGCCAATTCGGACGTGTTGATATTCCCCAAGAAGCATTTATTTCTGCTCTAAAAATGGATTAATTCCAGGCTTTACTCTTCATCACTACCAAAAATTAGTTTTTCATTTACTGGAGAAACTCTTATAATATTAGTGCTGCCTGGTTGGTTGAACGGCACGCCAGCGGTTACGATTATTTGCTCATCTATATTAGCAAACTTATATTTTTTTGCTGCTCTTGCTGCATTTATGACTGCCATTTTAAATCTATCAACGTGGCCAGTTATAACACAATGCGCGCCCCAATATAAACAAAGTAATCGTGCTGTTTTTATTAAGGGAGTTAAGGCAATTATTGGGACACGTGGCCTTTCACCAGACACCAGTTTAGCAGTTGCCCCTGAATGGGTAAAACAACAAATGGCTGTTACTGGTGTTGTCTCTGCTATCTCCCTTGCTGCCACTGTGATTGCATCAGCAACGGTTTCTTTTTGCCGAAATCGAGAATTATCCATTATTTTTCGATAGGTTGGATCATTTTCTATTTCTATGGCAATACTGTCCATTGTTTTTACGGCTTCGATTGGAAAAGCTCCCGCTGCACTTTCTGCGGATAACATGACCGCATCTGCACCTTCATAAATAGCATTTGCTACGTCACTTACTTCGGCACGAGTAGGCATGGGAGAATCTACCATGCTATCGAGCATTTGAGTGGCCACAATAACAGGTTTTGCAAATTGCCTACACGCCATCACAAGTCTCTTTTGTATGGGAGGGATGGCTTGGACTGGCATTTCCACTCCTAGATCTCCTCTTGCAATCATTATTCCGTCTGAGTTTGCTAGTATTGCTTCAAAATCCGTTACAGCTGATGGTTTTTCGATCTTTGAGATCACAGATGTTCGGCCTTTTATAAGTTTTTTTGCTTCTATTATATCTTTAGCTGTCTGAACAAAAGACAGTGCTAACCAATCAACACCTAAATCACATACAAATTCTAAATCTTTTTTGTCTTTAGCTGAAAGCGCGGCCATTGGAACAAGCGTTTCAGGAACATTTATTCCTTTTCTATTCGAAACAGTTCCTCCATTTTCAACTAAGCACTTTATAATTCCATTTTTGACTGATTGAACTCGTAGTTTAACTTTTCCGTCGTCTACCAATATTGGTTCATTTTTTCGGATTGTTTTAAAAATTTCTTTATGTGGTAGATATACTCGTTTTTGATCACCTGGTACGTCTTCCAAATCAAACGAAAATTTATCATTCTTCTCTAGTATAATGCTTTCATTTTTGAATATCCCACATCTTAATTTGGGGCCTTGTAAATCTGCGAGGATAGCGATTGGTCTAGAGTATTTCTTTTCAAGTTTTCTGATTATGGTATGCCTGTCTTTAATATTATCATAGCTACCATGACTCATATTTAGTCGAAAGACATCCGCTCCATATTCAAATAGCTCTTTAATTGTATTATAATCACTTGAAGATGGACCTAATGTAGCTACGATTTTGACATTTCTCAATCTTCTCACAAGCTTTACCTTTTTAATGGATTTTTTTATTTAGAGCTTATCACACCATTTACTTCCTATTAAAAGAGAAATTAAGGAAATTTAAGTTAGAGGCAATATTAATGTATCAGCCATTTCATACTTTCAACGAAAATCAAAATAGTGATTTTTTAATATTATGTGATCANGCTTCTAATTTAATACCCAANTGTGTAATTGAAGGTAGTCTTGGAATTTCAGAAGAGAATTTGAATAGGCACATAGCTTATGACATCGGTGCTTCAGGCCTTAGCAAAGAACTGGGTAAACAGCTTAAATCACCAGTTATACTGTCAAACTTCTCGCGATTAGTAATTGATCCTAACCGAGGAGAGGATGATCCCACNTTAATAATGCAACTTTATGATGGTACAATAATTGAAGGCAATCGTAACATAAGTAAAAATGATAGAGAGAATAGATTAAACCGTTGTTACAGACCTTACCATAATGAAATTAATAGACTAGTTTCCACCCAACACGATCCTATCTTAATTTCAATTCATAGTTTTACACCTAAGTTGAAGAATGGNTTTAATCGACCTTGGCATGTTGGCATTTTATCTTCTAATGATCGGCGGTTTGCACAGCCTTTACTGAATTATTTCAACAATCAGCAAGATGTTATTTGTGGGGATAATGAGCCATATAGGGGTGATCTGTTTGGAGACACAATGTTTCGTCATGCTTTGAGTGTTGATCGTTTGCACGTGTTGATTGAAGTTCGAAATGATCTAATTAGTAGTGAAAAAGAACAGTTGANATGGGGCACTAAGTTGGCACATGCAATAAATAGTGTTAAACAAGAAATTGATCGATAAAAGGACATATTCAAATGGATAAAAATTCAGAGATAGAAATAGAAGCGGCGGTTTTTAGATCTTTGCGAACTCATTTACAAAACCGGACTGACGTTCAAAACATTGATATGATGAATTTAACTGGTTTTTGTCGAAATTGTTTAAGTCGATGGTATAAAGAAGCAGCACAAGAATTAGGAATTGATATTAGTAAGGAGGAATCCAAAGAGATNGTTTATGGGATGCCAGCATCAGNGTGGAAGCAAAAATATCAAACAGAAGCAACAGAACAACAAAAAAGTATGTTTAATAACTCACATTAATTAATTTCCTGGAATTTTATATTTCAGTGATATTCTTTAATTATAGAATCAGTGATTGAGTGATGCGGTAGAATGAAAACAAAAAANGTATCCAAACGTGGGCGTGCTGGATTTAGAAGCGCATCAAGTTTACTAGAACGGCAGATACAGAAAACCAGTGAGACAAGAGGTTTCGCTATTTCTAAANTATTAGTNAATTGGGCAGATATTATNGGTAATGAGATTGCTAAAATTGCCAAACCAGTTAAGGTCAACTATGGAAGAGACGGCATTGGTGCTGGTTTAGTGCTGTTAACAAATGGAGCAAATGCTCCAATTGTTCAAGCACAGAGTAAACAAATTATAGATAGGGTAAATGAAGTTTACGGATATAATGCAATTTCCAGAGTGAGAATNACTCAAACTGATCCANGTGAATTAATTAACGAAAATTNAACAAATCANAAAAAGCATTTAAAACCAAGTNACTTAGACAAAATTAAGGCAAAAGAAGAAGTAAACGAAGTTAAAGATGATGTTTTGAAAATAGCGTTACAGTCATTGGGAGCTAATATTTTAGCAAAATCATCAAATGAAGAGGAATTAAAATGAGTGGCATTCGTATAATATTGGGTACTAGCATAATAATGGTTTTGATTGGTTATCTNATTATACAATTTAACCCAGGTTTAAATTTAAAGAGTGATTCAGTGGCGGATCTNAACATGGTTGATAATTTTCAGCTTAGTAATAATATTGAATCTGAAAATCTAATAAACGCTTCCAGTATTATTATTGAAGATATGGTTCTTGGAGATCCCAACGCTCCTGTAACAATTATAGAATATGCAAGTTTTACGTGTCCTCATTGTAAAAATTTTCACGAGGGAACATTTAAAAAATTAAAGAAAAATTATATTGATGAAGGTAAGGTTAAATTTATATTACGAGACGTTTATTTTGACCGATATGGGCTTTGGGCAGCTATGGTTGCGAGATGTGACAATTCTGAAAAATTTTANGGTATTGTTGATGAAATTTTCAGACGGCAGGCTGAATGGACNAAGGGAGATGAGGANATTCAAATTGCAAATAANCTTCGAAAAATTGGTTTATCAATAGGTATGGATAGTGGTACTATCGGNGCATGCCTGAGCGATGGTGACATGGCTCANGCTCTTGTAAATGTTTATCAGAAAAATGCTGAGAAAGATAAAATTTCCTCTACACCATCATTTATAATTAATGGTGAGAAAATGAAAAAATCTACTTATGACGAATTTGTTGATAAGATAGATGAACATTTAAAAGGTTATTAAATGGAGCATCCCTTAGAAGGCGTTAAAGTAATAGAGCTAGCGCGAATATTGGCAGGCCCATGGGCAGGTCAAACACTTTCTGATTTGGGAGCAGAAGTTGTCAAAGTCGAGAGTATAGAGGGAGATGATACCCGTAGATGGGGGCCTCCATTTGTTAAGAATGGAGAGGATATCTCTGCGTCTTATTTTCATAGTTGTAACAGAGGAAAAAAATCAATTTGTGTNGATTTTAAAACTAAAGAAGGACANGANATTATAAAGAAANTGGTTTTGAAAGCAGATATATTAATTGAAAATTTCAAAGTNGATGGTTTGCGTAAATATGGATTAGATTTTGCTAGTCTAATCAAAATTAACCCAAAATTAATATATTGTTCAATCACAGGTTTTGGACAAACAGGACCGTATGCNCATCGAGCAGGTTATGACTATATAATTCAAGGAATGTCAGGTTTGATGTCAATAACCGGAGAGCCAAGCGGGCAGCCTCAAAAAATGGGGGTGGCTGTAACAGATATCTTAACTGGATTATATAGTGTGACGGCTATTTTAAGTGCAATTATTCAGCGGGATAAGACTGGAAAAGGTCAGCAAATCGACATGGCTCTATTGGATGTGGCAACAGCCGTAACGGCCAACCAAGGGATGAATTTTTTAACTACGGGAAAGGCACCGCAAAGGATTGGNAATGGGCATCAGAACCTCGTCCCTTATCAAGTTTTCGATTGTAAAGATGGGCATATAATAATCGCAACGGGAAATGATGCGCAATACCAGCGTTTGTGTGCAATTTTGAATTTGGAAGAAATTGCGATGAATGAATTATTTTTGACGAATGCAGACAGACTAAGAAATCGAACTTTACTTATTGAAAAATTAAGTTGCCAAACTACAAAGTTTCTGAAGAAAGATTTACTTGAAGCTTGTGAAAAACAAGGAATTCCGGCGGGCCCAATAAATGATCTGTCTGAAGTTTTTGATGACCCTCAGGTTGTTTATCGTGGCCTCTCAAAAGAAATTGATAATATACCAACAATTTTATCACCGTTTAGGTTTTCGGATAGTAAGATGCAAATTTCAAAAACATCACCAAAGCTGGGTGAAAATACCAATGAAATTTTATCATCAATATTAGATTGATTTCAGACTATTGTTGAGAAAAATAAAGCGACTCCACAACCTAAGACTAATCCGCCCCATGAACGCCAAAGCACATCTACAGCGTTATCGACATCGATAGCTGTTAATTTCTTTTTNCCNTCAGGATTAACAAACGGATAGAGTTTTTCTTTTCCGTCATATGANCTTGGTCCGGAGATGGCTATATCTAACACGCCGGCCATGGCGGCTTCGGGCCATCCAGCATTTGGAGATCGATGGAGCTTTGCATCTCTTCGCATAGTTTGAAAGGCTGAATTATTTTGATAAACTATACATATTAATAATCCACTTAACCTTGCAGGTATCCAATTTAAAATATCATCCAATTTAGCAGAAGCCCATCCAAATTGTTCAAGTTGTGGGTGTTTATATCCAATCATGCTGTCAGCAGTATTTACGAATTTATAGACGATAANTCCTGGTAANCCACCAATAAAGAACCAGAATAGAGGGGCGATAATACCATCTGAAAAATTTTCAGCAGCGCTCTCGATAGCACTGCGTGCAACATNTGACTCATTCAGTGTTGCTGTGTCGCGACCTACAATCATTGCGACTGCTTTTCTCCCATGATCGATGTCTTTTTGTAACCCCANGCTTACAGCACTCACATGTTCTATNAAACTNTTATGAGACAATAATATTGCGACAATTAGTATTTTCCATATGGCGGAAAAGGGTAGCTGTTCAATAATATACCCAACTGTTGCTAGAAATATTACTATAANACTCAAAAATATAACGCCTTTACCCTTNCGATTAATGCCATTGTTATATTTTTTTTCACCCCATGTAATGATTTTCCCAAANGTTACTGCTGGATGTTGCAATTTTGACCAAAGCCAATTTGGCTCACCAAAAAAGGCATCAAGAATTAANGCTAACAAAATACAGGATAAAGTCATTGTTTAAATTCACTTAAGATAGTTTTTATCTGAAATCGGCGATGATTGCTATTAGGAATCCCAATTCTCGCTATTTTATTTGAATAAGAAAATGTTCTTATTAAGACATGNTTTTTGGCAAAGTGTGTTTTTAACTTCTCGGCATTTGGAGTTTNAATCAATCTAAAAAGAGAGGTTCCCCCTATTATTTNGATATCGTTTTTTACCAATATATTGTCAAATTTAGTAGCATGATGATCTAAGTTCTTAATATTATTTTCAGCCCATCTTTTATTTTCTAATGCGGCTCTTGCAATAAAAAGTGCAGGCCCAGATGCTGGCCAAGGCCCNAAAGCACTTCGTAAGTTTTGTAANGTTTCTGGTGAAGCTATAGCACAACCTAAACGTAAGCCAGCTAATCCCCAAAATTTCCCAAAGCTCTTTAATATTATAACTCCAGGNTGATTAGAAAATCTTATTAGAGATCTATCGGGTGTTAAATCACAGAAACTTTCATCAATAATTGTAATCTGACCATTAGGAAGGATATCTTTTGAACTCCAATATTTTCCATCNGGATTGTTNGGATTAACTAAAATTCGAGCTCTNAGGTCAGTATTAGAAACTTTCCACCCATTTCTTAAAAAGGCCGCTTCATATTCATTATAACTTGGGTGATATATGTCCACATTACCCTTATTAAAAATGCTGGGTAGAAGGCTTATAATTGATGATGTTCCGTTTGCTGAAATGATATCAGAATCTTTTGGAACCTCCCAAAAATCTCGGGCTACAGNTTTGAAACTTTCTATCAATGTTTTGTCAGGTAGGGACATCCATACCCATTTTGGGATTTTTGGAATCGGGTATGGAGAATTATTTATGCCCGTTGAAAGATCAATCCAATTAGATTTNTCTCCTCCAAAAATANTTATGTGATGATCTAAATTTCCACCATGTTCTAGTGTTTTACGTATCATTTAATCTTTTCTTACAGGGGGAATGCGAGCAACAAAATGCCCTTTTATTTTATCTGGCCAACTTTTATAGGGTACTTGCCCATTTGAACTTTCCGCATGTANTTTCGCATAATTTACCAGAGCGGTAGCTGATTCTACATCTGGAGCAAAATTACCTAAAGCGTAACTTAGTTTCTCATTGTCTTGAATGATGACATTACAACCATTCTTACATCCCATTAAGCAAGAATGTCTTCTAGTTGAAACTATTCTATCATTAGTGGAAATTTGCTCAATCATTTTCGCAAATTTTAAACCGTCAGTTTCCGAGACATTCCTGTCAGCCCACCCTTCCCGTTTACAAGTTTCGCAAATTGTAATGATTGTAGGCATATTCTATCCTTTGCAAGTTTCGATATTACTAAACATACTATTAGGAATGCAATAACTATTTAGCTTCTATTATGAGGCTCATTGAAATCGATGGTAGGATTAATCGGGATTATTTGATTTGGATTGATGGATTTGTGACTGTAGTAATAATGTTGAGTTGCATGATAAAGCTTTACAGTTTTATGAACACTACCTGTTTGATAAAGATCTCTTGTATAAGCCCAAAGATGTTTGAAATCAATTAAGCGCTTGTGGTTACATTTGAAATGCA
>PARX01000002.1 GCA_002712045.1 Paracoccaceae bacterium
TATTGATAGACATTTAAGCACGCGAGGAGAGCAAACTGCAATTATTTGGGAGGGTGATAATCCCTCGGAAGAAAAGCATATTAGTTATTCTGAATTATACGAAAAAGTTTGTCGATTAGCTAATGTTTATAAATCTTTAGGACTAGGTAAAGGTGATCGAGTAGTTTTGTATATGCCGATGATTCCTGAAGCGGCATATGCAATGCTGGCGTGTGCTAGAATAGGGGCTGTCCATTCAATTGTTTTTGGTGGGTTTTCTCCAGATGCTTTAGCATCGAGAATTACTGATTGTGCAGCAGCACTTGTCGTTACGGCAGATCAAGGGCCAAGAGGGGGGTCTATAATACCGTTAAAAGAGAATGTTGATAAGGCTTTAGAGATCTGTGGTGATGTGAAAGTCTTAATGGTTGAGCGAACCGCAGCTAAAGTAAATGTAAAAGTGGGTAGAGATCATTCTTATAATGAATTAATGAAGGAAGCTTCAGCTACTTGTGATCCAGAACCGATGGCTGCTGAGGACCCACTGTTTATTCTTTACACTTCCGGTTCAACAGGAAAGCCAAAGGGTGTATTACATACTAGTGGTGGATACCTTGTATACGCTTCGATGACTCATCAATATACTTTTGATTATCATGACGGCGATGTATTTTGGTGCACAGCTGATGTAGGTTGGATTACAGGACACAGCTATATTGTTTATGGACCTCTGGCCAATGGTGCTACAACTTTGATGTTTGAAGGTGTTCCTACTTTTCCTGATATTGGAAGGTTTTGGGCAGTCTGTGAAAAACATAAAGTTAATCAGTTTTATACTGCACCAACAGCGATAAGAGCATTAATGGCTCATGGTAGTGCCCCTGTGAAAAAATATAATTTGGATGATATTAAAGTTCTTGGGACTGTTGGAGAGCCAATAAACCCTGAAGCATGGAATTGGTATAATGATGTAGTTGGGAAAGGGAAAAAACCTATCGTAGATACGTGGTGGCAGACGGAAACAGGTGGTCACTTATTAACACCAATTCCTGGAGCGATAGCGACTAAGCCAGGATCATGCACATTACCGTTTTTTGGCATAGAACCAGTGATTTTAGATCCTTCGACAGGTGCAGAAATTAATACAAAAGAGGCAGAGGGGGTTCTTTGTATTAAAGATAGTTGGCCCGGTCAAATGAGAACTGTCTTTGGTGATCATGAGAGATTTGTATCTGCATATTTTTCTGATTTTAAAGGTTACTATTTTACTGGAGATGGATGTAAAAGAGACTTAGATGGCTATTACTGGATTACGGGTCGAGTAGATGATGTTATTAATGTATCTGGCCATAGAATGGGAACGGCTGAAGTAGAAAGTGCTTTGGTGGCTCACCAAAAGGTTAGTGAGGCAGCAGTTGTGGGTTTTCCTCATGATATCAAGGGGCAAGGAATATATTGTTACATAACATTAATGGCTAACGAAACCCCAACTGAAGAATTGAGAATTGAGTTACGAAACTGGGTTAGGAAAGAGATCGGCCCAATTGCAAGCCCTGACGCTATTCAATGGGCGCCAGGATTGCCAAAAACTCGGTCGGGCAAGATTATGCGAAGAATATTGCGAAAAATAGCCGAAAATGATTTTGATTCATTAGGAGATACTTCAACATTAGCAGATCCAATTGTAGTTGATAGCTTGATTCAAAATCGACAAAATACAAATTAGTTAAAGTTATTTAATTTGAATAAATAAGATTCGTAAATTAATGAAGAAATGACGCTTGTACTGATAATCAAAAGTTAAGATTCCAATGTGCTTAATACCTTTTAGATTAGTGAGTTCCTTCACTGGGTTATAATATTCAAGTTGACACCTGTTTCAAAAATAATTCTTAGTAAGGAATTACAATGTAATTAATTTAAGGTTCTTAAATGTCTGTCACTGATAAAATTGTTTCTGATTTTAAAAAAAATAAAATTGAATTTATTACTTCTGTTCCATGTAAACAGTTAGCAAGTGTATTGACAGAAATAGACCTTAGCCCTGAGATTTTACATGTACCATGTAACAAAGAGGATGAAGGAATCGGACTATGTGCTGGAGCTTTTATGGGAGGAAAAAGGCCTGCTATAATTATGCAGAATACTGCATTGGGAGTTGTCATTAATAGTCTAGTAACCCTTACACAATTCTATAGAATGCCCTTGCCTATGTTGATTAGCTATAGAGGGGAAGTCGGGGAACCGGTAGCGTGCCAAGTTGAGATGGCGGTCCACACTAAGGCTCTATTGGAACAGTTAAGAATTCAAACCTATCATTTTCATAACGAACAAGATGTATCTGAGTTTGACGCAATTCTTAAACATTGTTTTATGAGTAAGAGGCCAGTAGCCGTATTAACGGATGCTAACTTTTGGAATGGATACTGATAATGATAAGATATGATATTCTAAAAGAAATTTTACCACTTATCGAAGATCAATTTGTAGTTTGCAATATTGGCTTGCCTAGCCAGGAGCTT
Organism: Paracoccaceae bacterium; assembly: GCA_002712045.1. GTDB lineage: Bacteria > Pseudomonadota > Alphaproteobacteria > Rhodobacterales > Rhodobacteraceae. The sequence continues at coordinate 2,502 of PARX01000002.1, forward strand.
TATCAATTAAGTGATCAACCAACGAATTTTTATATGTTAGGAACTATGGGATTAGCGTCATCAATTGGATTAGGTTTATCATTAGTACAAAAAAAGAAGATACTGGCTATTGATGGGGATGGTTCAATTTTAACTAACTTGGGCACATTATCTACTATTGCTAATAATGCAGTTAATAATTTTATTTTATTAATTATAGATAATGGCAGCTATGGATCTACTGGGGATCAACTTACTTATGCTGGAAAAAAAACATCCCTTAAGGAGATTGCCATAGCTTGTGGTTGTGAGAATGTTTTGGAGTGCCAAGCAGAGGAGACTGCGGGAATTCTTAAATCAGCTTTAGAAAATGACAAAATGACAATTATTGTTTCAAAATGCGAAAGTGGAAATGTTAAGGTTCCAGTTGTTGACCTTGATCCTGTAATAATCAGGCACCGATTTATGACTAAATTAAATAATAAAAATTGAGTTAACCTTCTGCCCTATATCCAAATCCCAAATGTCTTAGCTACATGGCTTGCTGCCGCTTTATTTAAGTCAGCTCTTCTCACAGAGTCGAATAACGTATTTTGCAGTGCATGATCATCAACTATACTAGCACAATATAATTTTGATGCTTCTTCATTTTTTAAAATCTTTATTTTATTTTTGCATAAGCAAGCAGAAAACCAAATGTCATCTACCCAAGAAAATTGTTTCTCTATTCTCAGATCTGTTTTAGTAAAAAATTTTTTTCGAACTAAAACACCACCAAATCCTTGAATGATCACACCATTTTTCTTTCCCAAACGTTCGACACTAAAGGTACTTGCAGCAATAGCAGATGTCTTTTTACAAGAATGAAATACAAAGCTTTCTGCCCAAGTAGGCTTGTAATCCCAGTCATCGTCACAATATAGAATATAGTCTTCCGAAANAGTATTTTTTAATGTTGGTATTAATTTTGATGCTGGGCCTAGATCTTCATTAATTCTCTTAATTGTTATGCCTTTTGGAACTTTTGGTAAAACACCATCCCAATTTGGGAAGCGTTTGTAACTTTTAGGTATGTTTAACCAGATATTTTTTATTTCGACTGTTTGACTCAGTAATGACTCTAATGTCTCGCCAAGTCTTGAAAATCTTGGAGGAATAGAAGTGAGTGAAATATCTATGAAATCAGTCATTTACTACTATGGGTTTGCAGAACCTTCAATTAAACCCATATTTTCTAGTTTCAAAATAATTTGTAGGGCACATTCATCTACTGTATGAACTTCAGTTTCAATAGTGAGTTCTGGATTTTTGGGGGTTTCGTAAGGATCTGAGATACCTGTAAATTCTTTTATTTTTCCTTCACGAGCCAGTTTGTAAAGCCCTTTTCTATCTCTTTTTTCACATTCTTCTAAGGATGTTGCAACATGTATTTCTATAAAGATACCATAATGTTCAATTTCGGATCTAACGGTTTTTCGTGTCTGCTCNTAGGGTGCTATCGGGGCACAAAGAGCAATACCACCATTTTTAGTGATTTCCGATGCAACATATCCAATCCGTCTTATATTTAAATCTCGGTGCTCTTTAGAAAAACCCAGTTCGGAAGAAAGATTTTGTCTAACAACGTCTCCATCCAATAATGTAACCGGTCTACCACCCAATTCCATCAATTTAACCATTAAGGCATTTGCGATAGTAGATTTTCCAGAACCTGACAAACCTGTGAAGAAAACAGTAAAACCTTGCTTGGTTTTAGGGGGATGAGATTTTCTTAACTCCTCTACAACTTCTGGGTAACTAAACCAATTTGGGATTTCAAGTCCTTCTTGGAGACGTCGCCTGAGCTCTGTTCCAGAAATACTTAGATAATTGTCTTTTGGTCCTAAAGTATCAATCTGCTCATATTGCGCTCTTTTTTCAACATAAACCATATTCTTGAAGCCAACCATTTTAATNCCCATTTCAGAGCTTAATGCTTCAAATANCTCTAAAGCTTCGTATGGGGCATAAAAGTCTTTCCCATGCCTATTTTTTCCAGGCCCGGCGTGGTCTCGACCCACAATAAAATGAGTGCAGCCATAATTTTTCCTTATTAAGCCATGCCATATCGCTTCTCTGGGTCCAGCCATTCTCATCGCTAAGTTGAGTAGCGACAGTGAGGTTGTCGATTTTGGATAATGTTTAAGTACCGCTTCATAACATCTGACCCTTGTGAAATGATCAATATCCCCAGGTTTTGTTAATCCAATTACAGGATGAAGCAGTAAATTAGCTTGAAAATCTTTGGCAGCTTGAAATGTCAACTCTTGATGAGCACGGTGCAGAGGATTTCGTGTTTGAAAAGCTACTATTTTTTCCCAACCAAGCTTTCGAAAGTAAGAACGTAATTCATTTGGGCTATTTCGGCGCTCCTTGAAGTCATAATGGTTGGGAGCTTCTAAACCTTGTATCTCTCCTCCTAAGTAAACGGCACCGGTGCTATTAAATAAATAGTCTACTCCTGGATGTGAAACGTCAATAGATCCATAAACCTCTTGTGCTTCAAGTTGTTTATCTGGGACCCATAGATCAGAAATTATCATTTTAGCGAGAATAACACCCTCTTGATCACAAAGAGCAATACTTTTACCAATGGAAATGCTTTTAGCAAAATCTTCTGTTACATCTAAAATTATTGGAATTGGCCATAAAGAACCGTCCGAAAGTCTCATGTGGTTTAGAACATTTTCATAATCAATTTTGGTAAGAAANCCCTTAAGTGGGCTAAACGCACCATTCATAAGTAATTCCAAATCACATATTTGCCTGGGAGTTAAATCCCAACGTCTTAGTTCTATTGCACTATTTCTAATATAGGAAAGGTCAGATTTTTTAACATATAATTCAGCTAAGTNTTTCATTGGGTCAAAATATCTCTGCTATGTTTTTTCGGCTAAGAACTTCTCAGCTTCTAAGGCAGCCATACACCCCATACCTGCTGAAGTCACGGCCTGTCTGTAAATATAATCTGTTAAGTCACCAGCTACGAACACTCCAGGAATTGATGTGGCAGTGCTGTTTGCGTTAGTAACAACATACCCACCCATATGTGTTTCTAGTTGACCCTTAATTAAGCTGTTTTCGGGGGCATGTCCTATTGCCACGAAAACACCTTTGCAGCTTAAATGGCTTATTTTATTTGTTTTAACATTTTTAACATTTAGCCCTGTAACTCCTAGAGGATCATCATCACCTAAAATTTCGTCTACTTCGTGAAACCACAATGTTTCAATTTTTGGATTCTTAAAAAGTCTGTCTTGTAAGATTTTTTCTGATCTAAGCNCGTCTCTGCGGTGAATCAATGTAACCTTTGAAGCAAAATTAGTTAAGAATAGTGCTTCTTCTACAGCAGTGTTGCCACCACCAATTACTACAACATTTTCACCTTTATAAAAAAAACCATCACACGTCGCGCAAGCTGATACACCAAAGCCCTTGAATTTGTCTTCCGACTCCAAGCCTAACCATTTTGCTTGTGCACCGGTTGCCAAAACAACCGCATCTGCAATGTATGTATCACCTGACTGACCAGTCGCTAAGAATGGTCTTTTAGAAAGATCAATTTGATCAATATGGTCAAAAATTATATCTGTTCCTACTGATTTAGCGTGAGCCTCCATGTTTACCATGAGATCAGGCCCTTGTATTTCTTTTTCGCCGGGCCAATTTTCGACTTCAGTCGTGATTGTTAATTGTCCTCCAGGTTGAATGCCTTGGATTAGGATTGGATCTAACATAGCCCTGCTCGCATAAACTCCAGCTGTATACCCAGCTGGGCCAGAACCAATTATTAATAAACGAGTGTGTTTCTCTTTGGGCATTATTGTCCTCATGATTAAATAAGTCTTCACATATCTTTTACAATTAATAACTGAAAGGCCAAGTGGTAATTCTTGCAAAAGTATTATTAAATAGAAGAAATTTTGTTTCTTATATTTGAAATATTATTGCGCATTCAATCAGTAATTTGTAATGTTTTATCAGAATGTGAGGATTCGATATGGGAATTTCAAAATTAGATGCCGTTGATCGTAAAATTTTAGCAGAATTACAAAATGATGGCCGTATAACTAATGTAGATTTAGCTGGCAAAGTTGGCATTTCGGCACCACCATGTTTGCGTCGGGTACGAACTCTTGAAGAAAAAGGTTTCATAAACGGCTATCATGCTGAGGTAAATTCAAGGGACTTGGGTTTTGAGGTACAAGTTTTTGCAATGGTAGGTTTACATTCTCAAGCGGAGACTGATTTGGCGTCGTTTGAAGCACAATGCTTGAACTGGCCTTTGGTTAGAGAATGTCACATGCTAAATGGAGAAATAGATTTTATTTTAAAATGTGTGGCTCCTGATCTCAGTACATTTCAAAGCTTTCTAACTGGCCACTTAACATCAGCTGAAAATGTTGCGAGTGTTAAAACTTCTCTGGTTATTAGATGTGAAAAAGACGAGCCAGGTGTGCCTTTTGATATCTTGGAAGAAAGATTATTAAAAGATTCTTAATTCCCTAACTTTATAGTTGAAATTAATCGTCCATAATCTGCTTCAGATTTGTGAACTGATCTTCGATAAGAAAAATATAAATCAGAATTTTCATAGGTGCAGAAACNGATAGTGTCTACTGTTTTTATACCAGCCTTTGTTAGTCGTGAGACATTAAATTTACTTAAGTTAAAATGATATTTATCTTGAGAACCTTTTGAAAAATATTTTTTATTTGATCTATCTTTTTGATGAAATAACTCATAAAAATCAGNCCCTACTTCATAATTTTTTTGATTGATAGTTGGGCCTACAGCGGCAGATATCTTATTTTTTTCTGCTCCGATATTGATCATACTTATGATGGTATTTTCGAGGATGCCATTTAGCGCGCCCTTCCAGCCGGCATGTGCAGCACCTATTACCCCATTCTCATTGTCAACAAAAAGAACTGGCTGNCAATCAGCTGTCAAAATACAAAGAACAATGTCTTTGTTAGAGGTAACTAGTGCATCACCTTTTTTAACGTGATTTAGATATTTATTGGCCGTTATAACATCNGATGAATGATGTTGATGAACAAACGTTAAAGCGGAAGGGGAAACATTCATTGATTGGGCGACTAATGAGCGATTTTGATTGACGAGCTTGGAATTATCATTTGAACCTAATCCACAATTTAAGCCTCTATAAATTCCAGAAGATACCCCACCCTTTCTCGTATAAAAACCATGTTTTGCTCCTAATAAANTTCTACTTTTGTGATAATAGATAGTCATATATCAAATCCTATTGGCAAAGCTACTTTTGAAGGAACCAATGCAATCGCCTTAAATAAATCGCCCATCTGAGATGAGTGGATAAGGCGGGTTTTATCAGATCGAAGTTTAAGCTTCTGAATTTTTGGTAGATCTGTTTCAAGTCTTTCAAACCTTTCTGAAATACCCAATTTTCTTAATAATAAGCCTTGAGTGGTAGTTTTTGAAACTACAACATTTGTCGCATAATTTGATAGATCATTAAAGTTAACGTGTGCCGTCAAATCGCAATCACCAGGATGTTTTAAGGGGTCAATTTTTTTGTGATTTTTGACCGCTTGAAAAGTATTACCCACTAAATTGTTGCTTCCGTAGTCAATAATTATCGCACAACCTCCAAACATTTTAATTCTTTTAGATAATTCTTCCATAATTGGTTTTGCAGCCTCACAGATTTCAACAATATCTCCTATTTCTGTATCTTTTATACGATGAGCTATAGTGTGCAGGGGTATTTTATTTCCTAAAAAATAACTTAATTTATTTTTCTCTATCCCAATTAAAATTTCTCTCCAGCCAAGGTTATCTTTTCTAAATTGCCTAATTGGAAGGGCATCGAAAAATTCATTCGCAATAAAGAAAACTGGCTTTTGTGGGAGAGATTCAACTGTTTCGTGCCACTCGACATTGTATTTAGATAATTGCTCACCTTGAATTCTTATTAACGTTTGACTTTTTTCAATAAGATGAATTGTCATGCTTTGATGAAATCCTGGTATTGATTTCGTAGCACGAAGGATATCTGCCATTAAAGTTCCTCGCCCAGGCCCTGCTTCTACCAATGCAAATGAGGGCGTGCCTTGGTCGAGCCAGTTTTGAGCCAAACATAGGCCAAGTAATTCTCCAAAAACTTGACTGATTTCAGGGGAGGTAACAAAATCCCCTTTTGTTCCAAAGGGATCTTTCTTGCTGTAATAACCACATTTTGGATGCATCAAGCAAATTTCCATGTAATCTGAAATGCGTATTGGACCAGCACGATTTATTTGCTCTATGAGAATAGTTGNAATCTCGTTCATTTTATTTTTATTACTTTTGTTATAATCGCAATCCCAATTATAATCATCGGAATTGACAAAACCTGTCCAGATGAAAACCCCCAATTTGAGATTTGCACCATATATCCAGATGGGTTTAAGGCTGTTACATAGTAGTAATCTGGTTGNCTGAAAAGTTCTATAAAGCATCGTGAGATACCATAACCTGTAAAGAAAATACCAATCGAGAGGCCGGGGAGCTTTAACCATGATTTAAAAAAGGCACCCCAGAACAATAATAATCCTAAGATAAGACCTTCAAAAAGCGCTTCATATAGCTGAGAAGGGTGTCGCGAACAAATTTCTAAAAAGTTTATTCCACAATCTTGATTNGTCTGATTGGGAAATATTACAGCCCAAGGTAAACTTGAGGGTTTGCCAAAAAGTTCACCATTAATAAAATTTGCTATTCGTCCCAAAAATAAGCCGATTGGAGTTGTGACTGCAATTAAATCACCAACTGATAAAATTGATAATTTATTCTTGTGGCAAAAAATAAAGCCACTAATAATTACGCCAATAAAGCCACCGTGAAACGACATCCCACCTTTCCAAACCATTGGTATTTCGAGTGGATTATGTAAATAATAATTCGCTTGATAAAATAATACGAAGCCCAGTCGACCACCAATTATTACGCCAAATATCATCCAAGTTAGCAACTGCTCTGGATGATCTTTTGTCATGGGTGCTACCTTGTTTTTCCAAAGGCTGGGCTGTGCGATCATTCTTACTATTATTTGCCAAGCAGATAATAATCCAACGATATACGCCACGGCATACCAACGTAGCGTGAAAGACATAACACCGATATCAACTGTAAAAATTTCTGGAGATAAGTTTGGTAAATGAATGACGTTTAGCATATGAAATTAAAATCTCTTTTTTATTGTAACATTAAAGTGCTCTTGGCAATTTTGTTCAATGATAATATATATTTGTCATACTTCGAATGAGGCTTGAAATGCAAACACGCAATAAAATATTTGATGATCTATCTGAATTAATGACCAATGCACTTGGTGTAGCTCAAGGTGCCAAGGATGAAGCCGATACAGCTGTAAGAGGAGTTATTGACCGTTGGGTAGCTGATAAAGATTTAGTAAGTCGAGAAGAATTTGAAGTACTTAAAATTATGTTTGAAAAACTTGGTAAAGAAAATGCAGATTTAAAATCGCGCCTTGAGATTCTTGAGAAGCAAAAAAATAAGACATAATTATNCATTTCTAAAATTTCAAATTTCTGTGGATAAGTATAGGAAAGTTCTTTACAAACGTGAGAATTTTTACACAATATATGGTGTAAGATTTTTATGGTTTACGAGATATAGCGTCGCTGCCTAAATATAGTTATAAGGTTTAAGTGATAGCGGAAAGATAAACTTTGCTAANTAACAGTTANAACCAGNTTGACGAGACTCAGCACCCAATAGACATGGTAGAAGAACTAGCAACNTTAAATTCTTGGGATTTTAATAGAATTACAGATGATAAAATCGTTATGAACGTAGAAGCGTTATGGCGGAATTATGTCCTAACATTAGCTATATCAGAGGAAGATAAAATTCTGAAATTAGTATGTTCATTTGAAATTAAGGCATCTAAACATTCTTTAAGTAAGATTTATGAAACATTAAATATTATTAATGATTTGATCTGGTCTGGTGCATTTACTTATTTACCATCGGAAAATATCATCATTTACAAATATGGATTGTTATTAAATCATGATTACGATCTAACTGACTCTCAAATTGATCAAATTTTGTCGGACGCCTTAACACATTGTGAGGGATTTTANCCTTCTTTACAAAAAGTTGTTTGGGGAGGAGCCTCACCCTCNGAAGCGATAGGAATTGCTATGATGCCAACTCAGGGCGAAGCTTAAACTTAGGAATAGTTATGTCGATTGAATTAATTAATAGTAATAGTTTAGTCTTGATAGGATGTGGTAAGATGGGATCAGCTTTATTGAAAGGCTGGTTAGAGAATGGAATTAAGCCAGAATCTATTTTTGTTAATGAGCCAAATCCTTCGACTTGGTTGTTGGGTTTGTCAGGAATTAATTTGAATGAAAGTTTGCCAAATGATGCTGCAGTTTGTGTTTTGGCGGTCAAACCCCAAGTAATGAAAAATGCATTACCACAAATAACAAAATTCAAGAATTCAAAGACAGTTTTCTTGTCTATAGCAGCTGGATCTACAATCAAAATGTTTGAGGAAGAGTTAGGGGAAGCTTCTAGAGTTGTTAGGGCAATGCCCAATACACCCGCTTCTGTTAACAAAGGAATAACGGCGATTGTTGGAAATAATTTTTCTAGTGAAAGNGATCTAATTTTATCAGAAAGCTTAATGAATAGTGTTGGACAAACATTGCGGTTGGAAAATGAAAGTCAAATGGATGCTGTAACGGCCATATCTGGGTCTGGTCCGGCTTATGTATTTTACTTAATAGAAGCTCTTGCTATGGCAGGGGAGAAGCAAGGGTTATCATCTAGTTTATCTATGAAATTAGCACAAGCTACAGTAATTGGTGCTGGCGTCTTGTCGGATAGTTCCCTCGAAACTCCTAGTCAATTAAGAATAAATGTAACCTCTCCAGGTGGAACAACGCAAGCAGCCTTAGAGGTTTTGATGGATGAAGAACTAGGGCTGTCTCCGCTTCTAAGTAAAGTAGTAGAAGCAGCGACAAAGCGGGGAAAAGAATTAGGAAGCTGAGTATGAATATAATTTCATTCGACGATTTTCAAAAAATCGAAATAAGAGTGGGTAAAGTAATCAAGGTGGANCAATTCCCAGAAGCGCGCAAGCCAGCGTTAAAGCTAAAAATTGATTTTGGTGAAACTATTGGGATTAAAAAAAGCTCTGCTCAGATAACACATCACTATAATTTAGAAAATTTATTAGGAAAAAATGTATTAGCGGTTGTAAATTTTGAACCTCGCCAGATAGGAAAGTTTATGTCAGAAGTTTTGGTACTTGGTATATCTGATAGTAATGGAAATATTGTTTTAATTAAACCTGACAATGAAGTTCCGCTCGGAGCTAAACTNCATTGAAAAAAAAATTGTTTATCACGCGACCTATCCCAGACAAGGTCATTAAAAAGGCAGAGAAGTATTTTACTGTTACTATGCGAGACTCTGTTTTACCAACGAAAAAAGAAGAGTTAGTTTATGCTTTGCAGAATTTTGATGCTATAATTGGCGCCATTGGTGATCAGTTTAGCTTGGGAGTGTTTTNAACTGCCAAAACTCCTAGAACTAAGATTATTTCAAATTTTGGTGTCGGATATGATCATTTAGATTTGAACGCCGCTAAAGATTTAAAAATTAANGTAACAAATACTCCGGATGTTGTGACAAATGCGACTGCAGATCTTGCGATGGCATTAATTTTAATGGCTTCTAGAAGAGCTGTGGAGGGAGATCGTTTGGTTCGTAGTGGAGATTGGAAAGGTTGGAATCCAATGCAAATGTTAGGTACCCACGTATCTGGAAGTACTCTAGGAATTATTGGAATGGGTAGAATTGGAAAGGCAATCGCAAAACGAGGTAACTTAGGGTTTGAAATGCCTGTTTTATATTACAACCGGTCAGAAGTTTCTAATGAAGGTTTGCAAAATTCGCATCAAGTAAAAAGCTTGGATGATTTGTTGATTAATGCTGATATAATAGTTGTCTCCTTACCTGGTAGTCCAGAAACCCATCACCTTATTGATAATAAATCTTTTGAAAAAATGAAATCTTCATCGATTCTAATTAATATTGCTCGAGGAGAAATTGTAAAAGAAAGTGATCTAATAGTCGCTCTAAAAAATAAATNGATACGAGGTGCCGGTTTAGATGTTTATGAATTTGAGCCAAGTGTTCCAAAGGCTCTTANTGATCTTGAAAACGTTGTTTTATTACCGCATCTTGGAACGGCAGCATTATCAGTTAGGGAAAAGATGGGTAATNTGGCCTTGGAAAATATAATAGCATTTTTGTTAGATCAAAAAGAACCACCCAATTTAATTAATTAGTCTTTTTTGATTATTTAAAAAAAGCATCTCGCCAGTGACGTCTACATAATGAGGTATATGTTTCATTCCCCCCAATTTGGATTTGATCCCCATCGTTAATTACGTTTCCATTTTCGTCCGACCTTATTACCATCGTAGCTTTCTTACCACAGTGACATATGGTTCTTACTTCTCTCATTTCATCTGCAAGAGCCAAGAGAGTAGCTGAGCCGGGAAACAATTCACCTCTAAAATCAACTCGTAAGCCAAAGCACATTACTGGAATTCCGAGGTCATCAACAACAGTTGTTAACTGCCAAACTTGTTCTTTTGTTAAGAAATGTGACTCGTCAACAAATATACATGCGCATTTGGAACTTACTAAGTGAAGTTTTATTTTTTCAAATAGGTTTTCACTTTCCTCAAATGTCTCAGATGCCTCACTTATNCCGATGCGAGACGCAATTCTTGCAGTACCAGCTCTTTTATCTATTGCGGCAGTTAAGAGATAAGTTCNCATACCTCGCTCGTGATAGTTATGTGAGGCTTGTAGAAGAACAGTAGATTTACCAGCGTTCATTGTTGAATAATGAAAATATAATTTTGCCATGATTTTGTTATGGAATGAAATCTAGNTGAAGGTCAATTACNCTTTTTTTAANAGAATGAGAGGTGGGGCGGANTTTATTCCGCCCACATCGAACTNTATTTACGCTTANGCNTTGATTTTTGATACTACACCGGAGCCNACTGTTCTGCCCCCTTCACGGATCGCAAANCGTAAACCTTGNTCCATTGCGATTGGTGCNATGAGTTCTACATTAAACTTAAGGTTATCACCNGGCATCACCATTTCTGTACCTGATGGCAACTCAACCGTTCCAGTAACGTCAGTTGTACGGAAGTAAAACTGTGGTCGGTAGTTTGCAAAGAATGGTGTATGACGACCACCCTCATCTTTAGTTAAGATATAAACCTCTGCTTCAAACTTAGTGTGAGGTGTAACAGAGCTTGGCTTACATAAAACTTGTCCACGCTCCACTTCTTCACGTCCGATACCACGTAGCAAGACACCTACGTTATCACCAGCTTCACCACGATCTAGCAATTTGCGGAACATCTCCACACCAGTACATGTTGTTTTGCTTGTATCTTTGATACCAACGATCTCAATGTCGTCNCCAACATTAATCACACCACGCTCCACACGACCTGTNACAACAGTTCCTCGGCCAGAGATTGAGAACACATCTTCAATCGGCATCAAGAACGGCTCGTCTACTGCACGTGGTGGTTGCGGTATATGCGCATCCACAGCAGCCATTAGTTCAGCAATTTTTTCTTTACCAATCGCATCATCACGATCTTCTAAAGCAGCTAAAGCTGAGCCAGCAACAATAGGAATATCATCTCCAGGATAATCATAAGCTGAAAGAAGCTCTCTAATCTCCATCTCAACCAGCTCTAAAAGCTCTTCATCATCTACCTGATCAACTTTATTCATAAANACAACCATCGCTGGAATGCCAACCTGACGACCAAGAAGAATATGTTCACGTGTCTGAGGCATAGGACCATCAGCAGCGTTAACAACCAAAATAGCACCGTCCATTTGAGCTGCACCTGTAATCATATTNTTTACATAGTCAGCGTGACCNGGGCAGTCCACGTGTGCGTAGTGACGACCTTCCGTCTCATACTCAACATGAGCCGTTGAAATTGTAATCCCACGAGCNTTCTCTTCAGGCGCTCCATCAATCTCATCATACGCCTTAAACGTATCTGAATANTGCTTTGTAATCGCNGCNGTTAATGTCGTCTTACCATGNTCAACATGGCCAATCGTGCCAATGTTACAATGTGGCTTCGTACGTTCAAACTTCTCCTTTGCCATAGCTTGGCCTCCATAAATTTAATTCAGGCATAGTTTATAGACCTGTATTGATTGACGGCTGCGTCCTAATGAGTTTCTTTTAAAAAATCAAGTCTCAAAGACGAAAATTATCACTCAAAGACATCTTTATTGCTTACAAGCCATTGACTGATTTTATACGTTGCTATTGTGGTTAAATTATCAAGCTGTTCTTCGGCTGTTAAAGTTAAACCACTTCCTAATATAGTGTTACCACTTAAAGACTCAAAGATTGAGAATCGTTTGGGTTTGTTGAAAACTTTTTGTTCAGATTCGTCGTTAAAAATTGATACATCTACTATGAGAATAGACTTGGGCGATAATATGATTGGAATACCTGGTTTGGCGAGAACGTAACCACTTACAACAACAGATATATGGAAGAACTGATTTCCATTTTGCTTACTGAGTGAATTNGATAACTTTTTTTTCAGTGTATTTTCTAATATTTGCTCAGATGCATTCCGGCTAAAGAAACCTTTTTGGGCATTTTCAGCCTTTACAACTACATGGCCTAATTTAAAATTCCCTATCGATGGAACAGGGTTTATATCGGAAGGGTAGTCAGATATTGAACAACCAGTAAAAAACAAGAAGGTTGTTATCAATAACGGTTTCCACATTTCAATGTAGAGTTTCATGATTAGCCTTTTTTTTGATGATTATCTTATTTTAATTGTAGAACAATAAAACTGGCTTCACTTTTAATTGCAATACTATTAGTGAAAATTAACTGGTGCAAATTGATTAGTTGCTTGGAGGCTAAAATAAAATGGGAAAATGTTTATCGGATAGGCAGGTAGAAAAATTTCATAACGATGGGTTTTTGTCACCTATAAATGTATTTTCGATTAATGAGGCATCAGAGTTAAAAGATAAATTGGAAGATGCTGAAAAAATTTGGCCAGAGGCCTTTAGCGCCTCAGCAAGAAATAATGCGCATTTAAATTTTGAGTTTCTTGACAGTATTGTTCACAATAAAAATTTATTAGATGCGGTGGAAGATATTTTGGGTCCAAATATTTTGGCTTACGCCTCCACATTATTTATTAAAGAGCCAAGGGATCCAGGTTTTGTCAGTTGGCATCAAGATGGAAAATATATGGGCCTGAGTGAAAATATAGGTATAACCGCTTGGGTTGCTTTGTCAGAAGCTAATGGTGAAAGTGGATGTATGTCGATGATTCCAGGAAGTCATGAAAAAATGCTCGCGCATAAAGATACATTTGGAAAAGATAATATTTTAACTCGTGGTCAGGAAGTTCAGAATGTAGATGCCGGAAAAGCCGTTGAAACTCCTCTAAGACCTGGTCAGGCCTCATTTCATTGCCCCACTGTAATCCATGGTTCCCAACCAAACCGAAGCGAGCATCGACGGATAGGATTTGCAATTCAAACCTACATACCAACCAACGTGAAGAGCATTCATGGCCGTGCCTCGGCGCAATTGGTCAGAGGTATAGATACTTTTGGTCACTTTGATTTGCTACAAAGACCAAAAAGGGACATGGAAGAGGCGCAAGTAACTACAAGGGATCGAGTAAACAAAGAATACGCAGATATCCTGTATTTAGGGGCGAAAAAAACCCGAGATCTGTAACTTTCTTAGTTAGACCATCCAGAAACTGATTTGACCTCTAAAAAGTCTTCTAATCCCCAGATTCCGCCTTCTCTACCATTGCCAGATTGCTTATATCCACCAAATGGTGAGCCAGAGCTTCTGGGCAAACCATTCATTTCAACCATTCCAGATCGTAAACGTCTTGCTACTCGATTACGCTTTGCATCATCCTCAGACTGAACGTAATTGGTTAATCCATAATTGGTATCATTTGCTAATTCGACAGCGTGATCTTCGTCATCAAAAGGCATAATTGATAAGACTGGGCCAAATATCTCTTCCCGATAAATCGTCATGTCCGGTGTTACATCCGCAAAAACGGTAGGTTTGATATAGTAACCTCTATTTAGTCCTTCTGGTCTTCCAGGTCCCCCAGCTACCAATTTTGCTCCTTCATCAATACCCTTTTCAATCAAATTTTGAATCTTATTGAATTGAATTTCTGATACAACTGGGCCAATGTGTCGGCCTGTCTCATGCCCTGATGAAACAGATATTGAGTTAGCAACCTCAGTGGCGATTGTTACCGCCTTATCATAAATGGAGTTTTCTACCATCATTCTGGTTGGTGCATTGCAAGATTGTCCCGAGTTGTTCATTACTCTCAAAACACCATTCTTTATGGCTTTTTCATCAGCATCATCAAAAATTAGATTTGCTCCTTTTCCTCCAAGTTCTAAAGTTACTCTTTTAAGGGTGTCAGCAGCTGCTTTAGATATAGCAATACCTGCTCGAGTTGAACCTGTGAAACTGATCATATCAACATCAGGGTGGCTAGACAATTGTGTTCCAACCCCTAGTCCATCACCGTTAACCATATTAAAGACTCCTGGCGGGCATCCAGCCTCATGTAATATCTCTGAGAAAACAATAGATGAAAGCGGTGCAATTTCTGAAGGTTTTAAAACCATCGTGCATCCAGCCGCGATGGCTGGAATAGTTTTTAAAGTAACTTGGTTCATTGGCCAGTTCCAAGGTGTAATTAAGCCGCAAACACCCACTGGTTCATATAAAATTTTATCATGTGGGGTGTCGCTTCTCAAATCTTGATCGAATTGAAACTCTTTAAAAACATTTATAAATCCTTTAATGTGATTTAGCCCTGTTCCTACTTGCTGCTGTCTTGCCATTTCAATTGGAGCGCCCATTTCAAGACTAATAGCTTTGGCCATATCTTCAGCCCTTAATTTATATTCTTCCAAAATATTTTCAATTAATTCCAACCGATCATTTTTTGGAGTAAACATCCAAGACTCGAAAGCACCTCGAGCAGCTTTTACAGCTTTGTCTGTATCTGCTTGAGATCCAAGTGAAATGACGGCACAGTTTTCCTCAGTAGATGGATCTACAACGCTGAAGTCATTTGAAATTTCTGGCTCAACCCATGAACCGTTGATATAAAATGCGCGCTTATCTAACATATTTACCTCTTAATTAAATAACATTGTTATTTTTATACTTGGATAATTGTGTTTCACTTTTAATAAATTTCAGTGAAACACATAATCTTATAGCCTTATAAAAGATGTCTTACTTCTCTTCTGAAGCTTCTTTTATTTCTTCTCCAGTTTCTTGATCCACCATCTTCATAGCAAGTTTTGTTTTGCCACGGTCATCAAATCCTAAAAGTTTTACTTTAACTTCCTGACCTTCCTTAAGGACATCTGAAGGATGCCCAATCCTGCGATTTTCGATTTGACTTATATGTACCAATCCATCTCGTTTTCCAAAAAAGTTGACAAATGCACCAAAGTCCATAAGTTTTACAACTTTGCCGGTATATATTGTTCCGACTTCGGGCTCTGCAACTATGGCGTAAATCATATCATAGGCTGTTTTAATCGCTTCTCCATTTGGACTTGCAATTTTAATCACACCTTCATCATTAATATCGACTTTCGCCCCTGAGACTTCGACGATTTCTCTGATAACTTTGCCGCCAGATCCGATAACTTCTCTGATTTTATCCGTCGGAACATTCATAGTTTCGATCCTTGGAGCATGTACTGAAAAGTCTTGAGTTTCTGAGATAGATTTTGACATCTCAGTTAGTATATGGATGCGTCCGTCTTTAGCTTGATCTAATGCTTGTTCCATAATTTCGGGTGTTATACCAGCAACCTTAATATCCATTTGGAGCGAAGTTATTCCGATTTCCGTGCCTGCGACTTTGAAATCCATATCGCCTAAGTGATCTTCATCACCTAATATGTCTGTTAAGACAGCAAACTCTCCATTGTCTTCTAAAATCAATCCCATTGCAACTCCTGCTACGGGAGCTTTTAATGGTACTCCGGCATCCATCATTGATAACGATGCTCCACAAACTGAAGCCATCGATGAAGATCCATTTGATTCTGTAATTTCCGAAACAACTCGAACTGTATAAGGAAAATCTGTAGGTGCTGGCAAAACTGCCTGCAAAGCTCGCCATGCTAGTTTGCCATGGCCAATTTCCCGCCTTCCTGGAGGTCCAACTCTTCCAGCTTCTCCAACAGAGTATGGAGGGAAATTATAGTGCAACATGAAATTAGCACGTGAATTCATGTGCAGGGCGTCTATAATTTGTTCATCATCACCTGTTCCAAGAGTAGTGACCACAAGACCTTGAGTCTCCCCTCTAGTAAATAGGGCTGATCCATGTGTTCTAGGAAGAAATCCGGTTTCTGAAAGTATTGGCCTGACAGTCGAGTTATCCCGACCATCTATTCGCTTTCCACCTTTTATGATAGCTCCTCGAACAATATCACTTTCAAGCTTCTTAATAGCAGTGCTTAATAATGGATCTAATTGATCGTCTTCTGAAAGTTTCTCTGTAATGTTAGTTCTTGCAGAGGATACTGCTACTGTGCGTTTTTGTTTATCAGTCAAAGAAAAAGCTTTTGTCATCTCTTTTTTTCCAGCTTTTTCAACTCGAGAGTAAATCTCTTTATAATCAGGTTCGCTAAATTCCATTGGTTCTTTAGCGGCATCTTCTGCCATATCAATAATTAAGTCTATAACTGGCTGTAGTTGTTCATGGCCAAATTTTACAGCGCCTAACATCTCTTTTTCGGATAGCTCGTAAGCTTCGGATTCCACCATCATTACAGCATCTTTTGTACCCGCTACAACTAAATCTAAACGCTGGTCCGGATTTAATCTTAAATTATCCATATCTGAAACTTCTGGGTTTAACGTATATTCACCGTTTGAAAAGCCTACTCTTGCTCCAGCAATTGGTCCCATAAACGGAGCACCAGATAATGTCAGTGCCGCTGATGAGGCAATCATAGCCAAAATATCAGGATCATTTACTANATCATGAGAGAGGACTGTATTCATCAACAGTACNTCATTCTTAAATCCAGGTACAAAAAGAGGACGAATTGGTCTATCTATTAATCGGGCAGTTAAAGTTTCTTTTTCAGAAGGACGAGCNTCTCGCTTGAAAAACCCGCCAGGAATTTTCCCAGCGGCATAGTATTTTTCCTGATAGTGNACGGTCAATGGGAAAAAATCTTGGCCTGGTTTTTCGGTTTTGGCGTATGTAACAGCGGCCATAACTGTTGTTTCTCCGAGTGTTGCCAAAACGCAAGAATCTGCTTGCCTGGCAATTTTCCCAGTTTCAAGGGTCAGAGTTTCGTTACCCCATTGTATTGTTTTTTTTACTTCATTAAACATATTGTTTCCTATTCAAGTGAGATTAATTTTTTTAAAATCTCACGGTCGGACAAGCTAAAAAAAGCCTGTGGCCTTAATTTCAATGTTATCATGCTAAACTTGTAAGGCCTTACACTTTAAGCAATCTCTAGCCTGAGATTCAGACATAATCTTTTTGCATTTTAGAGCAAATTAGACGAACATTTTACACGGCTTAGATAATTTTATTTTAGGTTTTTTCAACCATTTATAAATTATCTCCTTAACCCGAGTCTTTTTATAAGCTCTTGGTATCTATCTTCTGATTTTCCACGTGTGTAATCAAGTAGTTTGCGACGTAAAGCAACTAGCTTCAAAAGACCACGTCTAGAATGGTTGTCTTTCTTGTGAGTTTTAAAATGTTCCGTTAAAGTTGCAATTCTAGATGAAAGTATTGCTATTTGAACTTCGGGGGATCCTGTATCGCCCTCGTGGGTCGCAAATTCTTTCATAAGTTCAGATTTTTTCTCTGCTGTAATCGACATCGGGTTCTCCTTTATCTATGCACAAGCCGGGATGTCGTCCAGCAAGGCTGTTATACGATATCTTAGAAATTTATTAAGATAAGGGCGTATAAGAAAAAAAACCGCGAAAGGAAAGAGAAAAATTATTAGTAATTTATTTCATAACCTTACGATAATTATTCCAGCCAGTATCAGTGAGGCAGCAATAATTTTTTTGGTGTTAGTTTTGTCTCTAAAGATAATAATACCAATCAAAACTGCAAATAAGATCGACGTTTCTCTGAGTGCCGCTACCAAAGGTATTGGCGCTTGCGTCATTGCCCAAATAGCGACCCAATATGAACCGAATGAAAATATTCCTGCGACTGAACCTATTTTCCAAGTAGTTTGTTCTATTTTGAAGATTTTCAAGCCTTGGCAAATTAAGATAACAGAGAAAAAAATTGGCACAGTTATTATGAATAACCAAGCAATGTATGATGATGGGTCTGTAGATATTCTAGAGCCAATACCATCAAAGATTGTGTACCCAGCGGTTCCAATTGCAGCACCTAGTGTGTAGGGTAGTAATATTAAGTTTTCTCGATTAGAAAATGCACCTTGAGCCATACCAATGACGCCAAAACCCAAAAGTAAAACTCCTAATATTTCTGTATGGGTCATCGATGTTTCGATTATGAAATAGAAGATTAGTAATACAAGGATAGGAGCGGTTCCTCGAGCTATTGGATATACTCTACTTAAATCTCCAGAATTATATGCTAATGCCAAACAGCCCTGATAAATTACGTGAAAAATGGCTGAGGTGATAAGCCAAGGCCAAACTTCTAATTTTGGAAATTCTACAAAAAACGCTACAAAAATACCTAAAATACCATGTACTAAAGTTAAAACAAGCATACTTTTTATTTTGTCAGCACTATTTTTTACAAGAGCATTCCAGCTCGCGTGAAAAAATGCGGCACCCAGGAGAGCAGTGAAAACAAAAATGGTCATGCAATTAATAATTCATGCCTTTTGAGTATAGGCAAGAATTAAATATATGCTCTGTTTTTTAGCTCAAAGTTTAAACCGGGAGTGCTTACCTCTGCAGTGTTTTTTCACATCTTAGACACAGATCGGTTTGTGAATTAGACATTACTTCATTCAGTATTTTCCAACATCTTGCACATTTTTTCCCTTTAGCTTTCTTGAAAACAACACCCACTCCCGGTGTATCTTCTAAGGCAAAAGAATCCTTTGATACCGGTTCGTTAATTATTTGAATATCAGAGGTGATACATATATCTGCAAAATTTTGACTTTGAATGATATCGAATTTTGATTTATTCTCAATAATCACAACTGGTGCTGCTTCTAAAGAAGCGCCGATATTCTTATTTTGTCTTTCGACTTCAATAGCGCCAGTAACAACTCTTCGGACAGATCTAATAACATTCCACTTGTCATCAAGCTCTAAGTTTAACCAGTCTTCTGGAGTTTTTGGTATGTCTTCTAAATGAACAGAAGTGTTTTCTTTTTTAAAACGAGTTAACCAAACATCTTCCATTGTAAATACCAACATTGGAGCCAGCCAAGTTGTCAGTCTCTTAAAAAGTATATCTAGTACTGTCCTACAAGCACGTTTAGTTACATCTTCTTTTGAGTTACAATAAAGTGCATCTTTTCTGATATCAAAATATATAGTGCTTAGGTCGATGGTGCAAAATTGAAATAATTGCTGAAATACATTTTGGAAATCATAATTCTTGTAACCTTTTCTTACACTTTTATCTAAGGAAGCAACTTTATGTAGAATCCATCTTTCGAGCTCTGGCATTTCATTGAAACTTATTTTTTCATCATCCTCGTAGTCGTTAAGATTCCCTAACATAAATCGCATCGTATTTCTTAATCTTCTATAACTATCTGCTACATTTTTTAATATTTCGGGGCCAATTCTTAAATCTGATGTGTAATCTGCTTGAGCCACCCAAAGCCTCAAAATATCTGCTCCATATTGTTTTATAACTTGATCAGGGGAAGTGGTATTTCCAAGGGACTTGGACATTTTTGCCCCCTTTTCATCTAACGTAAAGCCATGAGTCAAAACGCCATGATAAGGAGCACGACCAATAGTCCCACAAGCTTGAAGCATCGAAGAATGAAACCAGCCTCTATGTTGATCAGTTCCCTCTAAATAAAGATCTGCCAACCCATTCGAAGAACCATCTTCACGGTCTCTTAAGACGAATGCGTGGGTCGAGCCGCTATCAAACCAAACATCCAAAATATCAAAAACTTGCTCCCAGTCTTTTGATACATATTCTTTTCCCAGAAACCGCTCTTTAGCGCCTGATTTGTACCAAGCATCGGCTCCTTCCATTTTGAAGGCATCGATTATTCGCTTATTTACCTTCTCATCTTTAAGAATAAAATCGTGGTCTGTCGGTTGGGCTCCTACTTTGATAAAACAGGTTAATGGGACTCCCCAAGCTCGTTGGCGGGACAAAACCCAATCTGGTCGGTTTTGAATCATTGATCTAAGACGATTTTGCCCTGTTACTGGTGTCCATTCCACTAGATCATCAATGGAATTTAAAGCTCTTTCTCTGATTGTATTGCCGTAAGTATTGTCTCCACCAAGGCTTTTATCCATTGCTGCAAACCACTGTGGAGTGTTGCGAAAAATGACTGGTGCTTTAGAGCGCCATGAATGAGGATAGCTATGTACTAATCGTCCTCTTGCAATTAACCCGTTAACCTCAATAAGTTTATTGATTACAGCTTTGTTGGCTTTACCTTCTTTTCCTTTATTATTGAAAACTTTCAAACTGGAAAAGAAAGGCACGTGAGATAAAAATTCACTTTCTTCCCCAACATTATGGGTCAGCCGATTTATCCAACCTCGTTTTACAAAACATTCGTAATCATCTGCCCCATGAGATGGTGCAGTATGAACAAACCCTGTTCCAGTCTCTTCAGTTACGTGATCTCCCTCAATAAGCGGTACATCATAATCCCAATATCCTTTAGCACCCTCTATTTTTGCAAATGGGTGGCAACAGACGACGTCCACTAATTCATCATTTGATATATTTCCAATTTTTTCGAATTTTGTTACTCGAGCTTTTTTTAAAGTTTCTTCAGCCAAAGAGTCTGCTATCAAGAAGCGCTCATCTACTTTGGTCCAACTTTCTTCTTGCGTTTCTTTTACGGCGAATATCCCGTATGAAATATCTTTGCCATAAGCAATTGCCTTGTTTGAAGGTATTGTCCAAGGAGTAGTAGTCCAAATTACTATTTTAGAATTTATTATTTTTTCAGACCCATTGACTATTTTAAATGGAACCCAAATTGTATCTGATTGGTGGTCATGATATTCTATTTCTGCTTCAGCTAACGCTGTTTTTTCCACTGGGGACCACATTACAGGCTTGGAACCCTGAAATAATGCACCATTCATTAAAAACTTTTGAAATTCTTCAGCAATCACAGCTTCTGAGGAAAAATCCATTGTAAGATAGGGATTATCCCAATTACCTGTTATGCCTAATCGCTTAAATTCATTTTTCTGTATCTTTACCCACTCTAAGGCAAAATTTCGACATTCTTGTCTGAAGTCGATTATTGGAACTTCATCCTTATCTTTTCCTTTTTGACGATATTTTTCCTCAATTTTCCATTCAATTGGCAATCCATGACAGTCCCACCCTGGAATATAAGGAGCATCATTTCCTAGCATTTGCTGTGAACGGACGACCATATCTTTTAATATTTTATTTAAGGCGTGGCCTATATGTAGATTGCCGTTTGCGTATGGTGGTCCGTCATGTAAGATAAACTTTTCTCGGCCATCTAAATCTCTCAATTTATCATATATTTTGAGTTTATCCCAATGCTTCAACCAATCGGGTTCACGAGAGGGCAAGTTAGCGCGCATCGGGAAGTCAGTTTCTGGCAGTGAAAGCGTATTTTTGTAATCAACGTTATCGTTAGACTTTTCTGCGCACATTAATTTTGTCTCCGGTAGAATTAATTATTTTAATGGTTTTGCGTGTCTAGTTTAATGCCTAGTTCAAAACTTTTTACCTAAGGGTTGGAAAAATAAATCTTATCTATAAGCCTATTGTTGACATCATGTTGAGTCTATAAACCAACTGTAGCTTTCCGTAAAGGAGCATATTTTTGTTAAATTCTGTGAAATATCATCTGAAGGCCTTGGCACAACAGACAAGCTCGATTAATAGCTAAATTATGCCTAGGTATGCTTTTAAAATTGAATATGATGGAAAAGGATTTTCAGGATGGCAGCGCCAAAAATCTCTTAAAACCGTTCAAGGAGAAATAGAAGCGTCATTGAGAAAATTGGATCCAAGCATATCTTCTATTTTTGGAGCTGGTAGAACGGATGCTGGCGTTCACGCTGTAGCACAAGTTGCTCACTGTGATTTAGCAGAAAACTGGGATAATTTTAAGTTAAAGGAAGCACTAAACTTTCATTTGAAGCCTAATAAGATTTCAATTTTAGATGTGAGAATGGTCTCAGAGAAATTTCATGCTAGATTTTCAGCAATTAAACGAAAATATCTTTTCCGGTTAATAAGTAGGCGCTCTCCACTTACAATAGAATCTGGATTAGCCTGGCATATTAAATATGAATTGAATTTAAGCCTTATGCTTCAAGCAAAGAAATACCTAATTGGAAAGCATGATTTCACAACTTTTCGCTCTACCAGTTGTCAGAGTAAATCTCCCGTGAAAACAATCGATAGTATAGAAATCAAGAAAATCCTGTTAACTTATGGTAATGAGTATCAATTTGAATTTAGTGCTCCTAGTTTTTTGCACAATCAAGTTCGTAGTTTTGTTGGAACTTTGGAGAAGGTTGGTTCAGGAATATTAGATCCAAGTTATGTTAAGCATGCACTGCTATCTAAAGATAGATCATTATGTGGACCGGTGAGTCCGCCAGATGGTTTATATTTGATGGATGTTGCTTATCCAGAAAACCCGTTTTAACGGCGATGTGAGGACGGTGATGTTCCATATTTTTGAGAATAACAGCTAGAGAAATGAGCTGATCCAGAAAAGCCTGTGGCGAGAGAAATTTCTGTAACTGAGAGAGAAGAGTTTCTAAGTAGATTTTGAGCCATCTCAAGCCTAATATTTCGGTAATATCCCATTGTCGTTATATTNAATTTAAGCTGATATAAGCGATTTAATTGGCGTGAACTAACGCCCGCAATTCGGGATAATTCTAATAAGTTTAAAGGATCTGAAATATGATTTTCCATTGCTTCAATAGTATCTAGAATCGCTCGATCGGTAACACCTATTCTTTCGACTAAACCTGCTCTTTGAGGCCCAGCAGCTGGACGAAAATCTGTATGCATAAACCAATCACTAACCTTACGTGCAAAGTCATGCCCATGGTGTTCAGATATTAAGTAATGCATTAAATCCATTGGAGCAGTTCCACCTGCACAAGTTATTCTTTTTCTGTCTAAAATATAGAGTGATCTTTCTAAAAGTAATTCTGGCCATCTTTCTTGCATTGAAGGAGCATGTTCCCAATGAACGGTCATCCTGTATCCGTGCATCAATCCGGCCGCTGCTAAGATGTACGGACCACCTGAAACTCCACCGACGATTGTTTTGGATCTCGATAATCTTCTTAATGTATCAAGAAGAGCAGAGTTTTCTAGTTTTTGCGGATCTCCACCAGTAATAATCAAAACAAGATCAAAAGTATCAGATGTGGCATCGTTGGTTGGAATTATAGCACCACTGGAACTTCTTATCCTACTACTTTGAACCGCTATGTCAGTAATTCTGTAAAGCTCTCTGCCCGCTAATAAATTTGCGGCCCGTAANGGTTCAATTAAACTAGCATAAGACATTAGAGCAAAGCCTTCAGTTAACAGAAGGCCAATTCTAAATGGCTTATCAAAGAGTTTATTGTCCATATTATTATATATTCAGTCTTTTTTATAGAAGTCTATAGTTGATATTATTTCTATATTTTTTTGACAGTAAGGGATTACGAATGGCTTTTTCGGCATTAAAAATATTAAAAGAGGGTTTTACAGGAAATCGCGGTTGGTCTCCTCATTGGCGAGACCCTGTTTTAAAAAAGGAATATGATATTATTATAATAGGCGCTGGTGGNCATGGATTAGCAACCGCTTATTATCTGGCTCGTAATCATGGAATTACAAATATAGCAGTTTTGGAAAAAGGTTGGATTGGCTCCGGTAACATTGGAAGAAATACTACAATAATCCGATCCAACTACATGTTACCAGGAAACCAACCTTTTTACGAACTATCGATGAAATTATGGGAGGGTTTAGAGCAAGATTTTAATTATAACGCCATGGTCAGTCAAAGAGGTATATTGAATTTATCCCACTCAGATGGACAGCATGATGCTTATGCGAGGCGTGGTAATGCTATGCATTTAACCAAATCTGGCGCTGTGTTGTTGGATAAATCTGGGGTTCAAAAAATGTGTCCNTTCTTAGATTTTGATAATGCCCGTTTCCCAGTAAAAGGTGGTATTTGGCAACCAAGAGGCGGTTCGGTTAGGCATGATGCAGTCGCTTGGGGGTATGCTAGAGGAGCTGATAGCAGAGGTGTCGATTTAATACAAAATTGTGAAGTAACNGGGTTTCAAATAAAAAATGGTGTATGTTTCGGAGTAGAAACATCACGTGGACCGATAAAANCCAAGAAAGTAGGGATGTGTGTTGCAGGCTCATCAGGGGTGCTAGCGGGAAAAGCTGGGATGAGACTTCCGATAGAAAGCCATGTATTGCAAGCTTTTGTTTCAGAGGGGTTAAAACCTATTATTCCCGGAGTTATAACATTTGGTGCAGGTCATTTTTATGTCAGCCAGTCCGATAAGGGAGGCCTGGTCTTTGGTGGTGATATTGATGGGTATAATTCTTATGCCCAAAGAGGAAATTTACCCGTTGTGGAAGATGTGGTGGAAGGTGGTATGGCAATCATGCCAATGATAGGGAGGGCAAGATTGTTACGAAGNTGGGGGGGNATAATGGACATGTCAATGGATGGCTCTCCGTTTATAGATAAAACTCACATTGAAGGGTTATTTTTTAACGGCGGCTGGTGTTATGGAGGTTTNAAAGCTACGCCCGCCAGCGGTTACTGTTACGCACATTTATTAGCGACAGAAAAACCTCACCCAGTCTCAGAGCAAATGCGTTTAGACAGATTTAAATTTGGGGGGCAATTCGATGAAAAGGGCGTTGGTGCTCAACCAAACTTACATTAAAGGTAAAAAGAATGATAATTGATCACCCCATACTTGGACCGCGCGATGCATCAGAATTTGTTTATTTAGGAGACGCTTGCTTAATCGATAGACCTGATCCTTTGGATATTAACGCTGAAAAGTTGTTTTATGAATATCAATATTTAAGAGATAACNTTGCAGGCCCTATGCAAGAATTGTGGTATCACGAGCAAGGTGACCGTAGTTGGTTGGTTGTCACAAGAAATACCGTCACGCATGAGATCTCAAAAGTGGAACTTGCTCGTGAGGTTTCTCGTTCTAGAGGCCGTGCGAAATGACTCAGATTGATAGAATTTCAGGTGGATTGATAGATCGTAATACACCGATGGAATTTTTCTTTAATGGCAAGCTANTACAAGGTTTTAAAGGAGATACATTAGCTTCTGCACTACTGGCAAATGGNGTTCGATTAATGGGACGATCATTCAAGTATCATAGACCAAGAGGCGTATTGACCAGTGGCTCTGAGGAGCCCAATGCACTTGTTGAATTAGGGAGAAATGCTTATAAAGAACCCAATACTCGGGCAACGGTGGTGGAGCTCTTTAATAAGTTAGAGGCAAATAGTCAAAATCATAGAGGGCCTTTGAACTTTGATTTAATGGCTGTTTCAGATTTGTTTCTATCGCCATTTATTGGGGCGGGTTTTTATTATAAAACTTTTATGTGGCCAGCTTCTTTTTGGGAGAAGTTATATGAGCCGATAATACGAATGTCNGCGGGCCTTGGTTCCTTATCAAAATTAGAGGATCCTGATCATTATGATAAAGGTTTTTTACACTGCGATATATTGATTATTGGTGCAGGACCAACGGGTATATTTTCAGCTTTAATAGCAGCAAAAGCTGGAGCAAAAGTAATTTTAGCAGATGAAGATTTTCTCATGGGGGGTAGATTAAATTCTGAGAATTTAGAGATTGATGGTTTGCCAGGATTTGTCTGGGCACAACAGGCCTTGGAGCAATTGTCTAATATGAAAAATGTGAGGGTTCTTAATAGAACAACAGTTTATGGAGCCTATGATCATGGAATATTTGGNGCTTTAGAGCGCTGTACGGATCATTTGCGAGAATCTGGAAGCAAACCACGACAGATTTTGTGGAAAATTTATTCAAAGAAAAGTATCTTGACTGCTGGGGCGGTAGAAAGGCCACTTGCATTTGGAAATAATGATAGGCCGGGAGTTATGATGGCCGGTGCGGTTAGGGCTTATGTCAANCGTTGGGGGGTCCTTCCCGGAAAACGAACAGCAGTATTTACCAATAATGATGATGGTTGGGCGACTGCGAGAACCTTAACTGATAAGGGTTTTGAGGTCACAGCAGTTATAGACAGTAGAAATTGCAAACCAATTGAAAATATACCTGGTGCCTCAATTATTATGGGGGGAAGCATTGTTGATACTTCGGGACGAAAGAGGATAAAAAATATTAAGTTAAAAAATGGGCAAATTATTCCATGTGATTGTCTGGCTATATCTGGCGGTTGGAGCCCAAATGTTCATTTAACCTGTCATCAAAGAGGAAGACCTAATTGGAATTCTGATTTAAATGCGTTTATGCCAGGCGAACATCTTCCACAAAATATGAGCGTGGCTGGTGCAGTTAACGGCAGTTTTAGTTTATCAGGTGCATTATCAGAAGGTTTAAAAGCAACCAATAATGTTATAGATTCTCTCGGATTAAAAAAACNAAAAACTAAGAAACTTCAGGCTTCAGATGAGGCCTATAGCTCTTCCGCTTTTTGGTATGTTAAGGAGTCTGTAAAGAGGGGGTGGGTTGATTTTCAAAATGACGTAACCGTTAAAGATATAAAGCAAAGTTATGCGGAGGGTTTTAGGTCTGTTGAGCATATGAAACGTTACACAACGATGGGCATGGCCACAGATCAAGGCAAAACCTCAAATATTCTTGGTTTAGCAATTATGTCAGAGTGTACTGGNAAACCTATTCAGGAAACTGGAACAACGATTTTCCGGCCACCATATACACCGATTCCTCTTGGGGCTTTAGCTGGTCGATCGCGAGGAAAGAATTTCAGACCTTACAGATTGACACCGAGCCATCAGTGGTCTGAAGAGCAAGGTGCAATTTTTGTTGAGGTTGGTAATTGGCTTAGAGCGCAATGGTACCCTAAGAGTGGTGAAAAGAGCTGGCGTGAAAGTGTGGACAGAGAAGTGTTGGCAACAAGAAATTCGGTAGGAGTTTGTGATGTTACAACTCTTGGAAAAATTGATATTCAAGGATCAGATGCAGCTGACTTTTTAAATATTGTTTATGCAAATGCCTTTGGAAAATTGTCAGTAGGCAAGGTTAGATATGGCTTGATGTTAAGAGAAGATGGTATCGCTTACGATGATGGAACAACCGCTCGGTTTAGCGAAAATCATTTCATAATGACAACCACAACTGCTAACGCTGTTTTGGTTTTTAGGCGGTTGGAATTTGTACGGCAATGTCTTTGCCCTGATATGGACGTTCATATTATTTCCACTACAGATGCTTGGGCTCAGTTTGCCGTTGCTGGTCCAAATTCAAGAAAATTACTTGAAAAGATTGTNGATAAAACATTTGGTATTTCTAATGAAGATTTTCCCTTTATGGCTTGCGGAGAGATAACTGTTTGCAATGGCACAACAGCGCGGTTGTTTAGGATTAGTTTCTCGGGGGAGTTAGCGTATGAATTAGCTGTTCCGGCTAGATATGGAGATAGTTTGATAAGGGCATTAATGAAGGCGGGTGAAGAGTTTAATGTCACTCCTTATGGCACTGAGGCTTTAGGTGTAATGAGAATTGAAAAAGGTCATGCGGCTGGTAATGAACTTAATGGGCAAACCACAGCGCTAAATCTTGGATTAGAAAAAATGATCAGTCAAAAAAAAGACNGTATAGGAAAAGTGTTAGCACAAAGGCCTGAAATGAATAAAGATGATGAAATAAAGCTCGTCGGGTTCAGACCAGTAAATCAGGGTGATCGGTTGGTTGCTGGAGCACATTTTTTAGAAAAGGGNGCCGAGGAAATTATGGAGAATGACTTGGGNTGGATGTCNTCAGTTTGTTATTCNCCAATTTTAAATGATTATATTGGAATTGGTTTTATAAAAAACGGGAATAAACGAATGGGAGAAATTGTGCATGCCTATGATAAGATGCGCAATAATTCTGTGGATGTAAAAATATGTTCTGCTCATTTTGTGGATCCAGAGGGAGATAGAGTTCGTGGGTGACTATGCATTGAAATCGATTTCACCACTCAATGNGTATTCTAGAAATTTTAAAGAAAACCTTCTGGAAGAGGTTGTTGGTATGGAAGTTATTTCCATCGCAACTTCGGTAGAAAATAAAGATTTTCTTAATAAACAATTAATTGAAATTTTTGACTTAGAGTTGCCAGTTCCAGGAAAATCTCATTTAACTTCTAATGGCTTGAGTCGGCTTTTGGGCTTGTCATTAGATCAGTGGCTTATTGTTTCAGTTGATCAAAAATATGAACTAAAGGCTTTATTAGAAAATTCTTTATCTAATAAATCTTACGTNACGTTGCAAACAGATGCTTGGGTGTGCATTAGGATTAGTGGTCGATCTGCGTTGAAGGCTTTGGAGCGAATTTGCCCAGTNAATTTAGATCCTGATTTATTCNTNAAAGATTATATTGCTCGGACAATNATGGAACATTTAGGAAGTATTGTTATTTGTGAGAACCCAAATTCTTACTTGCTGATGTCAGCAAGTAGCTCGGCAAAANCATTTTTACATGCCCTGGAAGTATCACTAAAAAATGTTATATAAAAGTTGATGTTAATCAAAGTAAATGATGATGTATGGGTAAAAATAGCAGATAAATTTTGTTAGGCTATAATTTAAAAAATTATGTCTATATTTTTAAATTGAATTTTTTTATATTTGAATATATCGCATAAATTCTTAATAGAAAGGTTTCAGGAATGGCTCCTCTAGATCAGGGAAAAGGCGTTTGGAAATCGGGAAAAGGCAAAGGTCGGCATTTGCCAAAAGGTCGGCAATATACTGATGAAGCTTTAGCTGACATTAAAGTTTTACTTAAAGACTATGCCGTCAGTAGAGATCTACTAATAGAATTTCTGCATTTAATCCAAGATAAATATGGTCATCTTTCATCTGAACATTTGTGTGCTTTGGCGCATGAGATGAAATTGAGTCAAACCGAGGTTTATGAAGTAGCAACTTTTTATGCCCACTTTGATGTCGTAAAGGAAGATGAAACGCCTCCACCTTCAATAACAATAAGGGTTTGTGACTCTTTATCGTGTGAACTTCAAGGTGCTCAAAGTTTAAAGAAAGCTTTAGAGGATGGTTTGGATTCGTCAAAAGTAAGGGTGTTAAGAGCGCCTTGTATGGGGCGCTGTGATACTGCCCCTGTTTTGGAAATAGGTCACAACCATATTGATCATGCTAATGTGAAAAAAGTAAATGATGCGATTAAGTCACATGACACGCATGAAAAAATTCCAAAGTATGAGAATTTTTTTGATTACAAAAGTGAGGGTGGATATGAAAAATTATCAGAATTGCGCAAAGATGGTGATCCAGAGAAGTGTCAGGATATTCTGCTAGAATCAGGTTTAAGAGGGCTCGGTGGAGCGGGATTTCCTACTGGACGTAAGTGGTCGTTTGTAAGAGCAGAAGATGGGCCTAGGTACTTGGCTGTTAACGGTGACGAGGGAGAGCCGGGAACATTCAAAGATCGTTTTTATTTGGAAAGACAGCCTCATTTATTTTTAGAAGGAATGTTGATAGCCGCTTGGGCAATAGAGGCAGATAAATGTTTTTTATACATGCGAGATGAATACCCTGCGGTGTTGTCCATTCTTAGAACAGAAATAACCTCCTTGGAAAATGCTGGAATTGTCGAAAAGGGTTACATCGACTTAAGACGTGGTGCTGGTGCTTATATTTGTGGTGAAGAAAGTGCTATGATTGAATCAATAGAAGGAAAGAGAGGCTTGCCAAGACATCGTCCTCCTTTTGTTGCTCAAGTGGGTATCTTTGGAAGGCCTACTTTAGTAAATAATATAGAAACTCTTTATTGGGTATCCAGGGTGCTGAGAGAAGGGCCAGATATTTTATCTGGTGTTGAGAAAAATGGTAGAACTGGCTTGAGGAGCTATTCAGTTTCTGGCCGTGTAAAAAATCCTGGAGTATATTTGTTGCCGGCAGGTTCAACGATTGTTGATATAATTGAGGAAGCTGGAGGAATGGTAGATGGCCATGTTTTTAAAGCTTATCAACCAGGGGGTCCATCAGCGGGATTATTGCCAGCTTCTATCGTTAATGTGCCTATGGACTTTGATACATTGCAAGAACATGATACCTTTATAGGTTCGGCTGCAATTGTTATTTTATCTGATAAAGATAGCGCAAAAGATGCGGCTTTAAATATGTTACGTTTTTTTGAGGATGAGAGTTGTGGCCAGTGTACGCCATGTAGAGTAGGATGTGCAAAAGCTGTAACGCTTATGGAAAAAGAGACTTGGGATATTGATTTGCTTGAGGAGCTTTCTCTAATGATGATTGATGCTTCAATCTGTGGACTGGGACAAGCAGCACCTAATCCTATAAGATTAACAATTAAGCATTTTGCGGATGAAATATAATATGGGTGACTCAATTAAATTCACATTAGATGGTAAAGTAGTTTTCGCTAATGATGATGAAACTATTTGGGAAGTTGCTAAGCGAGAAGGCACAAACATACCACATTTATGCCATTCTGGAGAAACAGGTTATCGGAGTGACGGCAATTGCCGTGCTTGTATGGTTGAAATTGATGGAGAAAGAACCTTAGCGGCCTCGTGTATTCGAAAACCATCAAATGATATGATTGTAGCCTCCCAGAGTAATAGATCGATTTCGGCCAGAAAAATGGTTATGGAGTTGTTAGTTGCTGATCAACCAGTACGAGATAAGGCTCATGATAAATCTTCTCATTTTTGGCAAACAGCGGATAAACAAGGTGTAACAGATAGTAGATTTCCCAGTATGAAATCTGAAAAAATACCCTTACTCGATGACTCTCATGTGGCTATGAGTGTAAATTTAGATGCCTGTATTCAATGTAACTTATGTGTTCGTGCTTGCCGTGAGGTCCAGGTAAATGATGTGATTGGTATGGCAGGTCGTGGACATGATAGTAAAATCATTTTTGATTTTGATGATCCAATGGGTGAGTCATCTTGTGTTGCTTGCGGCGAGTGTGTTCAAGCTTGTCCAACAGGTGCATTGATGCCTTCTTCAGCTGTAAATAACGAACAAGTTGGCGATAGCAATGATTATGATGAGGAAATTAAGTCTGTTTGTCCTTTTTGTGGTGTTGGGTGTCAGGTTAGCCTTAAGGTCAAAGACGGAAAAGTGAAGTGGGTTGATGGGGTTAATGGCCCAGCTAATGAGGGTCGTTTATGTGTAAAAGGTCGGTTTGGATTTGATTACATCAATCACTCCCATCGTCTTACAAAACCCATGATTAGGAGAAAAGATGCACCAAGTAAGGGTTTGAATGTAGATCCTTCTAATCCTTGGACTCATTTTCGTGAGGCCACATGGGACGAAGCTTTGGATTTTGCAGCAAATGGTTTATCTAAGTTACGCTCAGATAATGGTAGAAGGGTGGCAGGCTTTGGCTCTGCAAAATGTTCAAATGAGGAAGCTTATTTGTTTCAAAAGCTAATCAGGCAGGGTTTTGGACACAATAATGTGGATCACTGTACTAGGTTATGTCATGCGTCATCTGTTGCGGCATTAATGGAGAATGTAGGATCAGCAGCTGTTACAGCGACATTTAATGAGATTGAGAATTCAGATGTTGCAATTATTATTGGTGCTAATCCAATCGAGAACCATCCAGTCGCTGCAACTTATTTTAAGCAGTTTGCTAAGAGGGGTGGAAAATTAATTGTTATGGATCCGAGAGGCCAGGCTTTAAAACGACATGCCTCACATATGCTTCAATTTAGGGCTGGTGCCGATGTAAGTATGTTGAATGCGATAATGAATGTTATTGTAACTGAAGGTTTGTATGATCAACAGTATATTGATGCGTATACAGAAAATTGGGAAGCCGAGAAGGAGCATTTGGCGGACTTTACCCCTGAAAAAATGTCGGAAGTTTGTGATATAGAAGCAGACGTTTTGCGTGAAGTTGCTCGAGTATTTGCTGGTGCCAAAGCGGGTATGATTTTTTGGGGGATGGGTATAAGTCAACATATTCATGGTACTGATAATTCGCGTTGCCTAATTTCACTTGCATTAATGACTGGTCAAATAGGAAGACCTGGAACGGGTTTGCATCCGCTTAGGGGGCAGAACAATGTACAAGGTGCTTCTGATGCAGGAATGATTCCAATGTTTTTACCCGATTATCAAACGGTAACGGATGATGGTGTACGATCAGCATTTAATGATATTTGGCAATCTGATGTTGATTTTTCTGCTAAAAAAGGACTTACTGTTGTAGAAATTATGCATGCTATTCACGAAGATGAAATACGTGGAATGTATATTTTGGGTGAAAATCCGGCTATGTCTGATCCTGATGTAGATCACGCAAGAGCAGCGCTAGCTAAGTTAGAGCATCTGATTGTGCAAGACATATTTATAACAGAGACAGCTAATTATGCAGATGTAATATTACCAGCGTCGGCATTCGCAGAAAAGTCAGGAACTGTTACCAACACAAATAGGCAGGTTCAGATGGGTAGGCAAGCTGTTTTGCCACCTGGAGAAGCAAAGCAAGATTGGTGGATAACAGTAGAGCTAGCGAAACGATTGGGACTAAATTGGGATTATACAGACCCCTCTCAAGTATTCGCCGAAATGAAAAAGGGTATGAAGTCTCTCGAAAATATAACATGGGATCGTTTGGAAAATGAGAATGCAGTTACCTACCCTTCCCTTTCTAAACAAGATCCAGGACAAGCTATTGTATTCGGTGATGGATTTCCGCGAACTGAGGGACGAGCAAGGTTTACCCCAGCAAATATTATCGCACCTGATGAAATACCAGACTCGGATTATCCAATGATACTTACAACGGGAAGACAGCTAGAACATTGGCACACTGGATCAATGACGAGAAGGTCAAATGTTTTAGATTCTGTTGAACCCGAAGCTAATTGCTCGATGCATCCAAAAACAATCAGAGCATTAGGCGTTATGCCTGGTGATCTCGTTAGATTATCTACTCGTAGAGGTAGAATTGAAATTATGGTTAGATCTGATAGAGCAGTTTCTGAGGATATGGTTTTTCTTCCTTTTGCTTATGTAGAAGCAGCAGCAAATATTTTAACTAATTCGGCATTAGATCCGTACGGAAAAATACCAGAATTTAAATTTTGTGCGGTAAAAGTTGAAAAAGTTGAAGATAAAATCGCTGCTGAATAAATGTCTAATGACTTTGCAATGATTTTACGCCAATTTCTCCTTCGCGCCATTTCTGAATGGCGATAGCAGCGGCAGAACTTGCTGCTAGCGTAGTGTAGTATGGTATTCCATCAGACAAGCATTCAGCTCGCATTGAACGGGAATCTTCAACAGCCTGACTACCATCTGTTGTATTCATAACTAAATCTATCTCACCATTCTTCATCATATCTACAATATTAGGGCGACCCTCGTATACTTTGTTTACTAAAGTTGATTTTATTTGGTTTTTTTCTAGGTATTCGGCTGTCCCTTTTGTAGCAATAATTTCAAAGTTTAAACTTTTTAAGACGTGCGCAGTTTTTATTAGTTTTTGCGATTTGTCATTATTTCGCACCGAAATAAAAACTTTTCCTGTTTTTGGTAGTTCAACTCCAGCACCTAACTGCGCTTTAAAAAATGCTCTTTCAAAATTATTGTCTTTTCCCATTACTTCACCAGTAGATCTCATTTCTGGACCAAGTAAAGTGTCGACACCAGGGAATCTATTAAATGGCAAAACCGCCTCTTTTACGCAAATATAGTCTGTATCTGGAGATTTTAGATCAAAATTGGTCAATGGCTCACCCGCCATAACTCTGGCAGCTATAGCAGCAATTGGGCTATTTACAGCTTTGGCAACAAATGGGACGGTTCTTGAAGCGCGGGGATTAACCTCTAAAACAAAAATAGAATTTTCTTTAATAGCGAATTGAACGTTCATTAGGCCAATTACGTTTAACGAACGAGCTAGAATTTCTGTTTGTTCTTTTAGTTCATGAATGGTTGATTTCTCCAAACTATAGGGTGGTAATGAACAGGCGCTGTCACCAGAATGAACACCCGCTTCTTCAATATGTTCCATAATGCCAGCGATATGAACATTTGTTCCGTCGCTGATAGCATCTACATCAACTTCAATAGCACCTGTAAGATAACTATCCAAAAGCACGGGATTCTCACCAGATACATTTACTGCATTCTCAATATATTTTTTTAATTGAATTTCATCTCTGACTATTTCCATAGCCCTTCCACCAAGAACATAGGATGGACGAATAACAAGAGGGTATTTGACTTTCTGAGCAATTTTGAAAGCTTCATCTGCGGAGTAAGCCACATCATTAATTGGTTGTTTTAAATTTGCAGAATCAAGTAATTGTTTAAAGCGTTCACGATCTTCTGCTAAATCTATTGCATCGGGAGAAGTCCCAAGAATAGGTATTTTAGCATCTTCCAGAGCATTAGCTAATTTTAATGGTGTTTGACCACCAAGCTGAACGATTACCCCATGCAATATTCCTGATTCTTGCTCTACTCTTAGAATTTCCATGACATGTTCAAATGTTAATGGTTCAAAATACAATCGGTCTGAGGTGTCATAGTCAGTTGAAACTGTTTCGGGATTACAATTGATCATAATTGTTTCATAAGATTCGTTGCTAAGGGCGAAGCAGGCATGACAACAGCAGTAATCAAATTCTATACCCTGACCAATTCTATTGGGACCACCTCCTAAAATTATTACTTTCTTTTTATCTGATGGTTTCGCCTCGCACTGTCTTTGTCCATTTGTGATCATTTCATAGGTCGAATACATATAAGGTGTTTGGGCTTCAAATTCGGCAGCACAAGTATCAATTCTTTTAAAAACTGATTTTATACCTAGAGATAATCGCGTATTTCTCACTTCTTTTTCAGTTAAACGTGTTAAATGCGCTATTCTAGCATCAGTAAAGCCATATAATTTTAGGTTAAGCATGTCGTTTGAATCAGTCGGTAAGCCTCTCTTCTTTATGACGGATTCTATGTCAATGATCTCTCTAATTCTCTCAATAAACCAAGGATCATAAGAGGTTGCATTGCCAATATCATCGTTTGACAATCCTTCACGAATAGCTTGCGCGATAAGTAATATCCGATCGGGCGTTTGTTGCGACAATACTTTAATAATTGCAGTTTTGTCAGGGCTACCTTGAATTTCAATATCATCAAAACCTGTTAACCCAGTTTCTAAAGAGGTAAGAGCTTTTTGTAGGCTTTCATGAATGGTACGACCTATTGCCATTACCTCTCCAACAGATTTCATAGAGGTAGTTAGGTAAGGGTCTGAGCCAGGAAATTTTTCAAATGCAAATCGAGGTATTTTTGTAACAATATAGTCAATACTTGGTTCAAAACTCGCTGGAGTTACTTTTGTAATGTCATTATCCAGCTCGTCTAATGTATAGCCAATCGCTAATTTTGCAGCTATTTTAGCAATCGGAAAGCCAGTTGCCTTTGAAGCTAATGCAGATGATCTCGAAACTCTTGGATTCATTTCGATAACAACCATGCGCCCAGATTTTGGATCAATAGCCCATTGAACATTTGAGCCACCAGTTTCGACACCAATTTCTCTTAAGACAGCAATACTAGCATTGCGCATTAACTGATATTCTTTATCAGTTAATGTTAAAGCAGGAGCTACTGTTATGCTATCCCCAGTATGAACCCCCATAGGATCAATATTTTCTATTGAACATACTATAATAGCGTTGTCTGCTTTATCTCGAACAACTTCCATTTCAAATTCTTTCCAGCCCAATAGACTTTCATCAATTAGAATCTGATTGACTGGTGATGCTTCTAGCCCTGTTTTACAAAAGTGTTTATAATCTTCTATGTTATAAGCGACACCTCCACCGGTACCGCCTAAGGTAAAAGCTGGTCGAATGATTGCTGGTAATCCAATTTCTGGCAAAGCATCTAGAGCTAACTGAACACCCTCATTTATATTATTAATTCCATTTATTTTTGGCGCAGTAATAATAGCTGCTTTTGGATTTTCAAGATTTAGGCGTTCCATTGCTTCACGAAATAACTTACGGTCTTCAGCCATTTCAATCGCTTCGCGATTAGCTCCAATCAACTCAACACCATGAGTTTCTAAAATGCCTAGGTCTGCTAGTGCAAGTGAAGTATTTAATGCTGTTTGGCCCCCCATTGTTGGCAACAGTGCATCTGGTTTCTCCACTTCAATAATTTTGGTTAAAACTTCAGGTGTGATTGGTTCAATATATGTCGCGTCTGCCATTTCTGGATCAGTCATTATAGTGGCCGGATTTGAGTTCACCAAGACGACCCTATAACCTTCTTCTCTAAGTGCTTTACATGCTTGAGCTCCAGAATAATCAAATTCACAAGCTTGGCCAATGACAATAGGTCCGGCACCAATTATCATGATCTTTTTTATATCAGTACGCTTTGGCATAAATTAATTCGATTTTTTTGCACAAATATTTGGTTTTGGTTGCTCAAATTATTTCGCTTATAGCCGCCTTGCTTCTGCGCGCAAGTTATTTCATGTAGATTTCTTAGTTTGATGATGTTTTTTCTAATTATTCATGATTGATTTTTTATACTCTTTAAAGACAGACTCAATTTATTTGAATTCATTCTCTTGACTTCTTCAGTTAACCGAGGTGTATCAGCACAGTATAATTAATACGTAGGATCAATCAAATGCATTTATACCGTAGTCATACTTGCAACGAACTTAATGCCTCTAATGTTGGAGAGAGCATTCGCCTTTCAGGATGGGTCCATCGAGTGCGTGATCATGGAGGCATCTTGTTTATTGATTTACGCGATCATTACGGGATGACTCAGATATTGGCAGATCCAGATAGTCCGGCATTTAAATTGGTTGAAACCTTACGTGCAGAGTGGGTGGTTTGTGTCGATGGAAAAGTAATGGCGAGAGAAACTAGCCTAATTAACACAAAATTACCATCAGGTGAAATTGAGGTGTTTATAGAAAAAATTGAGGTTTTAAGTACTTCTGAGGATTTGCCTTTACCTATTTTTGGTGATCTAGATTACCCTGAAGAAACTCGCCTAAAATATAGGTTCTTAGATTTAAGACGAGAAAAACTTCATCAAAATATGATGTTGCGCTCAAAAGTGATAAACTCAATCCGATCTCGGATGAATAGTTCTGGGTTTGATGAATTCCAAACACCAATTATCACCGCAAGTAGTCCAGAAGGTGCTCGTGATTTCTTGGTTCCATCGAGGCTTCATCCGGGTAAGTTTTATGCATTACCTCAAGCTCCTCAACAGTTTAAGCAGTTAATTATGGTAGCTGGCTTTGATAAATATTTTCAAATAGCGCCATGTTTTAGGGATGAAGATCCTAGAGCTGACAGATCACCTACAGATTTTTATCAATTAGATATGGAAATGTCATTTGTTGAGCAGGAAGATATTTTTAATACGATAGAGCCAATCATTAAAGGGATTATGCAGGAGTTTAGGCCAGAGAAACCGACCAATAACGTATGGCCTAGAATATCTTATAAAGATGCATTGCTATGGTATGGTTCGGACAAACCTGATTTGAGAAATCCAATCAAGATGCAAATTGTAAGTGAACATTTTAGGGGATCTGGATTTAAAATTTTTGCAAATTTGCTGGAAAATGAGGGTACTGAAGTTAGAGCGATACCAGCTCCAACAGGTGGATCTAGAAAGTTCTGTGATAGGATGAATCATTTTGCTCAAAAAGAGGGATTGCCTGGGATGGGATATATTTTTTGGCGAGCTGGTGAAGATGGTTTGGAAGCTGCTGGACCTCTAGCTAAGAACATTGGGTCTGAGCGAACAGAAGAAATTAGAAAACAATTGGATCTTGATGAGGGAGACGCCGCTTTTTTCCTTGGAGGTAGGCCCGCCCAATTTGAAGCTGTCGCTGCTAGGGCTCGTAATGAGATAGGCAATACGCTTGGACTTACCAATAATAATTCCTTCGAATTTTGTTGGATTGTTGACTTTCCTATGTATGAAAAGAGTGAGGAAAGCGGAGAGTTAGATTTTAGTCATAATCCATTTTCGATGCCTCAAGGCGGCCTAAATGCACTTGAGAGTCAAGAAGCTACAGAGATATTAGGTTACCAGTATGATCTAGCTTGTAATGGTTATGAGTTAATTTCTGGTGCAATTAGAAATCATAAGCCAGAAATAATGTATAAAGCTTTTGAAATTGCAGGGTATTCAAAAAGTGAAGTTGATGGGCAATTTGGAGGAATGATTAACGCTTTTACTTATGGCGCTCCTCCACATGGTGGCTGCGCAACAGGAATAGACAGATTAGTAATGCTTTTGGCAGATGAAACCTCTATTCGAGAAGTTATTATGTTCCCAATGAATCAGAGAGCTGAAGATTTAATGTTAGGTGGGCCTTCTGAAGCATCAAACGAGCAGTTGCGTGAATTAGGTTTACGCATAATTGATCCTAGTTAGCTAAAAATATCAGTTATTAGAAAGATTTTCTTGCTATTAAGGCAGCTAAAATTGTTCCGTCATCAAGATAATCTAATTCCCCTCCTATAGGTACGCCGCGTGCTAAGGTCGTAATTTGTATCTGAGTCTCCTGTAATTCGTCTGCGATATAATGAGCCGTTGTCTGCCCATCGATTGTTGAGTTTAAGGCAAGTATAATTTCATTTATTTTTTCTTTTAACAGCCGGTGTTTTAATTTCTCAATACCAAGCTTTTCAGGGCCAACACCATCTAGAGCGGATAGTACTCCACCCAAAACATGGTATTGACCTTTAAAATTATTTGACCTCTCTAGTGCCCAGAGATCTGCTATTCCCTCAACAATGCATATCTGCCCATTACGTCTTTTTTCATCCGAGCAAATTTCACAGATATCTTCAGATCCAACGTTCCCACAATTCAAACACTGTCTTACATTTGTTGATACATTTCTTAGGGCTTCCGATAGTGGATTTAATAAAACAGATTTTTTTCTAATTAAATGTAGGACAGCCCGACGGGCGGAACGTGGCCCTAAGCCAGGAAGTTTAGCCATTAGTGATATTAGTCTTTCAATATCATTTTCATTATTTAGAGTCATTTTAGAATGGCAATTTCATGCCTGGAGGAAGATTTAAACCCTCTGTAAGCTTCGAGAGTTCCTTTTGCTTTGCTTCTTGCCCCTTTGTCATAGCTTCATTTAATGCTGCCACAATTAAATCCTCTACAACCTCCTTTTCAGAAGCTACTAGTATTGAAGGATCGATTTCCAGTGATTTTACTTGACCTTTTGCATTTGAAGTAATCTTAACTAACCCCGCTCCAGCTTCAGCATGTACCTCGACCTGCTCTAAATCGTCCTGGATTTGGGTCATTTTACCCTGCATTTCTTGTGCTTTTTTCATCATTTTAGCCATATCACCTAAGCCACCTAAGCCTTTAAGCATTGATCACTCCTATATTTAATTATTTTTAAGATTGAATATTATTTAATTTAATCATTTTCTTCAAATGGATCCCATTCTTCTTCATATGAAGTTAAATATGCTTCATCCGCGGATTTTTCAACTTCTGAAGTTTGGGTGTAAATTTCTTGGATCTTAGCTTTTGGAAAGTTTTCAAGTGCTGACTTCACCATTGGATTTTTTAAAGCCAATGAATGAAGATTTTTTGTTTCAATCTCTCGTTGCTCTGAGATTGTTAGGCCTCCACCGTCATTCACGATGCTAATACCCCAATTCGCCCCAGTCCAAAATTTCAACTTTTTTGCTAAGCGAGAAGGTAAGTCAGTATTTGCTTCAGTTGTTAATTGAAACTCAATGCGACCTGGCTGATATTTTACCAACCTAAGATAACTTTCTACCTCTACAAGTAATTTCATATCTCGGTTAAATCGAATTAACGACGTGACATCTTGAAAGGTAGCGTAATGAGATAATGGATGTTTTTCAGTTGTAGCTTTTTTAGCTAAGGCTAGATTGTTTTTTGAGTGTATAATCGAAGCTGATTGAGCCTCTGGCTTGTCAATGTTTTGATGTTGGTTACTTGGTATTTCTACACTAGTGTTGGCATTTGAATAATCTTGTTTTTCTAGTTTTCGTATCAATTCATCAGGACTAGGCATTTCAGACACATGTGTTAAGCGAATGATTGCCATTTCTGCAGCCATTATGGCACTTGGCGCAAAAGTTATTTCTTCAAGTATTTTTAATAACATTTGCCACATTCTTGTTAATGAACGCATTGATAGTTCTCTAGAAAACTTTAAACCTCTGTCACGTTCATCCAGTGATACCGTTGGATCTTCGATTATATCAGGTGATATTTTAACAACTGATATCCAGTGAGTGGTTTCTGCTAAATCCTTAAGTATAATTAACGGATCAGCACCGTTAGCATATTGAGTAGACAATTCGTCCAATGCTAATTTTGCCTCACCTTTCATAATAAGCTCAAATAGATCTAATATTCTTGATCTATCAGCTAGCCCAATCATGTCGCGAATGGTCTCTACGCTCGCACCTTCGTTATTGATTGATATTGCTTGATCTAGCATAGAAATTGCATCGCGCACTGAACCTTCGGAAGCTCTGACTATTATAGAGATTGCTCCATCGGATATGGTTGCTTTTTCGGTTGCTACTATAAATTTCAAATGATCAATTAGCACTTCTGGCTCAATTCTCTTTAAGTCAAATCGTTGACATCGAGATAGAACAGTAACTGGAACTTTACGTATTTCAGTTGTTGCGAAAACGAATTTAACGTGTTCTGGGGGCTCTTCTAAAGTCTTCAGTAGTGCGTTAAATGCGCTAGTGGATAACATATGAACTTCATCAATAATATAAATTTTATAACGTGCAGATGAGGTGCTGTAGTGTACTGAGTCAATTATGTCTCTTATATCTCCAACACCTGTTTGAGATGCAGCATCCATTTCCACTACATCAATATGACGGCCATCTGAGATTGATAAGCAATGCTCACATTTCCCGCAAGGATCAGTCGTAGGCTTCCCTTTTCCATCCTCACCAATACAATTTAATCCTTTTGCAATAATACGTGCAGTGGTTGTTTTTCCAGTGCCTCGGATTCCTGTCAAAATGAAAGAATGGGCAATTCGATCTGCAGCAAAAGCATTTCTTAAGATTCTGACCATAGTTTCCTGCCCGCGCAGGTCAGAGAAATTTTGGGGTCTATATTTTCTTGCCAGTACTTTATAAGGTTTAGATTCTTCTAACATTTTTGAACCCGTAGTGTTGCATAGCGTCAATGTATATTGCTTGAGTATTAGCGGCAAGGAAATAGAAAAAATATAAATAATAAAATTATTTGAAATGTTATTAAAGTGAGAGGTTGGACAACGACCTAAACGGTGCTCGTTGCGGCTGCTTCCTTCCGGATCTGACCGGGTTGGCGAGGCGTTCACCCGCGCCAACCTCTCGTTTCTTATATACGATGTGCCAGAAGATTTTTCAATAGTCTAGAATTGCCTTTAATACGAGTACGTGGCAAAGAGATATAAATGGAAATTTTATGCTCGAAAACGAATTTGTAACCTTTAGTCAGAATTTTTTGGATAGAAGTGGAAATCATCGCTCTAATCAAAAAAAAATAAATGAATACTTATGTAAAAACTCCGCTCAGTATTTGATATATTGGAGAGGAAAGGTACCTGTTGTCTCTGATGTTCGCGATCAGTTGTGTTGGGTAGGAAGAGACCATCCCTTGGTCTTAAATTATTCTGGAATGCCAACATTCTTAGGTTTAGAAAATGATATTCCATTCTTTTCAATAAATATTTCTAGCTGGTTACCAGGCAATTATAACGAGGCTGCTGCTGGGGCTTTTTTTGATTCCAATATTTATAATCATCCTGATCTCCCAGAAAGTTCATTTTTTGCGGAGCTTAGAGGCTTTATGAATCGAATTTCAGCTCGAGAAGCTGAATTAGCTGTAATGACTCGCGGTATAAATGTATGGCAAGAAAATAATTTATACTGTTCTAAATGTGGGAATTTGACAGAAATAATCAATGCTGGGTGGCAACGGAATTGCGTAAATTGTGGAGCGTTTCATTTTCCAAGAACAGATCCCGTTGTTATAATGTTAGTTACTCATGGGAATAATATTTTGCTAGGCCGTAGTCATGGATGGCCTGATAAAATGTATTCTTGTCTAGCTGGATTTATGGAGCCGGGAGAAAGTATCGAAGCAGCTGTCCAACGTGAAGTTTTGGAGGAAACCTCTATATTAGTTAAGAATGTCAGATATCTTACTAGTCAACCTTGGCCTTTTCCGTCTTCACTCATGATAGGATGTGTCGCAGAGGCTTTATCGAAAAAAGTTTTGATTGACCCAAAAGAGATTGAAAATGCTTTATGGGTAAGCAGAGAAGAAATGTTGGAAGCCTTTTCAGGAAATAATGAGCGTATTTATCCTGCAAGGGTTGGCTCAATTGCTCATTTTATGATAAAAAAATGGTTATCTGGAAGCATTGAATAAATATTGTATTATTAATTACCCTCTTCATGACCTGTAGAAAAACTCCCCAACATTTTGATGTATGTGCTATAATAAGATAGCTCATCTAAAGCTAACTTTACATTGTCGTCATCAGGATGCCCTTCGATTTCAGCAAAAAATTGAGTGGCTGTAAATGAACCATCTAGCATGTAACTTTCCAGTCTGACCATGTTTACTCCGTTAGTCGCGAACCCACCCATCGCTTTGTATAACGCTGCTGGAATATTTCTAACTCGAAAAACAAAACACGTTTTTATTTTCTTATTTTTTTCAAATTTCTCTTTTTTCTTGCGAGACATAATCACAAACCTGGTAGCATTATGTTTATTATCTTCTATTTCTTCTTTTAAAGTGGTTAGACCATAAATTTTACCTGCCAGTGCAGTTCCTAGAGCAGCAACGGAGTTGTCTTTTAATGTGGATACGTGCATGGCTGCGCCCGCTGTATCACCCCAAGAAATTGATTCTAGATTGTGCTTTCTTAAAAATCCTTGGCACTGACCTAATAATACAGCATGGCTTTTTGCCGTTCTTAAATCTCCCATTTTTGTACCTGGTATTGTTAGAAGATTTATCTTAACACGAACGAATTCTTCTCCTACAATATGCAAATTGGAATTTGGTAGCAATCGATGCATGTCAGGTACTCGGCCATACGTAGAATTTTCAACCGGTAACATTGCCAGATCTGCTTTCTTTTGTACTACTGCTTCGATTGCGTCCTCAAATGTTTTACAAGGTAATACGCTCATCTCAGAGTCATATTGGTGGCAAGCTTGATGTGAGTAGGCTCCTAACTCACCTTGAAAAGAGATTTTTTTTGATATTGTCATAAAATTTATCCAATTTGTTCCAAGGGCGTTTAGTCGCGGTTTGTACACCTTGCATCGCCAGTTGGGAAGACGTTACAAGGGCTCTAGTAAATTTTTTTAGCTGATTGCCTTTGAACGGAGTATAATTTTAATGTTTGACACGATGAC
Source organism: Paracoccaceae bacterium (assembly GCA_002712045.1). Lineage (GTDB taxonomy): Bacteria > Pseudomonadota > Alphaproteobacteria > Rhodobacterales > Rhodobacteraceae. Next base: position 46,574 of record PARX01000002.1, read on the forward strand.
GATGACTAAAATAGCTGCGGCATTCTGTGGTTCTTTATTAGTTTTTTTGTTAACTTTGTGGTTGGCAGAAACATTATATCACGTAGGACACGATGGGCATGGAGACCATCATGAGGCGGCGTATGTAATTGAAGATGATACCGAGGTTGTTGAACAAGTTGTGGAAGAAGTCGACTTTGAAGTTATTTTAGCGTCTGCTAATCCTGATAAGGGGGCAAAGGTATTTTCAAAATGCAAAGCTTGTCACAAAATGACTGATGGAGCAAATGGAACTGGACCTCACCTTTACAAAGTGGTTGGTCGGGACATCGGCTCAATTTCTGAATATGGTTACTCTGGCACTTTGATGGAAATGGCAGGCGTTTGGGATGCAAATGCTTTAAATGGCTTTCTTAAGAATCCTAAAAAATATGCCCCAGGTACAAAAATGGGTTTTGCTGGTTTGAAGAAAGAATCTGATCGAGCAAATTTGATTTCTTATTTAGCCACTTCTAAGTAAACCCAAACAGGCAGTTTAATTTATAGTTATCGTGGGCATAATTGAGAATTTTTGCTGATTATTTTACTGATTTTGATTTACGTTACGGACTCATTCGTTACAGTAAAAAATATGAAACTTGGAATTATTGGGGTAAATATTATGAATTTGTTCAAGTTGGGTAGTGTTTTTTCTTTTTGTCTCAAATTAGTTTTTATTATTTCGATTTTTTGTTTTTGGATTGTACAATCAGTGACTTTAAATGCGGAGCAAATTATAAAGTCTCATGGCATATCTACCTTCGGGGATTTAAAATATCCACCTGATTTCAAATATCTAGATTACGTAAATCCAAATGCGCCCAAGGGTGGAGAGTTTTCTACGTGGGCTTTTGGTACATTTGATAGTTTATCCCCTTACATTTTGAAGGGGAACTCTGCTAGGGGTGCAACGCTCTTTTTTGAAAGTCTGATGACTGGAACGGCGGATGAGCCCGATTCCATGTATGGCTTGTTGGCTGAAAGTATTGAGTATCCAAAAAATAGGCAGTGGGCTATTTTTAATATTAATCCGAAAGCTAAATTTTCAGATGGAAGTGCGGTAACAGCTGCTGATGTTGTATTTTCTTTTTACACGCTTCTTGAAAAAGGTGTTCCAACTTTTAAGGTTACATTTTCAGATTTTGAAAAAGTGGAAGCTATAAATAAATACAAGGTAAAGTTTTTCTTTAAGGAAGGTTCTAATACACGAGAGTTACCACAAGCAGCTGCTGGTTTGCCAGTTTTTTCGAAAGATTATTATACTGAAAATGACTTCTCAGAAAGTACATTAAAGCCTCCCGTTGGATCAGGACGTTATGCTTTGCATGATATGAAGCCTGGCCTGTCTATCACCTATAAAAGACGCGAAGATTATTGGGGTAATCATTTGCCAATAAATGTTGGTAGAGATAATTTTGATACAATAAAAATGGAATATTTTGCAGATTATATTTCAGCCTTTGAGGCATTTAAAGGTGGTGCTTATAATTTCAGAGAAGAATATTCTAGTCAGGTTTGGGGAACGTCATATAATTTTCCAGCGTTAGAAAAAGGCTGGGTAGTAAAAACACAGCTACCAGATCAAAACCCCTCCGGTACGCAAGGGTTTTGGATTAATCTTAGAAAAGATAAATTTAAGGATCCAAGATTACGAGAAGCGATTGGAATGATGTTTAATTTTGAATGGTCAAACCAAGCTTTATTTTATGGAATTTATAAACGTACAGATAGTTTCTGGGAGAATTCTTATTTGCAAGCTAATGGAATGCCAAGTGAAGAAGAATTGGCTTTATTAGANCCGCTTAGAAAATNTCTGGATCCCTCCGTTTTTGATTTGCCAGCTTTTACCCCAAATGTTTCAAAGCCCAAAAAATTAGATCGAAGTGTTTTAAGACAGGCTGCAAAATTGCTGAATGAAGCTGGTTGGCGGCTAGTCGATGGGAAAAGAATGAATGAAAGTGGAGAGGTTTTAAGCATTGGGTTCTTAAATGATGGGCCCTCTTTTGAGAGAATAATAAACCCTTATATTGAAAATCTAGAGCGACTCGGAATTAATGCTTATCTGGATTCTGTTGATAATGCACAGTCCAAAGAGCGAGAAAAATCATTTGACTTTGACATCACTACACGAAGATACGTAATGTCATTGACACCTGGATTAGAGCTTCGTTCGCGTTTTGGAAGCAATACAGCTAACAAAAAAGGATCCGCCAATATCTCGGGGGTCTCAAATACTGCCGTTGATAGTCTAATAGAAAAAATTGAAAAAGCTCAAACTAGAAAAGAGCTTAATACAGCAGTTAAAGCATTAGATAGGGTGTTAAGATCTATGCATATTTGGGTTCCTCAATGGCATAACTCAAATCATAATCTTGCATATTTAGACGTCTTTGGACGGCCAGAAAATTTACCACCATTTTCAATTGGTGAAACAGATTTTTGGTGGTACGACATGGAAAAAGAGGCATATCTAAAATCTGTGGGTGCGCTTTAAAAAGGTTTAGTAATTGGGCGACTATATTCTAAGAAGATTACTATTAATGATTCCAACTTTGTTGGGAATAATGATAATTAACTTTGCATTAATACAATTTGTACCAGGCGGCCCGATAGAACAAATTATTAATCAAATTGAAGACGGTGGTAGTGCTACGGATCGCTTTGCTGGTGGTGCGGATAANCCAAATCCTTCAGAAAATAGTCAATATGAAGGAGCTAGGGGGCTTCCNGAAGATTTCATCAAAGAGTTAGAAAAGCAATTTGGATTTGACAAACCTGCTNCAGAGCGTTTTTTATTGATGCTTGTCAATTATTTAAAGTTTGATTTTGGTGAAAGTTATTTCAGGTCAATAAAGGTCTTGGATTTGATAATTGAAAAGATGCCAGTTTCGATCACTTTGGGTCTTTGGTCAACACTTATCGCTTATTTANTATCAATCCCCCTTGGGGTGAGAAAAGCTGTAAGGGATGGAAGCCGTTTTGATACACTGACTTCGGGGTTCATTATTGTCGCTTATGCGATCCCAGGATTTCTTTTTGCCATACTTTTATTAGTTTTGTTTGCTGGTGGCTCGTATTTTCAATGGTTTCCACTAAGAGGTTTGACATCAGAGGGTTTTGAAGATTTTTCTATATTAAGAAAAATCAGTGATTATCTATGGCATATTACTTTACCAGTAATAGCCGCAACTATAGCAAGTTTTGCAACATTAACTCTTCTAACTAAAAATAGTTTTTTGGATGAGATTAAAAAACAATATGTGATAACNGCGAGGTCAAAAGGCCTATCAGAAAATAGGGTGTTTTTTGGGCATGTTTTTAGGAATGCTATGTTGATAATAATAGCAGGATTTCCGGGAGCATTTATTGCTATCTTTTTTGGATCAAGTCTTATAATAGAGATAGTTTTTTCATTAGATGGGTTGGGTCGTTTAGGTTTTGAGGCGGCTCTTAATCGAGATTATCCTGTCTTGTTTGGAACACTATATATCTTTGGTATTATGGGTTTATTGGTCGGTTTAATCTCTGATTTGATGTACATTATTGTTGACCCAAGAATAGATTTTGAGAGCAGAGATGTTTGAAATGAAACGATTTGCTTTAAGTNCTTTGAATCAGAGGAGATGGAAAAACTTCAAATCTAACCGTAGAGCTTATTATTCTTTATTAATTTTCATTTTTTTTACACTTATCGCTTCAATGGCAGAATTTATTGCTAATGATAAGCCATTGGCCGTTAACTATCGTGGAAATATAATTTTCCCAATATTTTCTGGTNTTGTTACAGAAGATCAGTTTGGTGGAGATGAAGGTTTGATCGTTCAATATAATGATCCTGCTATTCAATGCTTAATAAAAACTGGTGGTTTTATAGATTGTTATGATGAACCAGAAGNTATCATGGAAGAACTTGACAAGGTTTTAATCAATCATCCNGACCTTTCAATCGGTTGGCTTGTTTGGCCTATTATCCCATACAGTTTTAATACCATTAACCATGATGTAGTTCCAGCTCCAGGATCACCAGATAAGAATCATTGGTTGGGAACCGACGATACCACAAGAGATGTTTTGGCGAGAGTAATTTATGGATTTCGAATTTCCGTTGGTTTTGCAGTCGTTGTTGTTTTCGTTAGTTCGATTATTGGAATAATTGCCGGTGCTGCCATGGGATATTTCGGTGGATGGATTGATTTGATTTTTCAAAGGATAGTGGAAATCTGGGCTAATATTCCAAGTTTGTATATAATTATTATAATGTCAGCTATTTTTTCCATGTCTTTTTCGCTTTTGACNATATTAGTAGCATTGTTCAGTTGGACGGCTCTTGTTGGAGTCGTGAGAGCAGAGTTTCTTCGCGCCCGAAACTTTGAATATGTTAGGGCTGCGAGAGCATTGGGTCTGTCTAATTCAAAAATTATATTTAGGCATGTTCTCCCTAATGCGATGGTCGCGACTGTGACAATGTTACCATTTTTATTTACTGGAGCTATTGGAGCACTTACGTCATTGGATTTCTTGGGATTCGGTTTGCCACCTTCTTATCCATCATTAGGTGAATTAGCCCTACAAGCAAAACAGAATTTACACGCCCCGTGGTTAGCTTTCACAGCATTTGTNGTTATTTCTGTAATGTTGTCGTTGTTAGTTTTTATTTTTGAGGGAGTTCGAGATGCCTTTGATCCTCGGAAAACTTTCTCATGACGAATTTGCTGTTAAATATTGAAAATCTCCAAATCTCGTTTGGAGATGAACCAAGTGTAGTGGATAATATTTCATTTAATATTAAGGAAGGAGAGACAGTTGCAATTGTTGGAGAAAGCGGATCAGGAAAGTCTGTAACAGCACTCTCAACGGTTAACTTGTTACCAGATAATGCGAGGGTTGAGGGTTCAATCAATTATCGAGAAACTCAATTGTTAGGAGCGTCAGANAGAGTTTTACAAACGATTAGGGGGAATGATATCAGTTTCATTTTTCAGGAACCGATGACTTCTCTCAACCCGCTTCATACCATTTCAAAGCAAATACTAGAAAGTATAAATCTACATCAAAATATAACTCATCGGGAAGCATTTATTCAAATGATTGGGTTGTTAGAAAAGGTGGGTATAAGAGACGTTAAGAAAAGATTGAATGCCTATCCTCATCAGCTTTCGGGAGGTCAAAGACAAAGGGTAATGATTGCGATGGCTCTTGCTAATAAACCTGATTTATTAATCGCAGATGAACCAACCACCGCCCTTGATGTTACTATACAAGAGCAAATTCTAAATTTGATAAAAGACATTCAGAGTCAAGATGGAATGGGGTTGCTTTTTATCACTCATGATCTGGGAATAGTGCAAAAGATTGCCGATCGTGTAATTGTAATGCAGTCAGGCAAAATAGTAGAGTTTGGCGAAACAAAAGAAATATTTAAAAATCCAAAAGATAATTATACAAAAATGCTAATTTTATCAGAATTGGATGAGGGACCATCAAAGAAATTCAACTCTCAACAAAAAATTTTAACAACAAAAGACCTTAAGGTTTGGTTTCCTATTAAGAAAGGTTTGTTACGACGAGAGGTTGGTAATATAAAAGCTTTAAATGAAACTTCTTTAGAAATCCATGGTGGTGAAACATTGGGAGTCGTTGGTGAAAGTGGTTCAGGTAAAACAACTCTTGGATTAGCAATAATGCGTTTAATAAATTCAACAGGAGCAGTGCATCTTTTAGGTAAATCCATAAATGATATGAACAAAAAAAATTTGAAATCAATTAGATCTGATGTCCAAATGGTGTTCCAAGATCCTTACGGAAGTTTGTCTCCCAGAATGACAATTTTACAGATTATTTCTGAAGGTTTGATGATACACAGTAAGCTTAGTAAATTTGATATTGAAAATAAAGTGATTGGCGTAATAGAAGAAGTGGGTTTAGAAAAATCGATGATTANTAGGTATCCACATGAATTTTCTGGTGGTCAACGTCAAAGAATTGCTATTGCGCGCTCGATTATATTAAAGCCAAGTTTAATAATTCTTGATGAGCCAACGTCGGCATTGGATAAAACTGTTCAGGTGCAGATCGTTAATTTACTTAAGGACCTTCAAGAAAAATATGGTCTTACATATATTTTTATAAGTCATGATTTNAAAGTCATTAAAGCTCTTAGTCATAACATAGTGGTTATGAGAAATGGAAATATAGTCGAGGAGGGTAAAAGCTCAGATATTTTTACTGATCCAAAAAATGAGTATACTCAGGCCTTATTAAAAGCAGCATTTGGTTAAATTAGATTTAAAATGTTTATTGCGGTATTAATATTTTAAGAGGTGGGGCCTAAAGCTTCGCAGCTTTGAAAATTGCGTGCTTTTAATTTGACACAAATTTTTTCAGCATTACCTCTCGATAGGTTAGTAAATCTCGCTTCGAAACCTCCACGCCCCTGAGCAACAATTCTCTTCGCACCTGCTAAGAGTGAGATCTCATGTAGCGCTGCCCTCAACAAGAGTTTTTCCGCTTGAAAGCGCGTATTATGATTTCCTAAGTCTACTCTCCAATTTTTTATACTGGGTTCAGACGATCTGGATACTACAATTAAATCTTTCTTGTCACTCCAGGTATTGGATGAAACAAGCTGAGGATTATTCGTAACTTTGACAAGATTTTTTGAAAGAGTGATCTTTACAGTGTTAGCNATATCTTGCGCCATTGCCAGTAGAATATCGTTTTCAGTATTACTATTTTTAGCAATNGGGCGTAAACTTTTTGTTACACGGATATTATATTCTTGCTCTTTTACTAGCTGGTAAGGTATGCGCTTGGGAGGAATTAAGGGTGAATTTGCAGATGTGCGNTTAAATCCTATATCTAGTAATTTTGCTACCTGTTTATTTCGCGTTAACGTGGATTTTCCACCAAAAACAGTAGCAATAATTCTCTTATTTTCGCGTTTGGCTGAAGCTACAAGGTTAAATCCTGCCTTGTGTGTATAACCAGTTTTAATGCCATCTGCACCATTATAGGCGGAAAGAAACTTTCTATTGGTATTTCTGACTTTTTGAAGGCTTGCATCAGTTTCTTTTCTTCTGAAAATTTTATAATATCCNGGNTAATCATACATCAGATGTCGACCCAGAATTGTCATGTCTCGCGCTGTTGATAGATGCCCCTTTTCGGTCAAGCCATGCGCATTCTTAAAAGTTGAGCGCGTCATACCCAGACTTTTTGCAGTCCTATTCATGCGACGAGCAAAGGCTGCCTCAGATCCAGATATAGCTTCCCCTATGGCAGTGGCAGCGTCATTTGCAGATTTGATGGCAGCCGCTCTAATTAAGTATCTCAATGAGATTTTTTGACCGGCTCTCAACCCTAATTTTGACGGTCTTTCATTTGCCGCTTTTCGTGATATGATAACTTTTTTATCAACATCAATTTCACCATTTTCTATTGCTTCAAAAGCAATGTATAATGTCATCATTTTTGTCAGAGATGCAGGATGTAATCTAGTGTCAGCATTACGCGTACGTAAAATTTCTCCAGAGCGAGCGTCCATTACAACGTCTGCATATGGGGCACTGATAGCTATCGACGACATTGTCGAAATAGCTATTGCTACAAACAAGAATAACATTNTTAATTTTAGCCAGGTCTTCAAAAAGCCCGCCCTTTTCTGCCTCTTTGCCGCCTTTTGGCGATCTAATTTCCAAAAAAGTTAACATAAGTATTCCGTGTAGTAAACCATTATACAGTACTCATTTTGAAAATGTTAAGTTCAACGAATTTTATTATATTTTTGGCTCGGTTACGTTTAGTTGTCTGGCAAAATAATGGTATATTTGATATAATTTAAAAGGCCTTATATATAGCCTANCAAGTGAGTCGATTCTTAATGCAATGGAGCTTAAAGTTTGAAAAAGATACTATGTTCGATAGGTAATGATGAAGATAGTCACACTGTCTTGGAATCTAAACCCNAAATAAAAACAGAAAAACCACCTTTATACAAAGTGCTTTTACTGAATGATGACTATACCCCNATGGAATTCGTGGTGTATGTTTTGGAGAGGTTCTTTGGTATGAATAACTCAAAGGCAGCGGAAATAATGTTAGCGGTTCACAAGAAAGGAGTTGCCGTTGTTGGGGTGTTTGCATTTGAAATTGCAGAAACAAAAGTGGCTCAAGTCATGGATTGTGCTTCTCAAAACCAACATCCACTTCAATGCACTATGGAGAAAGAATAAGTATGAACTTATTCTCATCATATGCAAAGGTCTGACAGATTAACTGAGCTTGTAAATCAGATTTCAGTCGGTCTGCCAGGAGAAGTTAAAATAACAATCTTTAATGCTGAAGTGGAGAATTCTTATGAATTTACAACTTCTCCTGAGTTAATATTAATTCAGCCTTTTGCGCCATTTTTTGATAAATTAGTGAATAGTTATAAAGTTTTCCCAGATATGACGGATGTTACAGATATTTCTGTTGTAAACATACCAAAATCTAAAATAGAAGGNTTCGGAAATATAGCGAAAGCGATCAGGTTAACAGAACATTATGTAATAATTAATGGAAGAAAAACAGAGGGCATAGATAGTTATTTAAAAAAGATTAGTACTTTAGTGGATATTTTATTTGTGGTCACTAAAGGTCATGGAAAAGCTTTTTGTTTTGATCCCAAGAANATTAAGACTAAATTTCTGAATGACTGGGAGGTCAAGTCAAAGATAANAAAAAATGAAGCTGGGTTTTTTAGTGCGGAAGGTGGNTTTTCACCTAGAGTAGTTGATCNTGGGAGTAAAGAGTTAGCAAATTTCTTTTGTAATAAATTATATGGTCGTGTTGCTGATTTGGGCGCTGGTTGGGGTTGGTTATCTTTAGAAGCACTAAAGCAAAATATTGACAAGCTAGATTTATATGAGGCTAATTACACAAGTTTTCGATGTGCTATGTTAAATATAAAAGATAATCGGGCAAATTATTTTTGGATGGATGTTATGAAGATAGAAAAGAATCTCTCTTATGATTCCGTTATTATGAATCCTCCTTTTCATATTGGACATAAATCTGATCCAAATTTAGGGATTAATTTTATAAGAAAAGCTGCAGAAATTTTAAATCGTGGTGGGAAATTATTTATGGTAGCAAACCGTAAGTTGCCCTATGAGAATGAACTTAATAAACTATTTGATAATATTGAGATACATCAAGGTTATTCTGGGTTTAAAATTATAAAAGCTACAAAGCCAATTTAACTGATTATATAGCGATATATTCTAACTTGGGGGATTATTAATGTCAGTTTCAATCTTAGGTAAGACTGCCATAGTTACGGGTGCTGCAAATGGTGTGGGGTTAGCAATTTCCAGACATTTTATCCAGCAGGGAGCAAATGTAGTATTGGCTGACATGGATGAAGATAGCTTAAAAAGTGAAGTCAATTCATTGCAAAATGAAAAGGGCAAAGCAATTTCTTTTTCAGGTGATTTGCGTGAAAAATTGACTCAAGCTAATTTGCTTTCAGCCACAATTGACGAATTTGACAGAGTGGATATTTTAGTCAATGCAAGCAGGCAATTCTTGATTTCAGATCCACTAAATTCAGAAGAGGACTCCTTTGAAACTTTATTGAGTCAAAATTTAATAACCAATCTACGTATTAGTCAGCTTATTGCAAAGCGGATGATCCGCCAAGCTAAAATCACAGAAGATGTTTCAGAGTGCGTTGGAAGTATTATTAATTTAACGTCCATGGCTGGGCGTCGAGCTCAACCAGAAATTTTGGGTTATTCTGTAAGCTGTGCAGCAGTGGAGCAATTAACCAGATCCTTAGCCGTTGCTTTGGCAAGTCATTCAATTAGAGTAAATGCTGTTTGCTTTGGCTCTGTAATGAGTGGGTCTTTAAAGGATTCGTTAAGAGCTAATGGCCATTTGCGAGAAAAAATAATTAGTGCAACTCCATTAAGACGCATAGGAGAAGCGAAAGAGGTAGCTGACGCAGTCCAATATTTAGCATCAGATAGTGCATCTTTTGTTACAGGCCAAATTCTAACAGTAGATGGTGGTCGAACCCAAGTAGATTCTGCCGACGTCTTCATACATTGATATGATTTTTTTTGAGTTTCTGTATTAATTTTTCTAAATTATTAGAAAATTCAGATCGGTTTTTCTTCGAAAATGTTGTATTTTTATTTTCGAGAAATTGATTTGCTGAACGTATGTCATGCATTAAGTTTCGGGTGGCCAATGTTGAGCCAATATTGCTGGGATTAAGTTCTTTCCCATAAGGTGTCATAACAAAAGCACCTAATTTGATCGAATCAGAGGCAAGTGGGATATCATAAGTAACAACTATATCTGAATTTTCTAACCGACTTAAGATCCATTTGTCTGCAACGTCTAAACCGGTTTCTACTATAATAGTTTCAACCAAGGGATTTGGATTTAATCGAATTCCACCATTTGAAACAACAAACACCCTAATTTTATGTCTAGATGCTGTTTTTATTATTTCATTTTTGACTGGGCAAGCATCAGCATCAATATAAATAATCATTTAGCCTCAGAATGTTAAGGGTCTTATCAGAAATAATAAGTTTCTAATTAACGATAAAGGGCTTCGGCATGAAAAGAAATATGTTCTTCCATGAAAGAAGAGATGAAAAAATAGCTATGATCATAACCTTCTTGAATTCGGAATACACCTGTTTGTTTTTTTTCAATCATCGCCTCAGATATCGCATTAGGCCTTAATAAATCCCAAAATTGATCTGCTGATCCTTGATCTATTAAGATCGGACCAGGAAATCCATTTTTTTGCATCAAGAGACTCGCATCATAATCTTGCCATTTAACCTGGTCTTCCCCTAGGTAGGCAGTAAATTGTTTTATTCCCCAATCACTTTTTGTAGGATTTGTAATAGGTGAAAAAGCGGAAACACTTCTATAAGTTTTAGGAAAAGTAAATGCCATTGTTAANGCTCCATGNCCACCCATTGAATGGCCCATTATAGATTGTCTATNTTCATCTAAGGAAAAATTATTAAATACTAATTCTGGCAATTCATTTGTTATATAATCCCACATATTAAAATTCTTTGACCAAGGATCATTGGTAGCATTAACATAGAATCCGGCACCTTGGCCAAGATCAAACGCTTGATCATCAGGAATTTTGTCACCTCTTGGTGAAGTATCGGGAAATATTAACGCTATACCTTGCTCAGCGGCCCAAACCTGTGCACCTGATTTTGTCATCGCATTTTCGTGAGTACAAGTTAGGCCTGATAAGTACCATAAAATTGGAACTTTATTATTTGAGGCNTCTTCCGGTAAAAAGATTCCAAAAGTCATTTCACAATCATTTGATTTTGAAAAGTGAGAATAAACCTTTTGAGTCCCACTAAAAGCTTTGTTTTCTGATATTTTTTTCATTTAGTCNTAACCCTTCAATTATTTCTTACAATATTTATTAAGATTCGTTTTACGTTGTTAATTTTTTTAAAATAATCTTATTTATTCCTTGCTGAAACTGTTAAACATTACCAATGCGTCTATTAAACCATCAGTTGGATGATGGAATGCCAAAGGTAAGCGCCCAACAATCTCAAAACCGACGCTTTTCCAAAGGTTGATAGCATTTTTATTATTACTTACAACAAAATTAAATTGCATACCTTTAAAGCCCGTTTTTTTAGCTAAATTTAAACTATGGTTAACCATTAGACGACCATAACCATTTCNTGCTACTCCGGATCTTACTATGAATCCACAATTACAGATATGATCTCCACCGCCCTCTTGATTGGTACAAATATAATAAGATCCCATTACTTGTGTATTATTTTCTATAATGTAACAACTGTGTTTCCCATACATCCAGTTTTTTATAGCCGTGTCGCGCTTAGTATTTTTTTTAATTGCATAAGTTTCACCGTTTCGAATTATTGGTTTCAATATTGACCAAATTTGTTCTTCATCATCAGACGTGGCTTTTCTGATTATGGNATCAATTAGAGAAGAATTTTGGAGATTTTGTTTCAATTTTTGGATAACTTTTAAATCAAATTTACTTTAGATAATCGTTGAACTAACCATAGATAGATATATTGTGTNAAACGTACCATAGTTTTTAACTTTGAGTATAAGAAAAATTTTTTGGATTTAAACCATGGTTTTAAAAAAAAAATATTTAAACTCGTTTTCTTGTGTAATGATCCTTTTTTTGGTGAGTTGTGAGGATCTTTATCTTACAGAGCAAGAGATTATTGAAGTAGAACCAATCTTTGTATGTGAAGAGGAGGCATATTTAGATTTAAAAGGACAAAGCAAAGAGTCCNTGGGAATATTGCTTGAATTAATCAAATTTAATGGTGACCTGCGAATTATCCCTCATGATGGATATATACCGATGGATTTTATTCCTAATCGTTTAACAGTCACTTTGGATGAGAACGAAAATATTAGTAGAAGCTTTTGNGGCTAATTAGTTCTTAAATACCCACGTCAATAATCGCTCCAGCCAAGTTAGAAAGCCTTTTTTTGTTAAGACCTGCGATATTTACCCTGCTGTCTTCAATCATATANATGGCGTGTTTTTCTCTCATACTTAAAACTTGATCTTTGGTTGCTCCAAGAAGAGAAAACATACCTCTGTGGGTCTCTAAAAAGTCAAATCTATTAGATTGCGATTTTTTTCTGAGTTCTTCAGCTAATGATTTTCTAATATCCAGCATATTTAATCGCATTTCGTTTAACTCTTTTATCCAACTTGATTTTAGTTCCTCATTTTTTAAAATTAAAGTTACTAATTTTCCACCATGATCGGGTGGAAACGAAAAGTTTTGTCTATTTAAAAATGCTAAGGTATTACTAGAAATGTTTTTAATTTTTTCGTTCTCTGAGATTGTAAATAAAATTCCTGTTCTTTCTCTGTAAATCCCAAAATTTTTTGAGCAACTTGCAGCTAAAATTACTTCTTTGCATTTTTTTGCTAATAANCTAACACCATATGCGTCTTCATCTAAACCGTCTCCAAAACCTTGATAAGCCAGATCAATAAGAGGCACTAATTGATTATCACACAAAAATTTTTGTAATTCTTTCCACTGATCGTTATTTAGGTTGGCGCCTGTAGGATTATGACAACATCCATGCAATAATATTATATCTCCTGGTTTTGTGTTTTTTAAACTCTCCATCATTCCGTCGAAATTTAGTTCACAGGTTTCCTTATCAAAATATACATATTCAGAATATGGGATGTTTAAAAATTTTAAGATTGAAATATGATTAGGCCATGTAGGATTTGAGATCCATATTTTTGAATTTGGTGATGCTAATNTAATGAGCTCAAAAGCCTGCCTTATGGCTCCAGTGCCACCAGGAGTATGAGCTGTTGAAATTATATCTTCGGAAACGCAATCGCTAAAGATCAGCTCTTTCATTACAGTTTGAAAATCTGAGTCGCCTGTTAGCTTAGTATATGATTTTGTGGTTTCTTGTTCCCAAAGTATTTTTTCTGCTTTTTTTACAGCATTGATTATCGGAGTTTGACCATTTTCGTTTTTATAAACGCCTATACCAAGGTCTAGCTTATTGGCTCGAGGGTCTTCTTTGAAAGTTTGCATTAAAGCTAAGATCTTATCAGGTGGCTGTTGCTGTAGTTGTTCTAGCATTTTTAACCTTTATCAACTTTCAAATCTTTATACATGCCCCACTCACTCCAAGATCCATCATAAAGTGAATGATTTTTATAGCCTGCTATTTCTAAAGCTAAATTCAAAATTGCTGCAGTTACACCTGAGCCACACGTTGTAATAATTGCTTTTGTTGTATCTATTCCATGATCAGTTAAAATTTCNCTTATTAGATTTTGGGATTTCATAGTGCCGTCTCGATTTAAAAGTATTTCATAGTGAAGATTTTTTGACCCAGGGATATGTCCTGAGCGCAATCCTGGTCTTGGCTCTTCTTCTTCACCTTTAAATCTAGAGATACTTCTTGCATCAAGAATCGTTGCAGTGGAAAGCTTTGAACATGCGGCTACTTGAGTAACATCTCGAATAAGTGAGGCTTGATATTGTACTGTAATATGTCTCTCTCTTAAGATAGGTTTAATATTATCAGTTGGATTANTTTCAGAGGTCCATTTTGGTAAACCACCATCTAAAACAGCAACATTGTTTTTTCCAAATAGCTTAAACATCCACCAGACCCTTGCTGAGGAAAATATACCTTGGCCATCATATACGACGATTTGATGCCCGTCCCCTATTCCCATCGCTTTCATTCGACTTATAAATTTTTGGGCGGATGGTACCATGTGTGGTAGTTCATTATTTGAGTCACTGATTTCGTCAATATCAAAAAAACGTGCGCCCGGAATGTGTTTTTGATTATACTCTTCGAACCCATTACGATTCATTTTTGGTAGATACCAACTTCCATCAAGAATTCTTAAATCAGGATCTTTAAGGTGTTTTAATAGCCAAGATGTTGAAACGAGTGCTTGTGGATTATCTGANAGCATGATTCGCCCNAAATNTTTGTTTTCTGAGGTTTATCTCTGNTTATCCAAGGTTTCAAGACTTCTATAAGACAATATGAAGGACAACCTTNCTTTTATTAATTTTGTGAGCGTAATAAACGGGCTTTTTGTTTTTGCCAGTCTCTTTTCTTTTCTGTTTCTCGCTTATCAATTGTTTTTTTGCCCTTAGCGATAGCGACCTTTANTTTAGCTTTTCCTTGGTGATTAAAATATAATACTAATGGCACTAAAGTCATGCCTTCACGAGCACTTGCAGACCACAAACGTGAAAGTTCACGTTTTGAAACTAGTAATTTGCGCCGCCTACGTTCTTCATGCTTAAAAGTTTTTGCCTGATTGTAAGGCGCTATATAGCTGTTGATTAGCCACAACTCACTATGTTCGATGCTTGCGTAGCTGTCTGCGATATTACTCCCACCAATGCGTAATGATTTTACTTCTGAGCCCTCTAAAATGATTCCACATTCAATGTCNTACTCAATAGTGTAATTATATCTTGCTTTTCGGTTTTCGGACACAACCTTGTAGTTTTTTTTATCTTTCATTTGCGCTGTATTAACTCTCATCTCAAGAATAGTAATTTTTTCTTCTGGGTTAAAACAAAAAGTTATTTCTTTCAGAAAAACAAAAAATTAAGATTTCTAAGGATATTTTTATAATTATAAAATGCCCGCATGTTTCATTGCTNCTTGTATTTGTTTTTTTGTGTCATCCTGTAGGCCTGTTAATGGTGCTCTAACTTCTGTTGAGCAAATGCCAAGAAGTGAAAGTCCATATTTAGCTCCNCAAAGTCCAGGCTCTGTAAAGATTGCTTGATGTAAAGGCATTAATTTATCTGTTAGTTCAAGTGCTTTTGAAAAATTACCATTTAAAGTAGCTTCTTGAAATTGAAAACACAAACGGGGAGCGACATTTGCTGTAACTGAAATACATCCAACGCCACCATGCGCGTTAAAACCCAAGGCAGTTGCATCTTCACCAGATAATTGAATAAAATCTTTGCCGCAGCTTATTCTTTGCTGTGGCACTCTGGATAGATCGCCAGTTGCATCTTTTACACCAATTATTCGNGGTAATTTTGCTAATTCACCCATAGTTTTNGGGGTCATNTCCACAGATGAACGACCAGGTATATTATAAATGATAATTGGAATATTTGCTGCTGAATGAGCCTGAGAGAAGTGTTCAATTAGTCCAAATTGTGTTGGCTTGTTATAATATGGTGTTACAACCAATCCTGCATTTGCTCCCACTGCTTCAGCATGGCGCATAAATCTTATTGTCTCCATAGTATTGTTTGATCCCGCACCTGCAATGACTGGCACTCTGCCAGCAGCAGCTGTAACTACGCTTTCAACCACATTTTCATGTTCTTCGTGAGATAAAGTGGGACTTTCACCTGTTGTTCCAACGGGTACTAACCCATTTGATCCTTCAGTTATTTGCCAATCGACCAAATTTTTTAGAGCAGCTTTGTCGANTTCACCCTTTGAAAACGGAGTAACTAATGCGGTAATTGATCCTTTGAACATAATCATTGCTCCCAATCTTGATCTTTTCTATTAAAAATATAACAAAATGCTTTCTACTATGGATTGCCAAGAAACCACAATGAAATCAAGAGTAGGTTAATATCTTACTTTAAGGAAATATAGTTATGAATCCTTCTTGGATCAAAATATTTGCAATATTTGCTTGGGTTGGGATTGGCATATTTAATGTCGAACCGGCATTATCTTCGAATTTTAATATTGAAAAAAAGACAGTACAAAAGATTTTATATGCCCTTGATAAAAATCANTGGAGCAAAGCNTTGGTATTATCTGACAATTTGGATGATCCAATATTAACAACTTATGTTAACTGGGTTAAATTACGAAAAGGATTTGGTTCTTTTGAAGATTATGTTGCTTTTTTAAGAAAATATGACCACTGGCCAGGCTTAAAGCTTTTACGACAACAAGGTGAAGCCAAGATAAAAATAATCACTGAACCTTCATTAGTTGTTAGNTATTTTGAAAATAATAATCCNTATACTGGCTTTGGTTCAATGAAACTGATTGAAGCATTTGAAGAANTGAATTTGAAAGATAATGTNTCTAAGGAAATAAATCGTGCGTGGCTGAATTTGGCGCTTGAAAGGCAAGAGTTCAATTTCTTCAAAAAAAAATACNGGAATAAAACCATTTTAATNGCNTCAGAGCGTGTTGATTTTTTGCTGTGGAATGGAATGACCTCGCAGGCTAAGCGCGTTATAAATTATTTAGACAAGGACATTCGCACTTTGGCTAAAGCTAGAATTTCGTTACGAAGTCAAAGTTATGGGGTGGATTCTCTTATAAGTAAGGTACCTGCTAATCTTAAAGAAGATCCTGGATTGGCTTATGAAAGATTTATTTGGAGGGCTCGAAAAGGACGAATTGATAGCGCAACAGAGATATTAAAGACACATAGTCAGTCTAAAGAAANGTTAAAGTTTCCTCTCAAGTGGTCCAGAAAGAGAAGAGATTACGCTAGACAGGCTATGAGAGATAATAAGAGCGAATTAGCCTATTATTTAGCTTCAAACCATTTTGTATCAGGCGGTTCCGATTACGCGGATTTGGAGTGGTTAGCTGGTTATATCAGTTTGACAAAGTTAAAAAATCCTTCAAGGGCGATAATGCATTTTAATAATTTTTTGAATGAGGTGGCAACGCCAATTTCTCTTGGACGAGCAGGATACTGGCTTGGTAGATCCTACGAAGAAGAGAATAATTTATTACTATCAAATTACTACTATTCCTTGAGTTCGAATTATCAAAGTAGCTTTTATGGTCAATTGTCTTCTGAGAAAATTGATAAAAAATTGAGAAGAGAATTTCTTTTACCATATTATAAAAAGAATGTTGGGGAAACAGATTTCCAAAAAAGCGATATATTTAGGTTAGCTGTTCTTTTTCAAAATGTTAATGAGCAAGAATTATCACGCAGATTTTTTTCTCATTTTGCCGAAAGCTTAAATGAAAGTGAGCATCTACAGTTAACTAATTTTCTAGCAAATCTCAAAAATGATTATCTTGCTTTGGTACTTTCCAAACAAGCAGCTCGCAAAGGACATATATACCCCAACACCTATTTTCCTGTACATGAAATGGCCAGCCTGTCCTTGAAAGTTGCTCCAGAAATTGCCTTAGCTGTGGCGCGTCGTGAAAGTGAATTTAACTCAAACGCTGTAAGTAGAGCAGGTGCTCGAGGTTTGATGCAATTGATGCCAAGTACTGCAAAAAAGGTAGCTGATGAGTTAAATCTGAAGTATTCTCTGAAACGCCTGAACACAGATTGGAAATATAATGTTGAACTAGGATCAGAATACATGCATTTTTTGTTGGGTAAGTATGATGGTTCACTTCTCTTAGCTTTGGGGGCATATAATGCTGGTCCTTCGAGAATGGATGGTTGGATAAAAAAATACGGTGATCCACGGCAAAAGGGTATAGATTATGTCGACTGGATTGAACATATTCCTTTCAATGAGACTCGAAACTATATCATGAGGGTAATGGAGGCGTTCCTAATTTATCGAATTAAACTAAATTATAAGAGCCCCCAACCTATTAAAATTGAACTGTCTCTTAAAAAGTAGATTTTAAAATAAAAAACTTAGTTATTTTGAGGCAGAATTTGCATTAATATACCGGCAAATAATAAATACAGACTTGATAATGTTAATCCAATTAAGACCAATGGGCCTGGGTCAAAATCTGCCCACGCGGCTAAACCTGCGCAAAGCGTCCATAAAAAAGCGATGGGTAAATTTATAAGTCTCCATCTTTTTGTTCTAACTGGGTGAATAAATTCAACTGGAAGAAACATTGATAGTGTTAAAGCTATCACGATACCTAAGATTATCCAAAAATTGGGTGTCAATGCAAAGAATACTAGGATTACCATATTCCAACAACCTGGAAAGCCAGAAAATGAATTATCCTTTGTTTTCATTCTTGTATCGACAAAATAGATTACGCTACCAAATGTTATAACAATTATACACACCCAGCCTGTCCAATCTTTATCAAATAAACCACTTTTAAATAAAGCGAATGCTGGGATGAAAACATAAGTAAGGTAGTCAATAATTAGATCTAATAAATAACCATCATATTGAGGCGCAAAAGTTTTTACATTATATTTTCTTGCTAGTGGCCCATCTATCCCATCAACAATAAAAGCAATTACGAGCCAGACAAACATTGTGCTCCACTTTCCATCGACCGCAGCTAACATAGCTAACATGGCAAATACAGCACCAGTTGCAGTGAATAAATGAACGAATAAAGCTCGGAGTTCGTTAGTCATATCTTGTTAATAAAACCAAATTGGATAGATTGCAAAGTTGTTAGGCTTTTGGATGAGCATTTTTATAAACGTTCATGAGTCTTTCTTGATTCACGGCTGTGTAATTCTGGGTTGTAGATAAAGAAGAGTGTCCCAATAAATCTTGAATTGCTCGCAAATCACCACCTGCTTCTAACAAGTGGCTAGCAAAAGAATGCCGCATTGCATGAGGTGTAACCGTTTTATCTAACCCCAATTGCCGTCTCGCTTGCTCAGTTACTTTTTGAATGATTCTTGGGTTTAATGCGCCACCATTTACACCGATAAAAATAGGTCCATTCTTACTAATATTAAAGGGACACAGCTTAACATAGTTATCTACAGCCTCTCTAGCAATTTTGAGTACAGGAATTAAACGCTCTTTATTGTTTTTACCAGTGATCCTTAAAATGGCAGGAAGTGGATAGTCTGATTGAGTTAAACTTAGTGCTTCTGAAATTCGCAAACCACAACAGTATAAAAGAGTTAGTATTGCTCCATCACGAGCAGAAACCCAATTTAATTCATTTTGCAACTCCACAGTTTCAATTAGATTTTTTGCCATTTCCTTTTCTACTGGCCTAGGGAGTCTGCTCTTATACCTTGGAGGACGAATTGCTAAAACGCCACTAGGTTCAAATCCTTCTTTTTCTGAAAACCATAAAAAAAACCCTTTGATNGCAGAAAGCTTCCTTGAAACTGATCGTGATGATAGGCCTTTTGTTCGTTCATAAGCTAACCAGGCTCTCATATCTATCGTCTCGATCGTTTTTAATTCATTAGGAGAAATATTGCTTTCGTAGTGTTTTGCCATAAACTTAATAAATTTTAATACATCTGAACGATAAGCGTTTATGGTTTTATCAGATCTACCTCCTAAAGCTTTTAACCATTCAAGCCAACTCTCTATCAAATTGGTTGTTTCTGTTTGGATGGTGACTAAGTTAACCAACGTGCCATATTCCGTTCGAATACATTTGCAAAAAATGTCAGTAGTTCAGTTCCTTGGCCGGGAGCAAATTTTGACTTTTGATTNGAGCCTAAAACNAAAAGTCCTTCGATATTGCTTCCATTAAAATCTAGTGAGAGTAAAGCTTCTGATAATATTTTGCTATTAGCATTTTGGTAAAATTGATGAGTGGAGTCTACATTATTGCGTAANGTAACAGTTTGGGANCCGAATTGACTATGGCTGGTTATATAATTTTTTATGCTATTTTCGTTAACAATAATAGTAAGCGGATTTAAATTCTTCAGTAATGTNATGTTTTCGTTTATTACATTGGTTTCTAACACCAGAGAGATATGTTCTACGTTTAGAATTTCTTTAACTTCAGTTGAGAGTTTTTTTATAAANCTAGGAAAGTCATTTGGTTCCAATAACTTTAAGATAGCTCGTTGGATTTGTTTGGCTCCAGATAGGTTTTCATATGCCATCGAAATTACATCGTTNTGAGTATTTTCAATTTTCTCCAATCGTTTTTCGAGTTGTGTCATTGCGATGCCACGAAGATCTATAATGTTACTACCTAAGAGCTGACTTTGTGCTTCAACTAGCGCGTCCATAAGCACTGGATCTTCTAATATAATTTTAGGATCTGATAAGATTTTTTCTTTTAANTTACTAATTGGGTTTTTGTCACTCATATACTGGATCTCAGATTTTANATTATTTTTTGCCCGGTTTTCGCCCAATCTTTCATGAACAACTCAAGCCCTTTGGAAGTTAATGGATGTTCAGCCAGTTGTTTTAAAACATTAGGAGGTGCTGTAATGACATCGGCACCTACCAAGGCGCATTGGGTGATGTGATTAACTGTTCGGATGGAGGCTCCAAGAATTTGAGTGTCAAATTCAAAATTATCGTAGATTGTTCGTATTTCTGATATTAGATCCATTCCATCTATATTGATGTCGTCTAACCGTCCAATGAAAGGGGAGATAAAAGTGGCTCCCGCTTTAGCAGCTAATAATGCTTGATTTGCACTAAAACAGAGGGTCACATTAACCATGTAGCCCTGAGATGTTAATTCTTTGCAAGTTCTCAATCCATCCCAAGTTAAGGGTACCTTAACCGCAATATTGGATGCNATTTTTGCTAACTTCTCTCCTTCTTTTA
The DNA here is from genome assembly GCA_002712045.1 of Paracoccaceae bacterium. GTDB lineage: Bacteria > Pseudomonadota > Alphaproteobacteria > Rhodobacterales > Rhodobacteraceae. The sequence continues at coordinate 67,603 of PARX01000002.1, forward strand.
TCATGCTGCTAGCGTCAGTTGCTACAACTTCAGCACTTACAGGTCCCTTNACGAGCGAACAAATCTCTTTTGTTACTTCTATGATGTCTCTTCCAGATTTCATGATTAATGATGGATTCGTTGTAACGCCATCTACCAGGCCCATTTCATTTAATTCTGAAATGGCTTGAATNTCTGCGGTATCTATGAAGAATTTCATTATTTTTTCCTATTAATTTGAGCTGTTAGCCGAACGATTTTTCTGTCCTTATATATTATAAGTTATTAATATAGCAAAACCTATATTATTGTGAGTTAAATGAGTAAAAAATTTTTTTTCAATGAAAATGAGTTAGTAGGTGTATTAACTACTGAGCCAATCAATCGCGTGCTAGATTATTATTCTCCTGGTGGTGGTTGCAGGCTTGGAGATTTTGTTGAAGTATTCTTGGGNCCACGAAAAGTATTGGGTTGTGTTTGGTCTAAGGGTATTGGTGGTTATGANCCTTTAAAGATAAAGAGAATTAACCGTGTTTTAGATCTTGAGCCAATGCAAGAAGAAATGAGGCTCTTTCTATGCCGTGTCTCAGATTATACGTTGTCACCTATTTCAGGCATGCTAAGGCTAGCGCTGCGAGGAAATTTTACTGGTCAAGTAAAAACTCACAAAAAAGTCTATTTCTTCTCAAATAAAAAAAATCAAAAAAANTTAAAGATAACGCGNACAAGAAAGAGATTATTGGATTTTNTCACAAANAAAAAANCCAAACANTTTTCTTTGAATGATCTTAGCTTTTTGTCTGGAGTATCAATTTCTGTCATCCAAGGTTTGGTAAAAAATGGANTAATTGAAGAAAAGAAAATTCCAATTGATTTTTCTTATCCAAAACTTTTCCCAGAATATTTAAGCCAGAAATTGTCAAATGAGCAATTGGCAGTTGTGAAACAGTTGAAAACTTCCCTAGTTGCAAAAGTATACAGTACAACATTGCTAAAAGGTGTCACCGGATCAGGAAAAACTGAAGTTTATCTTGAATTAGTAGCAGAGGCGTTGCGGTTGGGTAGGCAAGTCCTTGTTTTGCTACCGGAAATAGCACTTACGTCAGCATTTATCGAAAAAGTGAAAACACGTTTTGGGAATAGTCCGGCTGAGTGGCACTCTGGCGTAGCAAAAAGTGAAAAATATAGATGTAGGCGAATGATAGCGTCGGGAGATGTCCAATTGGTAGTAGGAGCAAGGTCTGCTCTTTATTTGCCGTTTAAGAAATTAGGCTTAATAGTTGTTGATGAGGAGCATGACTCTTCATATAAACAAGAAGACGGTATTTTATATAATGCCCGAGATATGGCTGTCTTAAGGGCCTCTTTAAATGAGGCAATGGTTGTACTGGCATCTGCGACTCCTTCACTTGAGACCTGGGTAAATGCAAAAGTTGGCAAATATAATAGGCTGAACCTTGAAAATCGATATGGTGCAGCCAAATTACCAGAAATTTCATGTATTGATATGAGACGTGAGAATTTATCTCCAAATACGTGGATTTCTCAGAAATTAATTGATGGTGTAAAGCATAATTTAGAGAATGGTGAGCAATCATTGTTGTTTTTGAATAGAAGAGGGTATGCTCCCATAACAATATGTCAGGCTTGTGGGTTTCAAGTTGGTTGCGAAAAGTGTGACGCCAGAATGACACTACATAGTTTTCGATCGATATTACTGTGTCATCAATGTGGTGATACTAAACCGCTGATTGATGTTTGCCCAAATTGCGAGGCTTCAGGTTCTTTTAATGCNTTGGGGCCAGGGGTGGAAAGAATTGCGGAAGAGGCTTCAAAAGTTTTCCCAGATGCTAAACTGGCGATATTATCCTCAGATATTTTAACACCTTCAGGCTCCATCGATAAAATAATCGATAGNATTGAGAAAGGTGAAGTTGATATAATCATTGGAACCCAATTGGTTGCTAAAGGACATAATTTCCCGCATTTATCTCTTGTTGGCGTAATTGATGCGGATCTTGGCTTGCAAGGTGCTGATTTAAGAGCTTCTGAAAAGACTTTTCAGCTAATAAAGCAAGTATCTGGTAGAGCTGGTAGAGATAAAACTAAGGGAATAGCTCTGTTGCAAACTTATCAACCTGAGCACCCAGTAATAACAGCTATATTATCTGATGATGATGAAAAGTTTTGGGAATCTGAAGCTAAACAGCGGCGAGAAGCATTGGTACCACCTTTTGGAACAATGGCTGGTATTGTAATATCTGGAACTGATTTGCAGCAGGTAAATGAGATTTCCAATCAATTCACCATAAATTTAGGTCCATTGAAAGACATTAACGCAAAGGTTTATGGTCCAGCTCCTGCTCCAATAGCCCGAATTAGGGGCAGGCATAGGATACGTTTGCTCATAAAAGTTGGAAACAAGAAAAATTTCCAAAAAGCGTTAAGTTCTTGGGCAAGTCAATTTAAATTACCAGGAAATGTTAGATTATCAATTGATATTGACCCACAAACTTTTTTTTAATTTGTGGTTACATTACTTTCATATTGTTTAAAGAAGGGCGAATGATTAGTTAATAAGCTTAAGGGAATCAGTAAAATAGCATGTTAATTATACTATATCATCAAAATTAATTAAAAAATTACCATAGTTAAAAGTAGCGACTAATGAACATATTATATAAAAAAGTAGCATTGATTGGATTGGGATTGATAGCTAGTTCAATAGGGCATGGATTGAAGAAAAATAGCCTTTGTGAGACTATTATTGGATATGCAAAGACAAAACAATCTAGACAAAAATCTTTAGAATTAGATATTGTCGATGAAGTTTCTAGTAGCGCCGCTAAAGCCGTTGTTGATGCTGATTTGGTAATAATCTCAACCCCTGTTGGAGTTATGGGCGATATAGCAAGAGAGATTTCCCCCTTTTTGAAGCCGGGAGCAACAGTAACAGATGTTGGATCTGTAAAAGAAAATGTGATCTCTTTAATTAAACCTCACTTGCCAGCATCTGTACATTTTATACCAGGACATCCTGTTGCTGGAACGGAACGTTCAGGTCCTGAAGCTGGTTTTGCCGAATTATTTAATAATAGATGGTGCCTTTTAACTCCATTGGAAAACACAGATGAGCAAGCTTTAAAAAACTTAATCGAAATGTGGAGCATGATAGGTGCTCGAGTAGAAACTATGGACCCTAAGCATCATGATCTGGTTTTAGCTGTTACTTCCCATTCGCCACATTTAATTGCCTATACAATGGTTGGAGTAGCGGATGATTTAAGACGAGTAACTAATTCGGAGGTTGTAAACTACTCTGCAGCTGGATTTAGAGATTTTACTCGAATAGCGGCTTCTGATCCCACGATGTGGCGTGATGTATTTTTGCATAATAAAGAAGCAACTCTAGAGATTCTTGGGCGTTTTACCGAAGAATTGTTTTCTTTGCAGCGTGCTATAAGAAAAAGTGATGGTGACTTTTTGCATAACTATTTTACCAGAACTAGAGAGATACGTCGAGGTATTGTGGATGCTGGGCAGGATACGGACTCACCAGATTTTGGTCGACAGGTTGCTTCAAAGGAAACAAACAAAAAATGAGAAGTATAAGTGTAAATACGGGTGGTATTTTTTTATTATGTTTCATTATTTTTTTTGGAGATCGCGCTCTGTCTAATAATGTTGTAAAATCAATTGTGCCACCTACTCAAATCTTCGAATTCACTAATGAAAATGCAAAGAAATTTGCTAGTAAAAAAAAATCATTGAATGTATCAGTTGAGAGTTCAGTTAGGCCAAAATTTCGTTTTTCAACTGGAGTGTTGATAGATAATTTGTCCACGAGTGTTATCATGAGTCAAAATAAACCAAAAAATAAAAAAGTATCGCGAATTTATATTATGGGTAATTCAGTGCCAATTTTTAAAAGTGTTATTCCTCGGACGCGTCCTTTGTAACAGGGTCGCGTAATAGATGATTAGACTCACATTTGTTTATTTATTGGAAAAAGTCTGTTATCCAAATTATCAACTATAGATAATAATTTAATAAAATCGAGATTTAAAGTTTATTTTTTAAGGGTTTGGAAAAATCAATGGTGGCAGTAGAAGTAGAAAAAACTCGTCAATTCACACAACCCATTCGACAAATAGTAATAATGTTAACTATTTCTGCCTTAATCGGATTTAGTGGCTATCTTGCTAGGGATTTTCTGAGTTCTATCTATAAAGCCAACGTATATTTAAATGGATTTATTATTGGTGTGTTTGGTATAGGTGTGCTTGCATGCTTTATGCAGGTTTTGGCCTTAATATCGTCAATTAGTTGGTTGAAAAGATTTACAAATGGTGATGGAAGTTTTGCAGGTAATCCACCTCGCCTTCTAACTTCTCTTGTGTCTTTAATGAAAATTAGACAGTCAAAGATGAAAATAGGAACAGCATCTTCTCACTCCATTATGGAGTCCGTTGCATCGCGTATAGACGAAGCCCGAGAGATTACGCGCTACATTAACAACTTATTGATATTTCTAGGATTATTGGGAACTTTTTATGGTTTAGCCACAACAGTTCCAGCTGTCGTGGAAACGATCAGAAGCTTAAACCCTTCCGAGAATGAAGGTGGTGTCGAGGTTTTTAGTCGTTTAATGTCCGGTTTGGAAGATCAGCTTGGTGGCATGGGGACTGCTTTTGCCTCATCATTGTTGGGATTAACTGGGTCTCTTATTGTTGGAGTGCTTGAGCTATTTGCAAGTCATGGGCAAAATCGATTTTACCGTCAGTTAGAAGACTGGTTGTCTTCCATTACGAGGGTTAGTTTGGCGAATACTGAAAACGATGGAGGAGGGCAATCCTCTAGTGGGATTCTAGATGAAGTATTGGACCAAATGAGTGGCCAAATGAGCATTGCTCTGGCCCAGGTGGCTAATGCTGTAGAAAAGCTGCAGTCTTCATTGGATAGGGCCGACAAAAATAGGTCTAAGACAGACGAAAAGATGGATAAATTATTACAAACACTACAAACTTTAGCAGATGCCTCTCAAGAAAATTCAGAGACTGAGATACTACAAAGCTCACAAGAGTATTCTGCTTTAACTGAACTCATCAGTGGGCAGGAAAAATTACTTGAGCGTTTATTAATAGAGGGTGATAATTCAGAAATAAGAATGAACTTGAAAAATATTGATGCGCATTTTTCTAGAGCTATGGAAGAAATACCGTCCAATTATAGGGAAACAACAATAGTTTTACGGGAAGGTCTCGATAGATTAATTGAGACCATTGAGAAATTGGACAAGTCAACTGAAATAAAAGACCCTTTTGATACTGAAAGAAAGAATTAGGTATTGAGTTTATCAAAACGTAGCAAAAGTAATATACCATCTACGATATGGCCAGGTTTTGTTGATGCAATGACTGCATTATTGTTAATGTTATTTTTTCTGATGTCGATTTTTATGATCGTGCAATTTATGTTAAGAGATACAATTAATAGCCAAGATTCAGAGCTAGATTCATTAAGTCAACAAGTGGCAAGTTTGGCAGAAGCCCTTGGATTGGAACAGCAAAAATCATTTGGTTTGGAAAACACGATTAACGATTTGGATAACAATCTAAAAGCTACTAATATCAAGAATGAAGCTCAAGCAACATTAATTGCAACTCTAACTCAACAGACCAGTGAACAATCACAAAATATAGATAACTTTGAGGCACAGGTAGCAGCCCTTTTATCGGAGAAAAATGAGCTAGCTACTAGGCTTGAAGTAAAAACCTCTGAAAACATTATTGAGGTTTCAAAAAAAGAAGCTTTGCAGGTCGCGTTAGCTCAAGCAAGAGACGAGATAGATTTAAAATCAGAAAAGGCGCGGTTAGCGGCGGCAGAAGCAGATGCTTTAGAGCTCTTACTAGCGGAAAAGAAACGAGAAATTTTGGAAATGGATTTGAGTCTTCAAGATGCTTTGGCTGTTATATCGACAACAAGAACTGAAGTAAGCAATTTGAACACATCTGTTGAAAGACTGAATGCAGAATTATCGGACTTAGATAAGGAGAAGATGCTTGAGGTCGCTGCGAGAAAAGCGCTGTCAGTAACATTAAAGCAAACTCAAAATAAATTAACTTTGGAAGAAAAACAACGCTTAACTCAGNTNGCCATANCNAAAAAACTNAGGGAAAAATTAGNAAATAGTTCAGCTGAGTTAACNGCNATGTCTCTTGTNNTGGAAGAGCAAAGAAAAAGAGCNCAAAATACNTTATCNCTTCTCGCNGCAGCNAGGAGTNTNGANAATNATTTAAATANAACATTGGCAACAGCACTTNTNANNTCAGAAAATTATCANAANGANNTAAAGAGTGTAATGCNTGAGTTNTCTTNAAGAAANGAAGAAATNNNNGNNGTAAAAGATGANGCNANGATGGTTAAAGCNTCNTTAGAGGAAAGATTAGCGTNAGCCTTNTCAGAAAACTTGAAGCTGGTTTCTAGCAATAGAGACAAATTAACAGAAGCAGAGCAACAAGCAATTTTATTGAGTACTGCGCGAGACTTNCTTTCTGAAGAAAAGCAAAAGGCTACAGATGCACAATTGCAAACTGAAGTTTTAAACCAGCAAGTAGCGACACTTCGCAAACAATTAGGCTCCTTGCAGAATTTATTGGACGTATCAAAAGCACAGGAAGTGGAGGTTAAGTTACAGCTTGAGACTTTTGGTTCTGACTTAAATATAGCTTTAGCCAAGCTTGCCCGTAAGGAAAAAGAGAAAGCCAATATTGAAAAAGCTAAAGCAGAGGTTGAAAAAGCTAAAGCAGACTCAGAAAGAGCTAAGGCTAAATTAGAAATTGATAATGCAATTTTACTTGACCAGCAGGCGAAATTGTTGAGGGAAAGAAATACAAAACTTGAAAATTTTAAGTCAGAGTTTTTTGGAGAGATTAGAAAGTTAATTGAGGCAGAAGATGGCGTTAACATTTCGGGAGATAGATTTGTATTTTCATCAGAAATCTTATTTGCATCAGGAGATGCTGAGTTGTCACTTGAGGGTAAGGAGCAAATAAAGAAAATTGCTAATTTGATAAGTTCTATTGCAGACAGAATACCCGATAATATAGATTGGATANTACGTGTTGATGGACATACTGACGATAAGCCTATCAGGGGTGGGAAATATTCGAATAACTGGGAGTTGTCTCAGGCTAGAGCTTTATCTGTCGTATTTTACATGCAAGAATTCTTAAACATTCCAGCCTATAGACTTGCTGCTACAGGTTTTGGAGAATATCAACCACTTAATAAAGATAACACTGAGGAAGCGCGCGCATTAAATCGAAGGATAGAAATAAAACTTACAGAAAAATAAGAACTATTTAGCTGGTAACAATGCTACTTTCTTTTTGCTAATTAATATATTTTCTCGTTCAATTATTTGTAGATCTATTTCATNATTTTTTATTCCAATTTTTACCAACCCACCTTTTGCTAATTTCCCAAACAGCAGCTCATCTGCTAACGGTTTTTTTATCTGTTCTTGNATTACTCTAGATAATGGGCGTGCACCCATTGTGCTGTCATAACCTTTATTTCCCAACCATTCTGCAGCTGCATTACTTAATTCAATNGCTACATTTCTATCCATCAATTGCGCTTCCAGTTGGACAACAAATTTATCAACAACTCGAATTATTATTTCCTTAGGCAAGGCTGCAAAACTAATTATTGAGTCCAGCCTATTTCTAAATTCTGGAGTGAATAATCTCTCAATCGCCATTTTATCTTCATCTTCTCTTAGCGATTTCCCAAACCCAATAGCTGCTTTTGCTTGCTCAGCAGCGCCGGCGTTTGAGGTCATGATCAAAATTACATTTCTGAAATCCACTGATCTTCCATTATGATCTGTCAGTTTTCCGTAATCCATGACTTGAAGCAATATGTTGAAAACGTCTGGATGAGCTTTTTCAATCTCATCAAGTAAGAGAACACAATGTGGGTTTTGATCAACTCCATCTGTTAGCATTCCACCTTGGTCGAAGCCGACATATCCTGGGGGAGCGCCAATAAGTCTGGAAACCGCATGTTTTTCCATATATTCAGACATATCAAATCTTAANAGTTCAATGCCTAGTGTATCGGCTAATTGTCGTGCTACTTCGGTCTTTCCAACGCCCGTAGGGCCTGCNAATAAGTAATTGCCAATTGGTTTTTCTGGTTCGCGCAGTCCAGCACGACTTAATTTAATCGCTGATGCTAAAGCCGAAATAGCTTTATCTTGACCAAATACAACTGTTTTGAGCTTATCTTCTAAGTCTTTTAATATTACCGCATCATCTTTTGAGACGTTTTTTGGAGGTATGCGGGCTATTTTTGCAATAACTGCTTCAATTTCTTTTTGCCCTATATTTCTACGTCTTTTACTTTCAGGTAACAAATGTTGAGCAGCTCCCGCTTCATCAATCACATCAATTGCCTTGTCTGGAAGTTTCCTGTCATTGATATATCGTGAAGATAGTTCAACAGCAGATTTTATCGCATCAACAGAGAATTTAACATTATGATGGTCTTCGAAATAAGGNTTTAAACCCTTGAGAATTTTAANAGAATCATCNAANGAAGGCTCTACNACATCTATCTTTTGGAATCTTCTTACCAAAGCGCGATCTTTTTCAAAATGTTGTCTATATTCNTTGTATGTTGTNGATCCCATGCAACGAAGTTTCCCTCCTTGCAGTGAGGGTTTTAGGAGGTTGGATGCGTCCATGGCTCCGCCGCTTGTAGCACCAGCGCCAATTACAGTATGAATTTCATCTATAAATAGTATTGAATNAGGGTGCTCTTCCAATTCTGTCATTACGGCTTTTAGTCTTTCTTCGAAATCACCACGATAACGAGTTCCTGCAAGTAATGCNCCCATATCTAANGANAAAATAACTGTATCCAGTAAAACATTAGGGGTTTTATGATTTACAATCTTAACTGCTAAACCTTCAGCTATAGCAGTTTTTCCTACACCTGGGTCTCCAACCAACAGGGGGTTATTCTTGCGACGGCGACACAAGATTTGAATGCATCTTTCTACCTCGGCGTTGCGACCTATAAGAGGATCCANATCACCTTCTAAAGCTTTTGCATTTAGATCTATGCAATATTTTTGCAATGCAGTTTCTGGTGCTTCANCATTTTTTTCTTGATTTTCAATTTTGCCTTCAGATTCGTCTGAACCAGTNATNGATCTTTTTTCACTATAGGCTGGATTTTTTGCCACTCCATGAGCAATAAAATTCACAGCATCATAGCGAGTCATCTCTTGCTCTTGTAAAAAATAAGCAGCGTTACTTTCTCTTTCAGCAAAAATAGCTACCAACACATTAGCGCCAGTTACTTCAGACCTNCCACTNCTTTGNACATGTATAGCTGCTCTTTGGATCACTCTTTGAAAAGCTGTTGTTGGAGTTGAATCAAAATCCTTAGAAGTTGAAATGAGGGAGGACAGNTCTTCATCCAAATATTTTGATAAGCTTGTTTGCAGCTTTACTAAATCAACACTGCAAGCTTCCATTACACTTGAGGCTTCNGGTTCTTCAATTAGTGCTAATAACAGGTGTTCTAATGTAGCGAGTTCATGTTTACGAGCAGCAGCCAAGGCAAGGGATTTATGAATAGCTTTTTCTAAAGTAGTAGAGAATGAAGGCACGATTTAAATTTCCCTGTCGACAAAAGGTGTGGTTGTTCTTCCTATAAGATCGGATTTATTACTCTGGCTTCAACCCCTAATTACTTATTTTTTGAAAAANTTTTTGATTTTTCTCTAAATTTTCCAATTTTACTAGTTATTTCGTTGATTTTTTTGTATGCTGGTTTCATTCGCTAAAGGGCAAATTGATGCATCATGATGTGCAACATCTTTCTNATTTTTATNNACACACGAAGTTAGGCCGATCAGTACAATCAATTTTGGCAGATAGTGTGTTTGGTTTCTGGCCCAATACAAAAGGTTTAACAGTAGCNGGATATGGNTTCCCGCTTCCAGTGCTTGAGCNCATAATAAAAAATTCCAAACGAAGCTTGGNTATGATGCCTGAAAAGCAGGGTGTAATATCATGGCCAATAGATAAAAAAAATATTTGTTTGCTCTGTGANGAAACTCAATGGCCGTTGTCTACTGGTTTGCTTGATAGACTGGTTATTATGCACGGNTTGGAAACCTCTGAAAANTCCCGAGATCTTCTTTTGGAAATTTACAGGGTCCTGGGTCCNGGTGGAAGGGCACTTTTTATTGTTCCTAATAGATCAGGGCTTTGGGCGAGACGTGATCATACCCCGTTTGCCATGGGAAGGCCTTATTCGTTGGGGCAGCTTGAGAGACAAGTTACGGATTGTGGATTGCTTCCTAAGGCTCATCGAGCGTCATTATTTTTTCCACCAAGTGATAGTAACTTTTGGCAAAAATTTTCACCAACATGGGAAGCCGTTGGGTCCAAATTATCACAACATTTTGCTGGGGGTGTTCTAATGCTTGAGGTTTACAAACAGATACCCGCGCCAGTAAAGCCAGGATTAAGTGAATTTGTTAGAAAACCGCTTGATGTTTTTGAGGGTTTACGTGAGCCCTCGGGGAAGCCAGTGACAAATCCTTATCAATCCAAATAATTGAGTTTATTCATTTAATTGATTCTTGATTTATTTTATTAGGTGAGTTGTTTGGTCACAATATTATTAAACTATTGAAATCAAATGTAAAAAATTCTCATTTTAGTTGACTTGGGTGGTTGCCACCGCCCGCAGGCTTTGCTAAGACCACGCTTGATTATAACTAGTTTTTAATGAGAAAATATAACTGTCTGTTCATGCCGTATGGTCTGGTGTGAGGCGGGCTAGATACAACGAAAGATTATCTGTGTCAGATTCAGCATCGATGTCATCAGGAGTAGCTAAAAGGTATGCGAAAGCAATTTTTGGGCTGGCTAAAGAAGATAAAAAAATCGAATCTTTAAGTATGGACCTGACGTCTATTGGTGATGCTTTGCAAATTAGTGAAGAACTGAATCAACTGATCAGTTCTCCAGTATACAACCGGTTGGACCAGGAAAATGCAATATTAGCTATCTCAGATAGAATGGGTTTGAGTGATCTAATGAAGAGTTCGTTGGGATTGCTTGCAATGAAAAGGCGTTTAAATATTCTTCCAACTTTAATTGAAGAAGTTAAAGCTTACATTGCCGAAGACAAAGGAGAGGTGACAGTAAATGTAACTTCTGCATCAACTTTGAGCGATACTCAAACTAAAGATTTGACTAAATCTTTAGAAAAAACCATAGGAAAAGAAATTAAGATAGAAGCGATTATAGATGAGTCTTTAATCGGCGGTCTAATTGTAAAAGTTGGGTCAAAAATGATCGATAGTTCTATTCGTTCAAAATTAGCAAATCTACAAAATATTATGAAAGAGGTCGGATAATGAGCATCCAAGCTGCAGAGATTTCAGAGATTCTAAAGGATCAAATAAAAAACTTTGGTCAAGAAGTTGAGGTTACAGAAGTAGGCCGTGTGCTGAGCGTTGGTGATGGAATCGCTAGGGTTCACGGTTTAGATAATATTCAAGCCGGTGAGATGGTCGAATTCCCAGGTGGTATCAGGGGGATGGCATTAAACTTGGAAGTCGACAACGTAGGTATAGTTATCTTTGGTTCAGACCGCGATATTAAAGAAGGCGATACTGTAAAAAGAACCAATGCCATTGTTGATGTGCCTACTGGAGACGAGTTGTTAGGGAGAGTGGTAGATGGCCTTGGTAATCCTATCGATGGTAAAGGCCCGATCAAAACCAAGCAACGCTCAGTCGCTGATGTTAAAGCGCCAGGTATTATTCCTCGTAAATCGGTTCATGAGCCAATGGCTACAGGCTTAAAGTCGGTTGATGCGATGGTTCCAATCGGTCGTGGACAGCGAGAATTAATTATTGGAGACCGGCAAACTGGTAAAACGGCGATAGCCCTTGATACAATTTTGAACCAGAAAACTTATAACGATGCTGCAGGAGCTGATGAAGGTAAAAAACTTTATTGTGTTTATGTTGCTGTGGGTCAAAAAAGATCAACTGTTGCTCAATTGGTAAAGAAGTTAGAAGAAACTGGAGCTATGGCCTATTCTATAATTGTGGCAGCTACAGCATCTGATCCGGCGCCGATGCAGTTTTTAGCCCCCTATGCAGCTACATCAATGGCGGAACACTTTCGTGATAATGGTAGACATGCCTTAATTATTTACGATGATTTATCAAAACAGGCCGTCGCTTATAGGCAGATGTCTTTATTGTTGCGTCGACCACCTGGAAGAGAAGCATATCCAGGGGATGTATTTTATTTACACTCCAGACTTTTAGAAAGATCCTCAAAATTGAACGAAGACAATGGATCTGGATCCCTTACTGCGCTACCTATTATTGAAACTCAGGGGGGAGATGTTTCCGCATTTATTCCAACCAATGTGATATCGATTACTGATGGGCAAATATTTTTGGAAACTGATTTGTTTAATGCTGGTATTAGGCCTGCTGTTAATACAGGTCTATCAGTTTCTCGAGTTGGCTCTTCAGCTCAAACCGATGCTATGAAATCAGTAGCAGGGCCTGTTAAGCTCGAATTAGCTCAATATCGAGAAATGGCTGCCTTTGCTCAATTTGGATCTGATTTGGATGCGTCAACCCAGCAACTCTTAAATAGAGGAGCCCGTCTTACAGAATTGATGAAACAGGCCCAATATGCACCTCTTACAAATGCTGAAATTGTCTGTACTATTTATGCTGGAACAAAAGGATATTTAGATAAGATTGAGGTATCAGATGTTGGACGTTTCGAAACAGGTTTGGTGACATATTTGCGGGCTAATCATGGTGATATGTTGGAAGATATCACTAATAATGATCGGAAAGTTAAGGGTGAATTAGAAGAGTCGATTAGAAACGCTCTCGATACATTTTCAAAAGATTTCGTATAACTTCTTATAACATTGTAAATATTAGACATAGAGTGAAAGATGCCCAGCCTTAAAGACCTCAAAAACCGGATCGATAGTGTTACGTCGACGCGTAAAATTACCAAAGCTATGCAGATGGTTGCAGCGGCTAAGCTTCGCCGGGCGCAAGATGCCGCAGAAAGTGCTCGGCCATACGCTGATCGAATGAGTGCTGTGATGGGGAATTTAGCCTCAGGTGCAGGACAATCTGATTCAGCTCCTAAGCTCATTTCTGGCACAGGTAGTTCAGATGTTCATTTATTAATCGTAGCAACAGCAGAGCGTGGACTTTGCGGAGGATTCAATTCATCAATTGTACGTTTGGCAAAGAGCCATATTGAAAAGCTACAAAGTGGTGGATCTAAAGTCAAAATTATTACAGTTGGAAAAAAAGGTAGAGAACAACTCAAGCGAGAATTTAGCGACTTGATTATTGACCATGTTGATTTGTCTGATGTAAAACGTATTAGTTATAATAACGCAAAATCCATAAGTGATGATATTGTGGGAAGGTTTGAAGCGAATGAATTCGATGTTTGCACAATTTTTTATAATGAATTTCAATCAGTAATCAGTCAAATTCCTACAGCTTTGCAACTAATACCAGCAGTTTTTGAAGAATCCGACGATGTAGCTGGCGATTTTTATGAATATGAGCCTGATGAAAATGAAATTTTGACTGAGTTGTTACCTCGGGCAATGACAACAAATATCTTTACCGCTTTATTGGAAAATGGGGCTTCAGAGCAAGGCGCGAGAATGTCAGCTATGGATAACGCTACGCGGAATGCAGGTGACATGATAGACAAATTAACAATTGAATATAACCGATCGCGTCAAGCCGTGATTACTAACGAACTTATTGAGATTATTTCAGGTGCGGAAGCGCTCTGATAAACTGGAGAAGAAGAATGGCAAAAGAAAAACTATCTATAGGTAAAGTTACGCAAGTAATTGGAGCTGTGGTTGATGTGCAATTTGAAGANAACCTACCAGAGATCTTAAATGCTCTTGAGACCGAAAATAACGGAAATCGCTTAATTTTGGAAGTTGCGCAGCATTTGGGTGAGAATACAGTTCGAACAGTTGCAATGGATGCGTCAGAAGGATTGGTAAGGGGACAGGAAGTTCGTGATACAGGAAATCCTATTGAAGTACCAGTTGGGGATGCTACTCTAGGCCGAATTATCAACGTGGTGGGAGAGCCAGTTGATGAGCAGGGTCCAATTAAATCAAAAGAAACTCGAGCAATTCATCAACCTTCTCCAGATTTTGCAGATCAAGCAACGGAATCTGAGATATTGGTTACTGGAATTAAGGTAGTTGATTTACTAGCTCCATATACAAAGGGTGGTAAAATTGGGCTTTTTGGTGGAGCCGGTGTGGGTAAAACAGTGTTGATTATGGAGTTGATAAATAACATTGCAAAAGTGCATTCTGGAGTGTCAGTTTTTGCAGGAGTGGGAGAGCGTACACGAGAGGGAAATGACCTGTATCATGAGATGATCGAATCAGGCGTTATTGTTCCAGAAAAATTAGAAGACTCTAAAATTGCGCTTGTTTATGGTCAGATGAATGAACCTCCGGGTGCTCGAATGCGAGTTGCTCTTTCCGGTCTTACATTGGCGGAGCAATTTAGAGATGAGACAGGGGCGGATGTTCTATTCTTTGTAGATAATATTTTCCGCTTTACTCAAGCTGGATCAGAAGTGTCGGCCTTGTTAGGTCGAATTCCATCTGCTGTTGGATATCAACCGACACTAGCTACCGATATGGGAGCTATGCAGGAAAGAATTACTTCAACTAAAGCAGGGTCGATTACGTCTGTGCAAGCAGTATATGTTCCAGCAGACGACCTTACAGATCCAGCACCAGCAACGTCGTTTGCTCACTTAGATGCAACTACTGTTTTGTCACGGGCCATATCTGAATTAGGCATCTATCCTGCTGTTGATCCGTTAGATTCTACTTCTCGTCTTCTGGATCCAGCTGTTATTGGAGATGAGCACTACGCAGTCGCGCGGGATGTTCAGGGTATCTTACAGAGATATAAGTCTTTACAAGATATTATTGCGATCCTGGGTATGGATGAACTTTCTGAGGAAGATAAACTAACTGTTTCAAGAGCGAGAAAAATTCAACGGTTTTTATCACAACCTTTTGATGTTGCGAAGGTATTTACTGGTTCAGATGGAAAACAGGTCCCTTTAGAGGATACTATAGATAGCTTTAAAAGGGTAGTGGCGGGTGAGTTTGATCATTTGCCAGAGGCAGCTTTTTACATGGTTGGTGGGATTAATGAAGTAATTGAAAAAGCTGAACGTCTGGAAGCAGAAGCGGCTTAAAAGGAATTTTGAATGTCAGGTTTGATGCAATTTGATCTTGTTTCTCCAGAGGCCGCATTAGTCTCAATGGAGATCATATCTGTAGAGATCCCCGGAGCTGAGGGAGATTTTACAGCAATGCCACAACATGCGCCTTTAATAACTTCGTTAAGACCAGGGTTTTTAAAGGTAAATTCAAATGATGGGACCAAAGAGTATGTCGTAACGGGTGGTTTTGTAGAAATTAATGCAACCTCAACATCTGTATTAGCAGAGCAGGCTTTTGATAGAGAAAATATCACAAAAGATATTATTGATGAACTTGTCGATGATGCTGAAAAAGCTTTGGCTAACTGTGCGGAAGATTCTCGTGATTCTCTAGAAAAAAGGCTTTATGACACTAAGTCATTGCTAGACTTTTTAGATCTTTAAACATTCACACCAATAATTTTGTTAGAGGCCCTTCGTAGATTGTGTTAAGTGAAACACTGTCAAACAACGAAGATACCGATGTACCTTGGGCAATATTTAAAATTGCCTGAGCGAATAATGGTGCGGTTGGTACAATTCTTATATTTTCTGCTTGCAATACCGGTTCTGTGGGCTGAATAGAGTCTGTTATAACCAGGCTCTTCATTACTGATTTGGTTATACGATCAACAGCGGGCCCTGACATCACGCCATGGGAAATGTAAGAATGAACTTCTAGTGCACCAGCATCAAGTAATACCTCGGCTGCTTTGCATAATGTTCCAGCGGTATCACAAATGTCATCTACTAGAATACATTTTTTCCCTTTGACGTTCCCGATTACCGTCATTTCTGAAATTTCCCCTACCTTTTCTCTTCTTTTGTCTACAATCGCTAAGGGGCATTTTAGTCGTTGAGCTAATTCTCGGGCTCTTGCTACACCTCCTACATCTGGTGAGACGATCATTAAATCTTTTAAGTCAGAGAATTGATTTTGAATATCGAGGGCGAAAATAGGTGAGGCATAAAGATTATCAACCGGTAAATCAAAAAATCCCTGAATTTGAGCGGCGTGCAAATCCATTGTAAGTACTCTTTCAATCCCTGACTGAGCTATTAGATTAGCAACCAGCTTTGCAGAGATTGGCGTTCTTGCTTTAGTCCGCCTATCTTGGCGCGCGTAGCCAAAATACGGTATTACTGCTGTAATCCTGGTTGCAGATGAGCGCCTTAGCGCATCAGACATAATNAGTAGCTCCATAAGATTGTCATTTGTCGGATTTGATGTGGATTGTATTATAAACATGTCCTCACCACGAACATTTTCATAAACTTCAACAAAAATCTCTTGATCATTAAAGCGTTCGATACGTGCTTCTACAAGTTCAGTTGGTTTTCCTCTGTGCATTGAGAGACGACGACTTATGGCGCTAGCGAGTGGCTTGTTAGAGTTTCCTGATATCAACTTTGGTTCATATGAAAATGCCATTATGTTTCCCAATCNTTATGAATCTGTCAATTCTTAATGTCCCATAGCACTGACAAACGTTCTTGCATAGTAACAAGATTACTTATTATAAAGTTTTTCGTACTCTATCCCTTATTAGCAACTATGATGTAATTTTTTATAATTTTAAAAAAGAAAGTTTAACTTTGATCAATAAATCATCTTTTGGGGGATATCTCACTGCATGGCATGAGGCGGGCTCAGGAGGGCAAAAAATTGTCTTACTACATTGTTCTTTGGCCCATGGCGGCGCGTGGAAAGGAGTGATGAAACTTCTTTCACCNGACTTTAAACTATATGCNCCTGATTTGCCTGGGCAAGGTCAAAGCCAAGATTGGGATCAAAAAATTTTATTTCAAGACCAAAGCGTTATAGCCACAGTTGGTCTATTAAATGAGATTGGTGAGCCTTGTCATTTAATTGGGCATTCCTTTGGAGCGACTGTCGCCATGCGNATAGCCTTAGAATTTCCAGAGCTAGTAAAGAGTTTAATTTTATTTGAACCGGTATTCTTTGGTTGTCTACAAGATGCAAAAAATCCCATGTATGAAGAATGGAGTGTAAGGGAAAAGCCCTATACAGATCTGGTTGAGAGAGGAGATTTTGAAGGTGCTTCCAAAGCTTTTATGGAGTTGTGGGGTACTGGAGCAAAATGGGAAAATTTACCAAGTTCCCAGAGAAGTTATATTAAAGACAGAATACATCTAATCGCAGCTGGCAGTCGATCGATAATAACCCCAGGTAAAAATAGAATGCGACTGAGTGATTATGAGAAAGTTGCGAAACCAGTTTATTTGCTAGAGGGTGAAAATTCACCACCCGTTATATCAGAAGTGCAAAAAACGCTTGAGAATACTTTTCCAAACGCATTGAGAAATATTATAGGTANCTCAGGCCATATGGCACCGATNACTCATCCAAAAGAGTTTTCTGACGAAGTCAGAAGATTTTTAACACTCAATTATTAAAAGTTTAAGAGTTTTAGAATAAATCGGTCTTAATATAATCCTCTAGATCTTCTTCGTTTATGTCCAATTCAGAAATTGCTTGGTTAGCAATTGTTTCACCAGACGTAATAGCACTACTTGCGTCATTTGAGATTAAGGGATGCCAAGGTTCTAATGAGTTTCCATAAAAAATTCGACGGTAGCCACAGGTTTCAGGCATCCAGTATGCTATCTCTCCAATATTTTCTGGGGTTAAAATAATACAATCTGGGACAAGCTTTTTTCGGTTCTTATAGTTTTTACACCGAGAAGTTTTTATATCTAATAATTTGCATGATACATTTGTATAGAATATTTCATTCGTATCAGCATCTTCAATTTTTCGAAGACAACATTTGCCGCATCCGTCGCATAAAGCTTCCCATTCATCGTTGTTAAGTTCTTCTAGGCGATAGTTTTCCCAAAATCGTGCTCGATATTCATTTTGTTTGGACATAATAGAAACATGCCTGTAAAAATCTGATAATTAAAGAGTTTCTATGAAAGATTTGTTGATTATTACAGAGATTTATTTTTAAAAATGAATGAAACTGATCTATATTTTCCCATTAAAAAGTTGTTTGAAGATCAAGAATTTTCTGTAAAAGGCGAGGTAAAGAAATGTGATATTGTGGCAATTAACAAAGATGGCTTACTGGTAATAGTTGAGTTAAAATTAAGGTTTTCTTTAGCCTTAATTATTCAAGGAATTGAGCGTCAAAAAATCTCGAATATGGTCTATGTCGCGTTCTTAATGCCAGCTGGGCGTCGCGGTAAAACTGTACTCAATAATGCAAGAAAAATCTGTAGAAGGTTAAAATTGGGTCTTATAACGGTGAGGTTGCAGCCTTCAGAATTCGTTAAAGTTCACCTCGAACCTAGTTCAGCGTCTGGTTTAAGAATTAATTCCAAGAAACGATCTCAGCTACTTAATGAGCATTATAAATTATTAGGTGATCCCAATATTGGGGGTCAGGTTGGAAATACTATAATGACTGCATATCGGCAGGACGCGATTCAAGTGGCGATTGCTATCAAAGGGGGTTGCAAAGGTAAGCCGTCTCTGCTCGCAGAGACATTAGGCATCCCCAATGCGCGTTCTATATTGTATAATAATCATTATGATTGGTTTGTTAGAATCGAAAGGGGGCTATACGGTTTAAGTGAAAAGGGTGAGGTCGATTTAAAGAAGTATGAACAAAATTCTGTAGGGCAAGATTTATAAAGATAAAGTTTCACTGAGGATGCGTTGGCTCTCTTTACAATCTTGATCCATTTGCTCAATTAATTTATCCAAAGTGTCAAATTTTAACTCTGGGCGTTGGAATGATACGAGAGCAATTGACAGTTCTTCTCCATAAATGTCACCAGAAAAATCAAAAATATATGTCTCTANGTTTGGAATATTTACNCCAAAGGTTGGCCGTTCCCCTAATGAGGCTGCTCCAAAGAATCGACCTTTATAAGGCCCGGATAAAATATCTGCAATTACGGNGTAAACACCAAATTTTGGNAAGTGNAATCCATCTANTGACATATTAGCTGTTGGATAACCAAGTTCACGACCCCTCTGATCTCCCGAAATGACAGGACCTTCTATACGATACCAGTGACCCAACATATGNGCAGCATCATTTGGGCGTCCATCACTGATGGCATTTCTAATAGATGTCGAGGAAAAAACTCCTTTTTCATCTGCAACTAATGGAGCAATTGTCACCCCATAGTTAAATTTTTTTCCGTAGTGAATTAAGGTTTCGACAGTTCCAGTTCTGCCTTTTCCAAAACAAAAATCCTCCCCCACGACAATGTGCTTAACACCAAGACCGTTAACTAAGACGTCTTCTATAAATTTTTTTGCACTCAATGAAGATAAGGCGGAATTAAACTGCAGTTCATAAAGATTATTAATTCCTACTTTTGCTAACTGACTNGCTCGTGCTTCTGCATTCATTAATCTAAAAGGTTTGGCGTTGGATTGAAAATATGATCTAGGATGTGGTTCAAAAGTNATGACACCAAAAGGAGCATTTAAGTTTTTAGCAGCCTCCCGAGCTAATTCAATTACTGATAGATGACCTTTATGTACACCATCAAAATTTCCAATGGCCACACAAGCTCCTTTGTCAGTTTGATTCAAATAAGTGTAATCACGAATAATTTTCAAGCCTTAACTCCTACTTGGTGCCAATGCTATTGCATGGCCCTTGATTACTAATTTTCCNGAAACTAACGCCTCACATTTAAGAGTGACATGTTTCTTGGAGTTATCAATTTTTTCTACAGTAACTGACGCGTCAACTTTATCACCAGGATAAACGGGGGCAATAAATTGAAGGGATTGNCTAAGGTAAATAGCACCATGGCCAGGTAGTTTTTCTCCTAAAAGAGCAGAAAATAATGATGCTGACAGCATTCCATGCGCGACGCGACGTCCGAAGATAGAGTTTTGACCTGCTTCATCAGATAAGTGGAGTGGATTTCTATCTTCAGAAATNTCTGCAAAAGATTTAATTTCAGAATCTCCCATGATTTTACTGATTGATCGAGTTNGACCAATNTTCATATCCTCTATATAAATAGTTCCAATTTCCATAATAACTTACCTCAAAAAACCAATACTATAAGTCGGTTTATAACTTTGTTTTATTAGAAACTTTTGTAATTTCATTTTATCTGGTTGGCTTATTGTTTTGGTCTCTTCTGCAGCTAATCCTCCAGTAATGAACAGACTATTCAACTTCTCATCATTAGCACCTTTAATATCAGTTAAAATACCATCACCTATACAAAGTATGTTTTCTTTNGAGATTTTNATNTTAATTTCTGACATTCGTTTGTAAGCTAAATCGTAAATTGGCCTATGTGGTTTTCCAAAGTATAAACTTTCTCCACCCATTTNTGTGTAAAGTTTGGCTAAGGCTCCAGCACAATACACTCTCTTTTGGCCTCGATCTACAACGATATCGGGGTTGGCACACAAAAGTTTTAACTTTNTATCAATAAATTTTGAAAATAATTGTATGTAATCATTTGGATGGTCATTAGCATCATCAAATGGTCCAGTGCATACCACACCTTCAGCCTTTTCTTTGGATACCAATTCTATTGGTCGNGCATTTTTTAATAAATCCATTCTTTTAAAAAAGCTTAGGTCATGCTCTGGACCTAAATGAAATANTTTNTCNTTCACGACTCCATCAAACATAGCAGCACGGGCACTATCACCGGAGGTTGCGATGGTATCCCAACAATCTTTTGGAACACCGATCTTATCCAATTGTCTTTCTACGCTATTTCGAGGACGAGGTGAGTTTGTAAGTAAAACAACTGATCCCAACCCATTAGAGCGATATTTTTGTAAAGCTATGACCGCTTCTTCAAATGGTGTGTAACCATCATGAAGACATCCCCACAAGTCAACAAATAGAGTTGTGTACTTATTAGAAAGATCTTCAAGAGACTGAATGATTGAGGACATATTATAATTTAATGTTAGGAATTATTTGTTTTTTTCTACTGACAATACCAGGTAATTTAACGATATCACTGGAAGGTTCTACACCGAAAGATTTTTTGGCAATGGTATGTACAAATTTGTTTTGAACTAACAAAGTGCTTTCTTGTTCTAATATATCAACAATAAAAAGCAAAACCTCGTCGATATCATCTTCTATCACCACTTTCGCCATAGCATCTAATAAATTTTCTTTTCTTCCAAGAATTGCTTTTGGGGAAGTTGTTTCTAGCACCGAAATACGTAATTTTTTGTCAGAAAGTTCAAATTTCTTACTGTCCATTCGGATTAATTCTTGATCTGTAAATTCTGATACATCAGATTTTGCATCAAACATTTTAGATGCATATGTTGGGATATCAAGTTTCAATTCCAAAGCTAAATCCAGGGCCACTGTTTTATCTAGTTCAGTAGTGGTTGGAGATCTGAACTCCAAGGTGTCAGATAGAATACAACTTAGCATTAAACCTTTTATTTTATCAGGCATTTTTTTTGCAGCATCACCCATCAACTCATGCATAATAGTTGCAGTGCAGGCTAGGGGTTTAATCGTCATGGTTAACGGAGAGCTAG
>PARX01000003.1 GCA_002712045.1 Paracoccaceae bacterium
AAGCTATCGAACGGGCAATTATCTATTAAGGCTATTCCTTCCTCTATTTGGGATCATATGATTTTATCTGGGGTAAAGGCAGAGGTTTGGATGCAACCCCATGTAAATAGAAATAACTTATCAAACTATATCGCACAAAATCTCAGGAAAAGTTCTAAAAAGAAAAATGGGAAAATAGCTTTAGTATTAGGTGCAGGCAATATTTCCTCAATCGCGCCATTAGATTGCTTCCAAAAACTATTTTTAGAAAATCAAGTGGTTCTATTAAAACTTAACCCTGTAAATGAATATCTATTTGAACATTTAAATTTTGTTCTTGAACCTATTATTTCACAGGGTGCTTTGAAAATAGTTAAGGGAAATGGGGAAATTGGACACTATTTGACCCAAAGTGAATTTGTAGATGAAATCCACATTACTGGATCCTCAAAAACCCATAATAAAATTGTTTGGGGTGAAGCTGACGTTTCTGTTGATAGGAAAACTTCTTCAATTAAGAATTCGAAGAGGATTACTTCGGAATTGGGTGCTGTATGTCCCACCATTGTAGTGCCAGGCCCGTGGTCAAAAGCGGATGTAAAATTTCAATCTGAAAACATTGCGACGCAAAAACTTCACAATGCTGGTTTTAATTGCATAGCTTGTCAGGTTTTAGTTATGCCAAAAAAATGGNCTAAAAAAGAAAATCTNATGACANCTTTAATATCGATTTTAAAANANTCNAAGCGATTNAATTATTATCCAGGATCCNATGAGCGNGTANATGAATATCGTCAAANAAGTGATCANCCGNTTTCANTAAATAATAATACTGAGNCAGNTTGTTTTATAAATAAAATCAGCAGNGAAGTNGANAATTGGCACGGTCAGAACGAGGTTTTTGCTTCAGCNATGAGTATCTGTGAAATAGAAAATAATGATGCTAAANNTTATTTAGAAAAAGCAATCTTATTTGCGAACGAAAAACTNTATGGCTCTTTGGGTGCAAATATACTTATTCATCCAAAAACTATTNANGAAATAGGNNAGCAGAATTTTGAGAAAATCATTCAAAATTTGAAATATGGNACAATTNCGNTAAACGGNTGGTCTGCTCTTGGTTTTTTATTATCACAGTGTCCTTGGGGTGCTTATCCTGGCCANACCNTAGAAGATATTCAAAGTGGGATNGGTACTGTTCATAATGCGCTTATGTTAAGNGATACNGAACGTTCNGTNATATGGGCCCCNTGGCGACCCTTTCCACGNGGTATTTTGTCTGGNCAGTTTTCGATGCTGCCAAAGCCACCTTGGTTTATTTCAAATAANCGTCAAGATAAGTTGGGAATGTTGTTAACGCGTTTTGAATANAAACGNAGTTGGCTTAAAATACCTCGAATTTTCTTTAATGCGNTATTAGGTTAGGTNNCCCTTATTNATTTNTGAAATTTAAAATAAATNATTTTAATTATCTTGAAGNGTTANCGCTATTTTTTCNACGCANTTAACTAAAGGCGTTTTCTTAAGATTTGCTAATCCACTTAANACAATCTTGCTCTTTGAGTTTGCTCCTTTTAGTGGTCTAATGCTAATNTTGGCTCCATCGTAGGTAGTATCTCCTGATGGTCTGGTNACTAATAATGAATAACCAAGTCCACAACCTACCATGCCTCTCACTAACTCCAGAGATGGTGATGTATGTGCTATCTTTGGTTTTAAGCCTTGTTCTTCGAATAAACCCAGAAAAAAAGTTCTGCTTGGGGCAACATCCAATAAAATTAATGGTAGATCAACAAGCTCATTAAGAGAGATTTCAGTTTTTTCTCTTAATATATGATCTTTAGGTAATGCGACATAAGCGGAAGATTCTGATAGTGAAACTGTATCGATTTCGTTTGGTAGATCAATATCGTAAAGTAATGCCAGATCAATCTTNTGATTTTTCAATTCATGAATAAGATTTTCTTGAGTTCCTTCCGTNATTTTAACGTACACATTGGGGAACTCTTCTTTTANCCTTTTTACGAGTGTAGGTAATATAATCGGTGCTAATGTGATAAAGCTACCTAGGCGAACTGTACCCTCTATTGCTTCACTCGTCATCAAGGCATTACTTTGTAGTTCATCAGCATAATTCAATAAAACGCGGACATCACCAAGAATTTTTTTAGCACTTGATGTGGGAAGNACCCCTTGGGCATGTTGTCTCAATAGTAACTGACTGCCAAATTGTTTTTCGAGTTTTGTTATTGCGATTGATATTGTTGGTTGTGAGACGGAAACAGCTTCTGCTGCAGCTGCGATTGAACCGTGGTCAATGCATGCGATCAAATATTCTAACTGTCGTAATGTAAAAAGATGCATTGCTTAGTTAAAAACTATATTAAACCAAAATACAATCTATTTTAACTATCCAATTAAATTGATTAAAAGAAGNTGAGGGTAACTTTGGCTGTTTAGGAGTAGATGAATGATACGTACTGGTGATGAATATAGGGCTTCTTTGGATGATGGCCGTGAAGTTTGGATGAATGGTGAAAAAGTAAAGGACGTTTGCACGCATCCTCAGCTGAAACCCGTCATTGATGTCAGAGCTCGAATATATGATATGCAGCACGACCCATCCACTAAAGATCAAACTACCTATCAGGAAAATGGCGAAGATTTCGCTATCGGTCTTCGATTGCCTTATGAGCCTAAAGATTGGGAAGATAAACGTAAAGCTGTAGATCTTGTAATGCATGACATTGGAGGCATCGTTACTCGTGTAGGTGATGAGACTATTGGAGAAATGTGGTCCCTATGGGATGGTAAAGAAATTTTGAATGAAATTGATCCAAGGTTTGCCGAAAATATCGAGAAACATATTCACACTGCGATAAAATTAGACCCTTTTCACGTTTCAGCTAATACGGATCCAAAAGGAGATAGATCTAAAGCCCCTCAAGATCAGGATCCAGATATGTTGGTACACGTGGTGAAAGAGACAGATGCTGGCATTGTTATAAGGGGGGCAAAGTATGAAACGGCAGCCTCTTATTCAAATCAAGCCTTTTTAAAACCCACCATTGCTAATTGGGGGAATTCAGAGCTTTCTGATTATGCTTTGGGGTGCATTGTGAAAATGAATGCTCCAGGGGTCAAACATATTTGCAGGACAGGGTTCGCTGGACGAGCACCAAATGCAGATTATCCACTATCGAATAAAGTTGACGAAATAGACACACTGATGATTTTGGATGATGTATTAATACCTTGGGAAGATATTCTTTTTTATCAACACACAAGAGCGGCTAGTTTTATTCGCGCTACACTACATCGTTACTCTGCATTCCCATTTGTTCAGCGAACACTTTCTTACGCTGATTTGATTATTGGAGCCGCTTTATGGAACGTGAAGCAAACCGGTCTCGATAAGCAGCAAGCTGTTCAAGAGAAACTATCTGAGCTAGCAGTTTGGAGAGAGGGCATCGATGCATTTTTGACAGCCTCCATAGCAACTGCGGAAGAAAGCCCGAATGGTCTTCTTATGCCTAACCAGTCCATGTTAATGTCTGGTCGGGTACACGCATTAAGTAACTTGCCAAAAATGATGCATACTGCTCGAGAATTATGTGGTGGTCAAATTTGCGTGACTCCGGATGCAGCTACGTTTTCAGCGCCAGACACTAAACCTTGGATGGATAAATTTTATACTATCAATGATAATTGGATCGCTGATGATCGCAGAAAACTATTGGGGCTCGCGAGAGATTTATTAAACTCAGACTATGCAGGACACAGATTGACCTTTCAATTATTTGCACAATCAGCGCCATTTGCTCAGTTGGGAGCAGTTTATAGAAATTTCGATTGGGATGGACCTTTGGAATTTGCTCACAAAGCAGCAAATTTATCTGAAAATGTTTATGGTGTTGGCAAAGAGAAAAATTGAGGTTTAAGTAGTGTTAAAATTTTAGGAGTTAAAGTTCATGACGCTTCATAAACGAATAAGGCCTTTTAATACAAAAGAAACATATCCTGAGCAAAATCTTGATAATGATTTAAGCCAGGGAGTGGTCGCTCGAGGGACCATGGTATTTTTGCGTGGTCAGGTGAGTCAGGATTTAGATACTCGGGAAAGTTTACATCTCAATGATGTGAGTAAACAGACTGAAAAAACAATGCAAAATATACAAATGTTGTTAGAAGAGGCAGGAACCACGATGGATGCTATCTGTCGAATAGTCGTTTATTTGACGGATATACGATACCGAGAAGAAGTCTATCAGGAAATGGGGAAATGGCTAAAGGGAGTGCATCCATGCTCGACAGGAATCGTCGTACCTGCGTTGGCGCGTCCAGAGTGGGTCGTAGAGATNGAGGTTACAGCGGTAATTCCCGATTAAAGGAGTAATAGATGGTAATTNAAAAATTGCTAAACCATTTATCAAAAACAGCGGATGGNCCATTAATAGATGCGACNGGTTTAGANCCCGCATTATATTGGGACCCAAGTATAGCTTCATTGGAAGAAGAAAATATTTTTNGAAATGATTGGGTTTGTCCNGGCTTNGCGGCTGANATACCCAACTCAGGNGATTATTTGACATATTCTATTGCTGGTGAGGCAATTTATTGCATTCGTGANAACTTGGGTAAGATTAGAAGTTATTCTAATGTGTGTCGGCATCGAATGATGCAATTATTAGAAGGTTCTGGAAGTACATCCCGNGTAGTATGTCCNTATCACGCNTGGACATATGATTTAAATGGTCAANTNATTGGTGCTGGNCATATGGNNCGTAGTGCTGGTTTTGAAAAAAAGNAAATCTGTTTACCNGAGATTAGGACTGAGGTTTGGAAAGGTTGGATTTACGTAACTTTAAACTNGGAAGCNGAGNCTGTTGCNAAATCATTGGANCCNTTGAGTNAAATNGTTTCANGATTTNGTATGGAGAATTATGTTCCNGTNGTTAGTGAAAACCATACGTGGAAAACAAATTGGAAACTTTTGACAGAAAATTTTATGGAAGGNTATCACTTGCCAGTCGCTCACAAAGCCACTGTAGGATCGTGGTTTCCAGTAGAAAAGACAAAGTTTCCAAGTGAGACTTTTGATGCCTTTACTTATCAAACTTTTATGAAAACTGGCGCTGCTACTTATGGTCAGGCTCATCCTCATAATAAGAGGTTAAAAGGTGAGTGGAGAAATACTTCGGTTCTGCCAACAATATTTCCTTCGCACATGTATGTGCTTGCTCCTGATCATTTGTGGTACCTTTCGCTGCGCCCAAAAGGTGTTGGAGAAGTTGATGTACGTTTTGGAGTGGCTCTTGCACCTGAAGTCGATGCTGATTTGTCTCATTCTGACGAACGTGCAAACTGGATTTCTGAATTAGTAACTTTTTTTGAACATGTGAATACCGAAGATCGAAAGGTAGTGGAAGGGATATACGCTGGCTCNAGGTCATCATTTGCTGTTCCAGGCCAGCTGAGTTGGTTAGAGCGTGAAATACATGATTTTCAAAAATATTTAGCAAGTAGACTTGCAAAAAGTGCCTTTATAAACTCATAGAATATTNTAATNCACTGAGCCTTCGNATTCGATTGCCTAAAGCANGCTTATTTCAAACTCCTNTTTTTGATTTTAGAAAGTTTAGAATTGTAAAATCAAAATTATTTAGTTTATTCAATGTTTTTANTTTAGTTATAATAATNGTGGCTTTATTAGCCAGAATTGGTATTGTTCCATGTTAAAAAAATTTGGGGATAATGATGACTTTTTCGATAGCTGGTAGATGTGAGAATACTGGGATGTTTGGTGTTGCAATAACAACTTCGTCGATTTCTGTTGGCTCGCGCTGCCCCCACGCTCGTGCCGGTATAGGAGCAGTATCAACACAAAATATTACTGATCCAAATCTCGGTACTTTAATACTTGATCATATGGAAACCGGAAAAGATGCAAAAACGGCGATTGATCTAGTTGTTAAGGGCAGGGAAAACATCAATTTCAGACAATTAACAGCAATTGATAAAGACGGGAATACATCTCATTTCACAGGCTCTAAAATACTAGGTACCAATGCTGTTAGTGAAAAATCAAACTGCATTGCGGCTGGAAATCTTTTATCAAATCTTGGCGTTGCTGACGCAATGGCAGACGGCTTCAACTCTGATAAGAATTCGCATTTGGCAGAGAGACTTTTAGTTGGTTTGGAAAGTGGATTAAAAGCTGGTGGAGAAGCTGGCCCTGTACATTCGGCAGCATTAATTGTTGTAGATCAAACAAAATTTCCCTTAGTGGATTTGAGGGTGGATTGGGAAGAGGAAGATGCTGTTCCAAAATTGCGATTGCTTTGGTCGGCTTATGAACCTCAAATGTTAGATTATTTAAACCGAGCCTTAAACCCGGCTGTTGCGCCGAGTTATGGTGTTGCGGGTGATCTATAATATTATGCTTGAATTTTTTTTCCAAAAGATAAAGTTAATCCCATTCTGATCTGGGCAGTTTTTGCTTTAAGGTGGCCCTTTTAAGATGTAGAGTGAGTTTTTAAAATCACAGAGTAGTTAAAGTTATTTTTATGTCGATTGTTTTAATCATTTGTCATAAATGCAATGACTAAAATTAAGGAGATAAAAATGAAAATGTTTGCGCTTGTTCAAAAACATGATGGTTATTCTGGAACTTCTGAAGGTCCATCTATCTTGTCTTGTGAGCCCTGGTTAGAGCCAGTTACTATTGATGTGCCGAAGTTGCAAGAAGGGCAGGTCTTGATAAAAATAGCCATGGCTAGTGTTAATCCATCAGATTTACATTTTATAAAAGGAGAGTATGGCCAACCAAGGGTTAAAGGTTCGCCAGCGGGGTTTGAAGGCATTGGGGAAGTAATTGATGGAAATGGTTCTTATGCTCAGAGCTTAAAAGGCACGCGTGTTTCTTTTGTAGTGGCGAAGGGGGGCTCAGGAACTTGGGCAGAATATGCTATTACTGATGCGGTTGGGTGTATTCCTGTCTTGCCCAATTTACGAAACGAAGATGGAGCTGCGCTTATAGTTAATCCATTGACAGCTATGGCGATGTTTGAACTTGTCAAAAAAACTGAAAGTAAAAGTTTTATTATGACAGCATCAAATAGCCAATTATGTAAACTGTTGATTGGTTTAGGGAAAGATGCAGATATATCGCCAATATGTATTGTTCGTGATGCAAAGCAAGGAGATCATCTACGAAAACTAGGTGCGACAGAGGTATTGGATAGCACTGATACAGATTTCACAAAAAATTTAAGAGCTATCGTCAAAAATTTAAAACCACGGGTTATGCTGGATGCATTAGCTAATCAATTATCGGCTGACATATTTATGGCGATGCCAAACAGATCTCGTTGGATTGTTTATGGAAAATTAGATACTACACCCCCCGTTATTCCTGAAATGGGACAATTTGTATTTTCTGAAAAAGTTATTGAAGGTTTCTGGCTAGTTAAATGGTTTAGAGAAACTGAAATAGGGGAGCAAATGAAAGTTATTAAAGCTGTTCAAGAACGATTTGTATCAGGCAATTGGAAAACTGAAGTTTCTGAGGTTTTAAAATTGCATGAGGTTATGACTGGATTGCCGACTGCACTAAAAACTGATGCTAAAGTTATGTTTACACCCAAATAGGATAGAAGATGTTACCAGAGATATTAAGCGGATTAAGAATACCCGTAATCGCAGCACCGTTATTTATAATTTCAAACCCTAAATTAGTCATTGCACAATGTAAGGCTGGAATTGTTGGTTCTATGCCGGCGCTCAATGCTAGGCCGAAAGAGCAATTAGAAGTGGAATTGAAAATGATTACAGAGGAGCTGGATAGATATAATGATAAAAACCCAGATTTCCCTGCTGCACCGTTTGCAATCAATCAAATTGTTCACAAATCAAACGAAAGGTTAATGTATGATGTTGAGCTTTGTGTGAAATATAAAGTGCCAATTACCATTACTTCTTTGGGTGCGCGAGTGGAAGTGAACGATGCCATGCATTCTGTTGGTGGTATAACTCTTCACGATATTATTAATAACCGTTTTGCTAAGAAGGCCGTAGAAAAAGGAGCAGATGGACTAATAGCCGTAGCTGCTGGAGCGGGAGGTCATGCTGGGCGCTTATCGCCCTTTCCTTTGATAGCAGAAATAAGAAGTTGGTTTAATGGTCCATTGGCATTATCGGGAGCAATAGCATCCGGTGATGCTGTTCTGGCAGCTAATGCGATGGGAGCAGATTTAGCTTATATCGGATCAGCATTTATTGCTACAAACGAAGCCAGAGCGGATGAGCGTTATAAAAAAATGATTGTTGAATCTTCTGCCGATGACATAATTTATTCAAATTTATTCACGGGTGTGCATGGTAATTATTTGGCTCCAAGTGTGACAGCTGCTGGAATGGACCCACATAACTTACCTGAAGGTGATATTTCTACTATGAATTTTGGTGATTGGGAAAAGAAACCTAAAGCTTGGAAAGATATTTGGGGTTGTGGACAGGGTATTGGATCTGTTGAAAGTATTTTAAGCACTGAAAATCTTGTTTCAAGGCTGGAGTCTGAGTATTTGATGGCTAAGACGAAATTAAGTGCTTAAAAGTGTAGTTGTAAAACCCGGGGGTATTATAAATTGGAGATAATGCAATTAGTTATTAGCGGTCTTGCCATGGGCTGCGTATATGGTTTGATAGCTATGGGTTTTGTTTTAATTTATAAAGCAACTGAAGCTGTAAATTTTGCCCAAGGTGATATGATGATGTTGGGAGCGTTTATAACGTTGGGATTGACAAATGATCATTATATGGCCTTGCCCTTCTGGATATCTGTACCAATAGCAATCAGTTTAATGGGTTGTCTGGGGTATTTGTTAGACTCCCTAATAATCAGAAGAATGTTTGGACAAAGCCAATTGGCTGTTGTGATACTTACAATCGCCTTAGGTTTCGTTGCCCGTTTTCTTGCTGGGGCAATATGGGGGCATGATCCACAAAGTCTTGAAAGTCCAATATCTGGACAGTATTTTAGAATATCAGATATTGTAATAGGTGTTCCAGAAATATGGATTATTGGTATAACAATTTTCTTAACAGTAGTGCTATTTGTATTTTTTGCAAAAACTAAACTTGGTGTGGCAATGCAAGCGGCTAGTCAAAATCAAATGGCCGCTTACTATATGGGTATTCCTGTCAGAAGAGTGAACTCATTAATATGGGCATTGTCAGGAATTGTTGCAGCTATTGCCGGTATATTATTTGCTTCAAAAAATGCTATTGATCCTGGTACTGGTTTGTTAGGCATCAAAGCATTCGCTGCTGCAGTTATTGGGGGTTTAGGGAGTCTGCCTGGAGCTTTATTGGGTGGATTAGTGATCGGTTTAATTGAACCTTTTGCTGCAAGATATTTAGAGGGTGATATAGCTCGTATAATGCCGTACTTAGTTTTAGTATTGATCCTTATATTTAGACCACATGGGATCTTATCCCAAGTCCAAAAGAAAAAGGTCTAAATCAATGAGAATAATTTTTAAAAAATCTTACGAAGCCGATATTCGATACTTTAAAGATAGGGTTCAGGCTTCATGGTATTTTATTCTACTGGTTTTAGCGGTCATCTTGCCATTTGTAATTAATGATTACTGGGTAGGTGAGTTCAGTCTAATGCTTATTTGGGCAATCGCTGGGATGGGGCTAATGCTTTTGGTAGGGCATACTGGACAAGCAAGTTTAGGTCATGCTGCTTTCATGGCAGTAGGGGCATATACAAACGTTATATTACAAAACGATTTTAATATTCCTTTTATAATCTCATTGCCTCTTTCAGGGCTATTTGCGGGTATTCTTGGAATTTGCGTTGCTTTGCCTACTGGCAAGCTGCACGGGATTTACATGGCGATAGCTACCATTGCTATAGGTGTGTTGGCAGAAGATTTGATAGTTATTTTGGAACCTTGGACAGGAGGGGTTGGCGGAATATACGCTCCAGCAATTAACATTTTTGGTATAAATTTTGATAGGTACACAAATGTTGCAGAGCTATATTGGTTAATTTTAGTAATAACTGTTTTGATAATTATTGGTTATAAGAATATTCTAAGATCTCCTCTGGGGCGGAGTTTTGCAGCAGTGCGAGATAGTGAAATTTCTGCGCAGGCTATGGGAGTGAATATTGGAAAAACCCGAACTTTAAGTTTTGCAATTTCGTGCGCGATCACTGGAATATCGGGTGCACTTATGGGTCATTTCAGTTATGTCTTTACTAACGAAACATTCAACATAGTGATATCTATAAATCTACTTTTAATGATCGTTGTTGGTGGAGTTGGATTTATTCATGGTGCTTTTTTAGGTGCAATGGTAGTTACTTTTTTGCCTAGTGGAATTAGTTTTACACGCGATGCATTTTTCTCTGATTTTCATATTATTCCAGGAATTGAAAGTGGAATATTTGGCATGATTTTGATAGCAGTAATTTTGTTTGAACCAATGGGATTATATGGACGTTGGTTGAAAATAAAAGCTTATTTTGAACTATTCCCATTTTATCGAAAAGATATGTTTAGGCGCCAAAAAACATATTTAAAAACGGAGAGAACAAGATGAGTTTTCTCGAACTTACGGATGTGACGTTAAAATTTGGGGGTGTGACCGCTGTCGATAATGTGAGTTTTAGCGTAGAAAAAGGAGAAGTCTTTTCTTTAGTTGGGCCGAATGGAGCTGGTAAATCAACAATATTTAATATTTTGTCACGGTTTTACACGCCAAGTCACGGAGAGATAACTTTTGAAGGAAAAAGTATCCTAACAAAGCAGAGCCATGAGATTGCAGGTATTGGTATAGCGAGAACTTTTCAAAATATTGAGCTATTTCATCAAGCAAGTGTACTTCAGAATTTACTAGTCGCAAGGCAGACACATAGAAAATCAAACCCAGTGTCTGAAATATTATTTTCACCATTTGTTAAAAAGGAAGAGTATCGGCATAGATATGCGGTCGAAAAGGTTATAGATTTCTTAGATTTACAAAGTTACCGAGAAAAATTCATATCTGGATTACCTTATGGTGTTAGAAAGGTTGTGGAGCTTGGACGTGCACTAGCGATTGAGCCTAAATTACTACTTTTAGATGAACCAGCATCTGGATTGTCCGTGGAAGAAACTCAAGATGTTGCTTTTTGGATCGAGGATATTAAAAAGGTCATGGGTATCACTGTGCTAATGGTTGAGCATGATATGCATCTTGTTTCGAGTGTATCTGATCGCGTCATGGCTCTTGCAGATGGTAAGATGTTAGCTCTTGGTACGCCAGGTGAGGTTAAAAATCACCCAGCAGTCATAGAAGCTTATTTAGGTGGCTCAGAGGAGGACGGGAATTGAATCCACCAATCCTAAAAATTGATAATCTAGAGAGTTATTATGGGCCAATTATGGCTATAAGAGGTGTATCATTAATTGTGGAAGAAGGTCAGATCGTAACTGTTTTAGGAGCTAACGGTGCGGGTAAGACAACACTTTTAAAGACTATCTCTGGAATTATGGACCCTGAAAAAGGCACAATTTCATTTATGGGTGAAAAAATTCAAGGGAAAGAGCCAGATAAGATTGTACAAAAAGGAATTACGCATGTGCCAGAGGGTAGAGAAGTTTTTCCAATTCTCACGGTTGAAGAAAATTTAAGAATGGGCGCTTATTCAAGAAGAGATAAAGAGAATATCCATACTGACCTGGATTTAGTCTATGATTATTTTCCAATTCTTCGAAAATGTAAATCACAGCAGGCTGGTACCTTATCGGGAGGTCAACAACAAATGATGGCTATTGGTCGAGGTTTAATGGCTAGGCCAAAGATAATGTTACTTGATGAACCAAGCTTGGGTTTAAGTCCTTTGTTAACGAGAGATATTTTCTTGATCATAAAGCGACTAAATGTTGAGCAAGGAGTGACTATGATACTCGTTGAGCAAAATGCTAAAGTCGCTCTTAATGTGGCAAATTACGGTTATGTCATGGAGCTTGGAAGAATAGTTATGAGTGATCATTCGGCTAAACTTCAAAGCTCAAAGGACATTCAAGAATTTTATTTAGGACAGAGTGAACAGGCGTCAGAACGAGGTCAAAAACGATGGAAGAAAAGAAAAACATGGCGATAGGTATTTAAATCATGGGCGAAGCATTAATTCCGGAGCAAGTGGAAGTTTCTGGCATCAAAATAAATAAGGATTTGAGCAAAGGTCCATATTTCGTTGATGGTAAAGACACTTTAGCAAAGCTGTGGAAATTAAGGTGTGAAAAGTCTAAAGAGAAAATAGCCCATCGTGAAAAAAAATATGGCATTTGGTCTTCTTATAGTTGGAGTGAATTTTATGATAACTCTCGTTTGATTGGCTTAGCCCTTTTATCGATGGGATTTAAAAGAGGTGAAGTCGTAAGTATCTTATCTGAAGACAGTAAAGAGTGGATATATACAGATTTGGCCGTTCAGAGTGTGGGTGGTATTACATCAGGTGTATATCCGACGGATAGCGCTAGACAGCTGGTATATCTGGTGAACGATAGTGACACTCAGTTTTTGTTTTTGGAGAATGACGAGCAACTAGATAAATATCTGTCAGTATCTGATCAGATGCCAAAATTGAAGAAAGTTATAGTTTACGAAAAAGATGGTTTAATTGATTTTGATGATCCTCGAGTAATGTTTCTGACTGACTTGTATGAAGTCGGAAAGATTGAGTTAGAAAAGAAAAGTGGTATTTTTGAAAAAGAAATTGAAGCTGGAAAGTCTGAAGATACGTCTATTTTGATTTATACCTCTGGAACCACTGGAGAACCTAAAGGTGTTGAAATTACGGGAAATAACATAATGTTTTCAATATCAGCTGGTGGGAGAAGTTTACCTGTCTTTGATAATGATGAGCAACTTTGTTTTTTACCTTTATGCCATATTTTAGAGCGGTTAATTTCAGTTTTTCAACCTATTGGGGCTGGATCTGTTATAAATTTTGCTGAAAGCTCAGAGACAGTTTTTGATAATTTACAAGAAGTTAGCCCGACTATTTTTACTGCG
This sequence comes from Paracoccaceae bacterium, assembly GCA_002712045.1. GTDB lineage: Bacteria > Pseudomonadota > Alphaproteobacteria > Rhodobacterales > Rhodobacteraceae. The sequence continues at coordinate 13,054 of PARX01000003.1, forward strand.
GTTCCACGAGTATGGGAGCGTATATATTCAAGAGTTTCAATAATGACTGGTGAAGCAACGCCTTTTGGCAGGTGGGCATTTAAGAAGGCGTTAGCCGCTGGGATGACTAAGATCAAAGCAGAAGACGAAAACCGAGCAATTCCATTGAGTTACTTTTTTTGGGATTTTGTGCTTCTTAAAAATATCCGAAGAATGTTGGGTATGGACAATTTAAGGAGAGGCACCACNGGGGCCGCCCCTATTTCACCAGAATTGTTGACTTGGTTTCGGGCAATTGGGGTCAAGATTTTTGAGGGTTATGGGATGAGTGAAAGTGCNGGTTTGATTTCCCTAAATTATGAAGGAAATCATAAAAATGGGTCTGTTGGTTCAGCGATTCCGGGGGCAATGTTGAGGATTGGTGTTGATAATGAAATTCAATATAAGGGTGGAAATTGTTTCAAAGGATATTGGCGGAAAACTGAAAAGACCAATGAAACATTTACTTCCGATGGTTGGATGAAGACTGGTGATATTGGGTTAATTGATGACAATGGATTCTTGACTATTACTGGACGGATGAAAGATATAATAATTACAGCTGGAGGTAAAAACGTAACTCCTAGTGAGTTAGAGAATAGATTAAAATTTTCACCATATATATCAGATACTATTTTGATAGGAGATGGTCGAAAATTTATCTCATGTTTGGTTATGATTGATCAAGAGAATGTTGAGAAGTTTGCTCAAGATCAAAAAATACCTTTTTCTGATTTTGCTTCATTATGTGCTGCACCTGAAATTATAGAGTTGATATCTGACATTATTGATGATGTTAACAGAGACTTTGCTCGTGTTGAGCAAATAAAGAAATTTCGGCTAATTGATATTCTATTAACTGCAGAAGATGATGAATTGACAGCAACTATGAAGTTAAAGCGTGGCTTTGTAGAAGAAAAACATAAAACGCTGATTGACGAAATGTACTTATGAATTCATGTTAACAAATATAATTTTAGGAGAAATATAATGAAAAACTTTTTCAAGGCAGTTTTTTTTACAGCTGTCCTTTTCACGGGAACTGCTAATGCTGACCAAGGTGTTACTGATACCCAAGTAATTATTGGATCAAATCAAGATATGTCTGGACCATTTGCTGCTTTTGGGGCTCCGGCTATGGAAGCTGCTCAAATGTATTTTGATGAAGTAAACGCCGCTGGTGGTGTTCATGGTCGACAAATAAAAATGATAGTTGAAGATCACGGGTACCAAATGCCAAAAGCGATGTCTAATTTAAACAAATTGGTAAATTCAGACAAGATCTTTGCTATGTTGTTACAACTTGGTACTCCAATGAATATTGCTTCTTTTCCTCTGTTAGAGGCCAAAAAAATTGCAAATGTCTCGCCACTTACAGCTGCAAGGCAAATGATAGAACCACCTTCAGCTTATAAATACGCTGGAACATCTTCTTATTATGATCAAATGAGAACGAGTGTACCATATTTATCTGAGACTACAGGAGTGAAAAATATATGCTCAATGTATATACCGTCAGACTTTGGATTGGAAATTGCAGAAGGAACTAAAGATGCAGTTGCCGAAGCAGGTTCAGGACTAACATTTGGAGGTGAAACAAAACANAAGCCTGATGAATTAGATTTTGTAGGCTCTCTATCAAAGCTTAAAGCTTCTGGATGTGAGCTTGTAACTGTTGCATTAGGAGTAAAGCAAACCCTTACTGTCTTAGGAACAGCTAAGAAGATGGGTTTGACTGATCTCAAATTCTTAGGTGGTTCAGCATCTTTCCATACCTTGATTGCTAAAGTTCCTGGTGGACCTGGTGATGGCTTTTATGCTGCTTCTGGTTGGGCAGACATAGTTGCTCGAATGGGTGATCCTGTAGTAGGGGGTTGGGTTGCTAAATATACTGAAGAATCAGGTGGGTTCCCTGGAACAGGAGCTTTGCTTGGTAGATCTGCAGCAGAAGTTTTTGTAAGAGCTCTTGAAGCAGCTGGTCATGATTTGACGTCAGCTAGCTTTCAAGCTGGAATGGAATCTTTAAACTTTGAAGATAAAATTAGCGGTGTGATGGTTACTATCACGGCTGATAATCATCAGGGTGCAAACGATGTAATCATTAGCCAAGTACAAGGTGATAATTGGGTTGAATTAGCGCGTCGTTGATTTCTTTTTAAAAATTTGGACGCTACCAGAAAAATCTGGTAGCGTTTTTTATTATATCCATAGGTTCATGTGTTAAAATAGATAGGAGAACACAGAATGCCAATCATTCGTGCTGCAGTTTGTCATGAATTTGGGAAACCTTTAATAGTCGAAAATATATTATTAAATAAACCAAAGCATGATGAAATAGAAGTTACCTTAAAAGCCTGTGCAATATGTCACTCGGATATTTCATATATGGCTGGAGATTGGGGAGGGCACTTACCAGCAGTTTATGGCCATGAGGCAGCGGGAGTCGTAACGGCAATAGGTTCTAGTATTAAAAAATACTCTATTGGCGATACCGTTTTAGCAACATTGATACGTGCTTGTGGTGATTGCATCTCATGCAGAAATGGAAAGCCAACATCTTGCGAAACTCGTTATGACTTAGTTTCTGGGCCACTTCAAACAATTGATGGTAAGCCAATTGAACAAGGCTTAGCTACAGGAGCTTTTGCCGAGAAGGCAGTGCTTCATGAAAGTCAGATACAGGCTATTCCAGAAAGTATTTCAATGACATCTGCATCTTTATTGGCATGTGGGGTGATAACTGGAGTTGGTGCTGTAACAAATACTGCTAAAGTTTTGCCAGGATCTAATGTTGTCGTTATTGGTGCTGGCGGTGTGGGTTTAAATGCAATTCAAGGTGCCGCTCTAGCGGGTGCCTCCAAAATTATTGTAATTGATTTATCAGAAGAAAAGTTAACCGATGCCAAAGAGTTTGGTGCAACGGATGGTATTTTGGCAAGTGTGGAAAAACCATACCGAATAGTAAAAAAAATGACTGAAGGTCGTGGTGCAGACTATGTATTTGTCACAGTAGGTTCTATTTTTGCATATGAAGGTGCAAGTAGATTTCTAAGTGTGGGCGGTAGTCTCGTTATGGTTGGAATGCCACCATCTGGAGCGAAATTTAATATAGAACCAGTCATTTTAGCTACTGGCAGTCAATCACTTCTCGGGTCTTATATGGGAGGAACCGTTCTAAAAAAAGACATCCCTTACATGATTGATCTATATCAGCAAGGTCGATTAAAATTAGATGAATTAGTGACTCGTAAATATTCATTAGATGAAATTAACGAAGCGATCGAAGATGTTAAATCTGGTAAGAGTCGTCGCAACGTGATTGTATTTGATTAATGTTTGTTAGTTGTTAATAGAAAGTAGTTCAAAACAAATTCTGCAAAGAGTTACCTTATGTTATTAAAAGATCTTGAAATATTTGTAGTGGGCACACCTCCGCCTGGTTGGGGTGGTCGTTATTGGATATTTGTCAAATTAACAACTGATAATGGAGTTGTCGGTTACGGTGAAGTATATGCTTCATCTGTTGGGCCTAACGCGATGCGATCCATAATTGAAGATGTTTTCAATCGTCATATGATGGGAGAAAATCCAGAAAATATTGAACTAATGTTTAGGCGCGCGTATTCAAGTGGTTTTACTCAGCGACCAGATCTAACTGTGATGGGTGCATTTTCAGGATTGGAGATTGCTTGCTGGGATATAATAGGTAAAGCTCATGAGAGACCCGTATATGCTTTATTGGGTGGCTTAATGAATGAACGCATTAGGTCTTATACCTATCTTTATCCCTTACCACACCACAATATTAATGACTTTTGGCTATCCCCAGAAATGGCAGCGGAGTCTGCGGTTGAAATGGTAAAATTAGGTTTTACAGCATTGAAATTTGATCCAGCAGGTCCTTATACAATAAGAGGAGGGCATCACCCCTCAATGTATGATATTGAAAAATCTGTGGAGTTTTGTAGGGCTATAAGAGATGCTATAGGTACTAAAGCAGATTTACTCTTTGGTACTCATGGTCAATTCAATACTGCAGGAGCAATAAGACTTGGACGAAGACTTGAGGCTTTTGATCCACTTTGGTTTGAAGAACCAATACCTCCAGATAATTTATTAGAGTTTGAAAATGTTGCAAAACAGGTTCGGATACCTATTGCTACGGGAGAGCGGATGACTACCAAAGCTGAATTTAGCACAATTCTAAGAACAGGTGGAGCTGCTATTCTACAACCTGCTTTAGGTAGATCTGGGGGTATACTAGAAACTAAAAAGATTGCAGCAATTGGTGAAGCTTATAATGCACAAATCGCTCCTCATCTATATGCTGGCCCTGTTGAGTGGGCTGCAAACATACAGCTCGCAGCAAATATTCCAAACCTCTTGTTAGTTGAAACAATNTTAACAGGNGGNGAATTNCATNTAAAATTAATTAAGAATAGTATTAAATGGGAAGATGGTTTTATTAATGCTCCAAGTGCTCCTGGTTTGGGAATTGAATTTGATGAAAAAATTGCGCTAAGTCATCCTTATAAAGGTAACAGATTACACCTTGAGATGGCTGAAGAGGGTTGTGATTACCAAAAAGATAATAAGTTTCTGGGTGGAGCCCCGCCTAGAAAAGTCTGAACCCTATATTTAATTTAATCTATCAAAAATCCAATTTTTGGAATTTACATCTTATGAATATCAATAGTGCGAAGACTTTTTTAATAATCACTGTAATTATTGATTCAATGGGCATTGGATTGATTGGCCCAGTCATGCCGGCCCTTTTAAAAGAATTAGGAAATGTGGATGTTAGTGCTGCGGCAATCTGGGGTGGATTGTTAGCTACATCATTTGCCTTTATGCAATTTTGTTTTGGGCCACTCTTAGGTAATCTTTCGGATAGTTATGGAAGAAGACCAATTTTATTAATTTCATTATTTGTGATGGCCATTGATTATGTAATAATGGGGTATGCTGCCTCAATTTGGATTTTATTCGTTGGGCGGTTGATAGGTGGAATGACTGCTGCTACCCACTCTACAGCTATGGCGTACATGGCTGACATCTCCAAAAATGATGAAAAATCTCAAAATTTTGGATTAATTGGAGCAGCATTTGGTATTGGGTTTGTTTTGGGGCCTTTATTAGGTGGAATATTGGGTGAGTTTTCATCTAGGGCACCATTTTACGCAGCAGCCCTATTAGCATTTTCAAATTTTTGCTTGGGTTACTTCGTATTGCCTGAGACCGTTAATGAGAAGAATAAAAGGCCTTTTAAACTTTTAAGAGCTAATCCACTTGGTGCATTAAAACATTTGAGCAAAATTGTAGGGGTGTCACGACTGCTATTCATATTATTTATATATGATATCGCGTTTTATGTTTATCCTGCTATTTGGGCATATTGGTCAGAAGAACGGTTTGGTTGGCTTCCAATTCAGATAGGTTATTCGTTCGCAGCTTTTGGTTTTTGCATGGCGATAACTCAAGGTTACTTAATGAGAAAGATAATAAAATATGTGGGCGAACGTAAAACTGTTGTTTTCGCACTATATCTGAATATGATTTGCTTTTTTTTGATAGCGTTTGTTTCACAGCCCTGGATGATTTGGCTATTAATTCCAATCATTAGTTTGGGAGTGATCGCTGGACCTGCCTTGCAAGGCTTAATGAGTCAAGCGGTTCCCGATGATCAACAAGGTGAACTGCAAGGGTTACTTACTAGTATAGCCGCTATTGGTATGATTGTTTCACCTTTGCTAATGACATCAACCTTTGGATTTTTTACTGGAGATCAAACAGTTCTCTACTTTCCAGGTTCACCGTTTATCATTAGCTTAATCTTGATTGGCTTTTGTATTTTATTGTTCTTAAAAAAGGGCAATAACATGAGAGATTAGTTTTAAAATTATTGAAACAAATTCTTTATGGTGAATATTAGATTTTACATGCTGAGCGCTTCTTTTCTTGACGTATGTATTTTGTCATAATCAAGAAGCATATTTGCGACTCCAATTGCTATTTCATAGGGAGATTTACCTAGAGAAGGATCTCCAATTGGACATACAATTCTGTAAATTTGCTCTGATTTATAACCTAGTTCACCCAATCTTTTTTTAAATCTAACCCATTTTGTTTTCGATCCTATCAGACCTGCTGATAAGAAAGGTTGTTTCAATAATTGGTTGCAAACTTCTAAATCTAATGCATGAGAATAAGTTAGTATTAAGTGATGAGTATCTCCTGGTGCATATTTGACTAATTCTGCAGGATTAACTGCTATCAATCTTTCTACATTTTTTGGGAAGTCATGTGGATAGCGCCCTTCGGAAGTATCTAGACAGAAAATATTAAATCTTTCTAATTTATCTATTGTATTTGCGATTGCCGTTCCGACGTGTCCAGCACCATAAATCCAAAGATTTCTTTTTTCTTTTACCAAGGGCTCGATTAACCACCCATCGCAAAAAGTGTATTCAATTGGAATAGATTTATTACGGAATTTTTTCAATATTGACGATAAGTTTAAACTTTTATTACTTGTAGATATTGGCCTCGCAAAAAAACCATCTTCTTTTAAAATAACCCCTAATTTTTCAATATTTATTTTTTCTATGAGCACCTCAACGCTACCACCACAACACTGGCCGATATCGGGGCCTAAACTATATTTTTTAATTTTCTGGCTATGACTGCTGTTTAATAAATCTCTCGCAATTTTTGTGACTTCGTATTCAAGTTGGCCACCACCTATTGTCCTNTTTTGTCCATTTTTCCAAACAATCATCCAGGTGCCAGAATTTCTAGGAGCCGAACCTGAAGTTTTAAGTATTAGAATTCTTACGACCTCATGATATTTCTCAAGATACTCATGCATCAAATTTAAGTCAAAACTCAATTCTAAATACCTCCAATTTGCTTTTGTATTTCAAAAAGTANCTTTTCTGGGGTGGCTGGTGTATCGAGCAATGCGTATCGGTCCCAATCTCCAACAGATGCNATGGCATCATTCAATGCCATTAGTGCAGAAATACCTAACATAAGAGGAGGTTCTCCAACTGCTTTACTTCTGTATATAGTCTGTTTTTTATTTCCTTCGTAATGGTACAAGTTTGTATNAAAAATTCTTGGTCGATCTGAGCAGGCTGGGATTTTATAGGTTGAAGGTGCATGTGTCATAAGCTTGCCTTCTTCATTCCAAATGAGTTCTTCGGTTGTTAGCCAACCAGCGCCTTGNACATAACCACCTTGTATTTGCCCAATATCTATTGCTGGATTTATTGATTTTCCNGCATCGTGACAAATATCCACCCTAAGTATCCGATTTTCCCCAGTTAGAGTGTCAATAATGACTTCTGTTACTGCGGCGCCNTAAGCAAAATAATAAAATGGATTACCTTTACCTGTAAGTCTATCCCACTTAATTTCAGGAGTTGCATAGAAGCCTGTAGCACTTAAGCTTATTCGGTTTTCATAGGCTTGTTTGATAATGCTTTTAAAAGAATATTCTGTTCCTTTACAATATATGGACCCGTTCAGAAATTCGATTTCCGTTGCCTTAAGCTTATAAGTTTTGCTTAAAAAAGATTTCAGCCTNAATNTAATTTTTTCACATGCGACTTTTACAGCCATGCCGTTTAAGTCTGTTCCCGAGCTAGCTGCAGTAGCAGAAGTATTGGGTACCTTTCCAGTATCAGTAGCGGTGATTTTTATGTTTTCTATAGGTTGGGAAAATTCTTGAGCAGCCACTTGAGCTACCTTTTGAAATAAACCTTGCCCCATTTCTGTCCCACCNTGATTAATTCTTATTGATCCATCTTGATATACATGAACTAAAGCTCCAGCTTGATTTAGATGTGTTAAAGTAAAGGAAATTCCAAATTTTACTGGCGTCAGTGCTAACCCCTTTTTTAAAAATTTGTTTTTGTTATTCCAATTCTTAATCTCTGATCGCCTCTTGGTGTAGTTGGATGAAGATTTTAGTTGCTTTACTAGAGGTTTAATTATGCTGTCTTTTACCNGCATATGATAAGGAGTAGTTTGCAACTCATTTTCTCTTTTCGATGGGTTATTATAAAAATTTTNCTCCCTTACAGTTAAAGGGTCTTTTCTTAAGTATTGAGAGATGTGATTTATGACTTGTTCAATTCCAACCATCCCTTGAGGTCCACCAAACCCGCGAAAAGCCGTTGCTGACTGTGTATTTGTTAGCAATCTATATGAGGTTATTTTAGCATCTGAGAGAAAATATGCATTGTCGCTGTGAAGCATTGCTCTATCTGCTATAGCTAAGCTAAGGTCTGCACTCCAGCCACAACGGACAAATTGTTTGAACTCGATGCCAGTAATCTTACCTTTACCGTTAAAGCCAACATTGTAGTNAATTCGNAANTCATGCCGCTTACCCGTGACAATCATATCGTCATCTCNATCATATCGCATTTTGCAAGGTTTACCAGTTTGGTTAGCCATTATTGCGCAAGCAACGGCTAGTGCGTTAGATTGACTTTCTTTTCCACCAAAACCACCACCCATTCTTCTAACTTGTACTCTAACTGCATTCATAGGTTTTTTTAGGGCATCTGCCACTTTATGTTGTGCTTCGGTTGGGTGTTGAGTAGAGCAATGAATTGTAATATCACCATCGTCATGAGGTATGGCNAATGCAGCTTGACCTTCTAAATAAAAATGTTCTTGCCCCCCGATGTTGATAGTTCCATTTAGGTTAAATTCAGANTTTGATATGNTATTTGNAGGATCACCTTTANTATAGACAATAGGTTTTTCTAAAAGAGACTTTGCTTTAATTGCTTCCTCAATTGTTATGATTGCCTTCTTTTTCTCATACTCAATTTTTGCCAGCTTTGCCGCTCGCCGCGCCAACAAATGACTGGTGGCAGCACAAATGAATATTGGCTGCCCAATATAATTTAGGGTTCCATCGCTCAGCAAAGGTTCGGGAAAGGGTGAGGGAGAAATGTCATTTTTACCTGGAATGTCCTTTGCCATTAAAACGCAACTTACTCCAGATGCTGATTTAACATCTGTCAGATCTGTTTTTACAATTCTTCCATGAGCAATTTCTGATAAACCAAAAACTAAATGTAATGTATTTTCAGGTGTTGGGATATCATCAGTATATTGAGCGGATCCACTTACGTGTAAAGCTGCTGCATCATGGGGTAAGGGTTTCAATATACTCATATCTCTACTCTTAAAACATTGGTATTCTTTTCTGTTTTTGACAATTCTATGAAGTATTTTTTTAATAAATTCTTAGCTACTAAGTTTCTATATTTTGATGAAGCGCGCATATCCGAAATTGGATTAAAATCATTTTCAAATTCTAAACAAGCTTTTGAGATTGTTTCTTCGCTCCAGGATGAGCCTATTAAAAAGTCTTCGACTGCGATAGCCCGTTTAGGGATCTCTGCCATTCCACCAAAAGCAATGCGAGCATTTATAATAGTTTCTTTTTTAATAGTAATATTAAAACATCCACAAATAGCCGAGATATCTTGATCAAATCTTTTTGAAATTTTATAGCATCTGAAGTTTTCTTCTTTTCTTGGCATATTTATAGATTCTATAAACTCTCCTTTTTGTTTATTTTGTAAGCCATATTTTATGAAAAATTCTTCAATCGGAATAGTTCGGTGTTTTCCATTAAGATTAAGCGAGATTGTAGCTCCTAATGCAATAAGAGCTGGTGAAGAATCGCCAATTGGTGAACCATTCGCTATATTTCCACCTATTGTAGCCGCATTCCTAACTTGTGTGGATCCATATCGTCTTAATAATTCTGAAAATTCTGGGTGACTGATTTTAATACTATTTCTTAGGGTTTCGATTGTTGTGCATGCACCAATATTTAGAGATTGATTGGCCGTTTTTATTTGACTCATTTCGGATATTTGACCAATGAAGCAGATCTGTTTTAAATCCATTAGTTTTTTTGTTACCCATAAACCTACATCAGTTGCCCCACCTACTAGTATCCCATCTGGGTTTTTATTGCACCATTTTTCAAGATCTTTGATTGTTTGTGGTAGAAATAATTTGCTTTGCTTAGATTTTTTATTGATGGCGATTTTCTTGAGCTTATTATTGTCAACTTTGACCCATCCTGGCATTTCCGCATTTTTTTCAGCAGCTATAGCTGCGTCAATAATTGGAGTATAGCCTGTGCATCTGCAGAGATTCCCTGCTAAAATATCATCGTAATTTTTATCTTTATTTAACTGAGCCGTCAGTAGTGAAACTACAATACCTGGAGTGCAAAAACCACATTGACTGCTATGATTTGAGATCATTTCTTCTTGAATTCTTAAATCAGAGGTTTTTGATGCTAATCCTTCGATAGTTCTTACTGATTTACCATCAAGCTGAGGTAAGAATAAAATGCAAGCATTAAGAGCCTTGTGCTCTGCCTGGCCTTTTTTTAAATCAGTTACCAATACGGTGCAGGCTCCACAATCACCTTCGTTACAACCTTCTTTTGTTCCGGTTAGTTTTTTTTCTTCCCGTAACCAGTCGAGCAAAGTTGTTGTAGATGACAAGACTTCTAGGGATACTTCTTCACCATTTAGAATAAAAGCTATCTTTTGCATTAACTTCCTCTGTATGTTGAATAACCATATGGGGAATATAGCAGTGGTACATGGTAATGAGTATTGTCGCTGATAAAAAATTGTATCGGTATTAGGTTTAAGAACTGATTTTCTGTATCAATTTTATCTATATTTTTTTGATATGCTCCAGCATGGAACACTATTTCATACGTTCCTTGACGAAAATTATTTCCTTCCAACAGAGGATGATCGACTCTGCCATCTTTATTAGTAATGAATGAGCCAATTAATTCTTTTTTGCCTTCATCCAAGTAATAGAGCTTTATTGTCATATTCGACGCTGGGACTCCTTTACTTGTATCCAATACATGTGTTGTTAATTTTCCCATAATTTTCCCAGTTTTTTTCTTTNCTTATCTTACCTGCTTTTTTAAATATCGATTATCAATATTTTGAGCATGTATTTTATAAATACATAATATAAACAGTTCCTCTTTTAGATACCACCTTCTTATGATTAATATGAAGTATGAAAAAAGAACTTCGATTCATCCATCTGCGTGTACATTCAGAATACTCACTTCTTGAAGGTGCGATTGCTTTAAAGAACTTGGGANAATACTGNATTGATAACAAGATGCCCGCTNTTGCTGTNACTGACACGAATAATATGTTTGCGGCATTAGAATTTTCTACTGTTTTATCAACGGCTGGAGTGCAACCAATAGTTGGTTGCCAAATGGAAATAATCGCTGATGTTGAAAAGAATAAAAATGGAATAATTGATGACAAACAATACTTAGTTTTATTGGCTCAAAATCAAGTNGGCTACAATAATTTACTTAAGCTAAACTCAGTGTTTTATCTAAGTAATACGGAGAACAGNATTGGATTAAGTATAAAGGAAGTATGTGATCATAACGAAGGATTAATCTGTCTAACTGGTGGATCTGATGGTCCAATTGGACGTCAGTTAATTAATAATAATATAGAGCAGGCAAAAGCTGATTTACTTCAGTTAAAAAGCTCATTTTCTGATCGATTATATGTTGAAGTTCAACGACATCCTATTTCGGAGGGCAGATATACTGAGCATCAAATTTCAACAGAGGAACAATTTATTCAATTAGCATATGATTTGGACCTACCTTTAGTTGCAACTAATGATGTTTATTTTCCANATAGAGAAATGTTTGAAGCACATGATGCATTAATTTGTATTGGTGATGGCACATACGTTGATCAAAAAGAAGATAGGCGGCGCTTTACAACAGAGCATTACTTCAAGTCTCAAGAAGAAATGATGGCCTTATTTGCAGACCTTCCTGAAGCACTAGAAAATACTGTTGAAATAGCCAAAAGATGTGCATTTAAAGCAAACGTTCGAGAGCCCATTTTACCAAGATTTTCTGACAATGAGGTCCAATTGCTTAGGCAGGAGGCGGCAGAGGGACTGAGGGTGCGATTANCAAAAATTGATTGTGTAGCGCCAGTGAAAGATTATGAAGCAAGGTTAGATTTTGAACTTAAAGTTATNGAAGAAATGGGTTTTCCAGGTTATTTTTTGATTGTTGCCGATTTTATAAAATGGGCAAAATCTCGAGGAATTCCAGTTGGACCTGGGCGGGGCTCTGGCGCAGGGTCTTTGGTTGCTTATGCCTTAACTATAACTGATCTAGACCCATTACGTTATTCATTATTATTTGAACGTTTTTTAAATCCAGAGCGTGTTTCCATACCCGATTTTGATATTGATTTTTGCATGGATAGACGTGAGGAAGTTATCCAATATGTTCAGGAGAAGTATGGAAATGATAAAGTTGGTCAAATAATTACTTTTGGCGCGTTGTTATCAAAAATGGCTGTTCGAGATGTAGGGCGAGTATTACAAATGCCGTATGGTCAGGTTGACCGATTGTCAAAATTAATTCCGATTGAGGGTGTTAGGCCGGTTTCAATTGAAAAAGCTTTAAAGGATGAACCTAAATTACAAGAAGCTGCAAATTCTGAAGAGGTTGTAGATCGAATGCTAAATTATGCACGGCAAGTAGAGGGTTTGTTGAGAAATGCAGCAACCCATGCGGCTGGTATTGTGATAGGTGACAGGCCATTAGATGAATTAGTCCCTCTTTACCAAGATCCCCGATCAGAAATGCCAGCGACTCAGTTTAATATGAAATGGGTTGAGCAAGCTGGTTTAGTAAAGTTTGATTTCTTGGGTTTAAAAACTTTGACCGTAGTTAAGAATGCTATCGACCTATTAAAATTAAGGGATATCAATATTGATATAGATAGTATTCCATTGGATGATAAAGCCACCTACGATCTGTATTCTAGCGCTAAAACTGTCGCCGTTTTTCAGGTTGAGAGTGCTGGTATGATGGATGCTTTAAGACGGATGAGACCCACATCTATAGAAGATATAGTTGCTTTGGTGGCTTTGTATCGACCAGGCCCGATGGAAAACATTCCAGCCTATTGTGAGGTCAAAAATGGGCAGCGCAGCTTACAATCAATCCATCCTCTAATTGATTACATATTAGAAGAAACTCAGGGAATAATCGTATACCAAGAGCAAGTTATGCAGATTGCTCAGGTAATGGGTGGTTATTCTCTTGGTGGTGCAGATTTGTTACGTCGTGCAATGGGTAAAAAAATAAAGGAAGCGATGGATGCAGAAAGACCAAAATTTGAGAGTGGTGCTGCTAAGAATGGTGTTGATCAGCAAAAGGCTAAGGAGGTTTTTGACCTATTGGAAAAGTTTGCAAATTATGGTTTCAACAAATCGCATGCCGCCGCTTATGCTGTGGTTAGCTATCAGACTGCCTGGTTAAAAGCTAATCATCCGGTTGAGTTTATGGCTGCGGTTATGAATTGTGACCTTCATATTACAGAGAAGTTAAATGTTTATAAGCAAGAGATCGATAGACTGGGGATTAAACTTTTTCCACCATGTATTAATAATTCTGGGGCTAAATTTACTGTGCAAGATGGAAGCATATATTATGCTCTTGGGGGGCTAAAGAATATTGGTGTCGATGCTATGGAAATGGTGGTCAAAATTCGGGGTAACAAGTCATTTGTAAATATATATGATTTTGCAAGGCGAGTTAATCTTAAACGAATAGGAAGAAGGCCATTGGAAATGCTAGCTCGTGCTGGAGCCTTTGATGTATTGGACAGTAATAGGCAAAAGATTTTTAAAGCTTTGGATGCGTTGATTGATTATTCCAGCGCAGCTAATGAAGATCGTAATTCAACTCAGGTTTCACTGTTTGGAAATACCGGTGAAGATTTGCCTGAGCCCAGGATAGTTAAAACAGGTGACTGGCTCCCAATGGAAAGGTTAAGCCAAGAGCATTTAGCGGTTGGATTTTACTTGAGCGGGCATCCCCTTGATGATTACTCGACAGCTCTTAAGCGAAATAAGATTATCAATTTTTCTGAAGTGGAAGATAAGGTAAAAAATGGTGCGTCAATTATCAAGATAGCTGGGACAGTTACAGCGAGACAGGAGCGTAAATCTGCGCGGGGTAACAGATATGCTTTTGTGCAATTATCTGATCCCTCGGCAATATATGAGGTTACAATGTTTTCCGATGTTTTAGAGGCGTCGAGAGAATTCTTGGAACCTGGAGATAATATAGTTTTGACTGTTGATGCGAATTTAGAAAGTGGTCAATTAAAGATTTTAGCGCGTTCGGTTCAACATGTTGACAAGGTTATATCTGGAGGGGCATTAGCAGGCTTAAGCGTCTATGTTAATGAGAGTGAGGTCTTACCATCCGTTGCGTCAGTGTTGGAAAGGGCAAAGTCAGGAATTAACAGTAAAGCCGTTGGCCCTGTGAGGTTAATTTTAATGCACCCCAGTTTGCCAGGAGATGTTGAAATGTTGTTAAATGGAAAATTTCCTGTCACTCCTGAAACAAAAGGTGCTTTAAAGTCGTTGGGTGGAGTGGTTGAGGTTAAAGACTTTTAAATTAATTTAGCGGCTACTTACTGAATAGTCTGTTACCAATGAGGTGGTTTGCTATCGGAAATTATTACAGAATTTTGATCAGTATATTCTCTTTCAGCTTCGCGAGACAATAAGAACTCAATTTTTTGTTTTAAATTTGAAATTTCTNTATTTTGNCCANTNACCACAGCGTTNAAGTCGTCNACCANNAATTGTAGATGAGCAACATATTCTTCTATAGTTTTTGTTTTATTATATTTCATTTTTTTTGCAGTTCTTATTGATTTTAAATGATAAGGTAGAACTATATTAATTACTAGGCTTTGATGTCGGAAACCTTGCTCCTTTCATGGCCTTGGTTTAGGACGTTAATGATAACAACAAATTGGCAANAGAATGTCTAAGCAAAAAAAAGTAAAAAATNTGAAGCCAAAGGCTGAGACACCCAAAGGATTTAGAGATTATTTTGGTAGTGAGATTAGGNTTCGTAACTCGATGCTTCAAAAAATAATGGAAGTTTATCATATGTATGGTTTTGAGCCTCTGGAGACTAGTGCTATAGAAAATGTTGATGCTTTGGGAAAATTTTTACCCGATATTGATAGGCCAAATGAAGGAGTTTTTGCATGGCAGGAAGAAGATAGCTGGTTAGCTTTGCGCTATGATCTAACAGCTCCGTTGGCGAGAGTTTATGCGCAACATCGAAATCAACTACCCAGCCCATATAGACGTTATTGTATGGGTCCGGTTTGGCGGAATGAAAAGCCTGGTCCTGGCCGTTTCCGACAATTTTATCAATGTGACGCTGATACTGTCGGATCTTCTCATATGATTGCNGATGCTGAAATGTGTTTAATGCTTTCAGATTCATTAGAGGCTACTGGAATTAATCGGGGTGATTACATAATTAAAGTAAATAATCGAAAAGTTCTTAACGGTGTTTTGGAAAAAATAGGTATATTTGAATCAAATGATTTGCAGAAATTTTCTGAACAGCGAGGAATTGTTTTAAGGGCAATAGATAAATTGGACCGGCTCGGCATTTCAGGTGTTAAGGATCTATTGGGAAAAGGACGAAAGGATGAAAGTGGTGATTATACAGACGGTGCAAATTTATCTGATAGCCAACTATCTCTGATTTTGCAGTTTTTAGAGGCAAAATCTGAGACTAATCAGCAGACACTCAAGAATTTATCATATTTGGTAACTGGTTCTAAAATAGGAGAGCAAGGTGTTTCGGATCTTGAAAAGATCGCCGAAAGTACTGAAGCACAGGGTTATGGGGTTGATCGTGTCTTAATCGATCCTTCTGTTGTAAGAGGACTTGGGTATTATACTGGTCCAGTTCTTGAGGCGGAATTAACTTTTGACATAGTTGATGAAAAAGGATTAACAAGGCGATTTGGCTCTGTCGCAGGGGGAGGTCGATATGATGATCTGGTAAAGCGGTTTACTGGGCAAGAGGTTCCGGCTACTGGGATGTCTATTGGAGTAGATAGGTTACTTGCTGCATTAGAAAGTCGGAAATCTTCTAAGATTACAGAGCAAGGTCCAGTCATTATTACCGTTATGGATCGTGATAGATTAAATGATTATCAATCGATGGCTGTAGAATTAAGGAGAGCAGGCATAAGATCTGAAGTTTATATGGGGAATCCTAAGAACTTTGGAAATCAATTGAAATATGCTGATATACGCAATAGTCCCATTGCGATTATCGAAGGAGAAAATGAGCTAGAAAAAGGTGAGGTATTAATAAAAGACCTATACTTAGGAGCTAAACTTGCTTCTGAGATGACTACTAATGAGGAATGGAAATCACAACCTGCTCAGAAGACGATATTACGTAAGAATTTGATCGTCGAATTAGAAAATTTGATCTCAAAATACAAGAATTAAGAAAACGTTATGTTAAATATTATCAAAGTGGGAGATCCAAAAAACCCCCCACTGATAATCGCACATGGGTTGTTTGGTTCTGCCAAAAATTGGGGTGTAATGTCTCGGCGCTTATCAGATGAATGGTATGTAATCTCAGTTGATATGCGCAATCATGGAAATAGTAGTTCGCATCCAGATCATAATTATGAAGTAATGGCTGATGATCTGGAAAAAGTAATAAAATCCTTTGGAGGCTATTGTAGTATCTTGGGTCACTCCATGGGCGGTAAAGCTTTTATGTACTTAGCATTACAGAACCCAAAAATAGTGGCAAAACTAATTGTAGTTGATATTGCGCCAATCAACTACAATCATTCTCAAATAGACATTGTTAAAGCTTTACAAAGTATTGATTTGAAACTTGTTAACTCTAGAAGAGATGCGGATAATGTTCTTGCGTCATTCATTGAGGAAAAAGAAGTTCGAGATTTCTTGCTTCAGAATTTGAAATTTGAATCTCATACAACATGGGACCTAAATTTAACAAGTCTAGAGAAAAATATGGAAAAAATATTAAATTTTCCAAGTTCAAATCAAGTATTCAATGGTGAAACTTTATTGATAGTTGGAGAAAATTCAACCTATGTTTCGCCAAATAATATTTTGATAATGCGAAAAAAATTTTCAGATCTGAGAGTTAAAAGAATTGGCGGCGCAGGACACTGGGTCCATGTAGAAAAACCTATAGAATTTGAACACAGCGTTCGTGAGTTTTTAAGTTTTTAAGATTATCTTTCACAATAACTTATGTTCTTCTAAAACCTTTCGAGCTACTCGAAAACATTCCAATGATTGTGGAACCCCACAATAGATGGCAACCACATGAATGATTGCTCTAATTTCTTCCAAGGACACTCCATTTTTTATAGCACCGTTACAATGGATTTCCCATTCATGCATTTTTCCTAATGCACCAATCATAGCCAGATTCATCATTGATCGGGTTTTCTTATCAATTGTTTCATCTCCCCATCCAAATCCCCAGCACCATTCGGTCATTGCTTCTTGAAAAGGTTTAGTAAAGGCATCGGCTAACGCAAGATTTTCTTCTACATATTTTGCACCTAATGTTTCTTTTCTTTTCTCAAGACCTAATTCGAATTTATTTTTCATCAGATAGTTTACCTTTATTTAATTGTTTCAATTTAAGCCCGACCAGCCGCACCTTTACCAAGCCTGATGGCTATATTCTTGGTTTGAATATAATTCCAAAGTGCTTCTCGGCCTTTTTCTCGTCCATAACCAGATTTACCATATCCGCCAAAAGGTGTTTCAACCCCGCCTGCAAACCATTCATTTATAAAAACCTGGCCTGCACGCATTTTTTGAGCAGAAACCATTGCCCGGTCTAAATCTTTTGTGAAAACTCCAGAAACCAAACCATAATCTGTGCCATTTGCTATATCGAGCGCTTGTTCATCTGTTTCATACGGAATTATTGACAAGACTGGTCCAAAAACTTCGGTTTGAGCTATCTCCATGTCGGGAGTAACATTATTAAATATGGTGGGTTCTAAGAACCAGCCTGGACGATTTAATTTGTGTCCACCAGTGACAGTTGATGCTCCTTCACTTTGAGCTTTTTGGCAAAGTGTTAGTGCCCGGTCTCTTTGTAACTCAGATATTAATGATCCCATATTATTACCAAATTCTTTTCGCTCTGAGCCTGGGCCAACAGATAAAGATTTTGCTAATTCGCCGGCCCTCTCTGAAATTTCGTCATGAAGTTTCTTTGGAACAATTATTCTGCTCATAGCAGAACAAACCTGGCCGGCGTTATAAAATATCCCCCATCTTAAAGAATTTAGTAAATTATCCAAATCCGCATCATCGTAAACAATAGCAGCAGATTTTCCTCCTAACTCTAACGTACACGGAACGATATTTTTAGCGGCTTCCCCTGCTATTGCTGAGCCNGTAGCAACCGATCCTGTGAACACAATTTGATTTACTTCAGGATGAGATGAAAGTGCAACTCCAGCTTCTTTGCCCAAGCCGCAGAGTAAATTAACAGAACCAGCTGGAAAACCGGCGTATTCGGCCGCCTTAGCAAACCAGTATTGGGTTATAGGGTCATTTTCTGCTGTTTTAACGACGCAAGAGTTCCCGGTTGTTAGTCCGGCAGATAAAGATCTCGAGGTCATTTCAAAGGGAAAGTTCCAAGGTATAATCTGAGCGGAAACTCCATATGGTTCATAAGCTGTAAAATCATAATAGTTCTCACCAAGCGGTATTGATTTACCTTCAATTGTTTCTGCCTGGTTACCGTAATATTCAAAGTATCGAGCAGCACCTCTAACTTCAATCTCAGATTCCCATAAAGGTTTGCCAGCCTCCAAAGTTAACTCTTTGGATATCATAGGAGCATTTTGAAGAAGAAATTCTCCCATCTTTTTAACCATTCTACCCCTTTCAACAGGACGCATAGCGGTTAACAGACCTTCTTTGTGAACCCTTTTTGCAGCTTTCACTGCTTTATCAATGTCATTGAAATCAGCACAGGCTTGATCAGCTAGGTGCTCGCCGTTGGCTGGATTGTCGACTGCTATAACACCTGAACCTCCATCGATCCAATCGCCATCAACATAGTTTTTATAATAATTCTTCATCTTGACCTATATTTGGTTATATTTGGTTGGATATTGGGATCATATTCAAATGAAATTCAAGTTCTCAATGAAATAATTTAGAAATTTATTTTCAATTTGAACCTTAAAGATATTGGAGTTTAGTATAATTTAGTGTGAAGTGCAGTTTATTTATCTAAAGATTTATAATATTACTCTCATTTAAAATGGTTGGTATTTATGCGATTTGAAAGCTTTTTGGGGAAATGGGCGTTGATAAAGGGATCTTGTGTTTATGAACAAGGCTCAACCCCATTAGATGGTCAATATGTGATATCTGCTAAGGCAAAAGATCTGATTTTTGAGATGATTTGGATAGATCATCATGGAGAGCATCACGAATTTATGTTTCGTGGGCGGCCGAATGGCTTGTCCTTTCCTTTCTCAGGAGGAGAGCTTGCAGATAGCCTGACGACAGAAATAGTATCAGAGCGAGAACTCAACACCAAAGCGTTCAAAGATGATATTAAAGTGATGGAAGTTAAACGAACTTTGTCGGATTCATTAAAGCAGATGACTGTAAGTCAAACGGTTTTCCTTCCCGATTTCAATAAACTTACAAATTGGAGTAGCTATTCAAAAATTATTATTCAATAATATTTTCAGTGTAAATTAAAAAGGATTGAACATGAAAAGAGCTAAAGCTGAAGCGTCATTGTTAATTGAAGATGACAGGGTTCGAGTAACTAGATTTGATTTTGAAGCTGGTTCAGAAACTGGTTGGCATAAGCATGAGTTTGATTATGTTATTACGGCTGTCAGTGATTGTAATATGTTATTAGAAGAAATTGAGACTACGCGTGAAGTTTTAGTTCCAGCTGGTACGGCTTATAGAAGATCTGAAGGTGTGGAGCATAATGTGATAAATAACTCAAATGAACCGATGTCATTTGTTGAAGTCGAATTGAAGTAATTTTCTACTAATTATTTTACAATGCTTCTTCGTACCATTGAACCAGTAAAGTTCGTTCATCTTCTTCCATCCAAGTCACATTTGCTGGCGGCATAGCGTTGCTACGGCCTGCATGAAGATAAATACCTCTAGCGTTTTGGATGATTTGTTCCTCTGTTTCTAGCAAAACATTGTTGGGTGCTATATGAATATTTGGATAAACTGGTTCCGAGGCATGGCACATTGAACAACGACTAATTATAATGCTTTCCACGCTTTCAAATTTTTGTGATGTTCTTAGAGGCTCTAAGGCAGTGGGTATTTGAGTCTTTTTATTGCTAAGCACATTTGGAACAGTTGATAACCACATTATAATAAGAAATATAATTATAGTAATTGCCCAAGTCCAAGTTGGTTTTCCTGCTCGAGCATGCATTGTATTAAAATAATGCCTTATTGTGACTCCCATTAAGAAAACCATGCTTGCAATAATCCAATTGTATTCTGTCGCAAAAGCGAGAGGATAATGATTTGATAGCATAAGAAATATAACAGGGAGGGTTAAATAATTATTATGAGTTGAACGTAATTTTGCAATTTTACCATACTTTGGGTCTGGTGTTTTATTTGCGATTAAATCGGCTACTACGATTTTTTGGTTGGGAATAATAACCATAAACACGTTACAGGACATTATAGTGGCTGTAATCGCACCAAGATGTAAAAAGGCCGCTCTCCCTGTAAATATTTGAGTATAACCCCAAGCAGCAAATATTAGAATTAGATATAATAACAACATTAGTAATGTGGGCTTGTCGCCCAATTTTGACCTACATAAAAAATCATAAATTAAATATGAAATAATTATGGAGCCTACAGAGACAGTTATGGCTAACCAGGGTTCGATATCCCATAAATTTTTATCGATTAAATATAGGTCTGCTCCAACGTAATAAATTATACACATTAATGCGAAGCCAGATAGCCATGTGGCGTAACTTTCCCACTTAAACCAGGTNAGATGAGCTGGNAGTTCTTTTGGAGCCACTAAATATTTTTGAATATGATAGAAGCCACCACCGTGTACTTGCCACTCCTCACCAGAAACTCCATCAGGTAGATTTGCTNTTTTTTGNANGCTTAAATCCAAAGCTATAAAATAGAAGGATGAGCCTATCCAAGCAATGGCTGTGATAACATGAATCCATCTTACAGCAAAGCTAAGCCATTCCCAAATTATAGCATACTCATACATTCAAGATCTCCATGTTTGATTTNATAATACATATATTTTATCTCTTGAAAAATATATAAAATAAGCCTTCACTGTCAAAAAATAATTGAAAGTAATTGAGAGTAAAATGCCATATGTCGACTCAGTNAAAGTATTTCTTCGTGTGGTTGAGCTNGGATCGATTACGGCTGCTGGGAGAGATCAACGATTGACGCCNGCTGTGGCATCTAATCGTATTAAAGAACTTGAGAGAAGATTAGGTGTAAGATTATTTAATAGAACCACTCGGAAATTGGCGTTAACTGAGACAGGAAGATTATTCTACGAACATGCAGAAAAGATAATTGAGTCGGTAGAAAGTGCTGAGGCTGCAATTGCAGGTTTTGCNGGAAAACCAAGGGGTGAGATACGTGCTCTAGCTCCATTAGGTTTGGGTAGGCGAATTATTGGTCCATTAATTCCAGCTTTTAATGATTTGTATCCNGAAATCGAAATACGTCTTCGATTGACTGATCGCAAGACGGATTTTTTGGAAGAGCGTGCTGACTTAGAATTCTTTTTGGGTGTGTTAGAAGACAGTACCATGAAATTAAGAAGCATTTTACAATGTGAAAGAGTTTTATGTGCTTCTCCTGAATATCTAAAAAGCAAAGGTGTCCCAAAAACTCCAGCGTGCTTAAAAAGTGATGCACACAATTGTCTTTTGTTAAGATTTCCAGGAAGTAAGGAGTATTACTGGACCTTGTTAGTTGATGGGCTGCCTCAGAAAGTTTTTGCTAAAGGTGCTTATGATACGGATGACGGCGATCTATTAACTACTTGGGCTTTGGCTGGACGTGGTATTGTAAATAGGCCAAGATTTGAAGTGGCTAAATATCTAAAATCTGGTTCTTTAGTAAAAATTTTAGAAGATTCGCCACCCTTATCATCAACTTTTGGATGTCTTTATCCGCATCGAAAATTACAAGAACCTAAAGTACGGTTATTTATGGATTATATCGCAAAAAATTCGAAACAGCATATCAAAGATTTATTGGAAGAGTAAATAAGTTTGGAATTATATTGAGTATTTTAATTATTTTGATGTAGGCTTTAACTGATTTTTTTTATGTTTGGAGAAGCAATGAAATATCCTAGTAAGAATTTAATTTTTCAAAACCATCATATAGATAGTGAGCGTTGGGTAGATTTTAAACCGCGGGANNATGATATCGTTATTGCNACAACTTTNAAAGCTGGCACCACTTGGACTCAAGCTTTGGTCGTAAATCTTTTATTTCCAGATCAAAATTTCCCAAAAAATGTAACTGAATTTAGCCCCTGGCTGGACTCCACTGATTTTCCTATTGATGTGGTTTTGAAGGAGTTAAATGGCCAAAAACATCGAAGGGTAATAAAAACTCATTTGCCTTTAGATGCCTTGCACTTTTTNCCAGAGATCAAATATATATATGTAAGTCGTGATGGAAGAGATGTTGCNTTGTCTTTGTGGAATCACCATTTAAATTATATCCCAGAAGTTTATGACATGATGAATAATTCACCTGAGCTAATTGGTGACAAGTTTCCTCATCCACCAGAGGATTTCCATACATATTGGAGAGATTGGTGCACTAAAGGATGGTTTGATTGGGAAAGTGACGGATACCCCNTTTGGTCACATNTGCAAGGAGTTCAATCATGGTGGAATTATCGTCATTTGCCCAACATTCTTTTTATGAATTATGCCGATATGAAAAAAGATATTAAGGCTTCGATAGAAAAAATAGCAAATTTTTTAAATATTGAAGTTACGTNGGATCGAATAAATGATGTTGAAAAAAAAATATCTATTAAAGCGATGCGAGAAGCTGCAGAAACCTANGTTCCTGATGCTGGTGCAAGTTGGCAAGGTGGTGCAAAGACATTCATTAATAGGGGAATAAATGGTCGATGGAAAGATATACTATCTCAAGATGAATTAATGCTTTACGATTTGGCATGTGATAAGATTCTGAGNCCAGATTGCCGAGATTGGCTTGAAAATGGTGGAGATATTTCTTAATTCCCTTAATCTTTTTTTTCCTTTACCTCGTGTATTTTGGTGCCATCTCGAGAAGAAATCTTTGGATTTANACTTAGATTAGTTCCTTTCCAAA
The DNA here is from genome assembly GCA_002712045.1 of Paracoccaceae bacterium. GTDB lineage: Bacteria > Pseudomonadota > Alphaproteobacteria > Rhodobacterales > Rhodobacteraceae. The sequence goes on from PARX01000003.1 coordinate 36,424, forward strand.
TAGCCAATGCTAGGAGAAAGCCATTGGTCATTTTTGTCCAATGCTTTTCGTTTGACTTATGGATTACAATATCTCCAACTCCAGCCATCTTGGTTCCATTATGTTCTGACCAAAATAATGCTGAACCAGCAATAGGTACGTATGCCTCTTCGGCTTCGTGCCAATGCATTTGATAATCGAGATTTGCTCCCCAATAACCTATCATTATTCGGATACCCTCCATATGGAAAGGACCATTTGGGCCAATTAAATCGAACCATCCATATCTTTTTATGAAGTCTGTACCCACCTCATTTTCAGAGTATGTCGTATTCCATTTTAACTGATAATTTGCCCTTATTATACTTTCCAGAATGTCCTTAGTCTTTAAAAATTCCGATGGACCAATTTTCCCTACGAGTTTTTGTACAGGTTGCTTTTGTGGTGGATTTACATGGCATCTCAAATTCTTGGGAATGCTGCCACTAAATCTTAATATATCTTCTCTTGAGTTGCAGAATTCTACAACTTTATCTTTCAAACTAATTAGATTCTTAGATGCTTCCAAAAGAAACCTATGAATTTGACCTTACTTACAATAATTAGGCATTAATCCCATAAAAGGTCCAGCAGACTTTTGAGCAGGTAAATATTTTTTCTCTGGGTCATATCTTGGGCATCTGCCGCACAACCCTGAAGTGATCATAAGTAATCCAATGTCTCCTACGGTATTTGTTTTACATCTACCAATCTCACGATCATAACTTTTTGAGCCATTCAAGGTACATGTAGCTTCTTTCAAAGAAATTTTTTCTTGTAAAAATAATTTTGCTTCATCTCCAAGAGGTGTGCCCAACTCATCACAAGTCAATCCGTTTAACCTAATTGGCGTGNTACCTAAAACAATCGTATCGCCATCTCTAATTTTACTTACGGTTCCGGAGATCATCCTTTTTTCCTTTGATGAAGCTATGTTATTTTTCTTTGGTATTGTATCGGTATTGATTTGGTAACCCATTGATATGACAACCAAGAAAAATATCGAAATTATGATTAGGATTATTTTGTTATTTAATTTTATCTTTTTCAATATTATCTAATCGGTTTTAGTTTTTTCTTTGAGTGAAAGACTTACGATTAATCCCAAAAGCGAAGTAAAAAATATGATCATGAATGAAAACCTATAATCAACTTGGGTAAATATTCTTGCCCCGTCTATCATAATCCCATTCCATCGTAAATCTAGAATAAAGCCAATTAGGGGTTGTAAAATTGCTCCTGAGGCAACTGTCATGGCATTTACAATACCGATCGATGCACCCTGAAATTTATTTGGAGTTACTTCTCTAATTAGCGCGAATGCACTTACCATTACAGAGCCTGACACGCCAACCATTGTAAATAGTATTATTGTGAAAAGAATTGTTGGATTAGGGATTAGGGCGATTAATCCCAACGCTATAGTTAACAAGCCTGAACCACCAGCTAAAATTACCTTTCGACGCCCCAAAAAATCTGAGAGCCAGCCGAATATAGGTGCGGAAAAAGCCCAGCCAAAAAGTATAAATGATGTAAAAAATGCTGCTTCTGATCTTCCAAGTTCATAGGCGCTCATTAAATATGGGGTACCCCATAAACCACCTAATGTGAGCATTGGAGCACTCATTGTGGCTGCAACAAACGCTATTTTCCACATTTCTAATGACTTTGAAGCATTTCGTAGATTTGGGATAATTTGTTTAAAAGGCTTTGATGTTCTTTGTAAATTGTTAGCCGTTCTGGGTGCGTTTCTAACGATTAACACAACTAATAAGCCAAGTATTAAACCAAAAATACTTAAAAACCAGAGACTTACTCGCCAACCAAAATTAGAAATGAATATCGCTAATGGTCCTTGGCCTAACATTGCTCCCATCATAGCAATTAGCATAGTTAACCCTGAGATCAGAGCGAATCTATTCGAGGGGAACCAATTCCCTGCAAGAGTAAGAGCAGCTAAAAAACCAACGCTTGATCCAACACCAATTAGAAATCTTCCAAGATAAGCCATTTCTATTGTTTGTGCTGATCCAAATAAAACTGAGCCAATTGCGGCAAGAAATAGTGCTGACGATAATAAATACCTTGTTCCAAGAGTGTCTAGCAAAGCTCCCAAAGGAATTTGGAGAATAAAATAAGGATAAAAATACAATGCAGATAGAGTACCTAACATTGTCCCGCTTATTGCGAAATCTCTCATAAGGTCATGCACCATAACCCCTGGAGCAACACGATGAAGAAAGGCGTATGCAAAAGCGATCGCCGCTAATGACCAAATCAACCAGGCTCGTTTTCCACCTAATTGTGTGTTAGATGCAGCTAAACTATTATTAGACAATTCGAAGAGACCTTTAATCTTTATTGAGTGCCATAAGAAACATTAATTAAAGGCAATGCAATAAAGACCTTAGTCGATTGCCTGCGAATTATAATTTTGAATTTCTTTGAGATTTCCCTTTTATATTAATAGTTCCAGCTCTTCCTGCTTGAGAGCGCCCTTTAATTTTTTGTGACTTTTGAACTTCGGCGTCAATGGCTGATTGGCGTGCTAAAGGATCATTAGATATCGCGAGCTCAACTGTTTCTAAACGTCTTACTTCATCTCTAATTCGTGCAGCTTCTTCAAATTCAAGGTTTTCCGCAGCTTCTAGCATTTCTGTTTTTAATGTCTCTAGATGTTTTGATAAATTAGCTCCCACTAACGGCTTGTTAACGGTTGCAGTAACCCGAGATAAATCAGTGTCCCCTTTATATAAACCCTCAAGAACATCCAGCACATTTTTCTTTATGGTTTCGGGAGTTATGTCATTCTCCAAATTGTAACGATGTTGTTTTTCTCTACGTCGGTTAGTTTCTTGCAAGGCGCGTTCCATGGACCCAGTTACTCGATCTGCATACATTATGACTCTACCTTCAGAATTACGAGCGGCACGGCCTATTGTTTGCACGAGCGAGGTTTCTGATCTTAAAAATCCCTCTTTGTCAGCGTCAAGTATAGCAACTAAACCGCACTCTGGTATGTCTAATCCTTCACGCAATAAATTAATTCCGATTAATACATCAAAAGCGCCAAGTCTAAGGTCTCTCAGTATTTCAATCCTCTCAAGCGTATCAATATCAGAATGCATATACCGAACTTTAACGCCTTGCTCATGCATGTATTCGGTCAAATCCTCCGCCATTCGTTTCGTCAAGGTGGTGACCAAAGTACGAAATCCTTTACTTGTCACCTTTTTGACTTCTTCGAGCAAATCATCAACTTGCATTTCTACCGGTCTAATTTCTACTGGTGGATCTAGAAGACCAGTGGGTCTAATAACTTGTTCTGCAAATATACCTTCAGTTTGTTCCATTTCCCAATTTGATGGCGTTGCTGAAACACAGATTGTTTGAGGCCGCATTGCATCCCATTCTTCGAATTTTAAAGGTCTATTGTCCATACACGATGGTAAGCGAAAGCCATGTTCAGAAAGATTAAACTTACGTCGATAATCACCTTTATACATACCATTTATTTGTGGAATTGAAACGTGACTTTCATCTGCAAAAACTAATGCATGATCAGGTATATATTCAAAAAGAGTGGGCGGTGGCTCTCCGGGGCCTCGACCTGTCAAATAACGAGAATAGTTTTCAATACCAGAGCATGATCCGGTGGCTTCTATCATTTCGAGGTCAAAATTACATCTCTGTTCCAACCTTTGGGCTTCCAGAAGCTTACCCTCCTTTTCAAGAAATCTTAAACGCTCTGTCAATTCTTTGCGTATCTTTTTTATAGCCTGTTGTTGGGTAGGTCTTGGGATGACGTAATGCGAATTTGCGTAAACTCGAATTTTTTCAAGGAGAGCCGTTTTGGCTCCTGTTAACGTGTCAAATTCAATAATAGATTCTAATTCGTCTCCAAAAAATGATAACCGCCAACCTCGATCTTCTAAATGAGCTGGCCAAATCTCTAAACTATCTCCCCTGACCCTGAAGGTTCCTCGCGAAAACGCATTATCATTTCTTTTATATTGCTGAGCAACTAAATCAGCCATTATCTGGCGTTGTTCGTAGTTGTGATTAACTTCTAGTTCTTGGATCATTGTACCATAAGTTTCAACTGACCCAATTCCATAAATACAACTTACAGAAGCTACAATTATAACATCATCACGCTCAAGCAAAGCTCGGGTTGCGGAGTGACGCATCCTATCAATTTGCTCATTAATGGTGCTTTCTTTTTCTATATAAGTGTCTGTGCGGGCCACATAAGCCTCTGGCTGATAGTAATCATAAAAACTAACAAAATATTCCACTGAATTGTTTGGAAAATAACTCTTAAACTCACCATAAAGCTGCGCTGCTAATGTCTTGTTAGGCGCTAGAATTATAGCAGGTCGCTGCGTTTTTTCGATTACTTTTGCCATTGTAAAAGTTTTACCTGTACCTGTAGCACCTAAAAGAACTTGTGTTTGCTCACCCTGAGCGATACCGTCAAACAATTCAGAAATAGCAGTAGGTTGATCACCTGCCGCATCAAATGGTGTTTCCATTAAAAATTGTTTTCCACCCTCTAATTTTGTATTACTTTTTTTTGAAAGAGATGGGATTTTGATCTGGTTCATATAAGGACTTTCAATCTATTCTATTAACGTGTGTGTAAAATATTTTTTTTCAAGCTTATGTTTGGATTTAAACGATATATTAATTATTTAAACTAAATTGCTTNTGAGCCAATAATTTTTTCTTGAAAAATAATTTTAATTTAATATTAGAGAATTATAATAATGTGAGGATTATTTATGTCAGCTAGAATTTATCAGCCCGCGCGAAATGCGATGCAATCGGGACAAGCTAAGTCGGGAGATTGGATCTTGGAGTTTCTACCTGCAGAGGCTAAGTCACTGGACCCGCTAATGGGCTGGACTTCTTCTGGAGATATGAACTCACAAGTTAAGCTAAAATTTAATTCCAAAGAGGCCGCTCTTGAGTATGCTGGGTCATGTGGAATAGAGGCTTTGGTCTGTCCACCTCAAGAACGAAAACATAATATTAGAAATGGTGGTTATGGTGATAATTTCGCCACGAATAGAAGAACGGTTTGGACTCATTAGTAACATTGAGAAGTTGCTAAAGTGGTGATCGCATCAGGATTCGAACCTGAGACCCTCTGCTTAGAAGGCAGATGCTCTATCCAGCTGAGCTATGCGACCACTTTACTTTAAATAAAAAGTTTTGTGATGCTGACAAATTATTATGTCTAACACGTTGCTCCCTAGCATCACCAAACATACCTGTAAAGTAAAAGAAATCTTGTAGTTGACTCGTTTTAAAAATGGTTGCTTTCAAACTACTAAATCAATCTTTTNTTGGTTACCTTCACCAAATATGCTTTTGTAACGAGCAACCTCATCTTTTGGTCCCATTATTTTATTTGGATTATCAGACAACTTCACTGTTTGATTTTNGTCCGCACTTATGGCCTTACAGACTAATGAAAATGGATCCAAAGAGCTATCATTTACAAGGCCTCTAAAATCATTGGTCATTAGAGTACCCCACCCAAAAGCCACTTTTGTTTGCTTGCTAAATTTATTATTTAACTCGATAATTTTAGGTACATCTAAACCATCGGAGAAAATGAGTAACTTATCTTTTGGATTCTCGCCACGAGTTTTCCACCAATCAATAGCAAGTTTTGCGCCAGTACTTGGGTCTCCAGAATCTACTCGAATGCCAGTCCATTTATTCATCCACTCTGGTGCATCAGTTAGGAATTTTTTGGATCCATAAGTATCTGGTAATAAAATCAAAAGGTTTCCATCGTGTTCTTCTTGCCAGTCTTGAAANACTTTATACGGTGCTTGAGCCAATTCCCCNTCATTTTGTGCTAATGCTGCATATACCATTGGTAATTCATGTGCGTTGGTGCCAATGGCTTCAACTTCCCGCCTCATAGCAATTAAGCAATTAGAAGTTCCTGTAAAATTATTTCCAAGACCTTCTTGCATTGCTTGTACGCACCAATCTTGCCAGAGAAACGAATGTCTTCGTCGTGTGCCAAAATCAGCTATGGACAGGTTATTTAGGTTTTTTAAATCTCCAATTTTTTCCCAGAGCTTAGTCATTGCTCTAGCATATAGTACTTGGAGTTCAAATTTTCCCATCTCTCTTAATACTGNTCTACTCCGTAGCTCCATAATAATTGATAGAGCGGGAATCTCCCAGAACATTACTTCAGGCCAGTTTCCTTCAAATGAAAGTTCGTATTGATCTCCAATACGCTCTAAATTGTACGGTGGTAATTTTAGCTTTTCAAACCATTCCATAAAATCTGATCTGAACATTTGTCGTTTTCCGTAGAAAGTATTTCCTCGTAGCCAAGTACTTTCCCCTCGACTTAATTTTAAGGTTCGCACATGATCGAGTTGCTCGCGTAATCTTCCTTCATCAATTATNTTGGCTAAAGGGACATTTTTTGATCTATTTATTAAGCTAAACTTTACTTTTGTCGTTCTCTTATTTTTGAATACAGATTGGCACATTAATAACTTATAAAAATCGGTATCTATTAGCGATCGAATTATAGGATCGATTTTCCATTTTCTATTATGAACTCGTGTAGCTATATCTACCATAGCTTACCTCCATAAAGTTAGAATGTTGTGTTAACCTAAAATTGATTGTTCTAAAAGTGTACATATTATAAATGATTAGCGGATTATAAAGCCACCAAAAGCCTAATAAATAAAATCATTAAAGTGATAACCTTGTAAATATAATAATGCCGTCAAATCACAGTGGTTGATAATTGTATTGGCTTCTGATTGAACGAAGGGTTTTGCATGCAAAGCCACTCCTAACCCGGCTAATTTTAGCATTCCAATATCGTTAGCACCATCTCCTACTGAAATGATATGCTGATAAGATACTTTTAAGGATTTAGATAATGATTCGAGTAATTCAACTTTAGCTTCCTTTCCCAAAATAGGCTCTTTTACAGATCCAGTTAGTTTAGAATCAGATATTTCCAATTGGTTTCCCATATGTTTATCNAATCCTAGATCNGCAGCAATGTGAGAGGTAAAGTGCGTAAACCCACCAGAAATTANNGCAGTGTATACATTATTTTTTTTCATTGTTGCTAATAATGTTCGCGCCCCGCTAGAAATGCTTATGCGATTAGTTAAGACATTAGCAATGGTACTAATTGGGGCTCCTTTTAGATAACACACTCGATCTCTTAAAGCGGTCTCAAAGTTTATTTCGCCGTTCATTGCTGCTTTAGTAATTTTTTTTATTTCTTCCTCGTATCCAACTTCTGTTGCTAATTCATCTAAGCATTCCTGCTCAATAATGGTGCTATCCATATCGGCAATCAACAGTTTTTTCTTTCTCGCTTCATCTTTTTGTAAGACACTATCAATATTTAATTCTTGTAAATTTATTCTATGTTTTGAGAATTCCTGAGGAAATGTAGTTGTTTTGATTTCTGCGGCAATCCCATCTCTTAACCAAATTAAAGAACTGCCCTCAAAAATGCTGTAATATTTTGATATTAATTTTTTTGTTAATATTGGTTGGGAAGGATTACACAGGAGTGTTACAGCATACATCGTAAAGTTACCTAACTTAGTTGTTGTGGACATGATGTAATATTTTTCTTGCATTTAGTAAAAACAATTCTTAGACGCATTGATGGGACACCCTTCCCCAACGAAGGGCATATATCTGTGAGGATACAANATGACTATACTTTTAAGACCGGAACTGCGGCCGGAGAACCCGCATTTTTCATCAGGTCCTTGCGCTAAACCTCCAAACTGGCAACTTTCAAAACTTTTTNATGCACCTTTAGGAAGATCTCATCGGGCCGCAATCGGTCGTCAAAAGTTGACCAATGCTATTGAAGAGACGCGATCTTTACTTAAGATACCTTTAGATTACAAAATAGGAATTGTTCCAGCTTCAGACACAGGAGCAGTTGAAATGGCCCTATGGTCTCTACTNGGCCCAAACGAAATAACTATANTGGTTTGGGAGAGTTTTGGTAAAGGTTGGGCCACAGATGTTGTTTCACAGCTTCAATTATCACCGAAGGTTATGAATGCAGAATATGGCTTTTTACCCAATTTGGATGATGTGAACTTNAATAGCGATGTTGTTTTCACATGGAACGGAACAACATCAGGTGTTAGAGTTCCAGACTCAGCCTTCATTCCAAGTGAAAGAAAAGGTTTAACTATTTGTGACGCTACATCGGCAGCTTTCGCAGTTGATTTGCCGTGGGAAAAGTTGGATGCGACAACCTTTAGCTGGCAAAAAGTAATGGGGGGAGAAGCAGCCCACGGTATGCTGGTTCTAAGTCCAAAAGCCGTACATCGATTGGAAACTTACAAACCTCCTTGGCCGATGCCAAAGTTATTTAGGTTAACAAAAAATGGCAAGCTGAACCAAGATATATTTTTGGGTGCAACCATTAACACCCCTTCAATGTTAGCGGTAGAAGATTATCTTTTTTCTTTGTCCTGGTTGCGTTCCATTGGCGGTCTGAGTGCTATGATTAATCGTTGTGATAAGAATGCTAAAGTCATTTTCAATTTTATAGATGAACACGATTGGGTAAGTAACCTTTCATCGCGTTTAGACACAAGGTCCAACACTTCGGTTTGTTTAGTCTTCAATGATCGTCGTATAGAAAACCCAAATGAATTTGCTAACAATGTTTGTTTTAGATTGGAGAGTGAAGGCGTAGCTTTTGATATTAAGTCATACCGTGATGCTCCTCCTGGTTTAAGAATCTGGTGTGGTGGTACTGTTGAAACTCGTGATGTCGAGTCTTTAATGCCCTGGATTAAGTGGGCTTTTGAATCAGAAATCAGTTTGTTGAATTCATCCTAAAAACAAATTTAATCAAAAAATTATTTTATAGAAAGTATGAACAATGAAACCTAAAGTTTTAGTATCAGACAATTTGAGTCCTTCAGCTCTGAAGGTTTTTCAAGACAGAGGCATCCAAGTAGATTTTGAACCGGAATTGGGCAAAGATAAAAAACAATTAGCTGAGCGGATTGGGGATTATGATGGATTGGCAATTCGCTCAGCAACAAAAGTAACACCAAACATACTTAAACGTGCAGACAAATTAAAGGTTATCGGCCGTGCTGGGATAGGTATTGATAATATTGATAAGGTTGCTGCCTCTAAAAAGGGAGTAATCGTGATGAATACGCCACTTGGTAATATGATAACTACTGCTGAGCACGCTATCGCAATGATGTTTGCTGTTGCTAGACAGATACCTGCTGCAAATAGATCAACACACGCAGGCAAATGGGAAAAGTCAAAGTTTATGGGAGTCGAGCTTACTAATAAAATAATCGGTGTTATAGGGGCAGGTAATATTGGAGGTGTTGTTTGCGAAAGGGCTAGGGCTTTAAAAATGAAAGTTATAGCTTATGACCCTTATTTAAGTGAAGAGAAAGCCAAAAATCTAAGCATAAGAAAAGTGGAATTAGAAGAGTTATTACAAGAAGCAGATTTTATCACCCTACATGTTCCGCTGACCGATCAAACTCGAAATATCCTTAATAAGGAAAATATTGATAAATTAAAACCCGGGGTAAGAATAATAAATTGCGCTAGAGGTGGCTTGGTAGATGAACTGGCTTTGGCCGAGGCCATAAAAGAAGGGCGTGTTGCGGGTGCTGCTTTTGATGTATTTTTGACTGAACCAGCGATTGAAAGTCCATTATTTAATTTACCTAATGTNATTTGCACACCACACTTAGGTGCCGCCACAAAAGAAGCTCAAGAAAATGTAGCTATCCAAGTTGCTGAACAAATAAGTGATTACTTAATAAACGGCGCAGTCGTTAATGCGCTTAATATGCCCTCTATAACTGCTGAGGAAGCAAAAATAATGACACCTTGGTTATTGTTAGCAGGACATTTAGGAACATTCGTGGGTCAGCTTACGCAAGAGCCGATTAAAGCGATAAATATTTTGTATGATGGATCAGTCTCTTCAATGAACCTAGAGGCACTTAATTGCTCAGTCATAGCAGGAATAATGCGTACGTCTAACCCAGATGTTAATTTGGTTTCAGCTCCCATAGTTGCAAAAGATCGAGGTATTAAGATCTCAACAACTACACAAGACAAGAGTGGGGTGTTTGCGGCATATATTAAGGTAACTGTTGTGACTGAAACAATGGAAAGATCAGTTGCGGGAACTGTTTTCAGNGATGATAAGCCTCGATTTATTCAAATCAAAGGNATTAATATTGATGCTGAAGTTGGGCAACATATGTTATATACGACGAATGTAGATACTCCAGGTATTATTGGGNTTTTGGGTAAGACAATGGCTGAAAATGGTGTAAATATTGCTAATTTCACGTTAGGTCGTTCTAGAGTAGGGGGTGAGGCGATTGCTTTGCTTTATTTAGATACTCCCATAACTAATGNAATTAGAAATATCTTGTTAAGTACTGGTGTATTCAATCAAGTTCGCGCTTTAGAATTTGATGTTAATTATTAACTGTAATTTGAAAGTAAATTTTTAGGCTACAAGCCTTTCAGCATTTTGTAGATCGACAGATACTAATTGACTTACGCCTGGCTCNGCCATCGTTACTCCAAAAAGGCGATCCATTCGAGCCATTGTCACTGCATGGTGAGTGATTATAAGAAAGCGCGTATCAGTTCGTCTGGTCATTTCATCGAGAAGATCGCAAAAGCGGGTAACATTTGCATCATCTAAGGGAGCGTCAACTTCATCTAAAACGCAAATGGGTGAGGGATTTGCAAGAAATACAGCAAAAATTAGAGATAGNGCTGTTAAGGTTTGTTCTCCACCAGACAATAAAGATAAAGTACTTAATTTTTTTCCAGGTGGTTGGCACATTATTTCCAGACCTGCTTCGAGTGGATCATCACTTTCTACTAAGAGTAAACTAGCTTCACCACCACCAAATAAATGTTTAAAAAGTACTCCAAAATTCTTATTAACTTCATCAAATGCGGTAAGTAATCTTTCTCTCCCTTCTGAATTTAAACTAGCAATACCATTTCTTAATTTATTAATTGCTTCTTTCAGGTCNGAGCTTTCATCGTGCAATGTTTCAAATTCGCCCCTTACTTCATTTGCATCTTCCTCTGCTCTAAGGTTAACCGCTCCCAAGGACTCTCGCTGTCTTTTCAGGCGTTGTACATCAATCTCTGTTTTCTCAGCTAGGGGAAGATTTTCTGTATCAATTTCTAATTTGTTAAGTAATTCTTCGGGTGTGAAGTTTAATTCATCTTTAATTCTTTCTCGAGCGGCATTTAAAATACTTTCAGCGCCTTCGTTTAATGCTTCTGCACGAGCACGCGCCTCTCTCGCTTCTGACGCTTGACGCTCTGTTTTTCTTTCAACATTTTCGATATCACGTAAATTATTTTCACTAGTTATAAGAAGATTNCTTTTTTCATTAAAATTTTGTTCAGCAATTATTAATTGATCCTCTAGTTTTCTAGCCTTTTCGATTATCTGTTTGGGAGAATTTTCTGCCTTAATTAATTCGTCGTCTGTTTCTGTTTTTCGTAATGTTAAGGCTTTAATCCGCTCTTCAGAGTTTATTAATCTTTGAGTCCAGCTATTTAGCTCTTCCTTTATNTCAACCAGCCTTTTATTTCTTGNCTCTCCTTCACGACGGATGTCGTCGTGATTTGACCTGTTAGTCAACATTGTAATTCTTGCGGTTTCTACGGATGATTTCAGAGCTTCTAAGTCGCTTCTTGCTTGCTCTAAATTTTCTAATTTTTTTAACGACTTTGTAGNTTCTTTTATTTCCAACTGGCTATCATTTGAAGCTTCTTGATGCCTAGATAACGCCAGTCTTAAATTATCTAATTTACCTGAAGCAATATCACGATCTGATTCACTTCGAGATAAACTTCGATTATTTTCCGTTAACTCATTGTCAGCTTGACGTCTATCTTCTCTTGCATTTTTATCTGTGTTGGTTGCTGAAACCAGTTCTTTGTATAGCAATTCATGCGCTTTATGTGACCCATCTGCCAAAGATGTGGCTTCTTCCAAATCTTGCTTTAGAAANGTTAATCTATTAATTTGCTTTAATCTTAGAGCTGTAGACCCGGGGGCGTCGTCTGAATGTGCAACATATCCGTCCCAACGCCATAGATCTCCCTCTATAGAAACTAGCCTTTGCCCAGGCTCCAATAGTCTTTGGAATTTGTGCCCATTGTTTTGATCAACTATTCCAATTTGTGAAATTCGTCTACTTAGTACTTTTGGCGCTTTAACGAATTCATTAAGAGCTTTTATGCCTTTTGGTAGCTTGGGTCCTGTTTTGTAATCTGGAAGCATGAACCAACCGCTCAATCCAAAGCGAGTTACTTCGGGTAGGCTTAAATCATCTGATAATGCTGCGCCCAATGCAGTTTCAAATCCATCTTGTACCTGAATTGTATCTAAAAGTCGCTCTTGTTCATCAGTTTCGCGCTCAAGCATTCTTTCAAGAGTTGTGACCTCTGCTCTTAAGGTTGCAACTGATCCTTCTGCTTCAGACATTTCGGCTCGAGCAATTGCTTCTCGCGTTTGTATCTCAGCGCGGTTTAGTTCTGCGGTGACGAGTGCTTCTTCAGCAATTTTTACCTTATTGGCTATTCTTTCTTGATTTTTCTGACATTGAGAAAAGTTTAAGTTAGCCTCTTTCAGAGCTTTTTCAGATATATCGATTGATCCTAGTAATTTAGAACTTTCTCTTTCGTTCCTTTTTGAGGTTTCTTCAGCATCGTTTAAAAGCCTCAGCATGGATTGATGTTTTGCAGAGAGACGTGCAATATCTTCATTTTTTTCATCGAACTTTGCTTCCTCATTGCTAAGAATGTCCGCAGCACTTCTTGCTTCTTTTTCTGCTTTTACTAATCTTTCGCCAAAATCGCTGAATTCATGATTAAGCTTACCTTGTTCGCTGGTTAACTTTGAAAGAGTATCTTTTGCATCTTTATGAAGCATATTTTCACGGTTTGTATCAAATTCTAATTGCGTGATTGTTGCTCTTAATGTTTCAATATTTTGTTCTGCTCTTTCTTCTTCGGTTTTAATTGAGTCTTTTTGGATTTTTAAGCGTTGAAAAAGAGCTGCTGAATTTGCTTGCTCTTCTCTCATTGGGGGTAGTTTTGTTTCCGCATTTTCCCTTAATTTTTGAGTTTCCATTGCCTTGGATTGTAAAACAGCTTCTTCTTTTAAGCATTCGGTTAATTTTTGACTTGCCTCTCTTAGGGCTTCCTCAGCTTCTTTCCAAAGTCCATATAATAGAATTCCTTCAAACTTTCTAAGTTGTTCATTTATATCTCTGTATCTTATCGCTTGCTTGGCTTGCCGAGCAAGTGTTGTTAGTTGATTGTTCAATTGTTCGAGAACATCTTCTACTCTTGAAAGATTTGTTTCAGAAGCATTGAGTTTCAATTCAGCCTCGTGTCTCCTTTGATACAGTCCTGATATTCCTGCTGCTTCTTCGAGTATCCTCCGACGAGATTTTGGCTTGGCATTTATTAACTCTGCTATTTGCCCCTGTCTAACAAGTGCTGGGGAATGTGATCCTGTTGAGGCATCCGCGAACAACATTTGAATATCCCGTGCTCTTATATCTTTTCCATTAGATTTGTAGGCAGATCCGGCATCGCGNGTGATACGTCTNATAATTTCTAAAGAGTCTTGATTGTTAAATGCAGAGGGAGCCTCTCTTTTACTNTTATCAATATGTATAGATACTTCCGCAAAATTACGTGCTGGTCTTGTCGCTGCTCCAGCAAAAATAACGTCTTCCATTCCGCTACCGCGCATAGATTTTGGGCGATTTTCACCCATAACCCATCTTAAAGCCTCTAATAAATTTGACTTTCCACAACCATTCGGTCCAACCACGCCAGTAAGGCCATCAGTAATTAATAGGTCAACTGGATCAACGAAGCTTTTGAAGCCGTTTAATCTTAAGCGTGAAAATCGCAAAATCTACCTAACATTTGATATTATGATCCTAGTTTTCAATTATTACACGTCCTGTAATCACAATTACACGATCTCGTTCCCGAATTTGTTTATTATACCATATATTGTTGGGTTGTCTAATAACTTTATAGGTATTTAGCTACTAAAACCTCTAATTATTTTTTTACATATCTTGAATTGACTTGACGTCTTAAAGGTTAAGTGGTCTGAAGGGATGTGCAAAGGTTCCCCATAAAATAGCAAAGCTATTGGGGATTGAATGGGAATGCAGTAAGGGTCAACCGTATATCGGGATTTAAAGCTGCAACCGCCCCCGCGACTGTATGCGGAGAGCGCACCGGAAAAACCACTGGCGATAGCTGGGAAGGTCGGGAAGCGCGTTGAAACGCAAGTCAGGAAACCAGCCGGAGCGAGAAATTTATCAATCTGTCGGGTGTGACGGAATAGGAGAAAAAAATGAATACCGCTATTAAAAATAATATTACAGTTAGATCAAAATATTTTGGTATGCTTTGTGCCGCCTTGCTGGGATTAGCTATTGTCACAGTGTCGGGACATGTACAAGGCAGTGCCCTTCATGATGCCGCCCATGACGTGCGTCATACCACAGGTTTTCCTTGCCACTGAAAATCAATTGATTGACAGATAGCATAGGCTGTTAATCTAGGCACTACTTTGCCAGATGTGAATTCCGGTTAATTATTTGGTTTTCAATACTGAAAAAGTAAATTTTGTATTTTTAGCTAGGGGATTTCAAATGTTTTTTAGAATTTTAACTACAGCCTTATTTGCAGGCTTTATAGCTGGTGTAATTTCAGCGGTGATGCAAATAATATTTTTACAACCAATTCTTTTGCACGCGGAGTTGTATGAGACCGGACACTTAACGCATTTTGGAAACAGTAGTCTCTCAGGATCTCATCTACCCCCTGTATTTGATTTTCAACGAAATGCGCTNAGTCTTTTGTTTAGCGCTTTGGTCTATACAGGATATGCTCTCATTTTAACTGCTCTATTTGCATATGCATCTTCTATGAAGCTTCAAATTGATAATGTCAGGGCTATTTTATTTGGCATTTGTGGTTTTGCGACAGTACAATTATCTCCTGCATTTGGATTGCCACCAGAGTTACCTGGGGTTGCAGCGGCTGAATTAATGCCAAGACAGATTTGGTGGTTTTTTTGTGTAATCTCCACAGGTTTGGGTTTTTGGATTCTCGCTTTTGGGGGTAAACTTATTTTTATTGCCGTTGGAATTATTTTGCTTCTAACGCCTCATATCATTGGCGCACCACAGCCTGTAATGTTTATTGGCCCAACACCACCAGAACTTGCTAGTCATTTTGCATCCCGAGCTTTGACAATTGGATTGGTGACTTGGAGCTGCCTAGGTTTTTTAACTGGTTATTTTTGGAGGAAAGAAGATTTTTAGAAGGTCAATATTTGTATATTTTATATTAAGTTTTTTTCTGATTGGGTTTGGATATTTTCTAGGCCTTGTGTTTGGGAAACCCTTCGAAACTCATAATCATGATACTGACCATAAAAGCGAGATTATTCATGAGGAGTCTCGGCTACAATTGAGAGGGGAAAAAGGGGACCTGAAATATGATTATAGCNTTCATATACGTTTTTCTCTTGGAAGTAATGNTCATCATTATCCTAGCATTTAAAAATAGTAAGGAAAATTAATATGCTTAATAAGATACCAACGACCGTAATTACTGGATTTCTAGGTGCGGNGAAAACTACTTTAATTAGGCATCTTATAAACAATGCTGCTGGAAGAAAAATAGCTCTAATAATTAATGAATTTGGAGATCTTGGGGTGGATGGTGATATTCTTAAGGGGTGTGGTGATGAAGCCTGTAATGAAGAAGATATCNTAGAGTTATCCAATGGATGTATTTGTTGTACTGTTGCTGATGATTTTATTCCAACAATGCAGAANTTACTCGAACGTGAGACGCGATTTGACCATATCATAATAGAGACAAGTGGTTTGGCATTACCACAACCATTGGTTCGGGCATTTAAATGGCCAGAGATNCAAACTAAAGTCACAGTTGATGGTGTTATTACGGTTGTTGATGGAAAAGCTGTTACCGAAGGGAGATTTGCACATTCAATAGAAGCAGTTGATAAGCAGAGAGCTTCAGATGAAAATTTGGATCATGAAACCCCNTTGTCTGAGTTGTTTGAGGATCAAATTACTTGTGCGGATATGATTATCGTAAATAAATCTGATTTACTTACTAAAGATCAAGCAGATAGTCTTGTTGATCAACTAAACCGAGATAGTAGAGATGGGGTTCAAGTTTTAAAATCAGAAAGGGGTGTNTTATCAACGGATATTATCCTTGGNCAAAAGATGATGGCAGAGAATGATTTAGAAAATCGTCATGAATTACATCACCANCATCATGAAGATGATCTCAACCACATTCATGATGACCATGACCATGATGATTTTGAAAGTTTTATAATTGCGATGCAAGAAATCCAGGACGCTAAAATCTTTACTCAAAAAGTTGTAAAAGTGATAAAGCAGCATGATATTTTGCGATTAAAAGGCTTTGTCGCTGTAAAGGGGAAACCATTGAGATTGACGATTCAAGCTGTTGGACCCCGAGTAGATTCGTATTTTGATAAGTCATTTGGAATAAATGAGGAACGTGCAACGAAGATTGTTGTGATTGGTCAAAAAGGTATGAGCCAATCAAAAATAACAGAAGCACTAATAAGATGATAGATCAATTAGCTATTGTTGATGGTGATCCTCATCACCCTGAAGCTTTTCGATTGTTACAAGCTAGTCATAAATTATTATCAAAATTATTTCCACAAGATGATATCTACGCTTTATCTCTGGACGAATTATGTGAAGAGAATGTTAAATTCTATGTTGCAATTGATAATAGTAAAATTATTGGTTGTGCCGCTCTGTCAGTTAATGAGGGTTATGCTGAATTGAAATCGATGTTTGTAGATGAGAAGCAAAGAGGTCAAGGTGTGGCCCAAAAATTGCTAGACCATATAATNANNCAGGCGAAAATNNAAAAATTATCATATGTNAAATTAGAGACNGGATTAGAGTTAAACGCTGCTGTGGACCTTTATAAAAAAAATGGGTTCACCTTTTGTGATCGTTTTGGAGCCTATTCTCCGAATGAAACAAGCGTGTACATGGAAAAATGTATTTAAATGCATCTTCTTGCAGCACAACCGGGGACAATCGAGGATGGTTTAGAGCCTGTTGATCCNGGTCAAACACCTGCTGATATGGTGTTTATTTCAGCTGCAGATACAGAGCTTGTTTGTCTTTCAGAATCTCGAACAGCATTAAATTCAAAATCACCGACATTAAGATTAATGAATATGATGCATTTAAGGCATCCTATGTCAGTTGATATGCATTTAGATCAATGTGCATTGGGATCAAAACTTGTAATAGCACGTATTCTTGGGGGTGTGGGTTATTGGAAATATGGCGTTGAACAATACTCAGCAAGGCTTTTTGAAGCTGGAATACCATTTGTAGCTTTACCGGGTGATGATAAGCCAGACGATGAGCTTTGGCGCTTATCAACTGTTAGTAGAGATGATTGGGAAGCTTTACTTGCGTATTTTGTTGAGGGTGGTGCTCACAACATTTCCAACGCTCTGGTCTATGCTAATTCAATGCTTGGGAACGGTGAGAAACCAGAGGGTGCGAAGCCTCTTTTACGATCGGGAACTTATTGGCCTGGATTAGGCATAAGTGAGTTTTCCAATTTGAAAGATCACTGGAAATCAAAAGCTCCAATTGTCCCTATCATATTTTATCGTGCATTAATTCAAGGGGGTGGCCTAAGCCCAATTAATAAGTTGGTTAAATCTATGCTTAAGCACGGTTTAAACCCAATGCCAATTTTCGTAACTTCACTCAAGGACCCAGTTTCAGTCGCATCGCTAAAATATTTTTTCAGTGATGCTACACCTTCGTTAATCTTAAATTGTACAAGTTTCTCCACAAACTCTCCAAATCAAGAAGTTGGTTTTAATTCTGAAATGAATCCCCTTGTTATGAACGAAACTCAAAACTCGATGATTTTTCAATTAGTACTTTCAGGTTCTTCAGAAGCAATATGGCGTGATGGCACTAGTGGATTGTCTGGCAGAGATATAGCCATGAATGTGGCTTTGCCTGAAGTTGACGGTAGGATATTAGGTAGAGCCATNTCATTCAAAGGTGAAGCTTTTTATGACCCACATACTCAATGCTCTTTGGCTACTTATCAAGCAAATGGAAACAGAATTGAATTTGTAACTAAATTNATNTCTTCTTGGCTTGGCTTNAGAANAAAANATGTTTCGGAAAAAANAATTGGCCTAATATTGGCTAACTATCCTAATAAAGATGGTCGTTTNGCTAATGGNGTNGGTTTGGATACCCCTNCTTCAACNATTGATTTGATGANATTNTTNTCNAAGAATGGNTACAGNGTTTCNTNTATTCCNAAANCANCATCTGANTTAATGNNTAAAATTNTGTCTGGCCCTACAAATTGGTTGACAGATAGGCATCAAAAACGGGGTGGGGTTAGGTTCTCATTGCAAAAATATAAAGCAGTATTAAAAACCTTACCTTTTGAAGTTAGACAATTAATAAAAGAACGTTGGGGAGAGCCTGAAAGTGATCCATTTATTGATGAGGATGGTTTTGCACTATCAGTGATTAGCTTTGGGAATATAGTGATTGGGATCCAACCTGCGCGAGGTTATAATATAGATCCAAAGGATACCTATCATTCACCTGATTTAGTTCCTCCACATAATTACTTGGCATTTTACTTCTGGCTTCGAAATGAATTTGATTGTGACGCCTTGATACATATGGGTAAGCATGGAAATTTAGAATGGTTGCCTGGTAAGGCATTAGCATTATCGGAAAATTGTTTTCCTGAAGTCGCATTAGGACCTGTACCAAATGTATATCCTTTTATTGTTAATGATCCTGGTGAGGGTACGCAGGCAAAAAGGCGATCAAGTGCAGTAATCATTGATCACCTTACTCCACCACTTACGAGGGCAGAAACTTATGGACCTCTTAAAGAGCTTGAGGCTTTGGTTGATGAATATTATGAGGCAGCAGGGATTGATCCAAAACGAATAAACTATTTAAGAGAAGAGATCATATCTTTGAGTGGGGCGACAGGTTTAGATATTGACGTTGGCATGGATGGAGATGACGTGGATGCTAATTTAGCCAAATTAGATTCATATTTATGTGATTTAAAAGAAGCCCAAATAAGAGACGGTTTACACATATTTGGTTCATCACCAACTGGACGTCTCGAAAGGGATTTGATCCAAGCCCTAGTACGGATCCCTCGAGTAAAAGGGATAGGTCAAGATGCCTCTCTCATTGTTGCCATAGCCGAAGATTTAAATTTGGGATTTGATCCATTAAATTGTGAAATGGCTGACAATTGGAAGGGTCCAAAACCAGAAGTTCTAAAAAAATGTTCACCAGATAATTGGAGGAGTTGTGGGGATACAATTGAGCGGTTAGAAATCCTTGCTTCAAAATTGATAGATGGATCAGAAGAGTTTTCGGGTGAAAGTACTCGTCTGGTGTTAAATTATATCAGAACTCTAGTAAGACCACTTTTAAGATCATGTGGCTCAAAGGAGCATCTTGGTATATTAAATACTTTGAATGGTAATTTTATCCCTCCTGGATCTTCGGGTGCTCCTACTCGTGGTCGGCTTGATGTATTACCTACTGGACGTAATTTTTTTAGTGTCGATAGTCGAGCAGTGCCCACACCAACTGCATGGGCCCTGGGATGGAAGTCTGCTAATCTACTTTTAGAAAAACATCTGCAAACTAATGGAGAGTGGCCCAAATCTATTTTGATTACCGCTTGGGGTACAGCAAATATGCGAACTGGTGGAGATGATATTGCACAAGCGATGGCTTTAATGGGTGTTAAGCCTAAATGGGATTTGGCAAATAGACGAGTCATAGGTTTTGAGATATTACCATTGTCAGTATTAGATAGGCCTCGTGTAGATGTTACATTACGGGTGTCTGGATTTTTTAGAGATGCGTTCCCACAGTTAATTTCTTTAGTTGATAACGTTGTTACAGCTGTAATGAAATTGGATGAGCCGGTTGATATGAATCCAGCGAAGGCATCGCTGGATGGGCCTAAATATAGGATATTTGGGGCTAAGCCTGGTGCTTACGGTGCTGGTCTCCAAGCCATGATTGATGAGCGATTATGGAGTAATACAAGTGATTTAGCGGAAGCTTATTTGGCTTGGGGCTCTTATGCATATGGAAATGATGTAGATGGTATTGAAGCTCGAAAAGCTTTTGAAAATAGACTTTCTGGCGTTGAGGCTATAGTACAAAACCAGGACAATCGTGAACATGATCTTTTGGATTCAGATGATTATTATCAATTTGAAGGTGGAGCTGCATCGGCTGTTAAGATGTTGCAGGGTAGGGATCGCCCAATTTATCACAATGATCATTCTCGACCAGAGAAACCAGTAATTAGAACATTGGAGGAAGAACTTGGGAGAGTGGTTCGATCTCGAGTTGTAAATCCAAAATGGATTGAGGGGGTAAAGAGGCATGGTTATAAAGGTGCTTTTGAAATGGCAGCAACCGTAGATTATTTGTTTGCGTTTTCGGCCACAACAGGTGTGGTTGCCAATCATCATTTTGATCTTGTTTACCAATCCTTTATAGAGAATGAAGAAAATTACCAGTTTATTTTAGAGAATAATAAACCTGCCCTGAGTGAGATTATTGATAGGTTTCAAGAAGCCATCGATAGGGGTTTATGGAGACCAAAATCTAATTCAGCGCTTATTAATATAGGCAAGTTGGGAAAATTTCTATAACAAGTAAAGTATATTGCAGAATTATGTAATAAACACGAATATAATCTTAATTCAAAGAAGTTGGGAGAGATTTATGTCAAATGCTGATGAGGAAAGGCACGCCATGAAAATGGCAAAAAAGAAAGCTGCTCGTGATAAAATTATGGCTACAAAGACTGATAAAAAAGGTTTAATCATTATCAATACGGGAAAGGGTAAAGGAAAGTCATCAGCGGCATTTGGAATGATTTTTCGGTGTATTGCTCATGATATGAAATGTGGGGTTGTTCAGTTTATAAAAGGTGGCATGAGCACAGGTGAAAGAGATTTAATTTTGTCAAAATTTCAGATGACTTGTGAATTTCATACAATGGGTGAGGGATTTACTTGGGAAACCCAGGATAAAAGCCGTGATACAGAAATGGCTCTATCTGCTTGGGAAAAAGCAAAGGAATTAATAAGAGACGACAGAAATAAGATGATTTTGCTTGATGAAATAAATATTGCCCTACGCTATGATTACATTGACATCAATGATGTTGTTAATTTTTTGATAAACGAAAAACCAAAAAATACTCATGTTGTACTGACTGGACGTAATGCAAAGGATGAACTGATAGAAATAGCTGATCTTGTTACTGAAATGGAGTTAATAAAACATCCATTTAGATCGGGAATAAAAGCACAAATTGGTGTGGAATATTAGTTTTATTCGCCTTTATCACTATTTGGTAAATTGAATAAACTTTCGGCATCCACACTGGGCTCACTAATTTTTTTGTCTTGAGATATAGTGAAGGATTCAAGGCCTGTTATTGCAGATGGTATTTTAGCACCTTCATCATTCTTTAGGGATTGCTCAGTACTCATGAGCCTAACTTTTTCATCTTCAGAAACATCCCCTGAGTCTTGTGCTTTTTTGACCGCAGCTTTTTTTACTGCCGCATCTAATTCGGTTTGTTTGCAAAGTCCAAGTGCCACTGGATCGACAGGTTGAATGTTTGTAATATTCCAATGGCTTCTATCCCGTATTGTTAAGATTGTTGGCTTTGTCGTTCCAACTAATTTGGAAATCTGCGCATCGGATAGTTCCGGATGGAATTTTACAAGCCATGCAATTGCTGAAGGTCTATCTTGCCTTTTAGAAAGTGGAGTATATCTGGGACCACGTTTCTTTGTTTCACCCTCAGCAGATGGATTGTGTTTTAAATTTAATTTGTGACTGGGACTTTCCAAGGCTCGTTTTATTTCATCTGCATCGAGTTGATTATTAGCAATTGGATCAAATCCTTTGATTCCAGATGCAACTTCACCATCAGCTATTCCTTGAACTTCTAATTCGTGTAGACCACAAAAGTCACCTATTTGCTTGAAGGTTAACATTGTGTTGTCAACAAGCCAAACAGCAGTTGCTTTTGCCATTATTGGAAGTGCCATGATTAGATCCTTTACTATGTATTTTCTGCGATGAAACCGCATTATGCTTTGAGATTGATGTTTGCGTTTTCTGGAATAAAAGCGCTTATACGCTGAGAATTACTAATTGGGAAGCGTTTTATTGCACTTTTAAAAGGGTTTGAAATAATTGGAATTTATTGAAATTTTATAACTTATATTGATAGTAAAATTTTTCCAATATGGTCTGTTTCTATCCCTTTATGGGCGCTCTGCACATCATCTAATGGAAATACCTGATCAATAACAGGCTTTATTCTACCAGATTCTATAAGTGGCCAAACATGTTGTCTCAATTCATTCGCCATATTTGATTTATTAAGGTCAGACTGAGGCCGTAATGTTGATCCGGTGAGCACCAATCGCCGTAGCATTATTTCTGAAAAATTTATTTCTTGTTTTGCGCCCTCTAGGAAAGCTATTTGAATCAAACGACCTTCATTTGCCAAAGTCTTTATATTTTTTTGTATGTATTCCCCGCCTACCATATCAAGGATGAGATCAATTCCTGAATCTTGATTTATTTCCCTGATAGCTTTGTAAAAATCGGTTGTTTTATAGTTTACTGCGTGGTGAGCGCCAAGATTAATACAAAACTTACATTTTTCATCAGAACCTGCTGTAGTAAAAACCTTAGCTCCAAAAACAGAAGCCAGCTGAATTGCAGTTGTTCCAATTCCAGATGTTCCACCGTGCACAAGAAAAGTTTCACCAGCTCTTAATTTTCCACGCATAAAAACATTCGACCAAACTGTAAAGAATGTTTCACATAGACCTGCGCTTTCTTTCAGTGATAGTGAAGTTGGCACTGACAGTGCGTGGTCTTCATGGGTCACTGCATATTCAGAATAGCCACCACCTGGTAACAATGCTGTAACCTGATCGCCAATTTTCCATCGAGAACAGCCTGAGCCAAGTGCCACAATTGTACCAGAAGCTTCAAGCCCAGGTATTTTAGAAGCATCCTTTGGAGGTTGATATAAGCCCATACGTTGAAGGACATCAGGCCTATTTACACCTGCAAAAGCAATTTTTATTAATATCTGCTTAAATCCTGGCTTTGGGACTGTTTTATGATGAAGTTGAAGAACCTCTGATCCACCAGGCTCTTTTATTTTTATTGCTTTCATTTTCTCAGGGATGTTCATTATGTTTTTACTTCCATTCATTTTTGTTCAACATTTGGGGCTTTTATGAAAGAAAATACTTTGCCAGGTCCTCTCATAAACTCTTGTCCAAATTTTGAATTTCTAAATTTTCCTTTCACCTTCTCAAACTCCATCACATCTTCAATTCGACGTTCTAAAAAATCCTTTGTTTTTTTTAGCTCATGGCTTTCATCACCTAGCCAATAAATTAAAGAGGTACTGTATACGAAGCCTAGCGTGATTCTTTTTGTGTACCAGTTAATATCGGTTGAACTATCATTTAGTGCAATCCAGATAGTATCTGATAAGTTCCACATCATTGCCGCATTATCGGGCGCCATATGAGGGAGCGCAAGTAAACTTAATGCTTTTCTGTAGGCTTCTCTGTTTTGTTGAGCTAAATTAATTCTATCGAAAATAGCATTTGATATTCGGTTGCGATATTTTTGGTTCACATTATCGCTTTTTTTTATTAAACTGGATAATTTTTCATCATCCCTTTTCAAAAAACTTAACATTAGATCGGTTGAAGATCGTGGAAAAAGTAGTTTGCCCTGAATAATTGATATATTTGCTTCTAAACAGGTTTTCTCAAAAACCTGCTCATTCCAACCCTCAAATGGCACATGTTTTAACGCGATCTCGATAAACTTATTAATATCAGTCAAAATAAATCCTATTTTTAATCTATGGACAAATGATTTTGTTTTTGCTATCTCAACCCTTCCTGCAAATAATTGCAACTCTAAACTTTGAAAGGTGGTGACCCCACATGCAGGTTCAAGTTCGTGATAACAATGTAGATCAAGCCCTTCGTGCTTTGAAAAAAAAGCTGCAACGCGAAGGTGTGTTTCGGGAAATGAAGCTAAAGCAACATTTTGAAAAACCGTCCGAAAAAAAAGCGAGAGAGAAAGCTGAAGCAATTCGCCGCACAAGAAAATTGGCGAGAAAAAAAGCTCAACGCGAAATAGGAATTATGTAACTTCCAAAAATACCAATTCAACAAACCCCCATTCTAAATTGGGGGTTTATTTTTTTGGACTTTGTTTTTCTAAGAATATATTTGTCTCGTCATCTTCAAAGTAATCATAAATAATAGTTGTTTTATCCACTTTTAAATTAGCAAAGCTATTCATCGTATTTTTGGGAAAGATTGTTTTGGGTATGGCTCTAAATATTGTATTTTTACTCAATATATCACTGATTGCGAAAGAGCACATCATATCTTGTACCGGACCATAATTTTGAACTTTTTTACTAATATCTAGTGCTATTTTTGGGTCAACTTCAATTTTTTGCATGACAACATGAATTGATGGTCTGGCATGATAATCTACATATCTTTCAAGAGCAGCATCACTTATTCCATACAAAACATCATGTCTTTCTGGAATTTGAGGATGAATAAAAGTGCCTGCTGGATCAAACAAAATTCGTTCATTAGCATTAATTAAAAGGGCTGAATGACCTCCAACACCTGTATTATTATTAATCATTGTTAGTAGAGTAATAGAGGTCGGCTCGTTATTTTTAAAAGTTACTGATTGAATTTTATCAGTGGGTGCCCATGAAATCTTTTTTGTTGCACATCCCGCCAAGGAAATAGAGACAGATAAAAATATAATGAATTTAGTGAATAAAGTTTGCAATATTTAAATTAATATTATTTTGAATAAGTTTAGCTATTAAAAATAGCTAAGAAAATTAAAACTCCAATTGAAAATACGCTAATTCCAACAACCCATTTTATAAATCCCTCAAATACTTTTTCTTGCACCTTTGTGTCCATAGAACCGTGCTCGTGTTTGGTCATTCTTGCCTCGTTATTAAATCATAATTATCTTATTAAATTGAAATAGTTTTTACAAATAAAATATATTCATATCTTTTTCCAAAGCCATATTCCTTCAATTGTTTTTTCACGAATTACTTTTTTTTCTTTTAAAAGATGATTTAAATGGCCAATACTCTCTACAAGAGCAAGGCCATATTCACTGGAGTTTATTTTTCGCCTATATAACGGTTCAAAACATTGAGCCGCTGTTTTAGGTGTAATCAGGAAGTTTGAAAGTCGTTCAAGTGCTTCATGATGATTTTCAATCAATTGCGTCAAGCGATTAGGTAAACCGTAAAATGGTAACTTATGCCCAGGAAGAACTAGTTGGTCATTATTTGCTTCTAATAATAATCTTTCACACGACTCCAGCCATTCACCAACGGGATCAGCTTCTGGTTCGGTTGCATAGACCCCTAAATTAGGGGAAATTGATGGAAGGATCTGATCGCCAGCAATAACTATGTCATCATCGATAGACCAAAGAGTTGAGTGCTCTGGGGAATGTCCATTTCCCATATGTATTTTCCAGCTACGCTTTCCTATCCTAATTGTTTCATCTTGTTGAAGTCTTCTAAACCCCAGTGCAATTGGTGCCACCACATCACTGAAATTAAACGGTGCTGATTTAGAACGTTGTTCAAGAATCTCTTTATCCATACCTGCTGATTTATAAAAATTTAGGGTTTCTTTGGATGGCTTCTCATTTCTATCCAACGTCATCATTCTGGCAAATAGCCAAGTTGTCCGCGATGCCCAAATCTCAGATGCGTATTTAGATTGAAACCAACCTGCTAAACCAACATGATCTGGATGATGATGCGTGACTATTACGCGTTTTATAGGTAAATCGAGTAGGGGCCCTTTTAATAATTCTTCCCAAATTGAGCGAGACTTTTTAGTGTCAAATCCAGTATCAATTAATGTCCATCCATCACATTCTTCTGTTTTTTCGCGGATAGCATAAACATTTACATGATCTAATGCCATTGGTAGGGGTAGTCTCATCCATAGAATATCGTTAGCAACCTCGATGGCTTTTCCGGTTTTTGGCGTATCTTTATTTGGAAATTTCATTTAATTAACACTTTGATTTGTTGGATATAGATTGGATCAAATCTCTTTGATTAGATAAATTTATAGCTTGTGGATTAAAAATACATAAATATTGTGTTCAATGGCTTCTTCCTTAGAGTATAACGGCTTTGAAGATAAAATTAGGGCACTGCGTAAATCTAAATTTAAGAAGTAGCAAGAAAGATTATGTAATTAAGGATTGAAGATGTTAACGGAATTGTTGAAGGCCGATAAAAAAGGATTATTAAGAGCATCTGACCTTATTAGGAATGGACAGCAAGTAGCATTTCCTACAGAGACAGTTTATGGTTTAGGTGCCGATGCCCGAAATAATTTAGCTGTAGCTGGGATTTTTAAATCTAAAGATAGACCAAAGTTTAATCCACTTATTATCCATTTTTCTGATTTGGCCTTGGTAGAGGAATATGTAAACTTAAATAATTTCGCCTTACAATTGGCGGAAGCTTTTTGGCCTGGTCCTCTAACTCTTGTGTGTAGATTAAAGAAGCATACAGATCTATCGTCTTTGGCGACTTCTGGTTTAGACACAGTGGGGGTAAGAATACCTTCAAATAAAATCGCATTAGATTTTATCAAACTTTGCGGTATCCCCATTGCAGCGCCGTCTGCAAATCTTTCTGGTAAGATCAGCACAACAAACTCTTCAGATGTGATCAATGAATTAGGCAGTATAATACCGGCAGTAATTGAAGGTGGAAAAAGTAAGATTGGGCTTGAAAGCACGATAATTGACGTAAGTGATTCAGTGCCAATATTACTTAGACCTGGTGGCTTGATAATAGAGGATATACAGACTGTTTTGGGAACGATTACTTTAAAAAATCAAAAGAAAGTTTTGAACTCTCCAGGACAGTTAGAATCTCACTACGCACCTGAAACAAAAATGAGACTAAACGCTTCTAATAAAAGAAGTAACGAGGTTTTACTGGGTTTTGGGGTTTCTCGAGCAGATTTGAATTTATCTGAAAAAGGGGATCTAACAGAAGCTGCTTCAAATTTGTTTTCGCAAATGCGTTTAATTGATAATTTGGCAAAAAAAATTGGTGCGGATTGCATAGCCGTCTCCCCAATCCCCCAAATTGGCCTAGGTTTAGCGCTCAATGATAGATTGCAACGTGCAGCTTTTCGCAATTAAGCGTTTCCACCATCAGTAGATAAAAGAATTGGATCTACGCCTAAAATTTTTAGTGCTTCCCCCCATTTTGTAGAATTATTGTTGTTAAAAATTATTTCTAAATTTGCTTCCGATACTAACCATCCATTATTTTTTATTTCCAGCTCAAGTTGACCAGCGCCCCAACCGGAGTAACCTAATGCTACTAAAAATGTTTCTGGACCTTTTGAAGAGGCTATATCTTCTAAGATATCCAATGTAGATGTCATTCCTAAAATTTGATCAACCTTAACTGTATTTTCTTCATTTACATAATCTAAAGTGTGTAGAATAAATCCTCGATATGGCTCTACGGGACCACCAATATTAATTGGAAAAGTTTTTGGTTTTATTTCTGTTGGGAGTGTTAATTGTTTAATTAAATCCGATAGGTTGAAGTTAATTGCAGTTTTGTTGATAATTAAACCCATAGTACCTTCTTCATTGTGAGAGCAAATGTATATCACCGCATGTTTAAATCTGCTATCGCCCATATTTGGCATTGCGATTAAGAACTTGCCGTTGAGGTTTGTAACGTTTGGTTTTTCTTTCATAATAAAGCTTGTTATTGGTTTTGTNGGTTGCAAGTAGTGAAAAAGGGTTTAACATTCTTCCNTAGTCTTCAGTATAGCAATATTTTCAGATTACTTTCTATAAAGAAAACTNCATGAAATATATTTTTATAATTTTTTTATTTTTTTTTATTTCTATAAAATCAGTCTTTGCTAAAGAATTTTCAGAGGTTCTNGAGTTAGAGTTACTNAAAGGNTGGAGGCAGNCNAATGGCATTCATTATGGAGGGCTNAAGGTAAAATTGTCGCCAGGTTGGAAAACTTACTGGAGGCACCCGGGAGAAACAGGCTTTAGTCCAGAGTTTGATTGGACTGGGTCTNTAAATTTATCAGCAGTGAAAGTGCTTTGGCCTCACCCAAAAATCTTTAATGATAATGGTATGTTGTCATTTGGTTATGAGGATTATGTAATTTTACCCATTGAGTTTACACCATACAATGCTGCTAAATTAATAAAAGCTAGGTTAAATCTTAGACTTGGAATTTGTGAGAAATTGTGTGTCCCAGTTTCCCGTAGTTTAACAACTAAATTAAGAGCTTCAAAAACGGTCTTAGATTCAGAAATTGTTGAGTATATGAATAGGCTCCCTAAAGTGGTTTCAGGGCATGAATTAAAAAATATGAAATGTGAATTTAAAGTTGATGGACAAAATCTGATTTTTAGATCTGATATTGAATTTNATAATAGNGATATTGGTTTTAAGGCGGCTATAGTTGAGTTGCCTGAAAGTAACATTTGGTTTGCTTTACCTAATATAGAAAGAGCTTCAAATTCTCTCAGAATTATCTCAAAAGCTGAGCAATCTGAGGACGGAGCTTTTGTTTTAAATCGAGATGGAATAATTNTAACCCTGATTAGCAATAATGAGAGTGTATANATTCAGGGATGCTAATATAAAGGATAATTTATTAAGGTCAGTTTTATCTGACTTGTCGGNATATTAATTTATAAGCAACAATATTTAAGATATAAGCAACTGAGATAATTATTATCGTTGATCCAAGATATGTACTTAAACTCCATAAATAGGGGTTTTTCATTGGAAAAGCTTGGTAGTAAGATGCGATTGTTGAATGTACCGCGCCAGTAAATATTACNGATCCTATTGTGAGAAGAAAACTTAGACCAATCAAAAGGCAGGCAATCAANATAATGAGTCTTAGTGTAAAAGCTTGGTGTTTAAGGGATATTGAGGATTTGAAAGCTCTGATCTGTCTAGATATGTCAAGCTGCATGGCTAGTATTGATGGGACAACAATCAAAACAAGTACCATCCCGAAGCCNAGGCCATAAACAAGTGTGATAACCGTTGGTTTNAGAAACTGAGCACCTTGNGATTTTTCAAACAATAGTGGAGCCATACCGAGTACAGTCGTCAATGTTGTTAAAACAACTGGTCGCAANCTATTACATGCTCCATTAATAATGGCTTTTATAAAGTCTTGGCGTTTGGCGTATTCATCTACAGTTGACACTAACACAATNCTGTCATTTATTATAATCCCTGTCATGCCAATAAGTCCGATTACTGAGAACATGGATAGGGGAACCTCCCAAATATAATGGCCATAAATTGCACCAACTAATCCAAAAGGAATAATTGCCATGACAACTGCTGGTCGAGACCAGCTTGAGAATATCCACGCTAAGGTTAAGTAAATTCCTAAAAGACATATCCCAAAACCAAACAGTGCATCATTTAAGAACGTATTTTCTTGTTCAGCCAATCCTGACAGTTTAGTTTTTATTTGAAAATCTTGTTCTATTTGTGGCAATATCTCCTCTCTCAATCTTTCAGTGATCAAGTTTGCTCGATCAGGATCATCTTCAGAGATATCCCCAGTTACGGTTATTACTCGCAGGCCATCCTCGCGCTTAATTGTTGCGAAGCCAGTGTTTGATGTAACAGTAACGATATCAGCCATCGGAACATATTTACCTTTTGACGTCCGAAGCATTGTACGATCAATAAAATCAGCACTTAACTCTTCCTTTGGCATTTTTACTGTAATTTTTGCAGTTCGAACTCCAGATGGATATTTTGCAGCAGTTATTCCGTTTAATCGATGTCTTAATTTGCTACCCAATTGGTCAATCGTAAATCCAAGAGCTTGGCCTTGAGGTGTCAAATCTAAAATCAGTTCTTCTTTATCGTATGCTAAATCATCCTCTACGGCTGACACTTCGGGATATACCGAAACCAGGTTTTTTAATTTTTCCGCCGCACTCTTTAGAATTTTTGAGTCTGCTCCAAAGAGTTGTACGCTTAACGCATCTCCACCTGGTCCTGATGTCCAATTTCGAAAGCTTAACGTTTCAAGTGCAGGATGGTTCTGCACGTTATTTTGAAGTGCACTCAGATATTCATAGCTTGAATATGGTCGTAGATCTGCATCAATTAGCTCTATTGAAATAGCGCCTAAAAGATCTTTATCTTTATATTCTGATCCAGACAACGCTCTCCCTGAATTTCCTCCAATCTCTGCCATCACAAAGTCTAGAGGATTTATCCCATGTTCTTCTTCAAGTTTTTTTGCTGCATCGTTTGTTGCTCTTTGAAGTTCTATCATCATGGCCAGAGTATCTTCTCTTGTTGCTTCTGGTAACATGGCAAAATTGCCGCTAATAGAACCGCGTTCTGGTGCATTGAAAAACCGCCATTGAACACTGCCTTTTAGGAAAAGATTTGCTTGACTGGCTAGAACCAAAAAAGTGAGAGCTAAAACGGGGTATCTGAACCTTATTATGTATTTAATAAATCGTCGAAAGAGCGTTTCGCGGAACCACGAAAACCCTAAATTAAATATATAACTGGGAGTATCATACCACTTCCGGTCGTTAACACTTTTTAAAGCGTGGCTCATATGGTTTGGTAAAATTAAAAAACATTCAACTAACGAGGCAAATAAGACTACTATTACGGTAAAGGGGATATCTGCCATAAAATCACCAAACGTGCCGGTAATTAGTGCTAAGCCTGAGAATGCAATGATTGTGGTAATAGTGGCTGAAAAGACTGGAGGAGCCATTCTGATGGCCGCATTTTCAGCAGCAACTATGGGGTTTTCTCCTAAGTTGCGAGCTCTAAAATCTGCATGTTCCCCTACAACAATGGCGTCGTCTACCACAATACCCAGAGTGATGATTAAGGCAAATAAAGAAATCATATTAATTGTTAATCCAGCCAGATACATTATACCAATTGTTGCAATTAATGCTGCGGGGATCCCCATTGTAACCCAGAGAGCCGTTCGAGCATTGAGGAATAGAAATAACAACCCGATTACTAAACTTAGACCAATTAAACCATTATCAACCAGTAGATTAATACGCTTTGTGATGTGCTCTGCTCGCGTTCTAATGAGTTTTATTTTGGTCCCTTCAGGGAGATATGTTTCCATCTCGGATGCCACCTTTTCAACCGAGCTCTGAATGCTTATTGCATCTCCTTTATCTGACCGATCAATTCTTACAGAAATTGCAGGGTCTTTACCAACAAAATAGGCTCTATTTCGATCAATTTTTTGCTCACTTATTGTAGCTATGTCAGATACACGAATTTTTGAGCCATCCGTATTGGATTTAACGACAACCTCAGCTATCTCGGAAAAACTACGCTTCTCAACACCCGTACGTACTCGAGCCGCTCCGCTAGCCATACTACCAGCTGGATCTGTCTCAGCNTCTTCTCCAATCGCTCTAGCAATCTGATAAAGAGTAAGATCGTTTTTTATTAAATCTACTTGCCGAATTTCTACGACTGTTTCAGGTGCTGCCACCCCTCTAATTGTTGTTCGGGTAATCCCTTCTTGAAAAAGTCGCGAAACTAATTCATCNGCAAAAAGNGCCAGTTGATCTTTAGATACNGGTCCNGTTATTACAACNTCTGTTACTCGATCACGCCAAGCNCCTCGTCTTACTTTTGGCTCTTCAGCATCTTCTGGAAAATCNGTAATNCCNTCAATTATTTCTTTTACGTCTTCTGTGGCGCGAGCCATATCCCAGCCTGGTTGAAAATTTACTCGGATTCTCGCATAACCTTGTGATGAGGTGGATAAGGTATTTTCTATGCCTTCTAAGCCAAGTAAGGCTGGTTCAATAAGTTGTACAATCGCATTATCAACTTCTTCAGGACCCGCCCCATCCCAAACCACGTGCACGCTAACCATTTCAACAACAATATCTGGAAAAAATTGTGTTCGCATTTTTGGTACAGCAGATAGCCCTGCAATGACCATCACAAGTAAAAGAAGGTTTGCGGCTGTTTTATGGCGTGTAAAATAGGACAAGACACCCATTAAACCAGATGTTATCTTCTTGTTAAGCTCCATCTATCATCCGCCCATCCGGCTTTCTATTCGGTTTATTAGTTTAAGTGGAACTTCTTTTTCGTTTAAGGCCTTTATTATTTTCTTCTTGGCTGTTTTAGGGATATATCCATTCCCTTCGATAAATGAGATTAGTTTTTGTCGTCGTTCTTCATCTAGGGTCACTGTTTCTGGCTCGATAGATTTTTTTTCTTCTGAATTAGAATCACCTGGTCTGATTGGTTTGATTTTGATCCCAGCACCTAATAAAGGGGTCCTGTTCAACACAATTTCTTTATCAGCTACCTTAGAGGCATCGATAATTACATCATTTTTGTTACGCCTTAAAACCATTACTTCAATTTCTTCCAATCGATCTTCATCTGTCAGAACAAGNACCCTATTTCCGCCACTCAAGGCGTTGGACGGTAATTCAATAACATTATNTAGAGCTGGCTCAATCAATGTAACCGTNACGAAATCTCCAGACCGGAAACTTGACACATTACCCTCTGAGAGGCTTGAGAATAATAGCCTGCCAGTAAGACCGACACCAACGGTAGCACTGGAGCGATTAACTTGACCTAGTGCTGAAATCTCAGTTCCAAAAACATCTAATTTGANGTTTGTGGGTATTGANTGCAGTTCTCCTGATCTGTCAATTANACGATTATACTGCGTTGCAGATATTCGAAATTTGACCTCAAGAGAGGAAGGGTCGACTAATTGACCAACTCTTTCGTTATTATTGACGATTCCACCAGACACNAGCGATACAGCGCTTAATGTNCCGTCAAATTCTGCCCTTACTTCTGTGTTTTTTAACTGTCNTTCAGCATTAGCGAATGCTAATTCTCGACGAACCACTGTGCCTTTGGATTGATTCAACCTAGATTGGGCCTGAAGTATAGATTTTCTTTTTGATAAAACTGCTTGTTCTGCTGATGCAGCAGATAATGCGGCATTTTCCAAAGAGGTCTCAGTTACCACACCTCTATTAGTTAAACTTTCTCTTCTGCTTAAGGCTTGGTTTCGTAAATCGGATTGTTTGATAGCGGCATTTAAATCATCAATTGCTAAATTTAAGGCATCGTTTGCCTCCAATAGTTCATCTTTTGCCTCATTTAAATCTGCTTTAGCTAAAACTACCTTATCTTTAAAATTCGCTGGATCGGTAATTACTAATACTTCATTTTTCTTTACTTGGCCTCCATCAATAAAATTTGGAGACAGGTATACAATGGTACCTCCGATCGGAATTCGAATATCCAAGGTTCTTTTACTTTGAATTTCTCCAAATGCTTCAATTTTAGGTTGTATCTTTGATGCTTCTACTTTTAGCACATGAGTTGAAAAAATTCGCTCAGCTTGTGGTCTTTTCTTTCCTTGCTTTGCGGTCCGCTCTTGGAAAGTCGTAAAAACCAAGCCTGCAGCGGAAGCTAATAGCCCAACTGTTAGAGCTATTAGAAATAATCCAAAAAGACTTCTTCCAATGAAACGCATATAATGTTCTTTCTTTTTCCTTAGCTATTAATTAATGCTTCATATTTTAAAAGAAAGGAATAATTAAATGATAACCTAAGAAATTTTATTTACGACGCTCATTCTCAAGTAACCTTGGTAAAAGTTCAACAAAATTACAAGGCATATGTCTATAATCGAACTGTTTTGATAAAATTTCAGTCCAACCATCTTTACAGGCACTTGGAGATCCTGGAAGAGCAAACAAAAAAGTACCATTTTTTATGCCAGCACAAGCCCTTGACTGAACAGCTGATGTTCCTATTTTTTCTACCGATACCTGAGTAAAAATAGTGCTAAAAGCGTCGATCTCTTTGTCGTATATATCGCGATGTGCTTCTACGCTAACGTCCCGACCAGTAAGACCAGTACCACCCGTCGTAATAATTGCCTCAATTTTTTCGTCAGAACTCCATTCTAAAAGAGTTTTTGCGATTAATTCTCTATCATCATGAATAATTTGGCGTTTGACTATTTTATGCCCATCATTTTGCATTAATTTCTCTAAAGTATCGCCAGATTTATCATCTTTTTTTGAACGCGTGTCGGAAACTGTTAATATTGCAAACTTTATTGGTATAAATTGCCGAGTTTCATTTATTCTATATTTCATCAAGGCGAGCCTTTAATTCTAGTAATTCTTTCCAAGCTTCTTTTTTTGCATTTGGGTTTTTAATCAAATATCCTGGATGGTGAATTTTAACTGTATCTATTCCTAAGAATTTGCCCCATTTTGCTGACCGCTCATTACCTCCTATTCGGTGAAATAGCTCAGTTGAGGCATCGGAGCCCATTATGATGAGGAATTTTGGGTTTATTAATTGAATATGTCTTTTAATAAATGGGAAAAGCATCTCGATCTCTGCTCTAATAGATGATTGTGTATGAAGAGGTTTCCAAGGTATAATTGTTGAGACGTATATACCTTCCAGTCCTTTGGACTTTCTTGACAAACCAATT
>PARX01000004.1 GCA_002712045.1 Paracoccaceae bacterium
GCAAGTAAAATTTCCCACTTAGAATATTTACGTGAAACTGGTAGTGAAGGTATAGAAATGGTTATGTGGCATGTTATGAGAGGGGCTCTTAACGACGAAGTGACTGAAGTACATCGACATTATCATGTCCCAGCATCCAACACAGCAGTTGGCCATATCATACTTGAAAACAATACTTAAGGATAAATTTATGAAAATTTGTGTTGCTGGTGCTTATGGTGCGTTTGGCTTAAAACATTTAGATGCCCTAAAAAATATTGATGNCGTTGAAGTNACTTCGATTATGGGNCCANCAAAGGANAAGATCGAAGCTTTAGCTGCTGAGAGAGGNATCAATCATTTCAGCACTACTCTTGAAGAATGTATTAAACGAAGCGATGTCGAAGCCGTGATTTTATCAACACCAACCCAAATGCATGCAGACCAAGCCATTGCATGCATGGAAGCTGGAAAACATGTTCTAATTGAAATACCGATGGCTGATACCCTCGAAGATAGTGCGCGCGTCGTTAAAAAACACCGCGAGACTGGTCTGACTTGTATGGCAGGACAAGTTCGACGCTTTAATCCTTCACATCAATGGATCAAAAATAAGATTGATGCTGGTGAATTGAAACTTCAGCAAATGGATGCTCAAACGTATTTTTTTCGTCGAACCAATACTAACGCCAAGGGTGAACCNCGTAGCTGGACTGATCATTTACTATGGCATCACGCNTGTCACACNGTGGACCTNTTTCAATACCANACNGGTGGTAAGNTGGTTCAAGCTTATGGTTTACAAGGNCCNNTACATCCAGAACTAGAAATAGCNATGGATATGTCNATTGGNCTNAAAGCTGAAGACGGNGCAATTTGCACACTNTCACTTAGCTTTAATAATGATGGTCCATTTGGCACATTCTTTCGCTATATTTGTGATAATGGCACATTCATTGCTCGGTACGACGATCTCTTTGATGGAAACAACAACCAAATAGATCTCTCTAATGTGGCTGTTTCTAATAACGGTATTGAACTAATTGATAGGGAGTTTATTTCAGCCATAAGCGAAGGGCGCACCCCGAATGCTTGTGTTACCGATGTAATCTCAGCGATGGAAACCCTTGATAAAATTGAAAGATCAATCAGTTGAACATTTTGTTTATAATGTACGATCAGCTTAGATTTGACTATTTAAGCTGTGCTGGACACCCTTCATTAGAAACACCAAATTTTGATCGTGTCGCGTCGATGGGAGTACGTTTCACAAATGCTTATGTCCAATCGCCAATATGTGGCGCGAGCCGTATGTGCTTTTACACGGGGCGTTATGCATCTAGCCATGGTGCACAATGGAACAATTTTCCTTTAAGAGTAGGTGAATTAACTATGGGAGATCATCTGCGCGAAGTAGGCATGGATTGCTGGTTGCTAGGCAAGACCCATATGAAAGCAGATGCAGAAGGTATGTCTAGACTTGGNCTAAGTCCTGACAGCAAGATNGGNGCTCGCCAAATAGAGTGTGGATTNGATGCGTGGGTCCGTGATGATGGCCTTTGGGGTCAGGGTCCAGACGGATTTTATGACGAAAAACGTTCTCCTTATAATGAATATCTCAAATCCAAAGGATATGAGAGTGAAAACCCATGGGCAGATTTTGCAAATGCTGGGGTAGATGGCGACAATATTGCTTCTGGTTGGTTTTTTAAGAACGCCGATAAGGCAGCAAATATAAAGGAAGAAGACAGTGAGACAGCCTGGTTAACGACTCAAACAATCGATTTTATCGATAAACAAAAAGGCCCATGGTGTGCCCATGTAAGCTTCATAAAACCCCACTGGCCCTATATTGTTCCCGCCCCTTATCACAATATGTATGGTGCAAATCATGTTCCACCTGCAAAAAGACATGATATAGAAAGAGAAAACCCTCATCCAGTTTTTGGAGGCTATCAACTTAATAAAATTGCGGAGGCATTTCAAAAAGAAGAAGTAAGACAAAAAGTAATTCCAGCTTACATGGGCTTAATTAAGCAATGTGATGATCAGTTGGGAAGACTTTTGGAGCACTTAGAAAAAGAAGATAAGATGGATGATACAATGATCGTCCTCACTTCCGATCATGGCGATTATCTGGGTGATCATTGGTTGGGCGAAAAAGATCTATTCCATGAACAATCTGTCAAAATTCCATTAATAATCTACGATCCTCGCAAAACTGCAAACAAAACTCGCAACACTACATGCAATNAATTAGTTGAGAGCTTAGATCTAGCTGCAACTTTCGTTGAGGCTGCTGGAGGTAAAGTCCCAGATCATATAATTGAAGGTCGATCATTGATACCATGGATTAACGGAGAAAAGCCCGAGTGGCGGAATTATGTGGTAAGTGAATTTGATTATTCAGCCACTCCTCTAGCCGTAAAATTGGGTCTAGAACCACGTGATAGCCGACTATTCATGGTTTTTGATGGAAGATGGAAAATGATGCATGCAGAAGGTGGTTTTAGGCCAATGTTATTTGATTTAAAATCTGACCCTGATGAATTTCATGATTTAGCTAAGACTGAAGAATATGCAGATGAGATTGATCGTCTNTATGGGTTTTTAGCCCAATGGGGAAGAAGGCTATCCCAAAGAGTCACAAAGTCAGAAGACGATATAAAGAACATGCGAGCTAAATCTATGGGAAAAGGTATATTACCATTTCTTTTTGACGGTAACGAAGTACCTGAAGAATTAACCGCGCTCTATCGAGGAAAAATCAAACAAAAATTTATTGAGGAATAATGCCAAACCCTGATTTGCTAAAGCATTCCAAGCAATTTGAAAAAAAAATTATACAACTGCATGATGGCATTTGGAGTGCAGTTGGCTTTGCAGCATCAAATGTCCACATGATTGAAGGAGATGATAGCCTTACAATTGTTGATACGACCGAAAGCACTAAAGCAGCTGAAAATATTTTAAAAGAGTTTAGAAAAATTTCTCAAAAACCCATCGGTAGAATTATCTATACGCACTCCCATAGGGATCATATATCGGGCGCGAGCATATTTGCTGAAAAACCAAAAATATCGATAATCGCTAGCGAAACTTTCAAATCAGACCTAATAGATTTAGACACTTCGGCTATTTCACCAAATAAATCCTTAGAAAGGCGCACTTTGGCTCAATTCGGTATTGGGTTAGAAAGTTCAGATAGAGTATCTCTTGGATGCGGTCCAGGAGACCGCCCTATGGAAGGATTAGGTGCAGGTTATTTAAAGCCAAATAAATGGATCTCATCAAATTCTGAAATTGACCTAGACGGCATTACTGCAAAATTGATTTTAGCACCAGGCGAAACTGAGGACCATTTGGTCATATGGCTTCCTAACACAAAAATCTTATTCTCTGGAGACAATTGGTATCACGCTTTTCCCAATCTCTATGCCATACGAGGCACACCCTACCGCGACTTTCAAATCTGGGCGGATAGTTTGGCAACATTAGCAAATTTAAAACCAAATATCATGGCCCCAGGCCATACTATGCCAGTATTTGGTCAGGAAAAAATACACGATGTTTTAAAATCAACGCGCGAAGCAATTTTATATGTAATTAAATANACTTCNGACGGAATGAATCATGGGAAATCAATTGACGATATTTGCGCCTCTATAAACTTACCAAAAAACTTAAAGACCAAACCTTGGTTAGGCGAATATTACGGTAAACTTACATGGGCAGCACGGGCTTTTGCCAACGGTACTTTAGGCTGGTATGATGGAAATCCAACTAATTTAGGCAACTTATCTTCAGCAAAAAGAGCTAAATATATTGCCCAACTTGCGGGAGGATTGGATTCTCTATTTGAACAAGCGCAAAAAACTACCGACCCGCAATGGTGCTTGGAGCTTTGTGATCATCTAATCGCATTAAACTATCCCGCTCAAAATCTAAAAGCTTCAGTTATGAAAAAACTAGCTGAGGATGAAATAAATGCGACGGCTCGAAATACCTATCTTTGGGAAGCAAAAAAAATTCAAAATGATGAAAATCCATTGTAAATCTTAATAGATTCCTAATAATTTAGATAACAGATAATAGTTTTCAGGGAGTTAAATCAAATGCGTGTGGCCATTACAGGAGCAGCTACTGGAATTGGTGCCGNAGTTGTTTTGAAATTAAAAAATCAGGGTCACGAAGTTACAGTATTCGATTTTATTGAAATAACACAAAGTGTTGACGAGTTCGTACACCTAGATCTCTCTAATAATACTTCAATTGAAGAAGCCTTAAAGAATACAAATGGTCCGTTTGACGCTCTTATCAACAATGCCGGAATACCACCCAGAGAAAATACAGAACAAAAAATTCTGATGGTAAATTATATTGGCATGAAAACTTTCTTGGACGGGATGATAGGTAAACTCACCCGAGGCGCATCAATCGTAAATACTTCCTCACGTGCAGGGTCAATGTGGCAAGAAAACCTCAAACAAGTAAAAAGATTTATGCAACTAGGCGTCTCGGAATTAAGTAATTTTGTCTCTAAGGAAAATATCGACCCTGTGCGCGCGTACAATTTATCAAAAGAAGCGGTCAATGTTTTAACGATGTCTAGAACAGAAGAATTATTAGCAAAGGGATTACGTATAAATTCAGTATGTCCCGCAGCTGTCAGTACGGATATCTTACAAGATTTTACAAATGCTTTTGGTGAAAAAGTTGTAAAGAATATCGCCAAGGCTGGCCGACCAGCTTTACCCGAAGAAATTGCCGATCTAATTCTTTATTTAATATCTCCTGAAAGTGGCTGGGTTAAAGGGCAAAATATAACAATAGATGGAGGAATGTCTGCGATAATCACTTCAGACATCCTTAACCTAAACTGAAGAAAAATTAGATGAGGCTATTTTCCAGCAAAAAGCGATCCGTTCATGAAGGTCCATATCCAATGGAGCTCTTGAAAAGAGGTCCAATGCCTGATCTTAAATCAATTCCAAAAATGGAAGCGATATCTTTTCGAAGACCCAAACAGCCAAATAGTATTGTTAATGCCATGTGTGAATACCAAGCTATGCTTGATGCAATTCGCGATGGTTTCATAAACAAAGCAAGATCAGAAATACCAAACGATAAGATTGAACGCTCAAACCACTTTAAAGCATTTGGCTACTTTTCCGATGCTGCGGTTGTTGGCATCTGCAAATTATCAAGCAATAATATTCTTGATATTCCAATTCATAATCCAGACATAACTCCATTAGCGGAAGCTTTACGTACCCGCCAAACTAAAACTTTAGCTTCTGGAATCGATTTAATTATGGCCGACTTAAAGGAGTCGATGGAGGCGCCACCAACAACAATCAAGGGTCATACACACGCGATCGTTTTTTTATACGAAAATCCTAGACAAATTAAGAAAAGTGAAGTTGGAGTGGAATGGTTAGAAAACGCTTTATCGCATCGAGCCTGCTTACGTGCCAATGAAACTTCAGCTGTAATTGCAAATTATATCCGCTTATTAGGTTTTGATGCTAAATCTCACTCTGGAGCAGCATCGGATGTAGATTTAAATCAGTTAGCGGTTTCCTCTGGCTTGGTTTGGGTTAAGGGCAACCACCTAGTCGCTCCTTACATTGGAGCAAACTTTGGCTTATCTGCGGTCACATGTAAAATTGATCTCGAAGTTGATAGGCCTTTAGCACCAGTTGAAGCTCAATCATGGTTTAAAACAAAAGGACCGAGATGGTGGTTGGGAATTAATTCTGAAAAAAATGTGCTAAATAAAGATCCATATTCAAAAAGAAATTTTGTCGATGGAGCTCACCCTTTTGAACGCTTAAAAAGGGTTGATAAACCAACAACTTTTATAGATGAAGCGTCAGTTGCGAGGGTTCCAAAACGAACAGACATGTTTGCACGTGCGCAGTTTGGCGANATGGGGAAAACCATTCAAAAAGGTGCGACCGGGGGTCATTATGTTAGAAAATCAGCACCTTCTTCTGCTCAAAGACGTGCCCTAGGCGCCTTTGTTTTGTTACAAGATGGAGAGCCAAAAGCAAGTTCTATACAATTAAAAAATGAAAAGAAAAATTCGGATAACATAAAAGCAGCGAGTTACTTTTTAGGAGTAGACGCTGTTGGTATATCAAGATGCCCTGAATGGGCTTGGTACAGTCACGACGCAACAGGCGCACCTATTGATCCCCCTCATAGTAACGCGATTTCGATGATAATTGATCAGGGTTATGAAACGATGGAAGGTGCATCAGGAGATGACTGGATTTCAGTTGCACAGTCAATGCGAGCCTATTTAAGATTCTCCTTACTCGGTGGTGTAATAGCACAGCAGATCAGAAATCTAGGCTATAAAGCGAAAGCTCATTCGGTAATGGATGGTGATGTTTTACAACCACCTTTACTTTTACTATCTGGCTTAGGTGAAGTGAGTAGAATTGGTGAGGTTATCTTAAATCCATATTTAGGCCCAAGATTAAAATCAGGTGTTGTTACAACAGATATGCCCCTATCTTATGATAAGCCAATAGACTTTGGATTGCAGAATTTTTGTGAAAACTGCAATAAATGCGCTCGTGAGTGTCCTTCAGGCGCAATTACTGCTGGTCCAAAATTAATGTTTAATGGATATGAAATTTGGAAATCTGATAGCCAAAAATGTGCATCATATAGAATTACAACTGAAGGCGGTGCGATGTGCGGTCGTTGTATGAAAACCTGTCCTTGGAATTTAGAAGGATTGTTTGCAGAAGCTCCGTTTAGGTGGGCTGCCTCCAACATCCCTAAACTAGCGAAACCGTTAGCAAAGCTTGATGATTTAGTTGGAAATGGTGATCTTAATGATGTTAANAAATGGTGGTGGGATATTGAACTAAATGAAGATGGTGCCTACCGCTCAAGCACAAAGCCATTAAATCGTCGTGGTCTTCAGCGTGATCTTGATCTCCAATATCAAGATCAAACTCTAGCAGTATACCCTGCTAACTTAGCACCACACCCCTGGCCTTATCCATTCAATATGGACCGCGAAGCAGGTATTGAAGCCTATCAGGCAATGATTACAGCTGAGGAATATCAAATTAAGCTTAAAAAAGGGGAAATCAATCAAATCCATAGATATGAAATCCCAAATGATGCGCCAGTAATCCAAGTTGTTGTGAGTAAAGTGGAGAAAATGACTGACCTCATAACAAAATATGAGTTTTGCCATCCTGATGGCTTAAAGTTACCTGAATGGTCTGCTGGTGCTCACATCGATATTGTGGTGGTNCCAGAATTTCTTCGCCAATATTCGATGTCAGGTGATCCAGATGATCGCTCTAAATATCAAATTGGTGTATTACTTGAAAATAACGGTCGAGGAGGATCAAAGACATTACAAAGAATATTTTCACATGGGCGTCGGGTCTTCATTTCAAAACCAATAAACCATTTTGAATTAGATGAAACAGCAAATAAAACTTACCTTCTGGGAGGGGGAATAGGCATTACACCGATGATTGCTTTTGCTCATCGTCTTCATAAGATTAAAAAAGATTTTATTATGCATTACTCAGCCAGTAGTGAAAGTGAAGCTGGGTATCTAAATGATTTAAAATCTGCACCATGGTTCGATAAAGTCCGCATGCATTTTTCTGATCAAGGTAATCGAGCTGATTTCAACAAGATAATCCCAAATTATTCAAAAAATGATCATGNTTATATATGTGGCTCTGAAAGATACATGGATGCTGTGGTNAACACNTTAGAAANAAAAGNANTTCCCGGATGAAAATNGCCACNTNGAATATTTTTNNGTACCNGAGGANCCNGATTACGTAAACAGCAATTTTANACTAAAATTAAANCAATCAGGTANTGAATATTTNGTACCNAAAGATAAGACAGCTGCAGACGTTTTAAATGAAAATGGTTTTAAAATAAATGTTAAATGCTCTGATGGATTATGCGGAGTTTGTAAGTGCGGATTAATTTCTGGTGAAGTTGAGCATAGAGATTTTGTGCTTTCAAAAAAACAACGTCAAACTGAAATAATTCTCTGTAAGAGCCGCGCGTTAAAAGAAGGGGGCTTAATTGAGATAGAAGAGTCTTCTTTAAAATGAGCACAAAACAATCTAAAAATAGTAATAACAATTATACCTAAGAAAATTGAGAGTGATATTATGAACAATAAAAAAACTGCATTGATACTATCCGCTCACGCCGCTGATTTTGTTTGGCGCTGCGGTGGTGCAATCGCATTACATCAAAAATTAGGTTATGAAGTAACAATAGCCTGTATGTCATTTGGAGAAAAAGGCGAAAGTGCAAAGCTCTGGAAACAAGATGGCATGACACTTGAAAAAGTAAAAGCCAATCGACAAAAAGAAGCAGAAAATGCAGCTAAAGCTTTAAATGCCCATAATATTATTTTCATGGACCTTGGAGATTATCCATTGGAGATCGATAAGGAAGCAAAATATAAAATAGTTGATTTAATACGCAAAACTCAACCAAATTTTATGATGAGTCACTCAAAGTATGATCAATATAATACAGACCATATGTTAATGACAAAAGTTGCAATTGAAACTCGTATGATCGCCCAAGCATGGGGACACAACCCAGGTGAAAAGGTATTAGGAGCTCCTCAACTATATTTGTTCGAACCACATCAAACAGAGCAAATGGGATGGAAACCTGACGTATTTTTAGACATTACGGATGTTTGGGATAACAAGCGAAAAGCGATAGAGTGTATGGAAGGGCAACACCATCTCTGGAATTATTACACAAATGTTGCTGAAAATAGAGGCAATCATTTCAGAAGAAACTCTGGAGGAATGGCCGGTGGTCGGCCAGCAGAGTATGCTGAAGCTTTCGAAACTGTTTATCCAGTTTGTAAGGATGAATTATAATGAGTGGTATTGTTCGACAACATGTTGATCGGGTAGATCAAGATATAATTGATGGCTTGGCCGAATGCGGGGTGGCAACTATACACGAAGCTCAGGGCCAAAAAGGATTACTTTCAAGCTATATTTCTCCTATCATTTCTGGAAAAAAAATAGCTGGATCTGCTTTAACTATTCTAGCACCACCCGGTGATAATTGGATGCTTCACGTAGCCATTGAACAAATAAACCCAGGCGATATCCTGATTTTAGCGACTACTGCTCCCTCAGATGCTGGATATTTTGGTGATTTATTAGCCACATCCGCCATGGCACGCGGATGCAAAGGCCTCATAATCGACGCCGGGTGTAGAGATATTGCGGATCTAAGAAAGATGGANTTCCCCGTCTGGTGTAAAGCCCGTCATGCGCAAGGCACAGTTAAAGAA
Source organism: Paracoccaceae bacterium (assembly GCA_002712045.1). Taxonomy (GTDB): domain Bacteria; phylum Pseudomonadota; class Alphaproteobacteria; order Rhodobacterales; family Rhodobacteraceae. The sequence goes on from PARX01000004.1 coordinate 9,314, forward strand.
GTGATAGGGTCAGTAAATATTCCTATAGAATGTGCTGGGGCAAAAGTAGACGCTGGTGATGTAATCGTAGCCGATGATGATGGTGTTTGTGTNGTTAAACATTCTGAAGCGAAAAACGTCCTTAAACTTTCCAGGGAACGTGAAGCGTTAGAAATAGAAAAACGTAAGAGATTGGCGAGTGGCGAACTAGGTCTTGATATCTATAAAATGCGTGAAAAGTTAAAAAAACATGGTTTAAAATATGTCTAATGGCATTTCTGCTATGTGGATGCGGGGAGGAACGTCAAAAGGTCTCTACTTTTTGAAAGATGATATACCTTCTAATAAAACAGAAAGAGATAAGTTTCTATTATCTGTCTTCGGCTCACCTGATAAATTACAAATAAATGGCGTTGGAGGGGGAAGCCCTCTAACATCAAAAGTTGCAATCGTCTCAAAATCAAAAAAACCAAATGTTGATGTTGACTATCTATTTCTTCAAATTTCCGTCGACGAAGCACTGGTTTCGAATACGCAAAACTGTGGCAATATNTTAGCNGGAGTAGGGCCATTTTCAATAGAACGCGGCCTGGTAAAACCAAGCGAAGGACAAGATGAAACAAAAGTTAAAATTTTTATGGAAAATACTCGTCAAATTGCTATCGCAACGGTTCAAACGAAAAATTCTGGTGTAGTCTATAATGGTAATACTCAGATAGATGGGGTGCCAAGTCCTAGCTCCCCTATCCCTCTAGAGTTCTTAAATATAGCAGGCTCTTTGTGTGGTAGCTTACTACCAACAGGTAATCGAATAGATACTGTAAATGGTTTAGATGTGACTATGATTGACAATGGAATGCCATGNGTAATCATTAAAGCATCAGATCTAAAAATAACTGGACATGAAGATACTGAAATTCTCGAAAAAAACTCAGAACTACGTAAAACTTTAGAAGATTTACGTATATCTTGTGGTCACATAATGAACTTAGGGGATGTAACTAAAAAAACTGTTCCAAAAATGACCATAATAAGTAAATCAAAAGCTGGAGGCATAATAAATACGAGAACTTTTATACCACACCGATGCCATTCATCTATNGGGGTATTTGGTGCAGTTAGCGTTGCAACAGCTTGCCTACTAGACCGAACCATTACAGCTGAAATCTCTTCAGTACCAAACGGAGACACAAAAATTTGTTCAGTTGAACATCCTTCTGGGCAAACTCAAATAGTCATTGATTTCAAAGACAAAAAAATAAGCTCTGCTGCTATTCTAAGAACAGCGCGCAAACTCTTTGATGGTATTGTTTTTAGTGATCTAAATTAAAAGGAAAATTATTATGGACCCAAATTGGCTACCCTTTCACCCAAACCCATCAAAACCAAAAATAAAGTTACCTAANGGTGCTATTGATGCTCACTGTCATNTTTTTGGTCCAGCAAATAAATTTCCTTTCGCTCCAGAACGTAAATACACACCATGCGATGCCTCTAAAGAACAACTTTTTGAACTACGCGACTTCCTCGGTTTTCAAAAAAATGTAATTGTTCAAGCATCCTGCCACGGCACTAATAATGATGCCTTAGAAGATGCATTATTATCATCAAATGATTTAGCGAGAGGCGTTGCCGTNGTTTCNCAGGATATTAGAGATGCAGATCTAANTCGTTTGAATAAAGCAGGTGTCCGGGCAGTTAGATTTAACTTTGTGAAACGTTTAGTTGATAATACGCCAAGAGAGGTATTTCAAAATATAGCAAAAAAAATTGCTGATTTGGGATGGCACATCGTTGTATATCTCGAAGCGCAAGACTTAGAAGAATTAATACCTTTCCTAAAATCCTTACCAACTGATATTGTATTCGATCACATGGCCCGCCCTGNTGTATCNAAAGGCCTAGACAGTAAAGAATTTAATCTATTTCAAAAGTTAATGGAAAATAACAAATTTTGGTGCAAAACAAGTTGTCCCGAACGATTATCAAACGNNGGACCNGAACAGAATTATTCAGATATTTTACCTTTCATGACATTACTTGTTAAAAACTACCCTGATCGGGTTTTATGGGGAACAGATTGGCCTCACCCTAATATGAAGTCACATATGCCTGATGATGGGCAACTCGTAAATATTCTAGAAGAAATAGCACCAGCAGNAGAACTNAAAGAAAAATTATTGNTNGATAANCCTGAGCGTTTGTATTGGGATCACTANTTGCTNTGGAGAAAGTGCATAACATCTCCATCCTGNACAATNTAACTTTTTCCTTCNGCTCTTAATTTTCCAGCATCCCTTGCTGCACTNTCGCCTCCTANGTCTATATAATCCTCAAAAGCAATCGTCTCTGCACGAATAAAACCTTTTTCAAAATCTCCATGTATTACACCTGCNGCTTGAGGAGCTGANACNCCTTTTTGGANTGTCCAGGCTCGNGTTTCTTTAGGNCCNCAAGTAAAATATGTTTGAAGATCTAATAGNTTATAACCAGCCTCGATTAACCTATTCAAACCGGGCTGNTTNAAACCCATTTCATCNAAAAATAGTTTNGCCTCCTCANTATCTANNTGACTAATTTCNTCTTCNATTGCAGCTGAAATCACAACACACGCCGCTCCATGCGCGCTGGCCATGCCTTCGACTTCCTCAGAATAAGAATTTCCACTCGCCGCATTTTCTTCGTCAACGTTACAAACATACAAAACTGGCTTAGCTGTCAAAAGTTGCAACATGTTCCAAGCGCGTAAATCATCTTCTACAATATTTAAAGTCCTTGCAGGTTGGCCATTTCCCAAGACATCCAAAGCTAATTTGAGTAATCTGTCCTGCTCAATAGCCTCCTTGTCACCACCTCTTATCTTTCGGCTTAAATTTTGTAGTCGTTTTTCAATACTTTCAATATCAGCAAGCATCAATTCTGTTTCGATTGTTTCAGCATCTGCTACTGGATCTACTTTTCCTTCAACATGAGTTACATCACCATTATCAAAACAACGCAAAACATGAGCAATAGCGTCAGTCTCTCTTATATTTGCCAAGAATTGATTACCTAAACCCTCACCCTTTGATGCACCTTTAACTAAACCCGCTATATCCACAAAAGTCATTCTTGCTGGCAATCTCTTAGCTGATTTAGCCAAATCAGCCAACTTATCCAATCTACTATCTGGAACTGAAACTTCTCCGATATTGGGTTCAATCGTACAGAAAGGAAAATTTGCTGCTTGTGCAGCTGCGGTTCTAGTCAAAGCGTTAAATAAGGTAGACTTTCCAACATTTGGCAAACCCACTATCCCAGTTTTAAAACCCATTCTTAAAATTCCAATAATAATTATTGANTGGCATGTAGTTCAGGGAACTNGTTACGGTCAATAGCAAGTTCGNGTAAACAGAAAATTAATAATGATCTACACNTTGCATTTTGCTANTTATTTCTTAAACAGAGAGNNGAAATATAAAGGAAAAATTAATGGGCCGTATTGATANAACCTTCGAGGCACTAAAATNACAAAAGAAGAAGGCTTTTATTTCCTACATCATGGCTGGTGATACCAATTACGAAAAATCATTCGAAATTCTAAAAGGTCTTCCCGAAGCAGGTGTGGATATAATAGAACTTGGATTACCATTCACCGATCCTATGGCTGACGGACCGACTATCCAACTAGCAGGGCAAAGAGCGTTAGAACAAGGAATGACGGTCAAAAAAACTTTAGAAATGGTTAAATTATTTCGGATTGAAAATAATCATACACCAATCGTTTTGATGGGGTATTATAATCCGATCTATAGTTATGGTGTTAATAATTTCTTAAAGGATGCAAAGAACGCTGGTGTAGATGGGTTAATTGTTGTGGACTTACCCCCTGAAGAAGACGAGGAATTATGTATTCCTGCATCAAATTTTGATATAAATTTCATTCGTTTAGCCACCCCAACAACAGATTCAAAGCGACTACCTAAAGTATTATCAAATACGTCAGGGTTTGTTTATTATGTATCAATTACAGGTATCACAGGCGCTGCTTCAGCAAAATCTGGAAACGTTGGACCCGAAGTACAAAACATTAAAAAATCAACCCACTTACCAATAGTTGTTGGCTTTGGCGTCACAACACCTGACGCTGCGTTTGAAATTGCAAGTGTTGCCGATGGTGTCGTAGTGGGCTCCGCAATCGTTGATATGATTGGAAAACAAAAATCTGTTGAAGAAATTTTGGATTTTGTAAAATCATTGACAGATGGAGCGCATAAAGCATAACTTTTTATATAACTTGGGAATTAGTTTAGGGAAATTTTTGATCTCTAGCACATAAAGAATTCAAAATAATAATAATATTAAAAAGAAGTTACTTATGCGAAAAATTACAACTATAGAGGATCTTCGCGCTCAATATAGAGCCAAAGTTCCTAAAATGTTTTACGATTATACCGAAAGCGGTTCTTGGACACAACAAACCCTTAAGGAAAATTCCTCAGACTTTAGTCTTTTAAAATTACGCCAAAAAGTTGCAGTCGACATGTCAAATAGATCGACAAAATCTACAATGATAGGACAAGAAGTAGCTATGCCCGTTGCATTGGCGCCGGTAGGCTTGACAGGTATGCAATCAGCGGATGGTGAAATTAAAGCAGCTAAAGCTGCAGAAAAATTTGGAATTCCCTATACACTTTCAACGATGTCGATCTGCTCTATTGAGGANGTAGCCNATAATACGGACTCACCATTTTGGTTTCAGTTATACGTGATGAAAGATGAAGATTTTCTTACCGCAATAATAGAGAGGGCCCGAAATGCAAATTGTTCGGCTCTAGTGTTGACTTTAGATCTTCAGCTACTTGGACAAAGGCATCTTGACATTAAAAATGGTCTTTCAGTACCTTTAAGAATTAGTTTAAAAAATTGGTTTGATACTGCTACCAAACCCATTTGGTGCTCGCAAATGCTTCGAACCAAAAGAAAATCATTTGGAAATATTGTTGGCCATGTGAAGGGTGTCACAAATGTGAGTTCGTTGATGGAATGGACAGCCAATCAATTTGATCTCACGCTTGATTGGACAGCGGTAGAAAAAATAAAAAAAATGTGGGGAGGCAAGCTAATTTTGAAGGGTATTTTGGATGTTGATGACGCCAAAAGAGCGGAGCAATGTGGTGTGGATGCAATAATAGTGTCAAATCATGGGGGTAGACAGCTTGATGGAGCCAGTAGCAGTATTCGCATTCTACCAGATATTTTAGAAGCAGTAAGTTCNGATTTGGAAGTACACATGGATGGGGGAATAAGATCCGGACAAGACGTATTAAAGACAATAGCTATGGGCGCAAAAGGAACTTACATTGGAAGANCCTACATCTACGGTTTAGGCGCTGCTGGAGAAGTTGGCGTAAGCAAAGCATTAGAAATCATTCATAAAGAATTAGATATGACAATGGCTCTGTGTGGTCATAGGGATATACAAGAATTATCNAGAGAAAATTTACTCATTCCNAAAGATTTTAAATTATCTGAAACATTGCTCTGATAATATAGTTTTATATCTTGGGTTGCTTTTCTCGCAGCCTGATAACTACATCAACTTTAGAAATCTCAGCTCCCTCTGGCGCCTCTGGTATCCCCGTCATCTGCAATTTATCATTGGGAGCATCGGTTAATAGGCCTTTATCCTCCCAATAAAAATGGGGATGGTCATCAACTCTCGTACAGAAATAAGACTTATGAGGATCCACAACAACTTCAGTTAATAACCCTGCATCGCGAAAAGTATTGAGGGTATTATAAATAGTCGCTAATGATATTGCTTCTCCGTTTTGATTTACTGAAGAAAAAAGACTTTCGGCTGTCACATGTCTATCATTTCCATCACCTATCAAGGCCTCGGCCACTGCCAACCTCTGTCTTGTAGGTCTCAAATCGGACTTTTTTAACCAATTTATAGAGTTATTTGAACTAGAATTATGCATTTCTCGACTCAACTTTTAGATGCCTAAGTACAATATGCAATCAAATGACCAAAAATTCAAATATTTTTACACTTAACGCACTCTTGCTTCACACCAAGCCGCAGTGTTAGGAGGTAAACAATTTTAGAAAATCACTTAGGAGTACTTTGAAAATGGTAAAATTTCCAAATCAATTTGACAAGGAAGGCCTTTTGAAATGTGCTCGTGGTGAGTTGTTTGGTCCTGGAAACCCCCAATTACCAGAACCACCAATGTTGATGATGGATCGTATTACGGAGATTTCTGATAATTTAGGTAAATCAGGNAAGGGCCACGTTGTGGCTGAGCTAGATATANCTCCTGATCTCTGGTTTTTTAAATGTCATTTTCCGGGTGATCCAGTGATGCCAGGCTGCCTGGGTTTGGACGCCCTATGGCAGCTAACGGGGTTTAATCTTGGCTGGAGAGGAATGGAAGGCAAAGGTAGAGCTTTGGGCGTAGGGGAAGTAAAATTTACAGGTATGGTAACACCGACTACAACTTTGCTGACATATGTAGTAGAGTTTACGCGAGTCATTGATCGAAAGTTAAAATTAGGTATGGCCAATGGCGAAATGTTAGCAGACGGCCAGACTATCTATACAACGACTGACATGAAGGTCGGTCTTTTTAAGGAATAAGAGGCTTTTAATGCGAAGAGTAGTTGTAACAGGTATTGGCATTATTTCATCGATTGGCAACAATCCAGGTGAAGTTTTAACATCCCTAAAAAATNGTCAATCTGGTATTGTCTCTGCACCAGACTACGTGGAACACGGCTTTAGAAGTCAGATCCATGGGGTACCTAACATTGTTTTGGAAGACCACATTGATAAGAGACAAATGCGGTTCATGGGACCAGGTGCGGCTTTCAATTATTTATCCATGGAACAAGCTATTCAAGATAGTGGTTTAGAGGAAAAAGAAGTTTCCAATGAGCGTACAGGATTGATCGTAGGGTCTGGCGGGCCCTCAACTTCTAATTTTTTCAAAGCTCACAATATAGTTATTGAAAAAGGATCACCAAAAAGAATGGGGCCTTTTATGGTAACTAGATGTATGTCTTCAACCAACTCCGCATGCCTCGCAACCCCTTTTAAAATTAAAGGNTTAAACTATTCGATAACATCTGCATGCTCGACATCTGCACATTGCATCGGGAATGGAGTTGAACAAATTCAAATGGGCAAACAGGATATTATATTTGCTGGCGGCGGAGAAGAATTAGATTGGTCTTTATCTTGCTTGTTTGACGCNATGGGAGCTATGAGTTCCAAATACAATGACACTCCAGAAAGGGCTTCGAGAGCTTTTGATGCTAATCGTGATGGGTTTGTTATAGCNGGAGGTGGTGGGGTTGTAGTTCTTGAAGAACTAGAACACGCNCTAGCACGCGGGGCAAAAATTTACGCTGAAATTACAGGTTATGGCGCAACATCAGATGGGCACGATATGGTTGCACCTTCGGGCGAAGGTGGTGAGCGCTCTATGCGACTAGCAATTAATACAATTGGTGAAAGAAAAGTCGACTATATAAACGCTCATGGCACATCAACACCAGCAGGAGATGTAACAGAAATCGAAGCTATAAGACGAATATTTGGTGAAGGCTCAACTCCACCAGTTAGNTCAACCAAATCTTTAACTGGACATAGTTTAGGNGCAACGGGAGTACAGGAGGCCATATATTCAATTTTAATGATGGAAAACAACTTCATTACTGCATCTGCTAATGTAGAAACTTTAGATCCAGCCTTAAATGATGGTGAAATAGTAACAGAAATACTTAACGAAAGAAATTTGGATACAATACTTTCAAACAGTTTTGGATTTGGAGGTACAAACGCAACCATCGCGATGAGTAGGTATAATGGATAAATTATTAAGTGGNAAACGCGGTTTAATTATGGGTGTTGCTAACGAAAAATCGATAGCATGGGGTATAGCTCGTGAAATGAACAAAAATGGGGCTGAACTTGCTTTCACATATCAAGGTGAAAACTTTGGTAAGCGACTAAAGCCACTCGCCGAAAGCATTGGCTCTAAATTACTTATCGATTCTGACGTTCAAGATGATAAGTCATTAGAAAATGCTTTCTCCACAATAGGGTCCGAATGGGGAACATTAGATTTTCTTGTTCATGCTATCGCTTTTTCAGACAAAGCCGAATTAACTGGTAGGTTCTCTAATACTTCTAGAGAAAATTTTAAAAACTCTTTGGATATTAGTTGCTACTCTTTAATAGAAGTTGCAAGACGCGCGATGCCTCTTATGCCTGATGGTGGAACCATTCTGACGCTCACTTACGGCGGATCAACAAGGGTAACACCTTATTATAATGTAATGGGTGTTGCAAAAGCTGCTTTAGAAAGCACTGTCCTGTATCTAGCAAATGATCTTGGTCCTCAAAAAATTAGAGTGAATGCTATAAGCCCTGGACCAATGAGAACACTGGCGGGCGCTGCGATTGGTGGTGCGCGAAAAACTTTTAGAACTACAGAGCAAAACGCTCCATTAAGATCAAATGCATCATTAGAATCTGTTGGAGGCACAGCAGTTTATCTATCATCGGATTATGGAAGCGACACAACTGGCGAGATCATCAGAGTTGATGGTGGNTACCATGTGCTTGGTATGGCACAGCCTGAAAATCTTTAAATTTTTTAAAAAAATTCAGTTTTTACTGAAGAAACTACATCACTTTTCTTTGCAACGAAGTTTAATAACATATCTGCCTTGGGAAGTTCACATTCAAAAAAATAACGCATTGTGGCTATTTTTCCATTCAAAAATGGCTGACCGTAATGATCTTCATCCTTTTGAGATAACGCAACAATAGCCATATCAAGCCAAATCCAACCAACAACAATATGACCAAAGCCAGTTAAAAAAGCACTAGAGTTTGCTAATGTGTTACTATCTTTGCTATTGATTAATATCTCACATACTCTTTCCAAGTTTTCTATCACCTCTAGCAGGTAGTTTGCGTCACTCTTTAAACTAGTTNGGATAGCTTGATCACATGTTTTAACAACTCGCTTGGTAAAAATTTTCAAACTCTCACCAGAATCTCCAATAATTTTTCGTCCCAGCAAATCGAGCGATTGAATACCAGAGGTCCCCTCATGGATAGGATTCAATCTGTTATCGCGATACAATTGTTCAACATCAAAATCTCTTGTGTAACCATAACCNCCATGAACTTGAATTGCTAAATCATTTGCTAACAAGCCAAATTCAGCAGGAAAGGTCTTGGCAACCGGAGTTAATAAACTCAAAAGTTTTTGAGAATCAATATTATCCACTTCATCAACTAACTTTGAGCAATATAAACATAAAGCCAATGAGCCCTCTGCGTATGATTTAGAAGCTAACAACATTCTCTTAACATCCGAATGTTCTATTATGGGAATTACCTTATCATCTCTTTTATAAATATCTCGGCCTTGAAGACGTTCTTTAGCATANTTAACAGCTAACTTATGGCCTCTNTAGGCCACAGCCGCTCCACCAAAACCGACCCCAATTCTAGCTTCGTTCATCATCATAAACATTTGTCTTAAACCATGTCCCAACTCGCCTACCAACCAACCCTGTGCACCTTCTCCTTCTCCAAAATTCAACAAACAATTTGAAATTCCGCGATTGCCCATCTTGTGATTCAGACCAGCGACAGTAATATCATTTTTCCTTCCGTCCCTTAGGANTTTAGGAACAATAAATAAAGAAATTCCTGCAGTACCCGCAGTTAAGATACCATCCTCGTTGGGAGCTTTTGCGAGGACTAGATGAATAATGTTTTCTGAGATGTCTTGATCGCCTCCNGAAATCCACATCTTATTNCCCTTTAACCTATAACGATCACCTAGCTCATCCTTTTCTTCAAATGTAGCTTTCGTTTTTATATCCCCTAAACCTGATCCAGCTTGAGGTTCAGAAAGACACATCGTTCCAAACCATTTCCCATTTATTTGTGGTAGTGCGAATTGTTTAATTTGCTCCTCGCTTCCAAATTTAGAAATTAACCTGGCATTTGCTACAGTTAGTAATGAATATCCAATCGTGGAGCCATTTGCCGTAGCCAAAATTGTGTAGGCAGCATTTGCAATCGTGTTAGGAAATCCCATCCCACCAAGTGACTCTGAAAAGCCAGCTGAGAACATACCTAATTCAGTATATCGTTTCAGTGCCTGAGCTATTTCTTTTAGAACTCTAACTTGGCCATCTTCAAGATAAGGTTCAATCTGATCTGATTTTTTAAAGTGAGGTAAAAAATGATCTCTTGCCAATTTATGGGATAGATCAAAAAAAGCATCAATGGTNTCTCTATCAATTTCTGAATTATTCTTTATTAAAAAATCTTCGATGTTTAACCAATCATATAACAGAAAATTTAGATCCTCTTGTTCTATTAATCCATTTTTCATAGACCTGCTCCGCCTTCCAACATATTCAATTATTGATATCTCTTGAGTTCTCAATAGACATATGTTGAAAATAATAAAAAGGAAACTATTTCGGTAGTGTCTTTGCGAGAGAAGTTTACATTTTTGGTGTCAAAGAGGACTCATTATGGATGATCTAAGAAAATCAATAGTAGGTAAAAAAACACTTAAATGGGATGGTAAAGATCCAGACTTATCTCTAACTCTTCCATCCCGCTATTTCTTTGACGAAGAAATCTTTAGAAGGGAAATCGATACTATAATTTACCCTTCATGGCATTTTGTTTGCCATAAATCTGAAATCTCAAATGTTGGAGATTTCGTTAAATTTGATATTTTGAAAGAAAGTGTTTTAGTAATTCAGGCTGAAGATGGGAACGTAAATGCTATGCACAACGTGTGCAAACATAGGGGCACCCAATTAATTCAAGAACGCCGAGGCAATATAAAAAATATGATAACGTGCCCATATCATGCCTGGAGCTATCACCTTAATGGAAATTTGCGCCATGCTCCACGTTGCGAAACTATGAAGGGATTTTCAAAAGATGACTGGGGTTTAAGTAAGGTCCGTGTAGAAGAGTTCGCCGGGTTCTATTTTATTAATTTTGATACCAACGCCTCATCTTTGGCAGATGACATCCCTGGAGCATATGAGGCAATGTCCCCATATTTTCCCGATCTCGGCGAAATAACCTTTATTGAAGAGGTGGATATGATGGTGGATGCAAATTGGAAGGTAATAGTAGATAATGCTATCGAAGGATATCATTTCAAACTATCTGGACCCCACCATAAAGATCTAGCCGCTTTAATTGATTTTGACAAATATGAACTCAACGCTCATGGAAAATGGTGGGATTTTAAAGGACCACCCGTTCCAACAAAAACAGCTTTTGGAGAAATAGTTGAAGGCCAAACTTATCAAACTGATTGGTTTTACAATATTCAATTATGGCCCATGACGACAATTTATGCGTTCCCGTACGCTGATGCGATTGGTACTTTTAACGAAATTCCAATTGGGGCTGAAAAGACACTCTTAAGATTTGGTCATTATATACCAAAGAATCGCCCTCAAAATAAATTAAGTAAAGCAGCCATAAATTGGTTTAACGAAAAATTGGGTCCCGAAGATATAGATTTAAACTTATACGTTCAACAAGGGTTACACTCATCAGGATTTGATCAAGGACGATATATGATTGACGCTGAGCGCTCTTCAAATAGTGAACATCTCTTACATCATTTTCATTCGTTAGTTTTTAAAGCCTTAAACAATGATGCTTAAAATAGAACACTCAATTCTGTCTTTTGAACTTGGAAATATTACCAATATTTTTACAAAATCAAATCATCTTAGAAATATGTAACTTAAAAAACTTTATGAATGTGGAGATAATGTAATTTAATGACTTATAAAGATTCAGAGCCTGTTGATAGCTCTGTAGAAGAGAGCCAAAACAACTTAAGCAAACGACAAAAAAAAGGTGAGTTCGTTAGGGGTGTGAGTGGCTTTCGAAATTATCTAGGAAAAGACTCACAATTTCCACCGGAGGAAAACCGATATCACCTTTTTGTTGCGCTTAACTGTCCTTGGTGCCATCGAGTAACCCTTGCCAGAAGTATTTTGTGTTTGGATGATAGCATATCAATGGATATAGCATTCCCAAACCGAACGGACTCAGATCACGCTTTTGGCTCTAACCAATGGGAGTTTTCTCCACTTAGAAAGGCTAGCTTGACAGGAGAGAAACTTCCCGAATGCACAAATGATACAGCAACAGGTAAAAATTTTCGAGTTGTTAGTCAGATATACCAAGAAGAAGCATCAAAAGAGACTTCTTTACCAATACTGTACGATAAAAAAACTAAAAAAATCGTATCAAATGAGAGCGCTGAAATTATTCGGATGTTAAATGAACACTCACAATCTCTTGGTAGTAAATTAAAGAAAAATAATATCATAAATTTGTATCCAAGAGAGCTTCAACCCATAATTGATAAATTTAACAAGCTAATCTATGTAAATATAAATAACGGCGCATACAAAGCTGGATTTTCCTCAAGTCAAAAAATATACAAAATCGCTTATAAGAATTATTTTGAAACCTTGAGCATACTTGATAACGAGTTAAAATCTCACGGTTGTCTTTTTCTTACAGGAAACCAATTCACAGAAGTCGATTTACGATTATTTCCAACTTTGTATAGACACGACCCAGTTTATTACATTCGAATGAAATTAAACGGAGCAAAAATTTTGGATTATCCCTACCTTTGGAAATGGCTTTGCAGAGTTTATGCTCTGCCGGGTGTGAAAAAGAGTAATTCATTGTTACATTGTAAGCAGGGTTATTTTGGAAGATCCTGGAATAATGTGATACCTTTAGGACCGATCAAACCAATGACATACCCTGAAGCTTACGATCATCCCGAACTTGCAAGATAAAATATAGAATAATCCCAATTATAGATTCTTTGCTATTCTAACCAGCTCGGCTTTATCGATAAGCTTTTCTAAGTTGACGCCCCTACCAACTAACCCTTCTCTCAATTCTATCTCTGAAAGATCCTCGATTGCAGCATCTGTCATATTTAGAAAATTAATTTTTCTGATAATCGGTTTGTTAGTGGGGGCAAATAATTCATCCATTTGAAAGCCAAAATCGAGCATATATTTGTCCATAAAATGTGTAAGAAATGTATTAATACTAGTTCTAACCCGGCTGTCGTTAGTCATATACTGTTCTGATTCATCAAGAGTTTCGATCATAAGTTTCAACCAACGTTCGGCTCCTTTCGCATTCATGATTTCAAAAGCATTGTGTTGGTGATGAAAATTTAATCTAAACTCCGCTCCGTGATAAAAGAATCCCCCTCCCATAACATCAATCCACATTGAAGCTTGTGTTCGCATATGATGTGAAGCATCACCGATGCGAGCAAAAACAGATGTAAACCAAGGCTCATCTTTATAAACTCGGTCATAAAATTTTTGCACGATCCTTACTATATTATTTTGACCCAATACTGAAAATAATTGCCAAAATTGAATCGGTTTTTGTAAATCATTGGAAGCTACCAATGATAGAATTTCTGGCATTCGATGAGCTTCTTTAGGCAAAATATTGTTTTCTATCCCTTTAGAAATATATGCTCGTTGTACGCTCTCTGTCATATAACCTGCAGATGGCTCAAAGTTTGGATATGAAGTCTCAAGCATTATTTTTTTTCGATTAAGCCAGATTATAGGCAGCTCTCAAACCTTCAAGAACTGCCTCTTCACAAGTCCGAGGCATTTGACAATCGCCAATACAAATAACTTTCTCAATATCATCACGTAATTCGGTTTCTAATCTATTTTCTGGTGTATGCCCCTGCGCGAGAACTAAAGTATCTACCTCTTCTTCAATTATGGCGGCACCATGGACCGTATGCTGTAGATAAACGCTGTCTTCATCTCTCCCGTAAAGACGAACATAAGGAATAATTTTAACACCCAAATCATGCAATCGAGCAGCATTAGAATCTCTCACATAAGATTGCAAACTTTCACCAGCGAAAAGACCATTAACGGCAAGTCGAACCTTACAGCCATTTTGCGCTAAGTGCTCTGCGACGCCCATACCAATCCAATCACCCTTCCAATCATGAATTAAGACTGAACTTCCTACATTAACTTCNCCCTTCAAAACCTGCCACGCATCACACACTTGTCCCTCTCCATTATTACTTAANTTTTCAGGCCAGAGAGGNTTCGCACCGGTTGCTAAGATNACAACATCTGGTTTGAGTTGCTTTATTTTTGTAGCATTCAAGCTCACACCCAAATTTATTTTTGCTCCTGACGTCTCGAGTTCGCGAGATAGGTTAGTAATTATCCCACCAAACTCAGATCTATTAGGTAGCAATTGAGCAAGGCGTGCCTGCCCACCAAGCTGAGAATCAGCTTCATACAGGCTAACCTCATGACCGCGATTTGAAGCAACTGAAGCTGCCTTCATACCGCCTGGACCACCTCCAACAACAACTACTTTAAGAGAGTTTTTTACTTTGGGTTTATTAGTAAATTCTAATTCTCGGCCAGTTTCAGGATATTGTATGCAAGAAATTGCGTGCCCTTTATGAAAATGGCCAATACATGCTTGGTTACAGCCGATACAAGCACGAATTTCATCAAAATTTCCATTTTTTGCTTTTACTGGCATTAATGGATCACAAATCATTGCACGGGTCATTCCACACATATCCGCAGCATTATTCTTTAAAATTTTCTCTGCCTCATGGGGTTGATTTATTCTACCCGTAACAATAACCGGTATATCAATAATTTCCTTTAACCTCGCCGAAAAAGGAGCGACATATCCCGGCTCGTAATACATTGGTGGAACAATGTGAACTGAGCCACCTAATGTCGCAGAAGTTCCATCAACTAAGGACACATAATCAATATCACTTGAGACATGTTTAATCGTGTCTAGAGTTGCTGATTTAGAAAACCCATCTTCGTATTGCTCATCGCCAGATATTCTCAAACCCACAATAAATTTTGAGCTCGTTACTGCTCTTGCTTTCCCAATAGCTTCTCTCAAGAACCTTCTACGGTTTTCTTCAGAACCACCCCATTTATCTTTACGACGGTTGACAGTTGGATTCAAAAACTGCGCTGGCAGATAACCGTGGCTTGCAACAATTTCCACACCATCAACACCAGCCTTCTCTAATCTCTTTGCAACTTTGCCATAACCATCCAGTATTTCTTGAATCATTTCTTCTGTGATTGCACGAGGTATAACATGAAAGCGTTCACTGGGTGAAACTGAGGGCGCCCAAGCGATTGGAGCCGTGCCATCTAAACTCTCAGTCATTTCCCTACCGGGGTGAAACAGTTGTACAAAAAGTTTTGCACCCTCTTTGTGAACAGTTTCTGCGAGTATTCTAAAGCCTTGAATACAATCGTCATCAGTTCCCATCAGAACATGATTAGTATACCGAGCGCTGTCATGAACTCCAGTTACTTGAGCTACTATCAAACCAACGCCCCCTTTGGCGCGCGCCTGATGATAAGCTACTAAACCCTCATTAACGGTTCCATCTGTAGGTATTGTTGTATCATGACCNGTCGAAACAATTCTATTTCTGATANTGATGTCACGAATTACAATAGGTTTAAAAAGTTCAGAAAACATAAAGCTTTGCGATGGCATGCAATCTCCAAGGGTAATCAACAATCATCAAATGGTAACGACAATGTGAAAACTTTTGCAAGTATTAACATATCAAATTTGATTGAACCACAGGAAAAACCTTTACTAATTAGTGAAGTTTATTATCTAGATATTCCGACGACTCAAAAGCCAGATAAAAAATACACCACCAATTAGGCCTGTAACAATACCAATTGGCATGTCTTCGGGCGCCATCAATGTCCGTGCGAGGATGTCAGCCCATAGAAGAAAGATCGCCCCAATAAGGGCCGACGCCAAGAGAACGCGGGTATAATCGCCACCAACCAACATTCGAGCGATATGGGGAACCATCAAACCCACAAACCCGATAATCCCTGAAAAAGCTACCATTACACCGGTAATCAAAGCCCCAATAACAAAAACAGCTAACCGAAATCTTGCAACTGAAATTCCCAGGGTAGCAGCTGTTTCATCTCCGACAGTCATGGCATTAAGCAAATGAGAACGACTTATAAGCCAAGCACTACAGAAAATTAGAATTAAAAGTGGGTATATTAGTTGGCTCCACTGAGCTAAACCAAGCCCACCTAACATCCAAAAAACAACAGTATGCGATGCCCGAGGGTCACCTAAAAAGATTAACGCATTTGCTCCTGCCATAACAATAAAAGACACAGCAACCCCAGCTAATACCAAGCGATCTGCACTAGTAGCATCAGCTAAGCGCGATACTCCAAGGACAATTATGGTTGAAAGTAAGGCTCCAGCAAATGCTAAAAGGGGTACAGTGAGAAGCCCAATAAACATCCCAGTATGCAACAGTGCTAAAATTGCTCCAAATGCTCCACCAGAAGAAATACCAAGAAGGTGAGGATCAGCTAACATGTTACGCGTTACAGCTTGCAAGCTTGCACCAACTATAGCCAAACCCGATCCAACCATCATCGCCAAAAGTGCTCTCGGAAATCGAATCTCCCAAACGATGGCTTCTCTGCCCTGAGACCATGTCTGCTCAACAAATCCAGGCCAAATTTTATTGGAAATAATAGCCCAGACAGTGCTGAATGAAACAGAAACTGTTCCTATGGATACAGCAAAAGAAAGCGATAATAACAGAATCATCAGTCCAGCAATGCTTAAGGCTGATCGCGTCTTCAACAGATCAACCCTAAACATAAATAAGTAATTCTATTCGATACTGCAGTTCTAATTACCCCAAAATGCAGCCGCTAAATTCTTTACTGCTTGAATATTTCGAGGTCCAGGGGTCGCTTCAACATACTGCAGTGTTACGAAACGGTCATTCTTAACTGCTGCAAGATTGGCAAAAGCAGGATTAGACATCATGAACTCACGCTTCTGCTCAGCAGTTACGTTACCATAATTAACAATAACCACAACTTGTGGGTCACGCTCAACAACTTCTTCCCAAGTCACAGTACCCCAGCTTTTTTCAAAATCATCCATTATATTGTATCCTCCAGCAGCCTCTATAAGTGCTGTCGGCATAGCATAACGTCCAGCTGTAAATGGTGAGTCTTCGCCACTATCATAGACGAAAACACGCAAGTCCTCTTCACTCGTCTCTAGCCCAGCCTTAAAGTTTTCCAGTTCCGCCTTATAGCCCTCGACGAGAGCTTCAGCTCGCTGTTCTACTGCAAAAATACGACCAAGATTGAGAAGGTCTGTATACATATCTGCGATACTTGCTTTACCTTTCTTCATAACATGCGCACACGACTCTGTAAGTTCATATACGTTTATACCAAATGGAGCTAGCGTCTCTGGTGTAACTTCCCCACCGATTTTCATCCCATAATTCCAACCTGCAAAAAAGAAATCAGCATCCGCGCCAACCAAAACTTCTTTGGTTGGATATTTTGCTGACAGCTCTGGCAACTGCTCAACCCCTGCTCGCATTTCCTCGTCCAATGTCTTCCACCCAGAGATACCAGTGTAACCTACCATGTGATCAGCAAGCCCTAAAACAAGCATCATCTCTGTCAAATTTACATCATTAGAAATCGCTCGTTCAGGCACCNTATCAAATGTTACAGAGCGGTCACAGCTCTGAACAGAAATATCAGCTTTAGCGATACTTATACTAAAAGTTATTAAAATAATGGTTNCTAGAAAATTTTTCATAATATTCTTTCTCTNATTTAAAGGTTAAAAGTTAATAGATTTTTATNACTTGGCGCGAGTCTTTCGTAACTAGCAGTTACTTGAAACGTGCTTGAGATGGTTTTTGCTGAAAACACTCCATCAGGGAGGCCAAAGCCTAACATATNGCCTTCTTTGAGTATTATAACCTCATCACAGATATCTGCAGCCATGTTTATGTCATGCAATGAGGTAATAATCGTTAATGGAAGGTCGCGAATTAATTTCAATATTTCTAATTGATATCGTATATCGAGATGATTTGTTGGCTCGTCTAGAATTAGGACATTGGGCTCTTGAGCCAAAGCGCGAGCAACCATAACACGCTGACGCTCTCCTCCTGACAGGGTGCCCAGGGATTGATTAGCAAAATCATTCAAATTCAATTGATTTAATACTGCTTCAATTATTTGTGTATCACGCTCACCATTGCTTCCACCAAATCCTACACGATGAGGCGTTCGCCCAAGCCCAATAATTTCACGAACAGTTAAAGCAAAATCAGTTGGTTGCTCTTGCAAGACTGCAGCAACTTTACGAGCCACAGCGCGAGCTTTCATCTTCCAAATATCGCATCCATCGATTTCAATTTTACCAGTCGTTGGAATATTATATCGATATAACAATCTTAGAAGTGTTGACTTTCCAGAACCATTTGGGCCCACGACACCTAACACTTTTCCAGGGCTAAGTTCAAAATCAAGTGGCTTAAGAATAGTGCGTCCATTTTTTGGCAACGTCCAACTTATATTCTTCACGGAAACAGATGCTCCAGTCATAGATTCGTTTTCAAAATAAAGAGAATTACGATTGTTTGGATAAGTTTCTAGTTTCGAAGGTGTATCTTTCATTAGTGAGAATGCCTTATTAATTATTGATAAATTTAAATGATTACTTAACCGTTTCCATGCGTAACGGTGTAACCAACGTTGATGAGCTAATGGATGGCGGGATTCTGGCAACGATACGAGATTGTAAGGGCAACGGACGTTCTCTACGCCGTAAAAATCCTTCTGAAGCGGCTATATAAAGTGCTGGTAACTCTAAAAGAGCATCAATATTATCTGTTTTTTCTGGATCAAGATCTCCAAACATATAGGAAAAACGATCCCTAGAAGAAATTGCTGCTGCACAAGGCCGTTTACATTGACTCATGCAAGACACACCCCGCAGATCAAATGGGAGGTCTTTATGGCTTTCCAGGCGATCAAAAAGGGCTTGAGCCAAACGTGAGCCCCCACGAATATCATTTTTCTCGCTCTCACGATTATCACGACAAGTGAGACATATGGATAAAATTGGTCGATTAGAATTTGGAATCATTATTGTTCTTTTAATGTTATGTTATAGCATTGCGTCATATATTGTAATTTGGTAAGGAGGGTCAAGTTATTTTTTGGGGTATGCACTAAACGTCGGATAAAAAGCGAAAAAATCTACTCCTCATACCATAATTTTAAAACCAGTATTTTTCAAAAACCTTACGAAAGGAAAATAAATGCAAGTATCTGAACAAGTTCCAGTAACCGTTTTAACTGGATTTCTGGGCGCTGGGAAAACAACCCTTTTAAATCGAATTCTGACCGAACGTCATGGTAAACGCTACGCGGTCATTGTTAACGAATTTGGCGAAGAAGGTATTGATAATGAGNTAGTAGTTGATGCGGACGAAGAAGTATTTGAAATGAACAATGGATGTATCTGTTGCACGGTACGCGGTGATTTAATACGTATCCTGAGTGGNTTNATGAAACGTGCTGACCAGCTTGATGCCATCATCGTTGANACAACCGGNCTTGCCGATCCTGCTCCAGTTGCACAAACTTTTTTCGTGGATCAAGAAGTAGCTGATCGAACTAAACTAGATGCGATCGTAACCGTTGCTGATGCTGTGCATCTCGATGGCCAATTAGGTGAGCACCACGAAGCTGAAGAACAAATCGCTTTTGCAGATGTGGTTTTGCTTAACAAGACTGATCTTGTCAAAGAAGATGGCCTTGAGCGTGTAGAATCACGCATCCGCAAGATTAATCCTTATGCTAAAATTATTCACACTACTAAATGTGCAGCGCCACTTGACGAAATTATAGGACTGAATGCTTTTAGCTTAGATCGAGTTCTCGAAGTGGAGCCTGACTTTCTAGATTCTGATCATGACCATGATCATGATGATGATATCACTAGTGTATCTTTTACTTCAGATACTCCACTTGATTTTGAAAAGTTTCAAACATGGTTTGGTCGACTTTTACAAACACANGGTCAAGATATTTTAAGATCTAAGGGAATTCTTGAATTTTCAGATCGCGATGAACGCTATGTTTTTCAAGGTGTGCACATGTTAATGGATGGAGCACCTATGGGCGATTGGCCAAAAGGAAAGCCGCGAAGCTCTCGCGTGGTGTTTATTGGGAGAGGTCTTGAAAATATGGGACTAAAGGAAGGTTTCGACGCGTGNAGGACGGCGTAGGCTCCGAACTACCCCGTCGTCAACCTAGACGAAAGGGTTTTAACGAAACNGAACTGGAACGACGGGGTACCAGGTTTGAATTTGGTGCTCCCATAACGGGCGCTGTAACAATTGGAGAAACGGTTGCCACGAGTTTTGGAGACGGTACTATCCGATTTTTTCGTCCTGGGCTTGATCCCACTGTCACCCAAGCACATAAAGGCGTGGTTCTCTGCATAGCGGTAGATCAGAATAATATTCTAACTGGTGGAGATGACGGGCGATTCCTTCAAATATCAATCGACGGTGAAGTTAAAGAACTAGCAAACTTTGGGACAAAATGGGTTGATTGCGTTGCTGCATGTCAAGATTTACGTGCATGTTCTTCGGGTCCAATAGCTCATGTTTGGTCAGACGGACAGCCAAAAGCAAAATTACTTGAACACGCAAGTACTGTTGGTGGCCTCGCCTTCGATTCAAAGGGCAAAAAATTGGCGGTNGCCCATTATGGNGGTGCANCGGTTTGGGAACATGGGCAGCGTCGGTGGAAATCTTCAAAACTGGTATGGAAGGGGTTCCATGGCGACGTAACATTTAGCCCAGACGGCAAATTTCTTGTCACAGCGATGCAAGAAAATGCCCTTCATGGATGGCGTCTAAGAGACAAGGGTGACTTAGCAATGACAGGATACCCAGCCAAAATCAAAAGCTTTACATGGGTCGGTGAAACCCCTTACTTAGTTACTTCTGGTGCGGATGAAGCGATCTGTTGGCCCTTCGATGGTAANGATGGTCCAATGGGGCGAAAACCAGTTTGTGTGGCCTATGGCGGAAAACAAAATGTTACTTGTGTACAAGCCTTATCGAGCGAACAAGCAGTTTTTGCAGGGTTTCAAGATGGTGCCGTCCTTTTAGCAGAACTTGATAAAAATAANGAACCCATCGTTATAAAAGGCTCTACTGGAGCGGAAGTAACAGCAATTGCTGTCACAGATTCCCTATCACATGTGCTTATTGGAGACGCTAAGGGGCACGTTTTATGGACAACGCTATGGTCTGGTGATTATCGTGCGTGATTTATTTAACCGNTCTCGCCCAAACTTAGATTCAGTTCGACAGATCAAACAACTTTTTTCTGAGCAATTCAAGCTAACCGAAACAACAACGCTCTCAGTTGCTGAGCTAAATTGCCATGAACCGGAATGCCCACCCGTGGAGACAATAGTAACCGCTCGTCATGCTGACGGAACAGTCCTTGATTGGAGAATACCAAAACCAATTAACAAGGTCTTACCTCAAGATATAAAGTTACTTAAAACCAAATAAATGCAAATTATTCATGAAATCGAGTATGGTGGAGCCTAGGGGAGTCGAACCCCTGACCTCCTCGCTGCCAGCGAGGCGCTCTACCAGCTGAGCTAAGGCCCCTTCTATTTGAAAATTAGCTTTCTAATTATCTATATTGCAACAATTTTCTTCAATAAACACTATTAAGAGTGCTAAGACTCTTCGTCATTTGTAGGCACATCAGCGATCTCTTCAATCGAAACCGTATCATCGTCCTCTTCCTCNAGAAGATCGTCTCCTAGATCTACATCAGTATCTTCATCATCCAAAACATCTGTATCATCAATATCATCCGAGACATCGGCTTCTGAAGCGCTTTCATCTTTCTTAGTTATCGAAGCCCGACTCTTCGGATTCAACAATGATTCTAAATCAAATTGATGTCCACATAATGGGCAAGTCATTGGATCCTTTTGTAGGTCATAAAATCGTGTAGAACAATTTGGACAAAGGCGTTTTACACCCCATTCTTCTTTTGGCATTTATAAATCCTCGTTACATCTTTTGATTTCATTCTGGGCACTTGCCATACTCATTAGTACTTTGTCAAAGGCTTTGTATTAGTTTAAGCTTTTATTCATATTAAATAAAACATTGCAGTCTTAAAAATTAGTAATTTAAGCCTAAAAGACAAGTATGAAAATTATAAATGAAATCATTAAATTAGGAACGCCTGAAATTTCCATTCTTGTGAATTATTCTAAGCGTGCGAAGAATTACTCAATTCACATTTCCAATATTAAGAATATGGCTAAACTAACTATTCCTATAAACGGCTCCTATCATCAAGCNATCACCTTTGCAAAATCACGAGAAACTTGGATTAGGGATAAGCTTGCTAACCATCTCCCAGAAATATCACCAGAGTTTGGTTCAGATCTTTTATATCGAGGTCAAAAACTTAAAATTAAAAAATCAAAAGATNGACAAATCTATAAAGATGAAAATGGACTATATGTGNCCTGTGAATCAAATCAATTACAGGGGAAGTTAAAAGGGTTTCTAAAGAGTAAAGCCNGAGATCATCTAGATTTTGCATCAAAAGATTATGCGAATTTAATTGGGAAAAAATATTTTAAACTTACCTTGCGCGACACCCGAAGTCGCTGGGGTTCATGTACATCAAATGGTCATCTAATGTATTCTTGGCGCCTTATAATGGCTCCTCCAAAAGTTTTAAATTATGTTGCAGCTCATGANGTTTCTCATTTACTTCATTTAAATCATTCTAACCAATTTTGGGAAACTGTTTCATATTTAATGCCAGATTTTGAACAACATAAAGATTGGTTGAAAAAAAATGGACAGTCTTTACATCGCTTTAAGCTCTAATTGTTTGTATTGCTAATTACACTCTCTAGGCTTCCTAGGAGTGATAATCGCTCTTGTTCATTCATATTTTTTAAAATCTCATTTTCCTGATTTTTAGCCATATTAAATAAATGAGCAACCCGTTTCATTCCACTTTCAGTGCCGGTGATNACCATAGAACTTCCTTCGCCTGATAAGACACATAGGTTATCGTTATTCATCTGAGAAAGCACNTCCGTTATCGCGCTTGGGTCCACGAAAGTTCTCGCACAAAGATCAACTAAATTTCGAGATACTTTTCCATATAAGGATGCCAATATACGCCATTCAGGAATCGTCAGGCCTTCCTNTTCCACGNTTTTATGAAAAAGAGTTTCTACCTGNCTNCTCGCTCGTGCCAATTGATAAATCANNAATTCATCAATCAAGCTTGNTCCTNTATCCACATTANANTCAGAATNTTGCTTNGGCTTAATAGTAGATGTAGTAGCGTATGACCCTTGACTAAAAACAAGCCCTTGCTTCGAACTATTTTCAAGATTCAGAACATGCCCAACAATAATCCAATGATCTCCCCCGTCATGAATATCATGAGTTTGACAGTCAAACCTACTAGACACATCACTAATAATCGGAACTCTATTTTGGTCCTCATGCCAGTTAATCTTTGAGAACTTGTCTTCACCCTTTATAGCAAACTTGTTTGAAATCTCTGATTGATCAGATGCTAAAACATGAACAGCAAAAAAAGTTGCATTCGTAAATGATGGAGACGATAAGGCAGACTTTGCAATACTCCATAAAACGAGTGGTGGTTCCATAGAAACTGAATTGAAACTGCTCGCTGTCATACCGATTGGATCATCGTTCAGATCTCTAGCCGTTATTATGGTAACGCCAGTAGCAAAGCTTGATAACGCAGATCTAAAATCGTTAGAAGAAAAATTTGTCATTCCAGAATACCTTAGTCATCTTATTAACCGGTAGACAAGCCGATGCTATCCGGATTCTGATAGTTTTATCCAAAGGATGCGATATATGCCTTAGAACCACGATAGACACCTATGTTTGGTTTAAAAAACTGTCAACTCTATCTATCACCCTGTCACGATCATAAAGATCAAAATAAGCTGCATGCATCAAATGAGGTGGGCCAAAGAAGAACCTTTCGTAAAGGGTTTGTCTACTACCAAAGCCTGACACACAAACATCATGGGCAAGTCGATATAGAGCAACCCTATCTTTAGCTTCCAAATTTGCCACATGAAAATATTTATCCACATCACCACTTATAGCATTTTCGAAATCAGCTTCAGATGGTGTTGCCATTAAAGAAGAAGATCCCATTAATTGTAACATTTCAACCATTCTAGGATAATATTTAGGAAATAAGTTTCGCTGAGTATCTAATGGCCTGCGATTTGGAACAAAGTTTCCATATTGATCCTCATGTGCGTCATGTTCAGCCTGATATAACAATGCTCTTACAGTCTCTGTCATCATCATTATTTCAGAGATCATACCCTTCATTGCTAAATCCTTGTCACGGCCGGTAGCTTTAGCAATCGCACACAAAATTCCCGTTAAGAATTCTGCTTTTGCCAATTTCCCACAAGCGACCTGATGGGCCATGTGCACAACTGCGTTCGTATCAGCGAAGGCTCTATTGCATAACTCTGGCTGACCATACATGAATATGCGCTCCCAAGGGACTAAGACATTATCAAAAATAACAACCGCGTCCATTTCCTCAAAACGGCTAGACAAGGGCGCATCAAAATTTGATTTTCCATTATCGTATGTATCTCTACATATCAATTTCAAGCCAGGTGTTGCGATAGGTATAGCAAAAGCAAAGGCAAAAGGAATATTAGCAGGATCTGCTTTTAGAACCGTTGATGGGAAAACTTCGATTTCGTCTGCAAATGGTCCTAAAGTAGCCAATAATCTTGCGCCGGTAACAATTATCCCTGCATCTGTTTCTTTTACGACATGTAAGGCAACCTGATCATTATAGATCCCTGCAGCTGCCTGTTTGTGACTTACTGATGGATTTATCAGTGTGTGCGTCAAAATTTGATCGTTTGTCCGAGCATAATTATAGAAATCAAGCATATTCTTAGAAAATTCAGCATTTCCTTTCGTTCCTTGATCCAAAAATGATCTCGCTGCTGCGAATGACATGAGCGACGCATTCTTGTAATCAGGTGTTCTTCCAAACATACCATGACTCCAAGTTGCCCACTCATAATAAGCTTTTCCACGATCTAAAATATCTTGCTTTGACTTTGGGGTTTTAAATGATAACGGACAACGGATGCCATCTTCATCAACGTAAGTTACCTTATCACGATATTTATCGTTATGCTGATTGTCCAAAAACCCTGCTAGCGAAGAGACACCACGAGACATTCCAGGCTCAGAAGTCACATCTTTTACTCTTTTGCCTTGGGTCCATATCTCTCGATCATCTTGCAGGCCAGCGATATATTCTGCGCCTGTTCTTATTCCCTTTCCAGTGAGTATTGATGTGTCTTTCATGAACTTTACCTTCCCTTTAAACAGAAAATTTCTTAAGCAATCTTTCTAAACTCTGCCATTCCTCGTTACTAACTCTTGCTTTTAACCTCGAATGAATAGCAAGCACACTTGGTGCCACTAACTGCTGTAATTCTTGGCCTTTGGTTGTTAAACTTATTTGGACCTGTCGCCTGTCTTTATCGCTCCTGTTTCGAATGAGTAAATTCTTTTTAACCAACCTATCCAAGATGCCTACCAAACTAGGAGCCGGTAAAAGAGTGATTTTAGAAAGCTGCGCAACAGTAATATTGTTTTCAGTCCATAAAACGCGAAGAATTCTCCATTGTTGCTCTGTAAGATCATATTTATAAAATAAATTACGATATTCAGGCATTATTGCATCTAAAGCTTTATACAGTTGCATGGGCAAAGATGTGCTAAAAGCAGGAACTTCGTTAATATCGACATAATTCATATATGAATTATATTAAAATTGATTATAAAAAATCAAGCTTTTTCTTTTTTCCTAGAATTTGGGATTTGCAGATGGAAAATATAATTTTTTGCTAGTACATTAAAGTCATATATGATAATTTTCTGTGATCACAGATTTAAAGTTGGGTAAAGTTATGGGAAAAGAAAATCTAAGTCCTATCAAAGAATTACAAGACAATGTAGCATTACCTTTTGCGAAAGCCAGAGCGATGCCAAAATCCGTATATACGTCTGATGAATTTCTGGATTACGAAATTGAAAATGTTTTCAAGAAAGATTGGTTTTGCGCAGGGCGCTCAGACTCATTAAAAAATGTAGGTGATTATTTCACCCTTGAGTTAGCCGGCCAACCGATCATGGTATTGCGAGACAATGAAAAAAAAATAACAGCTCAATCCAACGTTTGCCGACACCGAATGTCAACATTACTGGAAGGGTCCGGCAATACTAAAACCATTGTTTGCCCATATCACGCTTGGACTTATGGTTTAGATGGAGCGCTTCGTGGCGCTCCTGCAATGACCCAAAACAGAGATTTTGATAAAAAGAAATATTGCCTACCAAAAATAAAGTGTGAAGAGTGGTTGGGCTGGATTATGATATCACTTAATCCTGACGTAAAACCTATTCAAAAATCATTATCTGAAGTATCTGATTTAATTGGTGATTTTGAAATGGAAACTTATACACAAACTTTCTTTGAAACACACGTTTGGGATACAAATTGGAAGGTTTTGGCAGAAAACTTCATGGAAAGCTACCATTTGCCCGTATGTCATGCAGGTACCATAGGCGGATTGTCAAAATTAGAAGAAATGGACTGTCCCCCTGGAAGAGAGGCATTTAACTATCATTTCATATTGAAAGAACCTCATTTCAAACTCGCTAATGCTCATCCAAATAATACAAGATTGAAGGGTGACTGGAGACGAACAACTGTCTTACTCGCTATTTACCCCAGCTTACTAATAACTTTAACACCAGGTTATTTTTGGTATCTTTCTTTACATCCTAAAGGCGTTGGGAAAGTACATATTAATTTTGGTGGAGGAATGTCTCCTGATTTCGTCAATGATCCAGACGCTAAAGATCATTTCAAAGCAGTAAAAACTCTTTTGGATGAGGTAAATGTGGAAGATCGCGGATGTACCGAGAAGGTATTCAAAGGATTACTCTCTGATAACGCGACACCCGGGCATTTATCACATCTAGAAAGACCAAATTATGATTTCGCAACATACTTAGCTTCTCATTCTTGAATTGATTTGATAAAAAGATTTCCTTGCAAATTTATCATCATTGTAGAACAAAAGAGACTTGTTACGTTGAGATTACTTACATGTAGCTTCTTAACAATTATGCTAAAAAAAGATATTAGTTTGCTAAGATGTAAATAAATCATGAATAAGAAAAATGAAAAATAAAGAAAAAACAATCACTAATACAGGTACTGAATTGGATCTTGATTGGGTTCTAATGACGCAAGCGAATACGTCAGCAATTGAACGTCGTGCAAACAATATTGGCAACAGGCGGTCAATAAAAAAGCAACACCAAGCTGCCTGGTTGTTAAAAGCCATTACATTAATCGATCTTACAACGTTATCAGGTGATGATACAGAAAGGCGTGTTCATCGGCTGTGTGCAAAGGGTAAACAACCAATCAGCAAATTGTTAGTTGATGAGCTGGGAATACAAAGCCTTAAAATTCAGGTAGGCGCAATATGTGTCTATCATGAAATGGTTAAAACTGCTGTCAACGCTTTAAAAGACACTACCATCCCTGTCGCCGCTGTTTCGACAGGATTCCCAGCAGGCCTTTCTCCACTAAACTTAAGAATCAAAGAAATAAAAGAAAGTGTGAAAATTGGAGCTTCAGAAATTGATATCGTCATTTCTAGACGACATGTTTTGAATGGAAACTGGTCGGCACTATACGAAGAGGTAAAATTATTTAAGCAAGCTTGTGGTAATGCCCATATGAAAGCTATTTTGGCAACCGGAGAGCTGGGAACATTGCGAAATGTGGCTCGAGCATCTCTTGTTTGCATGATGGCAGGGGCAGATTTCATCAAAACCTCTACTGGTAAAGAGAATATTAACTCCACTTTACCGGTAACATTAACTATGTTGCGACAAATAAGGGATTTTCATGAAAGAACGGGTTACCACGTGGGTTATAAACCAGCCGGTGGCATCTCAAAAGCAAAAGATGCCTTGACGTACTTAAGCCTCTTAAAAGATGAACTAGGAGATCAATGGTTAAATCCTGATTTATTCAGGTTTGGCGCCTCCTCGCTTTTGGGTGACATTGAAAGACAACTAGATCACTTTAACACCGGCCAATATTCGGCCAATTTTCGCCATGGGATGGGATAATTATGACACTGAATGAAATATTCAATAACATGGATTGGGGAACTGCCCCTGAAAATAACAAAATAGCCCTTTCATGGATTAAAGAACAAAATGGCACCTTTAATCATTTTATCGGTGGGGAATTCGTAAAGGCAAAAAACCATTTTAAAACAAAAAACCCAGCCAACAATCAGTTTCTTGCCAATATCGCAGTTGGATCGAAATCGGATGTTAACCTTGCTGTAAATTCAGCTCTAAAAGCTCAAAAAAAATGGATACAAATTGGTTGTCATGGAAGGTCAAGATATCTTTACGCAATTGCGCGATTACTTCAAAAACACAGTCGTCTTTTTGCTGTCTTGGAAACAATCGATAATGGAAAGCCAATAAGAGAAAGTCGCGATATCGATATACCACTTGCAATCCGACATTTTTATTACCACGCTGGAGCAGCCCAATTAATGGAAGACAACTTCCCTGGACACGAGGCGATTGGTGTTTGTGGTCAAATAATTCCATGGAATTTTCCTTTACTCATGCTTGCTTGGAAAATCGCACCCGCAATCGCTATGGGCAATACTGTCGTCTTAAAACCAGCTGAGTATACATCGCTTACCGCTATGCTTTTCGCCCAAATATGCATTGAAGCTAATATTCCAAAAGGTGTGATCAATATTGTTACTGGGGATGGGATTACGGGATCGTTAATTACTAATCATAAACTTATTAATAAAATTGCCTTTACTGGATCAACAGAAGTAGGGCGAATTATAAGATCTCAAACNGCAGGCACCGGAAAATCACTAACATTAGAACTTGGTGGAAAATCACCTTACATTGTTTTTGATGACGCTGATATAGATAGCGCTATTGAAGGCTTGGTAGACTCAATTTGGCTCAATCAAGGTCAGGTTTGTTGTGCGGGTTCTAGGCTATTAGTACATGAAACAATATCAGATCAGTTTTATAAAAAGCTTAAGAAAAGAATGAAAAAATTAAGAATTGGAGATCCATTGGATAAATCCATTGACATGGGAGCAATAGTAGATCCAAAACAACTTTCTTCAATCTCAAAACTAATCAAAAGAAACTCTCATGAAGGTAATTTTTTTCAACCCAATAATAAAATTCCATCCAAAGGTTGTTATTACCCTCCAACTTTAATTACAGAAATGGAGCCCTCCGCTGCCTTAATGCAAGAAGAGATTTTTGGTCCTGTTTTAGTTTCAACTACTTTTAGAACTCCAAATGAAGCAATAGCACTCGCAAATAATACAAAATACGGTCTCGCAGCAAGTATTTGGACCGAAAATATTAATCTAGCTCTAGACCTTGCCCCAAAAATAAATTGTGGCGTCGTATGGATTAATTCTGTTAATCAATTTGACGCCGCCGCTGGGTTTGGAGGCCGCAGAGAAAGTGGCTTTGGTCGTGAGGGGGGCAGTGAAGGCTTATTGGCATATGTCAAACCAAAGATAAAAACTTCTCCTCTTAAACCTCAAAGAAGGTTTGAAAAAAATAAACCCAAACTAAATTCTTATGATGATTTAGATAAAACTTTAAAACTTTATATTGGAGGAAAACAAGTGAGACCCGATAGTGGATACTCAAACCCAATATATGGCCCAAAAGGGCTAATAACTCATGTAGCTGAAGGCAATCGTAAAGACATCAGAAACGCTGTTGAGGCAGCACACAAAGCGAGTGCCTGGGGAAGAAGCCCAGGGCACCTAAAAGCGCAAATACTATATTATTTGGCAGAAAATTTAGAAAAACGGAGCCTGGAATTTGCTGAAAATATTATATCTACAACTGGCACAACCAAAGAGCTTGCAAAAAAAGAAATTGAAGCGTCAATCTCAAGATTATTTTCGTATGCTGCTTGGGCAGACAAATTTGATGGATCCGTTCACGATGTACCAATTCGGGGAGTAACCTTGGCAATGAATGAACCNATAGGGGTTGTCGGTGCAATTTGCCCTGAAGAGTTTCCCCTTCTTGGTTTTATTTCTATCGTAGCACCGCTGATCGCAACGGGAAACAGAAGTGTAATAATACCATCTGCATCGTATCCAAATATTGCACTCAATTTTTATCAAATTTTGGAAACTTCAGACGTACCAGCAGGAGTCTTAAATATCATTACTGGTTTTGAAGATGATTTAGTTAAGACCTTATCAGAACATCACGATGTTGCTGCCCTGTGGTATTTTGGTGCAGGTAAAAACTCAGGCAAAATTGAAAAATTATCATCTGCCTCTTTAAAACGTACTTGGGTTAACAATAATCAAAGCCGTGATTGGTTGAGTAACGGTGAAGGAAAAGAATTTCTTCGCAATGCGACTGATATCAAAAACATATGGATCCCTTATGGCGAGTAAAAATTTATCTTCAATTGAAATTTTAGAAAAGTTAATTAGCTTTCCTACGATTAGTAAAACTCCAAATATTGAGTTAATCAATTGGGTCTCAGAACTACTTGGATCGTTTGGAATAAGATCAACAATATTGAGGAATGAAGATGGCTCCAGAGCAAATCTTTTTGCCACTTCCAGTGATACTCTGGAACCAGGAATAATGCTATCAGGACATACTGATGTGGTTCCCACCGATGGTCAGAATTGGCATACAAACCCTTTTGAACTCAAACAATCTGGCGGCAAACTGTTTGGCCGTGGAACCGCTGACATGAAGGGATTTTGTGCTAGCGCTATTAGAATTATGTGTGAGGCATCAAAGAAAAAGCTTAATACACCATTGCATTTGGCACTTTCTTTTGATGAGGAAATTGGATGTATCGGGGTTAGGTCTTTGATTGAAATGCTGAAAACCAGCCCCGTCAAACCTAAAATGTGTATAGTAGGTGAGCCAACACTATTAGCTGTGGCTTCAGGACACAAAGGTAAAATAGCTCTACAAACAACCTGTAAGGGTATTGAAGGCCACTCTGCTCTCGCACCTTTAGCGCTTAATGCGCTTCACTTGGGAACTGATTTTGTAAATATTGTAAGAGAGGTGCAAAAGGAAATAATTAATAAAGGTAACGAAGATAACGATTATGACGTGCCCTATACAACATTGCATGTAGGAAAAATGAATGGAGGTGTTGCGCTGAACATTGTTCCCAATATATGTACGATTGACTGGGAAATACGAAACTTGGCAAATGATAGTACTGAAACAATTTTA
This sequence comes from Paracoccaceae bacterium, assembly GCA_002712045.1. GTDB lineage: Bacteria > Pseudomonadota > Alphaproteobacteria > Rhodobacterales > Rhodobacteraceae. The sequence goes on from PARX01000004.1 coordinate 40,747, forward strand.
ACTCGTGTTAAAGAACTCGTAGAACTTAAACTGCAAGAATACAAAAATCCTAAAGCCGAGATTTTTTGGAAAGAAACCTTCTCTTATCCGGGACTAGGAACCGATATAAATTCAGAAATTATAAATTTTGTACGAAGTTTAACAGGGACTAATAATACAATAAAAGTTGCATTTGGAACTGAAGGAGGCCTATTTCATAAAGAAGTTGGAATACCTACAGTCGTTTGTGGGCCAGGTTCAATGCTTCAAGGTCATAAACCAAACGAATTTATTACGNTTGAACAAATGGATCGGTGTGATCTTATGATGGCNAATCTTTTAAGCAGTTTAAAAGAGAAATAAGCTTAAACTTTTNCNGGTATTTTTTTTAGTAAAGGAAGTAAACGAGACATATCCGGTCCATTTTCCTTCCCGGTCAAAGCTTTTCTCAATGGTAANAACAACTGTTTACCTTTTCGATCACTTCGCGATTTAATTTCTTTTGTCCACTGATCCCAACTCTGCTCATTCAGTTTAGACTTAGGAAGCAAGCTTAAAGCATCATTTACATATTCNCGATCCTCTTCCTCAACTAGAGGACTAACTCCGTTTTCAGTTAAACTCACCCAGTATTCAAAATCGTCTAAAACNATCAAATTTTGCCTAACCACTTCCCATAAAAACTCAGAACCAGACGTTTCTTGAATTCTATCCTTAACTTCAGAAAAACTTAATCCGCTAATATATTTTGATGTGATCGGGAAAAGATCTTGCTTTTCGAATTTAGTAGGCGCCGCTCCAAAACTTGAAATATCAAAACCTTCTCGAATCTCTTCAAGAGAACTAAAAAGCTCCCCAGGCCTACTNGAGCCAAGCCGGGATAAATGGCTTAAAATGGCCATCGGNTCAATCCCAGCCAAACGTAAATCTCTTAAAGATAATGTCCCAAGACGTTTTGAAAGACTTTCCCCAGAAGATCCTGTCAAAAGAGAATGGTGCGAATATTTAGGCNNATNCTCCCCAAGAGTTTGCGTAATTTGAATCTGCGTTGCTGTGTTAGTTACATGATCAGAACCTCTAACTACGTTTGTAATTTTCATGTCTATGTCATCAATGACTGANGCAAGCGTATAGAGAAACTGGCCATCAGCTCGTATCAAAACAGGGTCAGAAATAGAAGCAGAGTCTATAGATATTGCACCTAAGATATGGTCTTCCCATTCTATTCGTTCATGCGAAAGTAAAAACCTCCAATATGGNNTTTCTTTCTTTCTTATTAGTACTTTTTTATCCTCCGAAAGTTTCAAAGCAGCTCTATCATATACTGGAGGCTTACCCATATTTAAGAGTTTTTTACGCTTAAGGTCTAAATCTANAGGGGATTCAAAGCATTCATACAATTTCTGCTCTTTACGCAATTGTTCAGCTACTTCACTGTATCGACCAATCCGATTTGATTGTTGTTCCTCTTGATCCCAATATAATCCCAACCATTCTAAATCAAACTTTATTGCATCTATATACTTTTGCTTGGATCTTTCTGGGTCAGTATCATCTAATCGCAAGATGAATTTACCGTCATTCTGTTTTGCTATTAAATAATTAAACAATGCTGTTCTGAGGTTACCAACGTGCAACAATCCAGTTGGCGACGGAGCAAAACGTGTGATGATCATAATATTCCCACCAAAATGATTAATTAATACAGGCCGTATCAGCTCCAATAAATCCTGTCGAGCTGAAAAGCTTATCACATATTAAATTCTTAAGTTAAAATTTTATTTAACTATTGTCTCGCCATTTATTTGCAATTGGATATCTCCTGTCCAACCAAAATGCGCGACCCGATAATTTTGTTCCCGGAGCAGATTGATATCTCTTATATTCAGATTTATAGATAAGGTCTTCAATATCCTTAACAATTTTCCTNTCAAAACCCATTTTCACAATTTCAGCCACTGATTTCTCATCATCAATAAAAGCCATTAAAATAGCATCAAGAACTTCATAATCTGGCAAGCTGTCTTGATCTTTTTGATTGTCCCTTAGTTCTGCAGTCGGAGCCTTTGTCAAGATCGTTTCCGGAATTATCACGCCACTTGAGCCAAGCATCCAAGAACGATGGTTCAAATTTCTCCAGCGGGAAATTTCAAAAACTTTCGTCTTATAAAGGTCCTTTAAGGGATTGTAACCACCTGACATATCGCCATAAATTGTAGAATATCCAACCGCGACCTCCGATTTATTCCCGGTCGTCAATAACATTTCACCAAATTTATTTGACATTGCCATAAGTAACAAACCCCTTAACCTTGATTGAATATTCTCTTCAGTTACATCGGCATCTTTATCTTGAAAAAGATCTCTTAGGACCTTACTTACAGCAGTTTTTGGTTCAGAAATGGGAATAGTATCTAGCGAACAGTTTAAATTCTTGGCGACTGCTCTTGCATCTGAAAGAGAGCTTTCAGAAGTAAATTCAGATGGCAACATTACACATCTCACATTGTTTGANCCTAACGCGTCAACCGCGATAGCTGCGACCAATGCACTATCTATGCCNCCTGAAAGACCCAGAAGTACTTTTTCAAAACCAGTCTTTTTTACATAATCTTTTAAAGTTTCCAACATGGTTCTATAATCGAGCTCCTGTTGATCGGGCAATTTTTCTATTGGACCACTCATTGCAAACCATTTATCGCCTCTTTTTTCAAAATCAATTTTTTGAACCACCTCATCATAAGCAGGCATTTGTAATGCCATTTCNCCCTTTGGATTCAATACAAAACTCATCCCGTCAAAACCCTGATCATCTTGACCACCCACCATGTTAAGATAAACTAATGGTATATTTGTCTCTACGACCCGTGAAATCATTGTTTGCAAACGTTCTTCCCGCTTATTTCTACTATAAGGAGATCCATTTGGCACAATAAATATCTCTGCGCCACTTTCGACTTGAGCCTCACAAACATCAGGATGCCATGCATCTTCACAAATTGGGGAGCCAATTTTTACTCCATCGATATTATANGGACCAGATATAGCACCTTCTGAAAAAAATCGCTTTTCATCAAACTCATTATCGTTTGGTAAAAAATGTTTTCTAACAACTGTTTCAATTTTTCCTTTGCGNAGAATATAGTAAGCGTTAAACAAATCTTTTCCATCAAAATAGGGAGCTCCCAAACCCACACTAGGGCCGGTTTCAAATTCAGCAGCAAGTTCTTCAACTAACGACATCACTTCTTTTACAAAAGCGGGCTTTCTCACCAAATCACCAACTTGATAACCAATCAAAAACATTTCTGGGAAAGCAATGTAATTTGCATTAAGTTTTTGAGCTGTTTTAAAGGCTTTCCGAACCTTTTTAGCATTACCAGCCAGATCTCCAGCTCGAGCATTTAATTGGGCAATAATCAATCGAAATGTATTATCCATATTCAGCCTCTAAACGGTTCTTGAAGATATTTTAATCTCTCTGGATGAAATATAAAAGAGATCAAATTAAAAAGGATTGTCAGGTTAACTTTGTGCATTTAAAGTTGTACTTAATATATAAGCCGAATACTAAAAAATCAATTTTGGAAAATATNATGTTATTTAAATATATTCTCAATATCACTGTAANATTGATCTTGATATCGGGTAAAAGTCTACTCGCAGAAAANTCTGAAAAAATTACTGAATATGAATCTGGTGGTTANTATGAAGGTGAATTTAAAGATGGCAAAAGACACGGGTTAGGAAGATANGAGCTTCCAAATGGCTATTCCTATAAAGGTGAGTGGGTGAATGGAGAGATTTTTGGGCACGGAACAGCAAACTATCCAAATGGATCAATTTATGAAGGAACGTTTTCAGAAGGAAAACCTGATGGCTTTGGNAAAATTCAATTTTTAAATGGCGACATATACGAAGGAACNTGGAGCAACGGAAATATAAGCGGTACTGGCAAAGCGATTTACACAAGCGGACTAACTTACATTGGTGATTTCAAAGACGCCAAATATCACGGAAAAGGCCTTTTAAAAGACCCTAATAACTATGAGTATNATGGGACCTGGAAAGATGGGAGGAAAATTGGACTCGCTAAAATAACCTATTCTGATGAAACTCTTTATGAGGGCGAAGTGCTCAATGGGTTAAGGCATGGAGCCGGAAAGTTTACCTTGCCAAATGGTACGATTTATCAAGGTANTTGGAATGAAGACAAAATTAATGGAAAAGCACTCATAATAAGTATTGATGGAGAAAAGTTTGAAGGAATTTTGAAAAACGGATTACGGTCTGGTGAAGGAAAGCAGGACTATAACAACGGTACGTCGTATAGAGGATCATTTTTAGAAGATCAACGACATGGAATTGGAAAACTAACAAATAAAAATGGCTACACCTATATTGGACAATGGGAAAAAGGGCAAAAGAGTGGTTCAGGACAGATAGAATATCCTGATGGTTCCCATTTTCTAGGAATATTTCGAAATGGTCTTGCACACGGAAGGGGGAAAATTAACTACGCTGATGGTGGTACATATGATGGTGAGTGGTTGAAAGGAGTAATTCAAGGTTACGGNAATGCAACCTACGCGAATGGAGTGCAATACAGAGGGCAATTTGCTGAAGGAAAGGCACATGGCACAGGGACAATGTCTTATCNAAACGGAAATGCCTACACTGGAAATTGGCAAGAGGGCTTAAAAAGTGGAGCAGGAATAGCAACATANAAGAATGGCACAGTTTATTCCGGTGATTTCTCAAATGGGATGAGACATGGTCATGGGATAATTTTGATGCTAAACGGCTTTGAATATAATGGACAATGGAAAAATGGTGAGATTGAAGGAAATGGAACCGCAAAATATCAAAATGGTGATATTTATATTGGAAGTTTTGAAAAAGGNAAAAGGCATGGAAGAGGTAAAATGCTCTACAATAATGGACAAGCTTTTGATGGAGAATGGAAAGACGGAAGACCTTTATCAGGTTAATATTATTAACTGTTGAGAAAGNAGTCTCAAATTTATAAGACTCATATTTTGCAACTTATTCCCTTGAATGAANTGAAATTCGAACATATTTAATAAGNATGGTCAANTTACCAAAACTNATAGATCCATTTGACAGATCGATAGACTATCTTAGAGTTTCTGTAACTGACAGGTGCGACTTTAGATGTGTTTACTGCATGTCGGAAAATATGACATTTCTTCCAAAAAAACAATTGCTATCCTTAGAAGAGCTAGATCGAATATGNTCAATATTTATNAAACAAGGAATAAAAAAGCTTCGCATTACAGGAGGAGAACCATTAGTTAGAAGAGGTATTATCGACTTTTTCAAATCAATTTCGAGACACTTGGATTCAGGAAGCTTAAAGGAGTTAACCTTAACAACTAATGGTTCACAATTAGAAAAATTTGCTCCTAAACTAGCTGAATGCGGTATAAAACGTATAAATGTGTCTCTTGATACTTTNGATCCAAATAAATTTTCACAAATCACCCGTTGGGGAAGGTTATCGCAAGTCTTAAAAGGCATNGAGGCAGCTCAAAAATCAGGTATNCGTATAAAAATAAATACAGTAGCACTCAAAAACACCAATGAAGATGAATTATTTTCACTTACTAATTGGTGTGCATCAAACGATATGGACNTAACCTTCATAGAAGTAATGCCTATGGGTGACATAGGAAATGAAAAAAGATTAGATCAATATTGGTCTCTCGAAGAACTACAGAAGAGATTGTCTCAAAAATATAAAGTAGTCAGTTTAGATGAAACAACTGGTGGTCCAGCANGATATATAAAATTAATAGATCTCAACCTTAAAGTTGGCCTAATAACGCCACTTAGTCACAATTTTTGCGAAAGTTGTAATAGAGTTAGGTTAACTTGTACTGGNCAACTTCATCAATGTTTGGGTCAAGAAGATGAAGCTGATCTACGCAATGTGCTGAGNCAAAACCCTATTGAAGATGANCCAGTAATTAAGGCAATTAAAAACGCTATATTATCAAAACCAAAAGGCCATAATTTTGATTATAGTCGGAAAAATATCTCCGGAGGAATAAGCCGATATATGAGCCACACTGGGGGCTAAATCGTAAAATTAAAATTGTATTTTTAAGATGGTGTTAAAATGGATAAAATTAAGAAATCTGATGAAGAATGGAAAGCGGAACTCTCCGAACTAGAGTTTAGGGTAACCCGTAAGGGAGCAACTGAGATGGCGTTCTCTAATGACAGTTTTCCCAAAACTCCTGCATTTTTTAAATGCGTTTGTTGTAAAGAAATATTGTTTGACTCAGAGCATAAATTCGACAGTGGGTCNGGATGGCCAAGTTTTTTTAAAGCTGCTAATAAATCNATGATCAGCGAGAAAGAGGACAATAGCTGGATAATGAGGCGGACTGAAGTTGTNTGCGCAAAATGCGATGCACACTTAGGGCATTTGTTTCCTGACGGTCCCAACCCAACTGGACTAAGGTATTGTATTAATGGCGCCGCTTTGGAGATAGATGAGAAATAATTTTATTGTTCAAAAGCCTGAGCAGGGTCATAATTACCAGCTGAATTTAATAACTGCTGTATTAAACTCATNCCTTTGATCCCACTTTCTGTAATGCGTCTNGATAACACTACTACTTTTTGATCTTGAAGTTCAAACCTTTCGATATTTTCTAATAAACCGTTCGATTTAAATGTTACTACTACAAGCTGGCGCTCGACTATTTCAGGAGATCTATACATAAAGTTTTTAATTCTCGTATAAAGATAAAACCAACGATCATCCTGTACTAAACCTATTGAAGATGGTGAACCAAACAAGTTTTTGACATTCTCTTTTGAAGATTTTCCAACTTTTAATTGATTAAGCTCCAATCCAGACGGTACATAACCATGATTTTTAAATGTTGGAGAACAGGCCCCAATCGACAACAAACTTAATATAATTAATAACTTCTTCAGATGAAAAAAATATAGTTTCATAAGAGTTCCAAAAAGATTTGCACTATGTTGCGATTGCTTTTGAAACTATATAAAATCAACTAATAATTCAATAAGATAATCTTAAAGGAGAATACTCTTTGCGAGAAAATTATAAACCATTATCGTACCAAGATAAAATAGATCTCTCAAAGTTGAACGCAGAAAAAACTATTAAATTTGATATGATTTTTAGCCAAGAAGACTTATTACAAATATCAAATGATCTTGACTTAGAATCAATAAAGAAGACAAAACTGCGAGGAGAAATTTCAAAAATCAATAAAGATAAATGGACATTACGAGCAGTAATGGGTGCAACTATTTTACAAAAAAGTGTTTTATCCTTAAAACCTGTAACGACGCGGATTGATGATAAGATAACTCGACNNATAGTCAAAGGACCTGATCTAAGTATTCAAAAAAGTGAGTTGGAGTTAAATGATGATGACTTTATCGATAANGAATTACATCTTGGGAATATTTTTTTTGAATGCCTCGCNTTAGCGGTTCCAACCTATCCAAAAGAACCAAACGAAATATTTGAAAATATTTCTTTGGCACAAAAAGCGGCAGAGATCCCATCAAATGATGAGACTTCGCCCTTCGCAATTCTTTCGGCACTGAAAAAAAAAGACACTGATATATAATATTTGAAGAAAAAGCTTGCACTAATCAGAATTAAGAGTATTTTCTCGCTCTGATTTGAGGTGGCGTAAAGTTTGATTGAAACTTTTACATTTACCGCTTAAACAAGGTGTTAAATTACAANNCAATATATGTATGAAATGAGGTTGAGTTATGGCTGTACAACAAAATAAAGTAACGCGTTCTCGTCGTAATAAAAGACGAAGTCACGATTCTTTAATTGCACAAAATCTAAATGAATGCAGCAACTGCGGTGAATTAAAGAGGCCTCATCATATATGTGGGGCTTGTGGCCATTATTCCGATAATGAAATAATTTCTATGATTGAAGACATTGATTTAGACGAAGATGCTGCTTAGAAGCTTAGCAACCATAACCTACCTTGCCTTCTGATTACAAAGATAAACAAGAGCACTCCCTGNTGTTATCAATCGATGCAATGGGAGGAGATAAAGGGCCAAAGGTTGTAATTGACGGCATAGCCAAATCATTAGAAAANTATCCAGATACTAATTTTATTATTCACGGCCAAAAANGCCAATTAAGCTCCCTTATTGAAAGTCACCCAGAAATTTCAGCTCAGTGCAAAATTGTGCAGTGTGAAGATATAGTAACAATGGAAGACAAGCCTAGTAACGTGATAAGAAACGGCTCACGCTCAAGTATGTGGTCAACAATTGAAGCAGTCCGAAATAAGCAAGCATCTATAGCTATCTCTTGTGGAAATACAGGAGCATTGATGGCGTTATCAATGGTGAGATTGCGTAAATTACCAGGAGTAATACGTCCAGCTATAGCCTGTCTTTGGCCTTCAACAAATAAGCATGGATTAAATATTGTATTGGATGTGGGAGCCGATNTTAAAGCAGATGCTTTAGATCTATCACAATATGCTCAAATGGGCGTTTCTTATGCTAGAAATGGATTGCACATTAANCAACCAAGAGTAGGACTCTTAAATATTGGAACAGAACAACATAAAGGACGTCCAATTATAAAACAAGCTTATGACTTGATAAACGCTAAAGCCAAAACTGGTAATTATAAATTTATTGGTTTTGTTGAGGGAAGTGACATTCCTTCGGCGAAAGTAGATGTTATTGTGACAGACGGGTTTACTGGAAATATAGCTTTAAAAACAGGAGAAGGTACAGCTAAGTTAATACGCGANAGATTGGNTAAAGTTTATAGAAGCACTCTTCTTTCTCGNATCAGCGCCTTATTGTCAGCTCGTNAGTTACAAAAATTTGCAAATGGAATAGATCCCAGAAGAGTAAATGGAGGAGTATTCTTGGGATTGAATGGAACAGTAATCAAATCTCATGGAGACTCTGATCCAACTGGCGTAGCCGCAGCGATAGAGCTAGCAATTAATTTAACCAAGTCAGGTTTTAACGAAAAACTAGCAGCAAGAATTGCGTCTGAAACAGAAGGCTTATAAGCTAAACCAGATGATAATAATTGGATAGAACAAGATGACAGTTTTAAGAGCAGTTCCAATAGGAATAGGACACTATTTACCAAAGAATATCATAGAAAATAGTTACTTTGAAACATTTCTTGACACATCAGATGATTGGATAAAAGCTCGAAGTGGAATTGAAAGAAGACATTTTGCCGAAGATAATGAACTTACATCAGATCTCGGTTTTGCTGCAGCAAAAAATGCTCTGAAGCATGCATCTTTAAATGCCAATGACATAGATGCTATTATAGTCGCAACATCAACCCCAGATCTTACTTTTCCATCTACAGCTACTAAAATTCAACATAAGCTCGGAATGACGTCAGGTTTTGCCTTTGACATTCAAGCTGTTTGTGCTGGATTTGTATTTGCCCTAGCAAATGCAAACGCATTAATTATTTCAGGGCAAGCAAAAAGAGTTATGGTAATCGGAGCCGAAACTTTCTCTCGAATAATGAATTGGAAAGATCGTTCTACCTGCGTGCTATTTGGTGACGGTGCTGGGGCCTTAATTTTAGAGGCTCAAGAAGGTGATAATGACAATCAAGATAGAGGTATTATCGCGACCGATTTAAACTCCGATGGCAGCCTAGCAGATATACTTTATGTTGATGGCGGTGTGTCAAAAAATCAACAAAGTGGTGTTTTGATTATGGAAGGAAAAGAAGTTTATAAGCATGCCGTCACAAAATTAACTGAAACAGCAGAAACTGTTTTAAAAAAGGCCAAAATAAACCACGAAGAAATCGATTGGGTGATTCCCCATCAAGCAAACCTACGTATAATAAAATCAACCTCTCAAAAACTAGGCATAGATTTATCAAAAATTATTGTAACCGTGCAAAGCCACGGGAATACTTCAGCAGCTTCAATTCCCCTTGCAATATCGGTTGCAAATAAGGAAAAAAAACTCAAAAAGGGTGATCTTTTATTAACCGAGGCCATTGGTGGTGGGTTGGCTTGGGGGTCAGTTATCTTTCGCTGGTAAAATTTATTAGATTGATCAATCACTTAAGGTTGACAGATTAAGTATTATTTTCCTACTGTTAGTGGATAACTTGGGGGAGTTAAATTTTATGAGTGAAAAAACGCTTACACGTATGGAATTAAATGAAGCTCTTTTTAGAGAAGTAGGTCTTTCAAGAAACGAAAGTTCAGATTTAGTTGAAAGTGTTTTAAACCATCTTTCTGATGCTTTAGTTGCGGGCGAAACTGTAAAGATATCCTCCTTTGGAACCTTCAAAGTATGCGACAAAACTGAACGTATTGGTAGAAATCCTAAGACTGGTGAAGAAGCGGTTATCACTCCTAGAAGAGTTTTGTCATTTCGCCCGTCTCATCTTATGAAAGAGCGGGTATCAGCGGGAAACAGTGACTAAGTCATAAAACATGGAAAAATCAGCTAAAGCATTTAGAACAATAGGTGAAGTGGCAACTTGGTTAGACACAGAAGCCTATGTTTTGAGGTTTTGGGAGAGCAGATTCTCGCAAATAAAACCGGTTAAAAGAAAAGATGGAAGACGTTACTATCGACCAGAGGACATGAAAGTAATTGGTGGTATAAAAACATTGTTGCATGGAGAGGGTCTCACAATAAAAGGCGTTCAAAAAATGTTGAAAGANAAAGGTGCTCTTCATGTAGCCTCGCTTTCACCGCCAATTGATCAATTTGTAAAAGCGAATGAAACTGAGGCAGGAGCTGATAAGCCCGTTGATACAGAAAACCTAATCGTAACAAAGCTAAACACGGATCCTTCGAATATTAAATCATCAGAAGATGTGAGTAATATGGATAATATGGTTGAGGCTCAGAAAACACAGCAAAAGTTAACAGGACAAGAAGAGCTAAAGATGATTGCAAAACGCCTAAAAGTATTAAGGGACAGGATCCAAGAAGAAAATGAAAATAGTTTTGATTTTTAANGAAACTTCTACTGTTTCTGGTTGCTCATTCTTTAGAANATGTCGATACAAGCGTATCGGGCTATAGCGCAGTTTGGTAGCGCGTTCGTCTGGGGGACGAAAGGTCGTGGGTTCAAATCCCGCTAGCCCGACCATTAACATGTAGACAAGCTTTACAATGTTTCAAATNAAAAAAGAGACAAATTATGGTAGATGAAATAAAAGGAGTACTTCCCTCACAATCAATTAAAAAATTGATTAAAGACTTAAATATTATTTCTAGAAAAAAAGAAATTTCTACTCCTCAAATCCAACCTGCTAGTTTAGATTTAAGACTTGGTGAAACTGCCTATCGCGTAAGAGCCTCATTCCTTCCAGGAAAAAATTCTAAAGTCCTCAATCGTTTAAATGAGTTCGTAATGCATGAAATCGATTTGAGCAAAGGGGCAGTTCTAGAAAAAGGTTGTGTATATATAGTACCATTAATTGAGAGTCTAGATCTTCCTAATAATATAACAGCAGCAGCAAATGCAAAAAGCTCAACTGGCAGACTAGATCTTTTAACAAGAGTAATCATTGATAACGGGTCAGAATTTGATCGCATAAATGCTGGATACAAAGGACCATTATATGCAGAAATTTGTCCACGATCATTTTCAGTTCTTGCACAATCAGAACAATGTTTAAATCAAATTAGATTCCGAATTGGGGATTCAATAATAACTGATGAAAATTTAGAGATAATGCACGAGCAAGAACCGCTAGTTAACGGNCAAGCATTAATCAATGATGGGCTGGGTTTTTCAGTAGATTTAAGACCATCNAATACTAACTTAGTGGGGTATATGGCAAAGCCACACACAGATGTAATAAATTTAGCAAAAGTTGGGTATTACAATCCACTTGATTTTTGGCAACCAATCGAAAGTAAAACGGGGCAGATAATCTTAGATCCAGGCGCATTTTATATTCTAGTAAGTCGAGAATCTGTCAATATTCCCTTAAATTGCGCTGCTGAAATGGCACCGTATCTATCAATGGTTGGAGAGTTTAGAGTCCATTATGCGGGATTTTTTGATCCNGGTTTTGGAAATATTAAGGCAGGTGGAAGTGGCTCAAGAGGTGTGCTTGAAGTCAGGTGCCATGAAGCACCATTCGTCATGGATCACGGTCAAAATGTGGGTCGTTTGGTATACGAAAATATGACTGAAGAACCAGATATTATTTATGGCCAAGAAGTAAAATCAAATTATCAAGGTCAGGGATTAAAGCTTTCCAAACATTTCAAAAATGCATAACCAATTTAGTCGTCATCTTCAAAAAAATCTGCCTCGTTACTATCTCCATTATTTTCACTAANTTCCTCTTCTTTTAGAGAAGTTCCAGGCGGCGGCCTACTCTCCAAAAGCCCCGCTGCGCGAAGCTCCTTAAGTCCAGGTAGATCTTTAAGAGATGACAATCCAAAATGGTCCAGAAATTTTTGTGTAACCATGAACGTTACTGGGCGGCCTGGCGTTGTACGGCGACGACCCAAGCGGACCCACTCAATTTCAATGAGCAAATCCAAGGTTCCTCTGCTTACTGAGACACCCCTTATTTCTTCAATTTCTGCTCTGCTCACTGGTTGATGATAAGCAATTATTGAAAGTGTTTCTATCGCAGCCCGGCTTAACTTACGAGTTTCAATTATTTCACTCCGCATTAGAAAACCTAGGTCTGGAGAAGTTCGAATCACCCAAGCATTATCAATATTATTTAAATTAACGCCCCTACCTTCATATGATAGTTTTAAATTTTTTAACGCTTTTAATGGGTCCGAACCATGAGGCATCCTCTTAAGAAACTCTTGAATCTCAACAGGNTCTTTTGAAGCGAATAAAATCGCCTCAACCATTCGCTCCTGCTCTGTGATAGTAGGTGTCTCAAATAAACCAATTTCATTCGTATTACCCATTTAATTTACTTTCTTCCTCAATTTTATCGCTGAGAAACTTGNATCCTGCTCAAGTTCAATGAGTCCATATTTCGCTAATTCCAAGGCAGCAGCAAAAGTCGATGCGGTAGCTGATCTTAAGCGNTTACCATCCAAATGCCAACCTTCTGGTAAAAATGAACTCAAATCAGACCAATTAGTAGCATGCCCTATCAAGCTTCGCATTCTCTCTAAAGCTTGCTCCATAGTTAAAATTGAATTCCTTTCAAACACAAATGGCTTAAATTCATCTTTTGTCTTAACTCTTGCATATCCTTGCATTAAATCTANAAGATTAGCTGTATAAGTAATATTTTTTTTACGCTCAACATTTTCTTCAATTCCACGAGCAAAAAAATTACGNCCTAACTGATCTCTTGCCAAAATAGTTGCTGCACAACGCCTCATGGCTTCCAGCCTCTCTAGCTGAAATGCCAAATAATTGGCAAGCTCTTCTCCGGTAGGACCTTCATCAGACGGATCAGGTGGTAGCAAAAGCCTTGATTTTAGAAATGCCAACCATGCTGCCATAACCAAGTAATCTGCCGCTAGCTCAATACGCAATTCTTTTGCTTCTTTTATGAACTGAAGATATTGTTCGGCCAACATTAGTACGGAGATTTTTCGAACATCAACTTTCTGAGTCCGAGCTAATGTCAACAATACATCAAGGGGACCTTCGTAGCCATCCACATCAACTATAAGAGAATTAATCTCATAATCTTCGTTGAAATTTGTTTCGAGCCAACTTTCTTCAACCATTAAAAGCCTTCCTTTTGCATTACAGCTGAGCCATACTTTTGAAGCAAAGTATCATATTCATTTGCAAGCTCTCGAACATCAGTACTTTTTTTAGCTTTTTTTTCTCTTAAAATCATATCAGAATATTTTTTTCTTTCAGGTTTCAAAACACTGCAGCANTCAGCAACTTCTATCATTTCAGTCATAATGCCGTTACAATGCAATATTAAATCACAACCAGCTTCAAGTGAGCCCTGTACTTTATCAACCAATGAGCCAGTTAAAGCTTTCATCGATATGTCATCAGTCATCAATAAACCTTTAAACTTTATTTTATCACGCACAATTTTTATTACTTCTTTTGANTGCGTTGCAGGAAATTCCGCATCAATATTATCATAAAGAACATGTGCTGTCATACCAAGAGATATATCGTTCAAGGCTTCAAACACNTTAAAATCTGAATTCTTAAGCTCTTTTAACGTAGTACTCACCTTAGGTAATTTAAAATGACTATCGACTGTAGCTCGTCCATGACCAGGAATATGCTTCAAAACAGGTAAGATACCAGCACTAATTAATCCATCAGCACATGCTCTAGCCGCTGGAACTACTTGTCGTAACGTCTCACCATAGCAACGATTCAACAAGATAGGGTGAGTAAACTTACAGGCGAGATCGCCAACAGGCGCACAATTAACGCTTATCCCAACTTCTTTTAATTCTTCGCCAATTAGTCGGTAACGTAACCACATCGCTCGATCTACAACTTCCTCTGGTAGAATGGTCATTTGCTGTAACGCTGACATCCAAGACCGCCAATTAGGCTTAGTAAGGCGTTCAACACGTCCACCTTCTTGATCGACCAATATNGGAATATTTCTGCTTGTTGCATCCCTAATGGATGCTGTTAGATCTTTCAATTGATTAGGATTTTCNATGTTTCTCTTAAATAAGATAATTCCCCAAGGAATTGACTTGTTAAAAAAATCTTTCTCGTCTTGTGTCAGAACTTTTCCACTACAACCAAATATGACCGGCTTAACACTCATTCGGCTCTCATTGGCAAGCAAATTGTTCCCCAATCTCGCAATTGATCACAAAAAACTCTACTCTCTATTATATTTACAAAACCAACAACCCTCAATTTGAATAACTTTGAACTATTAGTACTGACATCCTGAATCAATTGCTCTTTATTCTTGAAAATCAAACTATTCCCTTTTGNCAAACTCGACCAGNTTTTTTTTGCTTTATCTTTTGTTCGATAGGATCCCAATTCAACATAAAACGCTCCTGGTTTNAGAACAATCTTCTCAACTTTTTCAATTTCCTCAATTTCGATTTCTCTAGGTGGAAATTCTTTTATTATCGTAGGAGTTTCCAGCTTTATATAATTCTTNGCTACAGGACGAACAGAAATAAATATTCTTAGCTTAGTATCAGAATTATTACTGCTAATATTATTAGCATCACCTTGATTTTTTCCAGATAAATCTAGTTGATTATTACCTTGTTCATCAGATGATAGTAACTGCTCAACAATATTTTTTTTCTCACTTAAGTTTATAGGGTCTGGTGCTAACCTAATTTCATTCGCTGCTATTTGAGCAGAGCCCTTCTCCTGAACACTATTTACCGATAGACCTTGATAATTAACAATTTGCCCCCCCGGTTCATCAGGTATTATCCTATACTCTTTTACACTTGCCTTAACTACTGGAATTTCAGCATTATCACTTACATTTAAACTGAACCCCCAAACTACGAGCACCACCACAATTAATATTGATAATATTATGCCTACCCAACTGACAATTAATTTAATCATAATAACAAAAATGGTTGGTTCATCATTATTTTGCCCAAAAGGCATTAATATACCTCAATTAACGTAACAATTTTACTAAGATACTTACCTTCTCAGCCTATCTTAACGCATTTCATCCATTGGTTGCACCCCAAGGATACCTAAACCATTTGAAATGACAATGGCCACACTTCTTGCAATAGCTAATTTTGACAAGGATCGCATGACATTATCTTCATGAACAAACCTTAACGAAGGTGTATCTTTTCCTTTACTCCAAAAAGCGTGAAACTCAGAAGCTAACTCATATAAGTAAAATGCCACACGGTGAGGCTCATTATGTTTTGCTGCTAATTCTACTAATCTAGGCCACTCACAAACTTTTTTTATAATATATACTTCGCTTTCATGCTCAACACCTTGCATATCAGCTGAAATCAAAGAACTATCACAAACATTAATATTAGCTACTCTAGCCTTTTTTAAAACTGAGTTAATTCTAGCATATGCATATTGCACATAAAATACTGGATTATCNCGTGATTGCTCCAGTACTTTATCAAAATCAAAATCAAGAGGTGCATCATTCTTTCTTGTTANCATTACAAATCTAGTTACGTCGGAACCAACCTGCTCGACTAAATCTCTTAATGATATAAAGTTACCAGCACGTTTAGACATTTTAAAAGGCTCACCATTCTTATATAATCGCACCAATTGAGTGAGTTTAATATCTAAAGTAATATCATCATTTGAAAGTGCTCTAACAGCAGCCTTCATCCTTTTTACGTAACCTCCATGGTCAGCACCAAATATATTAATAAGATGATCAAATTTTCGTGAAATCTTATCATAGTGATACGCAATATCTGGTGCAAAATAAGTCCATTGGCCATCAGATTTTTTTATTGGTCGATCAACATCATCACCATATTCTGAAGATCTGAATAAGGTTTGTTTTCTAGGCTCCCAATCTTCAGGTAATTTTCCTTTTGGAGGATCTAAGTAACCCTCGTAAATCAAACCTTTTGNACTTAGCTCTTCTAAAGCAGTCTCTATACGTCCAGTACCATAAAGTGATTTCTCTGAATAAAAGACATCCATTTTTATACCTAAAGACAATAGATCAGATTCAATTAACTCCATCATTGATCTTACTGCATGAGCTCGAAACTTCGGCAGCCATTCAGCTTCATCCGCCTCAACAAATACATCTCCAAAACCTTCTTTCAAAGACTCCCCAACAGGGATCAGATATTCACCAGGATAAGTACCCTCAATAAATTCTACAGCGATCCCGTTAGCTTCCAAATAACGCAAGTAAACTGAACGTGCTAAGATATCAATCTGAGCACCTCCATCATTAATATAATATTCTCTGGTTACATTATACCCTGCAAAACCCAATAAATTTGCCAGTGCATCTCCAAAAACAGCACCCCTTGTATGGCCTACATGAATAGGTCCAGTTGGGTTGGCACTTACAAACTCAACATTTACTCTTTTCTCTTTACCTATTGAAGACCTTCCAAATTCTTTGTTTAACTTTACAATTTGTGGGATTGCCTCAAGCCAAATATTTTTCGACAAAGTCAAATTTAAAAACCCAGGTCCAGCAACTTCAATATGTTCAATTTGAGNATTACTTTCTAGTTTCTTTAACAATAAATCAGCTATTTCTCTTGGACGCATTTTTGCCTGTTTAGCCAAAATCATGGCCGCATTAGTAGACATATCGCCATGGGAACTATCACGCGGCGCCTCCACCGTAACATTTTTGAAATCAAGACCTTCTGGCAAAGCTCTGGTAGATTGTAACGATGCCAAAGCCTCTAAAACAAGCCCATGTACGTTCGCAAAAAGATTCATCTGTACCCCTCAAATTCAAGTACGGTTTAACATGTACCTTACTATGGTCAACGAATATAATTTCAGTATAATCTCAACAGTCTGGTAGGTAAATTAATAATAGCATTTCTGAGAATTCTTAAAATGATTCTGTATGCTATCTCTTTGGCANCAAAGTTGGCTGATCTCTAATTGAATAAATAAATTTTTGTATTATGCTAAACATTATTATGAGCGATAAAATTATCCTTTCTTATAGGGCCCTCGTATTTATTTTAGCATTAAGTTATTGGCTCTACCAATTTGATGGTATTTTTACTGATCCATTTGGTTGGCAGTTTCGGTATTTGACTATCTGGAGCTTAACCACAAGTCTATTTGTAGCAGGACAACTTTTAAGTTTTTCTTGCGGCTTTAGCGACAAATCATGGAACACTCTAACCTCTGTTGCCACCGTAATTAGCATGGTTGTTGTTATTCAATACTGGCGGTTATATTTTATTGATCCATTATTAGTTGGATCAGGAGAAATTCCATGGCATCAACAATATTACCTACATTTAGCAGGACCTGCATTATTATGGATTGATGCTTTCTTTATATTGGGCGCATTTCAAAAAATTAAAAAAGTTTTGTTTTTTATTGCTGTGTTTAGTGTATCATATCCAACTTGGATGGAGATAATTCTAAGNCCAATNAATTCTATCCCAATTGGGACAGTTACAAATGGGCTCCCGTACCCCTTTTTAAACGATATGCTAATAATAGATCGGATAATTTTTTATACTGTAAGTATCNTATTAAATTTTCTATTAATTTTTGTTGGTTGGTTTTTATCNAATATATTATTTCTAAAAATTCGTCGAACATTGACATCAAGTTAATATCTTATCACATCTTTTTCACTTGCAGCCCAACAGTCTTCAGTTTACACCCAAGCCTACTAAATGGATGCGGGCGTAGCTCAGGGGTAGAGCATAACCTTGCCAAGGTTAGGGTCGTGAGTTCGAATCTCATCGCCCGCTCCAAAAAATTACTTAGAATATTATACACCTAGCAAGATTCCGGAAAAAATGGCAGGGGTTGAGGGACTCGAACCCACGACCCTCGGTTTTGGAGACCGATGCTCTACCAACTGAGCTAAACCCCTACTCCTTCTCTTCTCCTAAGGAAGAGAATAAGCTTTTGCAAGAACTGTTAATAACAAAAAATATTCTAGTTTGTTTTAGTATCAAGAATACGCCGAACTATTACTTGAGCCTGTATTTCAGCTGCACCCTCAAAAATATTAAGAATTCTCGCATCACATAAAATTCGGCTAATAGGATACTCTAAAGCGAATCCATTTCCACCATGGATTTGCAAGCCATTATCAGCCGATGACCATGCTACTCTTGCAGCCAATAATTTAGCCATTCCAGCCTCGAGATCACAACGCCGATTGGCGTCTTTTTCTCTAGCACTATAATAAGTTAATTGACGTGCAATCATTATTTCGACAGCCATCATTGATAACTTTGATGAAACTCTTGGAAATTCTATTAACGATTTACCAAATTGTTTCCGATCAATGGCATAATTCAAAGAAATATCTAGAGCTGACTGTGCCACGCCAACAGCCCTGGCGGCAGTCTGTATTCGAGCACTTTCAAAAGTTTGCATCAATTGCTTGAATCCCTGCCCCTCAATTCCACCCAATAAATTGCCTTTTGATATTTTAAAATTATCAAAAGCAATCTCATATTCTTTCATTCCTCTATAACCTAAAACCTTAATTTCGCCTCCTGTCATACCTTCCGAAGGAAAAGGATGCTCAGTAGTACCAGCTTCTTTTTCAGCAAGAAACATAGACAACCCTCTGTAGTCTTTTGTGTCTAAGTCTGTTCTGGCAAGTAAAGTCATAACATTAGTTCGAGAAGCATGGGTAATCCAGGTTTTATTACCTGTCACCTCAAAATAATCATCAGCTNTTATTGCTCGAGTCGCCAAAGAGCCCAGATCAGAACCAGTATTAGGCTCTGTAAAAACGGCTGTTGGCAGGGCTGAAGCATCCGATATTCTTGGCAACCAATTCTTCTTCTGTTCTTCNGTGCCGCCACATAATATCAATTCTGCTGCAATTTCGGATCTCGTGCCAAGTGATCCAACCCCGATATAACCACGGGATAATTCTTCAGATACGACACACATGGCTGCTTTTGAAAGGCCAAAGCCACCATATTTTTCTGGAATTGTTAAGCCAAATACCCCTAACTCTGCCATTTCATCAATAATTCCCTTCGGAATTAATTCATCCTTCAAGTGCCAGTGGTGTGCATAAGGTGCTACTTTTTCATCAGAAAATCTTCTAAATTGCTCACGAACCATCTCTAAGTCTTCATCTAATCCAGAAAAACCAAAGATAGACACACCCAAACGATCCTGCATCAAATGACATAATTGCTCTCTTGCTGGCTGAGTGTTTCCAAATTTAATTAAAATTTCAACTTCAGGGATTAAGAATTTATTAATAATCTCTGTCGAAAGACCAATATCATGCAGCCTAATAAACTCTGTTTGACTCATCGGTATGCCGTTTTTCAATTGACTTAAATATTCACCAAAACCGATCTGCAATATCAGCTTTTCTACTGAATCAAATTTGTTTTCTTCTTTCGCCAACTTACTCCAAAGTGACATCTGCCGTAGAGATTCAACATACGTTGCAATCCAAGCCACACCATGTGCTTCAAATTGATAATTATNCAAAAGTTCACTTGATACCCTCTCTGAGACAACCACCTTATTTCTCACATGAGCAATGATATCCGTTAATAATTTGTTTGATACATCAACCGATTTTGAAATCAGGTCTTCAAGATTTTCTAACACTATTGACGTCATATTATTTCTTGCTCGTGAATTGTTTTACTTAGATACACTATATAGCTTTAAACTAATAAACTTCAGGTGTTAAAGCTATAAAATGTTAACTATGCGTCAAAATGTGAGAAATCTAACAATTTGAATAGGGTAATATGCAAACATTACACGCCNTTTTTTTTGATATTGGACTAATGGAAATCATATTAGTTTTATCAATCACTTTATTTGCAGGACTTGTAAAGGGATTAGTAGGCTTTGCCATGCCCCTCATAATGATAACCGGTTTCGCAACATTTCTTTCGTTAGAACTTTCCATCGTTGCTATGATTATTCCAACTCTTTTTACAAACTTTTATCAAGCATTTCGCGAAGGAATAAAACCCGCCGTTATCTCGATAAAAACATTTTGGAAATACTTAACTATCTTGTTAATCATGATTGTGATTGGAAGCAATTTTATTACCATATTACCAGCAAAAATATTGTTTTTACTAATGGGTACATCAATTTTTGTTTTTACACTTTTTCAATTTTTCAGAAGTGAATTAAATTTTAAGAATAATAATCTAATAGAGCTAGGTTTTGGATTTTTTGCTGGGTTTTTTGGTGGACTAACCGGTACCTGGGGACCACCAACAGTAGCATATTTTTTAACTTTAAAATTAGAGAGAAACTTTCAGATAAGATCACAGGGAATCATTTATTTTTTTGGTTCAATTATTTTTATTTTCGCTCATATACATTCAAACATTATAAATTTAGCAAGCATCACATTTTCGTTTTTTCTTCTTTTACCCGCAATTGTTGGTGTATTNTTGGGTAATTACATCGGTACAAAAATAGACGGGAAAAAATTCACTAAAGTCACTCAATTACTCTTATTAATTGCATCTTTAAATTTGATACGACGTGGTTTCGGTTTTTAAAGTTATTTCAACATAATATCTTTTATACTATCATCCACATGTTCAACATACTGATTNAAATTACTAACAAACATCTCAACAAGTCGCCTAGCTTGCAGGTCATACTGCTCAGCATCATCCCAAGTTTGCCGCGGATCAAGCAGTTTTGGATTAACGTCTCGAACAAGTATTGGCACTTCAAATCCAAAATTTTTATCTTTCCGGAATTTTCCATCAGAAATTTCTCCATTTAANGCNGCATTTAATAATGTTCGCGTAGCTTTAATTGGCATTCTAGTNCCAACCCCATACGAACCCCCAGTCCATCCAGTATTAACTAACCAACAGACAGAACCATTCTCAGCAATTTTCGATTTTAACAAATTNCCATACACCTCNGGACGTCTTGGCATAAATGGAGCNCCAAAACACGTTGAGAATGTTGGTTGCGGTTCAGTNACACCCCGCTCGGTACCGGCAACCTTAGAAGTAAATCCAGATAAAAAATGATACATGGCTTGCGCAGAAGNNAGNCGGGAAATAGGAGGTAAAACCCCAAATGCATCACATGTTAGCATAATAATATTTTTTGGTGCGCCTCCTAAGGAGTCAGCCGAAGCATTAGATATATAATTTAGAGGATAAGCACATCTCATGTTAGCAGTTAAGCTATCATCGTCAAAATATAATTCTTTTGTATCCGGATGGTATACCATATTTTCTATCACGGTCGCAAACTTTGAGGTGGTTGCAAAAATTTCAGGTTCTGCCTCTTTGGATAAATTTATTGTTTTTGCATAACAACCACCTTCAAAATTAAAAGTACCTTTGTCTGACCAACCATGTTCGTCATCTCCAAGTAAAATTCGATTTTTTTCTGCTGATAAAGTCGTTTTTCCAGTACCAGATAAACCAAAAAAGACAGCCAGATCATCTGGATCATTCAGAGCGTGATTAGCTGAACAGTGCATAGGCATAACATTCTTCTCCGGCAATATAAAATTCAGCAGTGCAAAAACTGATTTTTTATTTTCCCCTGCATATGCTGTTCCTCCAATCAAAATTAACTTCTTCGATAAATTGATTGCGATAACCGTGCTTGATCTACACCCATGACGTTTTGGTTCAGCTAAAAAAGATGGACAATTAATAATTGTAAAATCAGAGACAAAATCAGATAATTCAGACTCATCGGGCCTACGGAGTAAATGCCTGATAAACAATCCATGCCATGCCAGTTCGGCGATCACTCGAATATTTAATCTGTGTTCAACTTGGGCACCTCCATAAAGATCTTGGACGAAATAATCTTTATCTTTCATGTGACGCTTAAAATCTTTTTCTAAATTATCAAAAGCTATTTCAGTCATTGGCTGATTATTTTCCCACCAAATTTTATCAGCGACGTCCTCAGTTTTTACGATAAAACGGTCATTAGGAGATCTACCGGTATGCTCACCAGTGTTTACTAATAATACCTTTCCAATTCCTAATTCTCCTTCCTTGCGACTCAAAGCTTCAGAAAGCAATTCGCTCTCATTCAAATTATAAAAGACCCTTCCTAGGCCATCTATCCCTTGATTAGATAATCTGAATAACTGATTNACGCGCTCAGCAGACATAAAACACTCCTCAACTTTTCGATTAGAAAATATTTATCTAAAATTGGCAGCAAGACCAGAGGCCCCGTTAGACACTTGTTTGTCAACATTTCATGGTAAAATCAATACTAGAATTCTTTAATATACGTATTGATTTTTAATTCTAATACGTAAATTGTGAAAGATATTCGTTCTATTTAAAAATATTAATTATCGCAGACATCATAGTTTATAGATGATATNGTGTATGGATNAGGTTGCAAAAAATGTGGNAAATAAAACTTACTAATATTAGGATTTAATTTGGAGGAAATATCTTCAATTATTGTTCATGCAAGTGCCGTTTCATTTTCAGGCAAAGGCATATTGATATTAGGTGCATCTGGTAGTGGAAAGTCAAAATTAGCACTGGCTCTGATAAGCTGTGGAGCCATTTTAATCGCAGATGACCAAGTAATATTGAACAACAACAAAAATGAAATAGTTNTATCCGCTCCAAAGGCCATTCNTGGAAAAATTGAAGCGAGAAACATTGGCATTTTGGANGTTTCTTCTACAAAAGCTCAACTTTGCTTAGTAGTAAGTCTTGATAAAACCGAGCACAACAGACTGCCTAAAACAAAATACACAGAATATTTTGGAAAAAAAATACAGATTTTGCATTGTAAGAATTTAAATGGATTAGAGCACAGTTTAATTCACTTTTTGAAAAAAAAATAATAATATAGTATNAGTATTAACTATGAAAAATTCGTCCAATTTGAATTTAGTTATTGTTACAGGGCCGTCTGGCGCTGGTCGCACTACCGCTTTAGATTCTCTGGAAGATTTAGGATTTGAAGCAATTGATAATATCCCGTTATCTCTTCTTCCACTATTATTATCCGGCAATCAAATAAATCATCCACTTGCGTTAGGTATTGATGCTCGAAACCGCGATTTTTCCAACCAAAATCTACTTGAAGTGTTAAGAACTATTAATTCAGACCTCAAGTTTAAATCTAATTTGCTTTATTTGCANTGCTCTGACCAAGTATTGTTAAGACGTTATTCGGAGACAAGACGCAGGCACCCAATGGCACCTAAGCAAGGAGCN
Source organism: Paracoccaceae bacterium (assembly GCA_002712045.1). Lineage (GTDB taxonomy): Bacteria > Pseudomonadota > Alphaproteobacteria > Rhodobacterales > Rhodobacteraceae. The sequence goes on from PARX01000004.1 coordinate 64,570, forward strand.
GTGATTGGAATCCAAAGAGAAAAGAAACTATTAGAATCGCTATCTAATAATGCAGATAACTTTATTGACACCACAAACATGACTCCTCATGATCTNAAATTTCAAATNAGAAAAATTTTTGAACAAGATCTCTNAAAAAAACCTTTAAGCATTTCTGTACATAGCTTTTCTTATAAAAGGGGGGTACCTACGACAGCCGATATGGTGATCGACTGTAGATTCTTAAAAAATCCATATTGGATTAATGATTTGAAGGAACTCACTGGAGAACANCGATTAATTCAAGAGTACATAAAAACAGATGATAAATTCGAAATTTTCATGAANAAAATTATTGACCTTATTGATTTTTTGATCCCTGCTTATGAATCTGAAGGAAAATCATATTTTATCTTAAGTTTCGGGTGCACCGGCGGTAGGCATAGATCGGTATTTATTACNGAACTTGTTGCAGAAACTCTTGCAAAAATGAATATTCAGGTGTCTAAAAGACACTTAGAATTAGAACGTATGAAAAGCAATGCTCAACCAATGAAATCGGAATAAACTTTGATAGGGATCGTTATAGTAGCACATGAAGGTNTAGCGGACGAATATAAAGCCGCCCTCGAGCACGTAGTAGGTCAACAGGAACAGTTAATCACAGTCGGAATCGATGAAAATNATAATCGTAAATCTAAAGAAATCGAAATATGTAACGCTAGCGATAACGTGGATACTGGTTTTGGAGTCATTTTAGTAACAGACNTGTTTGGTGGCTCACCATCAAATCTAGCGTTAAGTGCCTGCTGCAAAGAAGATAGAACAATTATTTATGGCGCTAATCTTCCAATGTTAGTAAAGTTAGCTAAATGTAGAAAAATGAGCATAAAAGATGCAACTGAAGAAGCGCTNAATGCGGGTCGCAAATATATAAATAGCTATAATCGTCAATAAGATGACAATTGAAAATAGGCATATCATTATCAATGAAAAAGGACTACACGCNAGAGCTTCTGCTAAACTTGTCGAGACAGTAGAGCGCTTTAACGCCAATGCTATTATTTCAAAAGATGATATCAGCGTTTCTGGAGATAGTATCATGGGGTTACTAATGCTTGCAGCGTCCAAAGGACAGGAGATTAACATAATCACTTCTGGTCCAGAAGAAAAAAAACTATCACAAGCCTTAACAAATTTAATTTCGAATCGTTTTGAAGAAGACCTTTAGAAGTAGTGTAATGTAGCAAGGACTTTGTATTGTTAAATAACGAAACACCAAAGATTGGCGATCCAGACTATAAACCTTATGATGGAAAAAATTTGTCATATGCTGGAACTTTTAACAGTCCATTAAAAACATTTGTTATAAAATCATTGGAATTGGTTACTGGAAAACTCACCCTGATGCGTTTAGTCCGGGATTATGAAAAAACTTTACGACAAGAGGATGAAACTTTTTGGAGTAAAGCTCTTAGCCATCTTCAGATCAATTTATCAACTCCAGAAGATCAAGTGGCAAGAATACCAAAATCTGGACCATTAATCATTGTGGCTAATCATCCTCACGGTTTAGTCGACGGCTTAGTTCTTGCTGAATTAACTAATCGAATAAGAAAAGACTTCAAAATTCTAACTAGATCACTTTTAACAAATGTTCCCGAAATTCAATACCACATGTTACCAGTATCTTTTCCTCATGAACCGAACTCAGTTAGACTTAATCTTGAAATGCGTAAACTCGCCATGAACCACTTAAAAGAAGGTGGGGTGGTTATACTTTTTCCCGCTGGAGCAGTTGCCACATCTCCGGGATGGTTTGATAAGGCAGTTGAGGGCGAATGGCTTCCATTTACAGCAAAAATGATACTGAAATCTGATGCAGAGGTTTTACCAATTTATTTTTCTGGACAAAATAGTCGTTGGTTTCAATTTGCAAATAAGATTTCCATTACTATCAGACAGGGACTTTTGCTTCATGAAATAGTTCATGCTATGAATAAAGAACAAGCTCCAATCATTGGAAAACCGATCAAACGCTCTGAGTTAAACGAATATAACAAAGATCCGAGAGGGTTAATGGAACACCTAAGATCAAAAACTCTATTGCTTAAAAACGAAGAAATCTAAAAAAATAACTGTTTTACAACGCTTCTGTTAGTTCGGGCACCGCATCAAATAAATCAGCCACCAAGCCATAATCAGCCACTTGAAAAATTGGTGCCTCTTCGTCCTTATTGATGGCAACTATTACCTTGCTATCTTTCATACCAGCTAGATGTTGTATTGCTCCAGAAATACCGCAAGCAATGTAGAGATCAGGCGCCACAACTTTTCCAGTTTGGCCTACTTGCCAGTCGTTGGGTGCATAACCAGAGTCTACTGCCGCACGAGAAGCACCAACCGCAGCATTTAACTTATCCGCCATTGCTTCAATTATCGCAAAACTCTCCTGTGAACCTACTCCTCGTCCACCCGACACAACAATTTTTGCAGAAGTTAATTCAGGCCTATCAGACGCCTGGACTTTATCCTCGATCCATGTGGATATTGCAGGATCATTTCCAGTGGAAATATTTTCTATAGGTGCCGAACCACCATCCCCACTTGCATCAAACCCTGCTGTTCTGACTGACAACACCTTAATTTTGTCTGCGGATCTTACCGTTTGAATCGCATTGCCAGCGTAAATAGGACGCTCAAAAGTGTTTGAGTCAACTATCGCCGTGATATCTGAAATCACCATAACATCTAATAACGCCGCCACACGAGGTAAAATATTTTTTGCTAATGCTGTTGCTGGCGCTACAATATGTTCATAATCTTGGGCCAAAGAGACAAGTAAATCTGCAGTAGGCTCAGCTAAACCATTTCCATACATCGCGTCATCAGCGTTCAAAACTTTAGTCACACCGTCTAACGCTGCTATTGATTGAGTTGCGTCGCCACAACCACTAGATGCACATAATACTGTTACATCTCCCAATGATTTGGCTGCTGTTAAGGCTTTTGCCGTCTGATCTATCGATACTTCTCCAGATAACACTTCTGCTAAAAGTAGTACTCCCATTATATCACTCCCGCTTCGTCTTTAAGTTTTGACACCAGTTCTGCTACATCCGACACTTTAACCCCAGCTGCTCTAGCTGCAGGTTCGGTTGTTTTTAATATTTCCAGTCTCGGGGAAATATCTACACCATAGTCATCTGGTGTTTTTTCATCCAAAGGCTTTCTTTTTGCTTTCATAATATTTGGAAGCGAAGCATATCTGGGCTCATTTAATCTGAGATCAACGGTCACCACCGTTGGCATACTAATTTTAATAGTTTGCAATCCACCATCAACTTCCCGAGTCACAATCGCACTATCATCCTCAATATCTAGCTCAGATGCAAAGGTTCCTTGGCTCCAACCAGTCAAAGCTGCTAGCATTTGCCCAGTTGCGTTCATATCGTTATCAATTGCTTGTTTACCACACAAAACTAAACCAGGCTGTTCTTCATCAATTACACCTTTTAAAAGTTTAGCGACTGTTAGAGGCTCTAAATCCTCATGAACGTCTTCAGTACAATTGATTAGTATCGCTCTATCAGCACCCATTGCCAGCGCTGTTCGTAAAGTTTCTTGCGACTGCTTAACCCCGATAGACACCGCTATAATTTCTTCAACTTTTCCGGCCTCCTTGAGACGGATCGCTTGCTCAACTGCTATTTCATCAAATGGATTCATTGACATTTTCACATTTGCAAGATCGACCCCTGAACCATCCGATTTAACACGAACTTTAACGTTGTAATCTATTACCCGTTTTACTGGTACTAAGACTTTCATACCATTTTCTCCTGTTCCTCAATTAAGCGTCTTTTGGACGAGATTCGTTTCTATAACGTCGATTTAATGAAAAGTTACTTATACTAAAAGAGAAAAATTAATTCTGTGCCGTTTCATAAACTTTTTTCGACGTATTTTATCTATTCGCTCCTGGAATCCACAGCACGTCAGCATCACCATTTTCATTTGCAATTCTAGATGCTACAAAAAACCAATCTGAAAGTCTGTTTAAATACTTTATTGCCAATACATTAACTTTTTCAGTTTGGCTTAATTCTACTGCTAAACGCTCAGCTCTTCGACTGACTGTNCTACAAAGATGCAAGTAAGCCGATAATTTTGAACCACCTGGCAGGACAAAGCTTTTTAGTGCTGCCAAATTTTCGTTCATTTTATCTATCTCCTGCTCCAATCTGTCTACTTGTGATTGCGTCATTCTTAAAGGAGCGTATTCTGCTGAGGCATCCAGATCGATATTAGGCCTGCACATGTCTGCGCCAAGATCAAATAAATCGTTTTGAATAGCACCCAATCTAACGTCCATCTCGCCCTGACTATAAAGTCGAGCCAATCCTACTGTTGCATTTGTCTCGTCTACAGAACCATAAGAGTTAACTCTTAAGGAGTATTTTGGCACCCGAGTTCCGTCTCCCAAACCAGTTTCACCATTATCACCCGTTCTAGTATAAATTTTATTCAGTGTTACCATCTATCATCCTCTTCCTCTTACCATTATGTAGATTAAAATCATTATTACCGCCACAGCTTGAGAATAAATTCGATATCTCATCAANCTATTTGAATATTTCCTGTTGAACTCGCCACCCCGACTAAATCCGATAACACCAATCATTAATATAATGAGAACTAACAAGCACGACGCTGTGACGATCCAAAATAATGGGTCATTACTCATAAATAATCTCCTTTAAACACACATAGGCCGAGTTTTTCAAAAAGCGAAGTTAAATTTTCTTTATTTTCTTGATAATATTTTATCAAATAACCTGTCTGGCAACATTCTTTTCAAGCCTGCCGCAACATAAGTGGGAGTGGTAATTAAATATCTTGATTTTGGAAACGGGTCTTCTAGCGCTCTTATTAATTTTTTTGTAACAGCAGAAGCGGGTAGTTCAAACTTATCTTTTTTAGAAGAACTATCATAAAGACGTTTGATTAACTTTGACTGATATTGGTCGCAGCGAGCCGAAGTCTTCCATTCTATCCATCGTTCGAACCCATTAATAGCATTTAGTCTAAATTTAGAGGTTATGGGACCTGGTTGCAATAAAATAACTTTAATATCAGTATCTGACATTTCCAACCTGAGAGTATCAGTCAAACCTTCAATGGCATATTTTGTGGCTACGTAAGACCCTCTCCAAGGATAAGGGATAAAACCCAATACACTTGAGCAGTTTATTATTCGCCCGTAACCTTGGGCCCTCATTATTGGAATAACTTGCACAATAAGATCGTGCCATCCAAAAACGTTAGCTTCAAAATTTTGCTTCAAAGCCTCTCTTGGTAAATCTTCAACGGCTCCAGGAATAGCGTAAGCTCCATTATTAAATAATGCATCTAAGGTACCACCTGTTAGTCGAAATACATTTTCTAAAGCTAAAGCGATTGAGTCTGTACTCTCATAATCTAAAACAAAGCTTTCTAATCCTTGTAATTTAAGCTCGTCACAGTCTTTTTGTTTTCTGCAGGTGGCAAAGACACGCCATCCGTGATCATTCAACGTTAAGGCTGAGTCAAGACCAATCCCCGATGAACAACCCGTAATCAAAATCGATTTTTTCTTTATCATCTATTAACTCATCAAAAATATTCTGCCATACTGATCAACACACCTTACATATCTAAAATTAAAACTGTATTTGCTCTAGACCCATACCTCTCCACATTGTAAATGAACAGAATGAACGACAAGAACTCTAATTTCGAAAAACCAATACCATTCATAACAACAGAGCCGTTAAGTAGGGCAATTGGAGAACGTTATTTACAATATGCTTTATCAACTATCATGCATCGAGCATTACCAGATGCACGAGATGGATTAAAGCCCGTCCATCGTCGAATCTTATATGCTATGCGTGAATTGAAACTTGCGGCAAACTCAGGCTTCAGAAAATCTGCAAAAATCTCTGGTGATGTCATGGGCAATTATCATCCGCATGGTGACGCCGCGATATACGATGCTATGGCTCGTCTAGCTCAAGATTTCAACGTAAGATATCCTTTAGTAGATGGGCAAGGAAATTTTGGAAATATTGATGGCGATAATCCAGCCGCAAGCCGATACACTGAAGCACGACTAACAAAAATTGCCCAATCTTTAATGGAAGGCTTATCAGAAAATGCTGTAGATTTTCAGGAAAACTATGATGGCACCTTGACTGAACCAATAGTGTTTCCAGCAAGTTTTCCAAACCTTTTGGCAAATGGTGCCAGTGGGATTGCTGTTGGTATGGCCACTAATATTCCACCACACAATTTGGATGAATTAATTAGTGCATGTATTCATTTAGTTAAAGCACCCAATGCAAGAGATGAGACATTGATGGATTATATTCCTGGACCAGATTTCCCAACTGGAGGAATAATCGTAGAACCTTATGACAATATTCTAGATGCATATCGAACCGGAAGAGGCTCATTTCGATTAAGATCAAAGTGGATTGAAGAAAAATTAGACCGCGGGCAGTGGCAAATTGTAATCAGTGAAATCCCTTACCAAGTTCAAAAATCTAAACTGATAGAAAAAATCGCCGAACTTATAAATAATAAAAAAATACCTATCCTAGCTGATGTGCGGGATGAAAGTACAGACGAAATTCGTATCATTTTAGAACCTCGCACAAAAATGATAGATCCATCAATCTTAATGGAAACGCTATTCAAGCAAACTGACCTTGAAACTCGCTTTTCCTTAAATCTAAATGTCTTGATCGATGGGAGAACACCAAAGGTTTGCTCATTAAAGGAAGTGTTAAATTCCTTTTTACATCACCAAAAAGATGTCTTAATCAGACGCTCAAAATTCAATCTCAAAAAAATTGATCATAGATTAGAAGTCTTGGAAGGATATATTGTTGCCTTTCTAAACTTAGATAGAGTCATAGAAATAATCAGAAATGAAAATGATCCTAAACTAACGCTAATTACAGAATTTGAACTATCGGACACTCAAGCAGAAGCTATATTGAACATGCGCTTGCGCTCATTACGTAAACTTGAGGAAATTGAATTACGTAAGGAACATGAAGTCCTGTTAATTGAAAGAGCAAACCTTGAAGATTTGTTGAATGATGAGACCATTCAATGGAAAAAAATCTCAAGTCAACTTCGCGAAACTCAAAAGTTGTTTGGGAAAAATAACGAAAATGGCAAAAGAAGAAGTGAATTTGCAGAAGCAATTGAGTTTGAAGATGTACCAATTGAAGCAATGATTGAGCGAGAACCAATAACCATCGTTTGTTCTGAGATGAGCTGGATTCGTGCAATGAAGGGGCATATTGATTTAAAACAAGAGTTGAAGTTTAGAGATGGTGATACAGATAAATTTCTTTTTCATGCAGAATCCACGGATAAAATCTCAATTTTTGCCACAAATGGTAGATTTTACACGTTATCATGTAGTCAATTACCAGGTGGTCGGGGTATGGGAGAACCACTTAGATTGATGCTAGATATACCTAACGATGTTGATATCGTTGACGTCTTTGTTACTAAAGAAAATCGAAAGTTTTTAGTTGCATCATCGAAAGGTGACGGCTTTATAATCTCAGAAACNGAGACCANTGCTCAAACAAAAAATGGCAAGCAAATTCTCAATTTAAAAGACGGAGCAAAAGCGATTGTTTGCAAAACATTAAATGGTGATCACATTGCTTGTATAGGTGAAAATCGTAAAATGCTTATATTCCCAATATCCGATTTACCTGAAATGACTCGAGGTAAAGGGGTGCGAATGCAGAAGTATAAGGATGGCGGTTTATCGGATGCGTCAACATTTAATATATCGTCAGGCCTTTCATGGAGGGATCCTGCAGACCGACAACGAACTGAAACAAAATTAGAGGATTGGATTTCAAAACGTGCTTCGTCAGGAAGAATGGCACCAAGAGGGTTTCCACGAGATAATAAATTTAATTAAAGTTTTAAAAAGGGCTGCGGGATTTAAAAACGATACCTTTTCCTCCTTCAGGATGTCGTATTTTTATACTCTCAGCATGTAATTGTAATCTCTCTGAGGCCTCTAAAGCCTCTCCTTTTGCATAAAGCTTATCACCCAGAATTACATGACCAATACTCAGCATATGAACTCTCAATTGATGGGAACGGCCGGTTGTAGGCATTAACCTAACACGTGTAGACAGCTTGTTCTTTTTCAATACTCGCCACTTAGTGAAAGCAGATTTACCAGTTTCCCAGCAAATTTTTTGTCTAGGCCTATTAGGCCAATCAACTACGATTGGAGCTTCGATCTCACCCATTTTGTTGGCGACATCACCCCATACGTTTGCGATGTAAGTTTTTTTCACTTGCCGCTTTTCAAATTGCAATCCTAAGTGTCGTTGCGCATATGGCGTCAAAGCAAATAACATTACACCCGATGTCTCTAAATCCAGTCGATGTACCAACAATGCATCAGGAAAAACTTTTTGTAATCTAGAAATCAAACAATCCTTTAAAAGCTCACCTTTTCCCGGCACGGATAGTAAGCCACTAGGTTTGTTTACGACTATAATATTGGGATCGTGATATAAGATATCAACTGATAACTCAGGAGGGTTATATTTGAAAATCTCAGTCATGTGTGAAGATTTAACCTTCTCCTTGTTTAGATGCAAACTTATGATTATTCTCAAATTAAAAGGAAACTTAAATGCATCCAACCATTTCAAAAATGCAAGAGATTGTAGCAAAGGGTGACGAACAGGCCATGAAGGAAATATTGTCGCCGAATGTACAATTTAAACCACCAACCTACTACAAAACCTGGACAGGGAGAGATCCAGTTGCGGCAATACTTGGCCATGTAGGAAAAATATTCCAAGACTTCGCCTACACGCGAATAATGGGACATGATAAAAATTGGGCACTGGAGTTTAAGTGTAAAATTGGAGATCTTGATATTGTAGGCGTTGATTTAATTACATTAGGAGAAGATGGTTTAATTGATATTCTTGAGGTTACCATGAGGCCTCTCAAGTCAATTAGCGAATTACGTGAAGCAATAAACTCTCGAGTACTAAAAGACCCACGATTTCTCAAATTCAAGTCTGCTTTATCGTAAATTCTTGAGTCAAAATATTTACAATCGGACGCGCTCTGCTTTCGGATCGTACATCGGCCTCAGTGAAGCAGCTGCTTTTATCCTTGAGCCAGCTACTTCTATTTCATAACTTGATCTCAACAGATCATCTACTGTTTCATTTTCACATTCAATGTAACCCAAGCCAATCGCACCACCTAATGTATGACCATAATTTCCTGAAGAAATGTAACCAGAGATTTTACCATCTCGAATTATTGGCTCATTATGATACAATAAAGGTTCCTTTTCATTTAACATAAACTGAAGTAATCGCTTATTTAATCCAGCGTCTTGTTTCTTTAAAACTGCAGTCCGACCAATAAAATTGGGTTTATTGACTTGTACAGCAAAACCTAAACCAGCTTCCAGAACATGATCCTCACAAGTTATGTCATGCCCAAAATGTCTAAAACCTTTCTCTATTCGGCAACTATCCATCATATGCATTCCACAGAACTTTAACCCCATTTCTTGACCTGCGTCAGCAATAACTTCAAAGATGTGACCAGCTTGATCAGAGGTTGCATATACTTCCCATCCTAATTCTCCAACAAATGAAACACGATGAATTCTAGCCAAACCCATCCCAATTTCGACTTCTTGAGCTGTACCAAAGGGATTGTTTTGATTTGATAAATCTGCAGAGCTTATTTGTGAAAGGAGTTTTCGGGAATTTGGCCCCATAATTGCCAACACTCCTTCCGCCGAAGTTACATCAATAATTACTATGTTGAAATTAATTGAATGTCTTAACATCCACGTTTGGTCTGCGAGACGTGTAGCAGCAGGTGTTACTACCATAAAAGATAATTCAGAAAGACGTGTAACAGTAACATCAGCCTCAATTCCCCCATCTTCATTTAAAAACTGTGTGTAAACGATTTTTCCAATTGGCACATCGCAATTAGCACCAGAAATATAATTTAAGAATTCACACGCCTCAGAGCCCTCAACTCTAATCTTTCCGAAAGAAGACATGTCATAAATACCAACATTCTCGCGAACTGCGCGATGTTCTTGAGCAGAATTTTCAAACCAATTTTGCCTTTTCCAACTATATTCATATTCTCTTTTTTGATCACTCTCCGCATACCAATTTGCTCGTTCCCATCCTGCTAATTCTCCCATTACAGCACCTTTTTCAAGGAGTTGTGAGTGAAAGGGTGACCTTCTGATCCCGCGAGCTGAAGCTTTTTGCCGGTAAGGATAATGATCTGCGTAAAGCAACCCTAAAGTTTCCTTAGATCTTTCGAATAAATATTTTTTGTTACCTTGAAAGGGTTGCATCCTACTAATGTCAACATCACCCAAATCAAAAGGTTTTTTATCATCAGTTATCCATTGGGCCAACGCCATTCCAGCTCCACCTGCCGATTGTATTCCAATTGAATTAAATCCAGCGGCGATCCAAACGTTATCCATTTCCGGTGCTAACCCTAAGTGATACGCATCATCAGGTGTGAAACTTTCAGGTCCATTAAAAAATGTATGAATGCCAGCTTCACCTAATGCTGGTATTCTATTAACTGCCATTTCTAAAATAGGTTCAAAATGATCAAAATCTTCTGGCAGCTGATCAAACTCAAAATTTTCTGATATTCCCTCCATTCCCCATGGCTTTGCATTTGGTTCGAAAGCTCCTAACATAAATTTACCAGCATCTTCTTTATAATAAGCACACTCATCCGGTACTCTAAGAACAGGCATCTGCTTTAGATCTTTAACTGGTTCCGTCACGATATAAAAATGTTCACACGCATGTAATGGAACGTTAACGCCCATCATTTTTCCCAAATTGTGACCCCACATACCCGCGCAATTTACAACAAGCTCGGCATCAGTTGTGCCCCTCTCATCACCTTGGCTCCAATTTACCCCAGTTATTCGTCGACCCTCTTTTTTAAAGCCAGTTACTTTTGTATTTTGGATTATAGTTCCACCATTTTGCCTTGCGCCCTTTGCAAGTGCCAAAGCAATATTTGCAGGGTCTCCTTGACCATCGAGGGGCAACCAAACTCCCGCCTTTACCTGATCAATATTAAGGTAGCTATATTTTTCTTTAACTTCCTGTGGCGAGATCTCTTCAACTTCCACACCAAACGCACGAGCCATTGATGCTTGCCGGTAAATCTCTTCCTTTCTCTCATTAGTTAGAGCCACTGTGATCGATCCACACCTTTTAAAGCCAGTGGCTACTCCAGTTTCCTTCTCCAAACTTCCATATAATTCTTGGCTATATTTGGCCAATTTCGTCATATTTGCAGTCGCTCTAAGCTGAGCTATCAACCCAGCAGCGTGCCAAGTTGTTCCCGAAGTTAATTGTTTTCTTTCTAGTAATAAAACATCTTTCCAGCCTAACTTAGTCAAATGATAAGCAACTGAACAACCAATTATGCCACCACCAATTATAACAGCTCTTGCTTTTTTTGGCACATCAGCCATTTTCTTACCCTTTCCACCTAGCGGACAATTCTTTTATGTGAGCTGGACCAACCTCGCAACATCCACCAATTAATGTAGCTCCAGCATCAACCCATTTCTCAGCAAAATCCGCATAAATAACCGGCGTTAGATCTTCTCTTTTTTCTAATAGATCTACGGTTGAACCAATTTTGTTAAAACTATCTGAAATATTTATAAAGCCATTGGCATATGCACCAATTGGAACTCTACATTCAGACAAAAGAGGTATTGATTTTGTTATGGCTTCCGGTGATGAACAATTCAATAATAATGCCTGAGCGCCGAACTCTTCTACCAGGGGTAAAACCTCTTTCACATTCTCTCCAGAACGTAATCTGCTACCATCAATATCATCAACAGATATAGCAAGCCAAACTGGTTTAGTACTTGAAGTTGCACCCATCAATCCACCACGAGCTTGTTTAACTGATGACATCGTTTCCAATATATGAAAATCAACAAACTCTGATTGCTGCTTGACTGCTGTTTCGTAAATGGGCGCAGCAATATCAATCTCTGGACATTTATCCGGTTGGTAAGAAAAGCCCAACGGACCTAAGGACCCTGCAACACTTCCAGAGCCATGATTATCACGAGCCTGGATTGCTATCTTACATGCTTTTTGCATTAATTCTGCTTGCCTCTCAGGAAAGCCAAAATGCTTTAATCTATCTGGCAAGATTACATAAGTATTTGCTGTAGCTACCAAAGCTCCACTAGCAAAATAATCATCATGCACTTGACTGATTAAGTCCGGTGCGTCTAACAAAGCTTGCAATGACCACATGGGTGTAGCTTTCCCTCCAGAGCGCAGAATCAATTCTTGGCCCATTCCCCCATCTAATATAGTTATCAAGCTCTAAGCCTTTCATTTCTTGGGTCCCAAATTGGTTCATCTTTTTGAACAATTGCATCATATTTTTTTCCATAAATCTCAACCTGCACTGGACAATTCTCAAAAGCTAGTTCTGACTTAACCATCCCTAAAGCAATTGATGCGTTAACCCGGTAACCCCACCCTCCTGAAGTCGTCTCACCAACAATTTGATTGTCTTTCCATATAGTTGACATATAAGGAGCATCAGCCTCTGGAGCATCAACAATTAAGGTTACAAATCTTTTACTAGAGCCTTGTTGTCGCTCGTTTAATAATGCACTCTTGCCTATAAAATCTTGTGGCTTATCAAGTTTCACAAATCTATCCAAACCACCTTCAAACATCGAATAATCTGTAGACAAATCACCCTTCCACGCTCTGTAACCTTTTTCCAACCGCAAACTATTTAAGGCATACATTCCAAATGGAGTAGCTCCATGATCCAAAAGAGATTGATAGATTTTTGGCATATCATTATTTGAAGCATGGATTTCCCATCCAAGCTCACCAGCAAAAGAAACTCTAAGTAAATATACTGACTTATCCACTACTTCAGCTTGTTGGTGGGTTAGCCAGGCAAGTGACAAATCAGCATTCGATACTTTTGACAGAATTTCCCGCGATTGGGGCCCAGTCACAATTAGTGTATCTTGCAAAATCGTAACATCTTCAAAATGAATATTATCTGGAACTGAAGCTTCTATTAATTCCTTGTCGTGCCATTGCGCGGTAGCAGCGGTAATTAACATAAAGGATTCTTCTGCCAATCTGATACATGACATTTCTGTTAAAATCCTTCCTCTTTTATCAGCAACATATATTAAATTCATTCGCCCTATTTTAGGCAAGGCTCCAGTACAGAATCCTCTTAAAAAATCACTAGCTCCATCTCCTTTAAGGGTAAAACGAGAAAACCCAGGTAGATTTAGGACACCACATGCATCTCTTACAGCTTCGCACTCTTCCCTTATTCTTTGTTCCCATGGGCCATTTCTGCTCCAAGTGTGGGTGCTCTCTAATGATATATCGTCTCCTGCTTTCGCAAACCAATTAGCACGCTCCCATCCATTATATGCTCCCATTACACCCCCAAGCTCTAATATTTTTGAGTGAAGTGAAGATACCTTCTTATCTCTTCCAGCAGGCCATTCATGGTAAGGGAAATGCATTGCATACTCATTGCCATAAACTTCCATACCTTTTTGGTTGCAATAATCTTGGTCCGTATAATCTGTATAACGGCGAGGATCGCAAGACCACATATCCCATTCGGTTTGACCTTCAGTTATCCATTCTGCCAATACTTTTCCTGCGCCACCTCCCTGAGCGATACCAAATGTAAACACACATGCTTCAAATGCATTTGGAACCCCCGGCATTGGACCAATTAACGGATTACCATCTGGAGCATACGGAATTGGACCATTTATTACTTTAGAGATTCCCGCTTTACCTAACAACGGTACGCGTGCCATTGCGTCTTCAATATGCCATTCTATTCTTTCCAAATCATCTGGATATAACTGAAAGCTAAAATCTTCAGGCATTAGATCATCTTCTGTAATCCAAGCTGCTTTGCAAGTATTTTCATAAGGACCTAAATTTAATCCGTACTTTTCTTGACGCAAATAATAACTACTATCCACATCACGTAACAAGGGTAGCTTATGACCAGCAGACTTACTCCAGCTTTCAATCTCGGGAATTTCTTCTGATAATAAATATTGATGACTCATCACCATCATTGGCAATGTGCGCCCTCCGTAAGGTTTAAACCACTCAGCAACTCTTTGGGCATAATAGCCAGCAGCGTTCACAACAAATTCACAAGTAATTTCGCCCTTTTCGGTTTGAACAACCCATTCATCTTTTCTACGATAAACTCCTTTGGCAGGTGTAAACCTTTGTATATTGGCTCCTAGATCTCGAGCACCTTTAGCTAATGCCTGGGTAAGCTGAGCAGGGTCAATATCACCATCATTTGGATCATAGAGTCCCCCTGCTAAATCATGAATCTCTAGGAATGGATAATGGTTCTTTAAATCGTTCACTGAACACATATCAATAGCCATTCCTTGATATCTTCCCATCCCAGCAGCCCGTTCAAATTCCCGCATACGCTCTATAGAGTGCGCCAGTCTAATTGATCCAGTTACGTGATAATTCATAGGATAATCAACTTCTTTACCAAGATCCCGATAAAGCTCAGTTGAATATCGCTGCATATTCATTATTGACCAAGAAGCCGAAAATGTTGGTACATTTCCAGCAGCATGCCAGGTCGATCCTGCTGTTAACTCATTTTTTTCCAACAAGACACAATCTGTCCACCCTGCTTTGGCTAAATGATAAAGAGCAGAAGCTCCAACCGCACCCCCACCTATAATTACAACACGCGCTGTACTTGGAAAATTTGACATTTAATCACCCTAATTAAAACATTTTAAGCAAGCAAATCTGCAGATCTAATAAATACCTAAATTATATCAATAAAGTATCTTAAAAAAGATTACTGACAATATCTAAATAATAGATTTTTATTTTATTATCCAAAACCGGCATTTTAAGATATATTCAATTCAGTTAAAATTATAATCTCATCCTAACGATACTTTTCAGCAATCATAGCTATCATTTCAAACATAATCGCCGAAGCTGTTCTAGCGGTTATCATATTTGACGAATCTCTCGTCGGCATCAAACAAACTACATCTCCACCAATTATATTCATTCCACGAACAGAGTGTAACAGGCTCATTGCTTCATCGATCAAGAAACCTTGTTCTCCAGGCTCAAGGTTAGAAACACCTGGTGCTACAGTTGGATCCAAACAGTCTAAATCAAAGGTTATATAAACTGGGCGGCCTTCAAGTTGATTTTGAATTCTTGCGATAGTAGATTCTAACCCAATTTTACGATACTCTTTCATAGTTACAACATCATAGCCATATTCATAAGAAGGTTCTAACCAATCAAGTGTTCTCGTATTTCCTCGAATTCCAACTTGAATTGAGGATTTTGCATCAACTTGTCCTTGGTCTACTAAATAAGCCCCCCAATGAGCAGCAGACTTTTTTGCCCCTAAAAAATGTGGCACTTTTGTAAAAACATCTGTGTGAGCGTCTATATGCAAAAAGCTAATCTTTTCACCACCAGTCAATTGTCCACATCCTAAAGCTTGAATTATGCCTCCTGTAATTGAATGATCCCCACCAATAGAAACAGGTCTTATTCCTGCCTCATCTATCAATTTGTAGTGATCTGTAATTCTCTGAATGCTCGCTTCATTATCATTGGCCTCTGGTAAAGCAACATCTCCTAAATCTGAGATCCTTGCAGTCTCCCATGGGTCAAATCCCATGTCTAAATGTACTCTTCTTAAAAGAGCAGAAACATTTCTAACAGCACGAGGCCCCAAATGTTGATCTCTTTCCGTAGTACCATTCCCTGCTGAATGGGGCACTCCAATCAGTCCTATATCACAATTTTCAAAATTTGTTTCATGGGGACAGCGAAATAAAGTTGGCACCCCCCACCAATATAAATTTTCCATCATTCGATTGTCAGCTTGATTTTGCATCATTTTCTCCAATTGTGTCGCAATTAGTGTAGCGAATCTAATTCAAGCATGATGAGCTATATTTTGAAAGAAGTCTTTAATGTCGCAATCAACTAATATTCAACTTGGGATCTTTTGTGCTATCGGCGCATCGTTATGCTTTTCACTTAATGATGTTACGATAAAATTCTTAAGTGGTGATTATGCACTTCATCAAGTTGTCTTAACGCGTTCCTTAATTGGCTTAATATTTACATTAGCGATACTAATGCCCCTAGAGGGAGGCTATAAAAATTTAAAAACAAAACGGCCATTACTGCACATGATCAGGGGTTTATGTGTTGTGATGGCTAATATGTTATTCTTTCTTGGCCTCGCATCAATGCCAATAGCAGAAGCGACCGCTATCTTTTTTATAGCTCCACTTGCAATAACAGCCTTCGCAGTTTTTTTCCTAGGTGAAAAGGTTGGAATACGTCGCTGGGTAGCTGTTCTTTTAGGACTAATGGGTGTTTTAATTATGCTAAGGCCTGGGTCAGAAAGTGTAAAATTCATTGCATTATTGCCAGCAGGTGCCGCTTTGTTTTACGCTCTTCTTCACACACTAACACGAAAAATCGGGTTGTCTGAAACCGCTTCAACAATGTCTTTTTATATCCAATTAACGTTTATTTGCGTGAGTGCTGGCATAGGTTTGATTGTTGGGGATGGTCGCTACTATGGAACTGGCAACCCATCATTAGATTTTATATTCAGGCAATGGATCGTACCCACCTCTTTTGATTTAAGTATTATGTGCACAATCGGAATAACTTCTGCTTTAGGGGGATATTTAATCAGTCAAGCTTATCGAGTCGCAGAAGCAAATAAAATAGCTCCTTTCGAATATATTAATATGCCACTTGCAATTGTTTGGGGTATTTTAATTTGGGGGCATTGGCCTGATTTGCCCGCCTGGCTTGGAATAATGTTGATTTTTGGCACTGGTTTATATGTTGTTTTTAGGGAAGGGAAAATCGGCAAGGCTGTAAAAAAACAAAGACCTCTTCAATGAAGCGTTGACGTTTATGAACATTTTTGATCAAACTTGCTGAGAAATAATGAGGTGCAAAATGAAAGATAGTAATTTTTTAAAAGAAAATAATGCTCGCCATATTTGGCACCCAATGGGGCATCCAGGAGAACTTAAAAGAAATACACCAAAAATCATTGTTGGTGCCAGTGACGTATCAATCGAGGACATTGATGGCCACAAGGCAATAGACGCGGTAGGTGGCTTATGGTGTGTAAATGTAGGTTATTCTTGTGACCCAATAAAAAATGCCATCACCAAACAATTAGATAAGTTGCCTTATTATTCCTCTTTTGCGGGCACATCAAATGATGCGGCAATTGAATTATCTTATGAGCTGAACCAATGGTTTGAGCCAGAAGGTATGGCGCGCGCTTTTTTTACTTCAGGTGGATCAGATAGCGTCGAAAGCGCTCTGCGACTTGCGCGCCAATACCACAAAGTACGAGGTGATTTCGGACGGACAAAATTTTTTAGCCTTAAAAAAGGGTATCATGGAACACACTTTGGCGGGGCTTCAGTCAATGGAAACCAAAGATTTCGAACTGCATACGAACCATTGCTAGCTGGCTGCCATCACATGCCTTCACCATATACTTTTAGAAATCCATTTAATGAAACAAACCCAGAAAAATTGGCTCAATTGTGTCTCCAAGCAACTGAAGATGAGATTATATTTCAAGATCCATCTACAATTGCCGCATTCATAATGGAACCAATTTTAGGCGCCGGGGGCGTTATAGTACCCCACGAATCATTCATGCCTGGCATTAGAGCTCTTTGTGATAAATATGGAATCCTACTTATTTCCGACGAGGTAATAACTGGTTTTGGACGGACTGGAGATTGGTCAGGAGCACGCCATTGGAACGTTAAGCCTGATATGATGACTTGTGCAAAAGCAATTACGTCAGCTTATTATCCCTTTGGTGCAACTATGATTGGCGAAAAAGTAACAGATGTCTTTGAGAGTGATGAAACTGGTGCTGCTTCTATTGGACATGGTTATACATACTCTGCCCATCCTGTTGGAGCGGCGGCAGCTGTTGCTTGTTTGAAAGAAACAAAGCGATTAAAAGTTAATGAAAATGCCAAAATACGTGGTACACAGATATTCGACGCTGTAGTTAAATTAAAAGAAAAATACGATATTATTGGCGATGTAAGAGGTGGTCACGGCCTTATGACTGCTCTTGAATTTGTTTCTGACAAAGCAAGTAAAACTCCGTTAGACAACGATTCAATGGCGAAAATACAAAAAACTGCTTATGAGCACGGTGCCTTTGTTCGAGTTGGTGGCCATAATATAATGATGTCACCGCCACTGATCGTTACTGAGGATCACGTAAACACAATAATTTCTGCGTTAGAGGCAGGCATTAAGTCAGTTTAATGAGTAAACCATGTATTATTTGCGTTGCAATTACTGGATCAGTACCAACAAAAGAAGATAATCCCGCTGTACCAATAACAGTGGAAGAGCAGATTGAAAGTACTTTAGCAGCTTTTGATGCCGGTGCTTCAATTGCGCATTTACATGTAAGAAATAATGACGGAACTCCATCATCAGATCCAAACAAATTCAAAGAGCTCAAGCAAGGTATCAACAAAGCCTGCCCAGGTATGATTATTCAATTTTCGACTGGAGGTAGATCTGGCTCAGGAAAAGAACGAGGTGGGATGCTACCTCTCAAACCTGATATGGCATCCCTAACGGTTGGCTCCAATAATTTTCCAACGCGGGTCTATGAAAACAGCCCTAAATTGATACATTGGCTGGCGGACGAGATGAAGAGCTATAACATCACGCCAGAGATTGAGGCATTTGATTTAAGCCATATTCACCAGGCAATTAAAATGTCAAAAGAGGGTATACTGAACGGAAAATTATACATTCAATTTGTCATGGGTGTTAAAAATGCGATGCCAGTTGATCAAAATGTATTTAATTATTACGTCGAAACAGTAAAACGACTTGCACCGAATACTGAATGGTGCGGAGCAGGCATTGGCGCTGGACAGCTTTTGGTAAACGAATGGTCTATTGCTGCAGGAGGACACACCCGAACAGGTTTAGAAGATAATATCCGCCTTAACAGGGACGAATTAGCCAATTCAAATGCACAACTTGTGGAATTGGCGACATCGTTATGTGACAAATATTCGAGACCCGTGGCTACTCATACTCAAGCGCGCCAATTATTAGAGCTAAACTAATCGTTATCGGATAAACCAGATCCAGCTCCCAACATTCTACTTTCATCAGTTACCGGTGCATAAGTACGATAAGTAAATTCTTCCAGCCTGTTCCAGACGTCATTATCAACCTTACATCTTTTTGCTAAAGGGTTTTCCTCTATCTTGTTGAAACCCTGTGTTTCTTGTGTTGACGATATTTTCAGAACATTTGCTCTTAAAGGTAAATATTTAACTTTATTATCAGAGAAGCCATTCTTGGTGACCAATTTAAAATTATTTCCTTCCAGTGCCATAGTGTTTTCTAACTGGGAGATAAAAGGAGCTAACAAGAGTGGTAAAAATATACCCTGAAGTACAATAGTTTTTGAAATATTCAAATCTAATAGTGCCACACCCGTCTTGATGGGGTCTAAATCCCCTTTGTCATTAGACCAAATATTTCCATTAGTATTGGTGGGGGGATAAATCGTTTTGTTATCTAAAAAAGTTAGCAAGATTGTTGCCGAATTATACCCATTCTTTGCTAACCATACTACTGCAAAAGAGATGTCTTCAGCATATCCCCAATCAAACCCAGCACCACGAGCTGCTCCCTTAGACATAGACTTTAATTCATTAAATGAAACTTTCATTTTTTTAGTTTAAAATCCTTCAAGGTAACTCCAATAATCAGAGATCGAATTTGAAATTTGATTGGGATAAGGGGCACCTTTGAACATGCAAATACGAACCCAACGATCTGATCTTGGATCAAAATGAATTGCTCCAAAGAAAGATAGTTTGCATCGAAGCATATCGATCGGAAGTAATTGGGAGCCAATTGTGTTATCACGAATTTCAGAATAAGGATGATTTGAAACAATCTGAAGGCGACGCACGATGTGTCGATGTTCTGGCTTTAACATTAAAAAATTTGCGATAAGCTCATCATCACCAAAATTAGCTAAATCTTTTGAAAGTCTATAAACATCTCTAGCAGGCGATAAGGGCTGTTCATAATTTCCGATTGGCTCAGAAAATCTTTCGCCCAGTCGTGGTTCCAACTTCTCCTGAGATACATACCAAGCTCTAGCATTTGAATCCATACATTCCCAATCAATATCAAAAATCCATCCATAAACTTTATTTAGCTGTTTGCGAATATCTCCGATAGATTTCAAGCCATCAATCTTTACATATGACTGATTATTGTCAGACATTGTGAAAGCGAGTTCATCAACCAGGTTCCCATAAGGCTCCATGATTAATGAGATTATAAACTCTTGCCCTTCCATACTTAGATTTTCCTTAGACCAATTAAAAAGCCTGTCCCAAGGATATGTTGATTCAAAATCAAATTTTTTTAAATATTTACTTAAACGAGTTAAATCATTTGAAATTTCTTTTAATTTTTTTATTTGCAGCGGATGATCTGAACGCCATAGCCCAAACAAAATAATAGATTTTTCATATAATTCCAAAAACAATTTATTTTCTTCCATTGAAGACTTTTGAACGGAACGCACTCTAGAAAGAGCCGTTTCTTTTGCTAAAATCCAATTATTCAATAGGACAGGATGATTCAATAAGAATGGAGCCATTCCTAGGCCAGTAGAGTTTCCAATTCCCAATCGATAACCAAGTTTAGGATCAAGCTGTACGGCCTTATCTGGATTTTGAACGTTAGCCATCTGATTTACTAAATCTAAAACAAACCACCGAATCATAAAAACAGATAAAAGTTCATATTGAAACGGGGCTTTAAATTCTGTGCGGTCTGAAACAAATTCTCGATCAACAGCACCAAACTTTCCAGATCCATAAACTGCTGTAGTGCGCATAAGATACCCAACTGAGTCTATTTGCTCAACATCAGGTTGACATCCAGCGGAAAGTGACGAAATTACATGATCCCACAATCGAACAGATTTGTTAGCACGACTTAAGCATAATTCATTTTCTGAAATTCTTCCAACTTCCTGAAGCGGTACATTCTTTTTCAATCGCTCTATATCTTCTTCCGATGGTCTTCCATCATATAAGGTAAAAGTAGCATCCCAGGCATCTGCAATTACACGATCTGATCTCTTTTCGTCTGGCAAGTCATGTGCAAAAGCTATCAAAGAATAGGTATTCTTAGGTCCCGTCGCACTATAAATTGCGTGTCCTACACCTTTATTATTTACATTAAACTCTTCTCTCTTAAATTTCCAATTCTCATCCCTGATCTGTCGCATTAAAATCCGCATAAATGACAAACGAGATTGATGGAAACTTCCCATTCTAGATAATTTCATAACCTCAGAGGGGTCTCGCAGCTCAGTTATGCTTTTTTTATCAACATCAAGCATTTTCAGAATCCGCGCTAGGAGTGAAGTTCATGGAGTAAAAATTATACCAATTCATTCCCATTATTTTATCAATTTCCTCTGAATGCATTCCTACTGCCGACAGCCCATTCTCAATATTTACAAAATCTCTACTATCCTGAAACCAGGAAGGTTGCTGAGGAAAGCCTGGTAAATCTGCCGATCCTTCTCCGTAATCAACTTCTTTTGACCACCTTCCAACGCGCATCCACTCCACAACACTGTCAGGCTGGTCCTGACATAAATCAGAACCAATGCCAATTTTATCTACTCCAAATTTATTTGCCGAGTCAGCAATCATTTGACAGAAACTTTCCAAAGTACAGTTAGATTTACCTTTCAAATGGTGAGGATAAAGTGAAAAACCAATCATCCCGCCATTTGATGTAACAGCTTCGATTACTCGATCATGTTTATTTCTCAGTGCTGGGTGCCAAGAGTAAGGATTTGCATGTGTAATTGCTATAGGTCTTTCCGACAAATCAGCGGCATCAATGGTACTTCGATCACCCGAGTGACTCATATCAATAACCAGCCCGACCCGATTCATCTCTTTGATAACCTGCTTTCCCATGCGCGTAATGCCAGAGTCTTCTCTTTCATAACAACCACTCGCAAGCAGAGTTTGATTGTTGTAAGTAAGTTGCATAAAGCGTGCACCTAGCCGGTGCACAATCTCTACTAAGCCAATATCGTCTTCGATGGGACTAGGATTTTGAAATCCGAAAAAAATTGCTGTCTTATTTAACTTTCTTGCGACGTCAATATCTTTGGCATGATATCCAGGCATAATTAAATCTGGATACAACTCAAACCACCTGTTCCATTTCTCAAAATTTAAAACGGTTTCACGGAAATTTTCATGGTAAGCAATAGTTACGTGAACTGCATCAATCTCTCCAGCTCGCAATTGCCTGAAAACCTTCGGCGACCAGTTCGCATATTGTAAGTTATCAATTCTCAAATAATTTCTCACATTTTTGTCTATAGTTGTTATATAGCTCTAACCCTCGGAACTATCAAACCTCAAGAAAAATAATTTTTGTTTGGGAAAAAAGTCATTTTTTACTTGAACTTATCATCAATCTTAGGCTCAATATTAATTAGAAAAACCGATAACGTTGGTAGGAGTAACAATGGAATATCATAAACCAGGTAGTTTTGAAGAAGCTACTGAATTAGCTAACAAAAATGCTGGTATAATTAGATTTCTCGCTGGAGGTACAGATGTACTTGTGCAGTTGAGAAGCGATATCATAACTCCAGATGTGCTTATAGATATGAAGTACATAAATGGTGTAAAAGACATAATAGAAAATGATGACGAGTGGCAAATTGGCGTGGCGGTCTCCGGCGCTGAAATGAGCGAACATAAAAAACTTACTCAGGAGTGGCCTGGAATAATTGAAGCAATGGATCTGATAGGTTCAACTCAGGTTCAAGGCAGAGCAACTTTAGCTGGTAATTTATGTAATGGGTCTCCGGCAGCAGATAGTGTCCCATCCTTAATAGCAGCTGGGGCACAGGTGAGCATTACTGGACCAAAGGGTGTTAGAAAAATCAATGTAGAAGATGTCCCAATAGGCCCCGGAAAGACTTCACTTAATAAGGGAGAGGTTGTATCTGCGATACATCTTCCCAAAAGAACGAACAACCAAGGAGATGCTTATCTACGTTTTATACCAAGAACAGAAATGGATATTGCAGTTGTTGGCTGTGCAGTAAATATAGAAATTAAAAATGAGGTCATAATTAAAGCAAGAGTTTCTCTTGGTGCTGTAGCCCCAACTGCTCTATTGCTAGAAAATGCAGCAGAAAAAATAATTGGTTCAAAATTGGAAAATAAGGCACTTGACCATTTGGCTGAGGAAGCATCAAAAGCTTGCAATCCAATAAATGATAAAAGAGGCACAATAGAATTCAGAACACATGTTGCAGGAGTTCTTGCTAAACGAACAGCAAAAATTGCCTATGACCGCGCGAGGGAAAATAAATGAATAAAATACATGTAAATACTTCAGTAAACGGTGATGATTTAGAGTTTTTATGTGATCCCCGTGAAACCTTATTAGATGCCTTGCGAGATAGATTAAATTTGACAGGTGCAAAAGAGGGATGTGGTACAGGTGACTGTGGCGCGTGTTCCGTGACCTTAGACGATCGACTGGTCTGCTCCTGTCTAGTGCTTGGTGTAGAAGCAGAGGGAAAATCAATTGGGACGGTCGAAGGAATGGCTGAAGGAGAAAATCTGCATCCATTGCAACAAAAATTTATTGAACATGCGGCACTACAATGTGGAATATGTACACCAGGTATATTAGTAGCCACTAAAGCCCTTCTTGAGAAAAATCCTGACCCAACAGAAACAGAAGTAAGATATTGGTTGGCTGGTAATTTATGCAGGTGCACTGGGTATGATAAAATAATTAAAGCAGTAATGGACACTGCTCGTGATCTTAGGGAGGCTTCTTGATGGCACTCGATAATCAAAAAAATAGAGAATTTAAAATAGTTGGAACTAGACCAGATAGACCAGATGGACTGGACAAAGTAACTGGCCGAGCGAAATTTGGTGCAGACGCATACGCAACAGGAATGCTCCACGCATCAATACTCAGGTCTCCTCACGCTCATGCCAAAATAATAAAAATTAGCACTGAAAAAGCTGAGAAATTACCAGGCGTAAAAGCTATAGTTACACGAGATGATTTTTCCAAAAAAGTAACAGGGGAAAACTGGAATGTGTTAGAAAACGTTATGGCTGGAGATGTCGCTCTTTACGATGGCCACGCTATTGCTGCAGTTGCGGCGACATCAAGCCTCATTGCACGAGATGCTATAAAATTAATGGAAGTAGAATATGAAAAGTTACCACATGTCACTGATGTTGATAAGGCAATGGAAAAAAATGCTCCAGTTATAAGGGCCGGTGCATCTGATAAGTCCGTGCCAGAAGGCTTGCATCCTAATATTGTTCGCTATCATGAAAGTGGGCACGGAGATTTAAATGCTGGCTTTGCGGCGGCTGATTTAGTTATTGAAGATACTTTCAAAACAGAAGCTACTCACCAGGGATATATAGAACCTCATGCCTGCCTTGCCCAATTGGGTGGAGACGGAAAAGGAGAACTTTGGTGTTGTACTCAAGGACATTTTCACGTTCAAAAAACTTGTGCCGCCTTATTAGATATAGAAACAAGTGCACTTCGTGTAACAGCCTCGGAAATAGGTGGAGGTTTTGGTGGTAAAACAGCAATATTTATAGAACCTGTTGCTTTAGCTTTATCAAGAAAAACAAATAGGCCTGTGAAATTAGTTATGAGTCGTTCTGAAGTTTTTCGAGCTACTGGACCAACTTCCTCAACCTCAATGGACATAAAAATTGGTATGAAAAAAGATGGGACAATCACTGCAGGATCTGGAGTGTTTAGATTGCAAGGTGGCGCATTCCCTGGAGCGCCAATGGAATTTACAGCAATGTGCGCATTTGCCCCATATAATTTAGAAAATGTCAAACAAATCGGTTACGATGTACTTTCTAATCGACCCAAACAAGCCGCTTACAGAGCACCAGGTTCACCCATGGCTGCATTTGCAGTAGAATCTATCATCGACGAGTTGTGCAATAGACTTAAGTTAGACCCGATAGACGTGAGACTAAAAAATGCATCAAAAGAAGGAACCAAAGCAAGTTTCGGTCCGAAATGGGATCGAATTGGCTTGGTTGAATGTTTGGAAGCAGCAAAGCAACACCCTCATTATTCCGCCCCTCTTAAGAAAGGGCAAGGTCGAGGGGTTTCTTCTGGTTTCTGGTTTAATCATGGTGGGGAAACAGCTGTTACTCTAGCTTTATCTGAAGATGGAACGGCCGCTCTTTCTGTTGGAACTCCCGACATTGGAGGGAGCCGCGCTTCGATGTGTCAAATGGCAGCAGAAGAGTTAGGAATTCCATATGATAAGGTGAGAACCACGATCGCAGACACCGCTACATTGGGATATAACGAGGTGAGCCATGGCAGTCGAGTTACTTATGCAAGTGGCTTAGCAACTATAAAAAATATAGGGTTAGACTTAGCTAAGTTTATAGTCAAAGACCGTTTGAAAAATGGTTTATATGATTCTATTATTAATTTTTTTACAAGAATGGATGATAGGGTAATTAATAAGAGACAAGTAGAGTTTCTTGCTATGGCGGGAGTATTTGATAGCATTTATAAAGACAGAAGCACAATCTTTACATCAGCAACAAAGTTA
>PARX01000005.1 GCA_002712045.1 Paracoccaceae bacterium
CGCCACCCTGTTGCGGGGTCAATAGTAGTCCTAAGCAGATTTTATCATTATTAATCCTTGATTTTAGTGCTAGATGTAATCTTCTTACGGTAGTAAAATCTGGAATCTCCGGTAAATCACTTATGACCAAAGGAATACAGCCTGCTCTTAAAGTTTCTTCCATGCTCCAGAGTATGTCATTAAATGTCTTAACATTTATAAATGTTAAGCGCCCTGGATTTACAAAATCCATAATTCCATCAGCATTTAAAAGGTTAGGGTTCGATTCTGTGCGAATCCAAAAAATATGCCCTCGCATTTTTTGAGCCACAATTAAAGCTAATGTTGTACGAGAGTTTCCATATATTTCGTGAATTTTGCCAGAGGATAAGTGTAAATGACCTANAAAATTAATAGAGGGTAAAGTCTGTGATATATTATTAAGATGCTGGTGTATGTTTGACATAACTATAACTACTATGTTCACTATTTGTTCTCAAGTGTTTTATAAGCTAATTNAAGCGATTGTTTAACAGAATCTGTTNGGAGACAATCCTTTTANNAGATTNGATGAGAAACTAATTGACTTATTGAGGATTAATTCGGATGCCAGTTGAGAGGCCGCTGGAGCAGTTTGGAAACCGTACCCACCTTGTCCAGCAAACCAAAAAAAATTTTCAATACTTTTATCAAAACCAATTACCAAGGCCCGGTCAGGTGCAAATGTTCTTAAACCAGCCCAATTGGTTTGCATTCTAGTAATTTCATGATCCACCATTTCATTATAACGATCAATGCCTTCAGCTAAAACCATATCATCGGCATAAGCATCATGTGGNGGCATTGGTTCTTCTTCACAGGGNGAGATTAACCAAGCGCCAGCATCTGGCTTAGCGTACCAACGATCACCAGCTCCATGAGCCATTGGAAAATTACCAGTATCTGANTTTGGCGCGGGAACGCGGGCAATTGACCTTCTCATAGCNGTGAAACTTAAAGGAGTCACCTCTGCCATCGCTGCGATGTTATCAACCCATGGTCCTGCAGCATTTATCAAAACCTTTCCGTTGAAGGCTCCAACGTCTGTGATTACTTGCCATAATTTTGCGTTGCGTTCTATCTTTTTTGCTTTAGCTTTTGTTTTTATCANTCCCTGGTTCTGTCGAATATTTTTTGCGAAATCTTGTAGTAGTTTATCAGTATCTAGTTCAGGCGCTTCTTTTAAGAAACTAGTATATTTCACTTTNTTTTTATTAATTATTGGTAGTAATTTCAAAGCTTCATCTACGCTGATTTGGTCCAAACCTAAGCCATCTAATTCATCGTAAAAAGCTTCTTTNTCTTGTTGCCGAGCNAAACTCATTAAACCTCGTTCAGACAAGTAACCACCAGTTTTATGATATTGTGCACTCGCTTTATTGAGCTCAACTACTATCTCGTTACCATAATTTTCTAAGAACATGGCTGCAGAACGTCCACTAGCATGATAGCCTATAACATCTTCTGCCTCCAAAACACATACAGAACCAGAAGTAGCCAATCTCCCACCAACTGAGAGTCCNGCGATTCCACCACCAATAATTATAAAATCATATTCCANGCTCAATCAATAANCNCTGATGTCTTTTAACACAATAAGGTTTTTGTNATTTAGATTGACTTTGCTTGCTCATGCTCAGGCAATCGCTTAAGTTAAATAAAATTACAATTTGGAGTTTTTGGATGCGTTTAAGTCGTTACTTTTTGCCATTATTAAAAGAAAATCCCACAGAGGCACAGATCATCAGTCATCGGTTAATGTTAAGATCAGGAATGATTAAGCAGTCATCATCTGGAATTTATTCATGGCTTCCAATGGGTTTTAAAGTTTTGAAAAAGATTGAAAATATTGTGCATCAAGAGCAAAAATTAGCTGGGCATATTCCTATGCTTATGCCCACCTTGCAATCTGCAGAACTATGGAAGGAAAGCGGGCGATATGAAGATTATGGTGAGGAAATGCTNCGTATAAAAGATCGTCANAGTCGAGATCTNNTATACGGTCCAACAAATGAGGAACTAATTACTGATATCTTCAGGTCACACGTNAATAGTTACCGAGATTTGCCGTTAACANTATATCATATTCAGTGGAAATTTAGAGATGAGAGACGGCCAAGATTTGGNGTGATGAGAGGAAGAGAATTTTATATGAAAGATGGTTATAATTTTGATGTAGATAAAGATAATGCGCTGCACTCTTATAACCGGCATCTTATTAGTTACCTAAGAACATACGAACGACTTGGACTAAAAGCTATTCCGATGCGTGCAGACACAGGACCTATTGGTGGCGACTATTCCCATGAGTTTTTAGTACTGGCGGAAACTGGAGAATCTGAAGTATTTTTTGATAAGTCAATATTAAACTTAAACTTAGGAGATCGCCAGGTTGACTTTGATAATAAGGCTCAGTGTCAAGAAATTTTTAATGAATGGACAAGTCCTTATGCTCGAACGGATGAAACTCACGATAGTGCAAGCTTTGATAAAGTGGTTCCAAAAGATCAACAAATAACCAGTCGTGCCATTGAAGTTGGTCAAATTTTTTATTTTGGTACNAAATATTCTGAAGCAATGGGCGCAAACGTTAATAATTCTGAGGGAGTGAAAACACCNGTTCATATGGGAAGTCATGGAATTGGAGTTAGTCGTTTATTGGGTGCTATAATTGAAGCAAGTCATGATGATAAAGGGATTATATGGCCAGAAAGTGTAACTCCATTTCAAATTGGTATTATCAATTTAAAACAAGGAGATGAACAGACTGACAATCTTTGTTCAAGTATTTATAAAACATTTTCTGATTTTGGATATGATTGTCTTTATGATGATACTGATGAACGAGCAGGTAGTAAATTTGCGGCCATGGATTTAATAGGGATTCCGTGGCGCATTACTGTTGGTCCAAGAGGAATCAAAAATGGGGTAGTAGAGATCACATCTCGAAAATCGGGAGAAAGTATTGAGCTGTCACCAGAACTTGCAATCAAAAAAATTACAGAGATTTATGAGTAAGCTAATCAAGNAAACATGAAGATTTAGATAGTTAGGTATTTCTTTTGAGTGTATCAAAACCTTTTGCAAAATACGAATGGCAGTTAGCATTGGCTTATTTGAGGGCTAAGAAAAGAGATGGTGGCATTTCTATAATGACAATTATCTCATTCTTTGGAATAACTTTGGCTGTCTTTGCATTAATTGTTACATTAGCTGTGCGGTCCGGATTTCGTTATGAATTCCTGCAAACAATATTGGGAGCCAATTCCCATGTTACAATTTATAATCCCTCATATATTTCCGAANATGGTGCAAAAAGCCGCCTAATTAAGAACTATGATGAACTCGTTCATAGAATTTCTTCAATAGAAAAGATTAATTTGGTCTCTCCAATCATAAAAAGTCAAGTTATGGCAACGGCAAATGATAAAAATGTTGGGGTTCAAATTTTAGGGATAAGATCTAAAGATTTGTTGGAAATACCTTTAATTGCTAATCCTAAAATCGGAATAGGTGATATTTCTAATTTCCGTGCTGGTATTGCACTCGGAAGTGGGATTGCTCGGGAATTACAAGTAATGCCTGGCGATCCTATAAAACTAATTTCTCCAAATGGATTNAAGACAGTATTTGGAACAGTTCCCAAAGTTGAAATTTTTGAAGTAATATATATTTTTGAGGTCGGTAGATATGATATTGATAATACCAGAATATATATGCCCCTTAGCCAGGCACAGATCTATTTTAACAAGTCTAATGGGGTTGATGAGATAGAGGTTTTTGTTTCAGAGCCAGATAATGTTGACGAAGTTGTTACAGAGCTTAAGAGTTTAGTTAATCCGGGATCATTATTTTGGACTTGGAAGGATAGATCTGGCGCGTTTTTGAATGCCTTGAAAGTTGAAGATAACGTAATGTTTGTGATACTTTCAATACTTGTCCTAATAGCTTCCTTAAATATTGTCTCTGGATTGATCATGTTGGTTAAGAATAAGGGCAAGGATATAGGTATATTACGAACCATTGGTTTGACACAAGGTTCTATTTTGAGGATATTTTTTATATGTGGAGCCGTAGTTGGAGTTTTAGGTACCATCTGTGGTGTTTCAATTGGCTGCATTTTTATTATAAATATTGATCCGATTTTTAATATTATAAGCGATTTGAGGGGTGCAGATNTTTGGGATCCATCAGTAAGGTATCTTTCTAAATTGCCAGCACGTTTAGAATTAAGNGACATTTTACTCGCTAGTTCACTTTCAATTACTCTTTCTTTTGTTGTCACGTTCTTTCCAGCAAGACGGGCCGCTAAATTAAATCCAGTAGAGGCCTTGAGAGATGAGTAAATTTAATTTGCAACTTTGCGAAGTCACAAAATCTTATGAAATGGTTAAGTCAAGTAAAATTCAGGTACTAAAAGAAGTAAATTTATCTGTAAGCAAAGGAGAACTTGTTTCTTTAACAGGACCTTCTGGGGCGGGTAAGTCAACGCTTCTTCACATTGCTGGTCTATTAGATGAATTGGATAGCGGTGAAGTCCTAATTGACGNGTTATCAGTGAGAAACTGCTCAGAGCAAGAACGGACATTTATAAGGCGAGAAAAAATAGGTTTTGTTTATCAATTTCACCATTTGATATCTGAATTTACCGCCCTTGATAATGTTGCATTACCTCAGCTTGCTTCTGGTAAGGAGCATAAACAAGCTATTCGTGCTGCAAGGGAACTTTTAGAAGAAGTTGGATTAAGTGAACGCATATTACATAGGCCTGGGGAACTCTCTGGTGGGGAACAACAGAGAGTGGCGCTATGTCGAGCACTAGTTAACAATCCTATGATCTTGCTTGCAGATGAGCCAACTGGAAATTTGGATTTTGACGCCTCNTTGAATGTATACAGTTTAATAGAAAAGATGACGAGGAAACTTCAGATATCTACAGTTGTAGCCACACATGATCTTGATTTAGCTAATCGAATGGATCGAAAACTGAATTTNAAAGGTGGGGTCTTATCCTTCGCAGATGCTCTGTAAGTTCAGCCATTCTTGCTTGGTNAAGATCTGTCGATTTTCAAAGCTCTTATTATGCTCGATTAATTCTGAAGTTGATTCTCCAGTTATATCAATAGCATAAGCATATGGGGCAAGATTGACATCCCTTGATTCAAATTCTGAAATAATCAATTCAGTTTCAAGTGTAATCGGTTCCAACGATAAAATATATCTCGCATATTGCTCCAGAGTAATTTGATTTAATCTTCCAGTTGTTAGAAATCTCAAAACAGCTCGNGTTCCTGCGAAAGATAATAATTGCTCAATAGGGTCATGCCTGTCCATTTTTATTTTTTCTATTATTGAGAAACCGGCAACTACGTNAGGAGTTTCGAAATCTTCCACAATGAATTGATTTAATAGAATGAATCGTCCGGGTAAGTGAATTGCTGATTTAATACCACCTGAAAAAACATAAATCCTAATATCNCTATTAGGAAATAATCGACTCTCAAGTTGGAGTAGAGGATTTATTTCACTATCAGTTACGCAATGAGGTCCAATAAATTTTGAAATGTGATCTATTAATTGAAAGCCAATTTGTTTTCGTTGCTCGGCATAGACTAAACTACTTGTGTGCTGAATCAGAATNTTTGGTAACCAAAAAATTGCTAANAAAGAAANAACGAGTAAAGTTGTTAGAAAAGTNANGATTCGNAATCTACCTTTGCGCGGTCGCCGNCTCTTAATAGTTTTTCTTACTTGTTCAATTGCTATCACCATCGTCTCATCGTCTATTTCTAAAGTCTCAATGCCATAAGAATTTGGNCTATATATTGCGGGTGTTTTACCNTTATTTAGTCTNGTCACCGCTGGTAGCGACCAGTGCGTAAGGGGANTTCCNGTAAAATCAGACAATATTAATGATGCATTTCCAAAGCTGACCAAAACTTCAATATTCTGACTAGTTTTGGTTTCTCGCCAAAGGCCTGTCGCTTCGAGGCGGTCATATTGTTCTAATGCGGTCATANTATTCAGATCTTAATTANGATTTTAACTTTATTTTGAGATAGATAGTATCTGAATTATAAATGAAAGATAGATAGAGAAAGAATNGCTGATATTATTTTATTTGGTCACGTAATNGAAACTTTTGAATTTTACCTGTTGATGTTTTAGGTAATTCTTGGAAGATTACCTTTTTTGGAGTTTTAAATCCGGCGAGTTGTGATCTGACAAAGGTAATNATTTCTTCTTCAGAGCAAACGCTACTCTCTTTTAATTCTATAAACGCGCAAGGAACTTCACCCCATTTTTTGTCAGGCATTGCTACAACCGCACATAAACTAACTAATGGATGATTCATTAAGGCACTTTCTATTTCAACTGAGCTAACATTTTCCCCACCAGATATAATGATATCTTTTGCGCGATCAGCTATCTGAATATGTGCATCAGGATAAATTTTTGCGATATCACCAGAGTGAAAAAACCCACCTTCAAAAGCTTCCTTTGTAGCTCCTGTGTTTTTGTAATATCCTTTCATNACGGAATTGCCTCGAATTGCAATTTCGCCCAGAGTTTTGCCGTCTCTGGGAACAGTCTCTGATGTTTCTTTATTGATAACAGTTATTTCTTCCATCATAGGGAACAAAACACCTTGTCTCGCTTTTATAGATGCCTTTTCAGGCTCTGGTAATTCGCCCCAGTCTTCCTCATTCCATAAGCATTCTGTTACGTGACCATAAGTTTCAGTTAATCCNTAAACNTGAGTAACNTTAAAACCGATTTTTTCAATTGCTGCTAAAGTTGCTGCAGCTGGNGGTGCGCCTGCTGTAAAAATCTCAACTCTATGGGAAAAAGTTTGTCGATCTTCATCGGATGCATTAATGATTGTATTTAATACTATTGGTGCTCCACCAAAATGAGTAACACCTTCATTTGCAATGGCAGCGTAAATGGCTTTGGCTGTTATATCTCTACAGCATACTATAGTTCCACCAAGTAAAGGCATCATCCAAGTATGATTCCAACCATTACAATGAAACAAGGGAACAATCGTCAGATATTTTGGGTAAAGAGTCATTTTCCAACTAATGACAGTACCCATTGTCATTAAGTAAGATCCTCTATGATGGCTAACGACGCCTTTAGGTCTTCCAGTTGTTCCCGAAGTATAATTTAGGGAGATGCTCTCCCATTCGTCTTTAGGCATAATCCATTCATAATTTGAAGATGCGGAGCNTATTAAATCTTCATATTCAGGGTATTTACCAGACTTAACTATACCGGCTTCTAAATCAGCAACTTCAATTATCTTTGGGCTAACCTCCTCCATCATCTCTATCGCTTCTTCAACAACACTTAAGAACTGAGAATCAACTAAAACAACTTTTGCCTCTCCATGACTTAAAATATAGCTAATCGTTTGTTTTTCTAACCGAGTATTGATNGTGTTTAAGACTGCTCCGCAGGCTGGTATTCCAAAGTGAGCTTCAACTTGAGCGGGAAGGTTGGGTATTACTGTAGCGACTACATCACCAGGTTTCACTCCCATCTTGCTTAAAGCGTCAGCTAATTTGGAGCATCGATGTTTCGTTTCTAACCATGTTTTTCTATGGTTTCCATAAATTACCGCTTCACGATCAGGAAAAACCTCTGCTGCTCTATTTATATGTGACAGGGGGGTAAGAGGTATATAATTGGCATTATTTTTTTCAAGCCCATTTTCATCTCGCATCCAACCCATTGTGTTCCTCCAGTTTTAACTCTACCCATTAATTACATCAGTATTAGCGTATTATGTTTATATATTTGCATAATTTTGGCAACTAGAAATGGAAGGTTTTTCTTGCAAAGACTAGAGCAAAATCGATTAGTTTTGGCTGGTATTCTGGTGGTCACCGCCATGTCAATGATTGGCTTAGTCGATAATTTTATAAAGTATATAGGAGACGATGGAAGTGTTTGGCAGTTTCATGCAAGTAGATCGCTAATTATTTGTATGATCTTAATATTTTTTTCTAGGATTTACAAATTAAGTTTACGNCCCAAAAAAATTCTCCCTGTTGCAATTCGNAGTTTTTTTGGCGCGAGTTCGATGATAATCTATTTTAGTTCATTATCTATTATTCCTATTGCAGAGGCGGGAGCTGGCTTATTTACGGCACCAATTTTTGTATTAATTATATCTAGCGTTTATTTCCGCTTAAGGATTGGAATTTGGCGGATCATCGCGGTATTTATAGGCTTTACTGGTGTAATTCTTGTCCTAAAGCCNGACCTAGAGGAATTGAGTTATCTNTCNTTCTTNCCNGTAATTGCAGGGTTTTTTTACGGTATGTTGGGTTTAACCACCCGACATTTGTGTTCAGATGAAAGTACAGAAGTTTTAACCCTGGGCTTTTTTGTTGCTTTAGGCATTTTTGGATTTTTAGGGCTTACGTATTTTACTATTTTCCCTATTTCTGGTGAAAGTACTTTTTTGACGAAAGGTTTGGTTTGGCCAACCCTAAATTTTAATTTGATTATATTAGTACAGGCTGTTGTCTCTGTTGTGGGCGTTGCATTGATAACGAGAGGATATCAAGTCGCTGATGCCTCTTATGTTTCTGTATTTGAGTATGCATTTTTAATAAGTGCGGGTTTTTGGGGTTACATGTTGTTTGGCGAATTACTTGATTTCACAGCTTTGATAGGTGTCATATTAATCGCGTCAGCAGGGATAATTATTATATTAAGAGCTAGCTAAAGAGGTAAATATTACGGTTTTCAAGCTGCATTCTTATTCTTTATGAATTTTCCGTAGAATGTTTCATTATTTTTTGCCATATCTAGTAAGATCTTAGGTGCCACAAATCTTTGTCCCTCAGATTCAGATAAAGTATTACACATGTTAACAACATTCTGTATACCTACCATATCCACCCATCCAAAAGGCCCTCCTGACCAAGGAGCAAAGCCCCAACCTAAAATAGCACCTACATCACCTTCTCGTATATCTTCTAGTACGCCTTCCTCAAAGGCTTTTACTGCTTCTAGAACCTGACTCAACATTANGCGATTTTTTATTTCTTCAAATTTGGGTTGATGTTTTTTTACTGGCCAAGTCTCGTTAAGACCATTCCAAAGGTAGGTCCTTTTTCCCTTTTCATCATAATCGTAAAAACCCGCGTTTGTTTTTCGGCCAAGCCTTCCTTCTTCAAATAATTTAAAGCTAACTTCATCTCCGTTTTTCTCAGGGTACTCATTTCCCATTGCGGCTCTGGTTGCTCTTATAATCTTTACCCCAAGATCAATGGATGTTTCATCAGTTAACTGAAGAGGTCCTAAAGGAAAGCCAAGTTGCTTCGCTGCATTTTCAATTGAGGCTGGTATTATCCCCTCTGAGACCATCATTGCACCTTCATTCACGTACGGAATGATACATCTATTTGCATAGAAAAAACGTGCGTCATTAACTACAATTGGTGTTTTCTTAATTTGCCGAACATAATCCAATGCTTTTGCAACAGCCACATCTCCAGTTACGCTACCTTTGATAATTTCTACCAATAACATTTTGTCAACTGGGCTAAAGAAATGGATTCCAATAAATTGTTCAGGCCTTTCTGAAGCGCTTGCAAGAGATGTAATTGGTAGNGTNGAGGTGTTTGAAGCAAATATACAGTTTTTATCAATGATTGCTTCNGCTTTTTTTGTAACCTCTGCTTTTACTGCTGGGTCTTCAAACACCGCTTCTACTATTAAGTCACAGTCTTTTAGATCTTCAAATTTGGTNGTNGGNCNAATTAAATCTAATACTGCAGATTTTTTCTTTTCATCTATTTTCTTGCGCTTAANNCCAATATTCAAGAGGTTTTCAGCATGTNTTTTACCCTTTTGAGCATCTTCNTNTTTCATATCAAGAAGTACAACCTTAATTCCAGCAAGAGCTGATACGTACGAAATGCCAGCACCCATCATACCAGCACCTAGAATTCCAATCTTCTCAACTTTTTGATTTGGTATGTCTTTAGGCCTTACGGCACCTTTTTCCAAGGCCTCCTTATTTATAAACAGAGATCTAATCATTGATTCTGATGATGGGTTCATTAAAATTTTGGTAAACCATCTTGCTTCAATTTTTAGGGCTGTTTCAAACGGTACTTGAGCCCCTTCATAAACAGCTGATAGTAAAGTTTTTGCAGCGGGGAAAGCACCTTGAGTTTTAGAGTTAACCATTACTGAGGCTCCAGCAAATGTCATATATCCATTTGGATGATATGGCCCCCCTCCTGGCATTTTATAACTTTTATCATCCCATGGTTTTATGCAGTCTGCATCAGTGGCATCAAGCACCCATGCTTTTGCACGAGAAAGTAAATCACTTTCTTCGGTGAGTTCATCGATAACACCTGCTAATTTCATTTTTGAAGGAGATAGCATTTTACCTTCTAATAAGAATGGGGCAGCATTCATGGCTCCTAGTTTTCTTACTAAACGGGTTGTTCCTCCAGCTCCTGGAAAAATCCCTACTAAAATTTCTGGTAAACCTATCTTTGATTTTTCATTGTCTATGGCAAAGATACGATGACATGCGAGTGGAAGTTCTAGTCCTATCCCAGCTGCCGTCCCATTTATAGCTGCTGCTACTGGTTTGGCTCCTTTTTTGGTTTTTGGGTCCATTCCTGCGAGTTCGATNTTACGTAAAAGTTTNTGAATTTGCATTATTCCATTAAACAAACCTTGCGCTGGATTTTCTCCTTGTGCTGTTTTCATATCAGCCAAAACATTTAAATCCATTCCTCCAGCAAAATCACGTTTTCCAGATGTGACTATAANNCCTTTTACTCTGTCATCGGATAATGCTGCATCAAAATGCTTATCCAGTTCTTTTAAACCTTCTAGAGACATTACATTCATTGTTTTATTAGGTACGTCCCAAGAAATGATGGCCACGCCATCGGAATCAATTGAATATTTAAATTCGGTCATTATCTTTTCCTGCGATTTATTTGTTTAAACTTCATTCACTCGAATATTTTATACCCGCTCGATAATCGTGGCGGCACCCATTCCAGACCCAATGCAAAGAGTAGCCAGACCAGTTTCTTTGTCAGAACGTTCCATTTCATCGAGCAATGTCGATAAAATTATTGCTCCTGTTGCGCCCAATGGGTGACCCATAGCTATCGCTCCACCATTTACATTTATTTTATTATGGTCGGCGTCAAATGCTTGCATAAACCTAAGAACNACAGATGCGAAGGCTTCATTAACCTCAAATAAATCTACATCTCCAATTTCCATACCCGCAGATTTGAGAACACGCTCAGTCGCTGGAATTGGCCCTGTTAACATGATGGTGGGATCAGTCCCAATCCTGCTCGTAGCTTTAAATTTAGCACGTGGTTTTAAATTATGTTTTTTACCATATTCTTCGTTACCAATCAAAATAGCCGCTGATCCATCGGCTATTCCAGACGAATTTCCCGCGTGATGTACATGGTTGATTTTTTCTAGTTCTGGATATCTCATAATCCCAATCTTATCAAATCCGGGCATAACCTCACCCATATCTTTAAATGATGGCCTTAAAGAACCCAGAGACTGCATGTCCGTTTTTCTTATCATCTCATCATTAGCTAAAATTGGTATGCCATTTTGATCCTTCAAAGAAATCCTTGATTTAGAAAAACGATTTTCAGCTTCTGCTAATGCTGCTCTATTTTGACTTTCAACGGCGTAAGCATCGCAATCATCGCGAGAGAAACCAAACTTTGTCGCAATTATATCTGCAGAAATACCCTGTGGGACGACGTAATTTTTCATGGTTAACTCAGGGTCAATTGCTATGGCCCCACCATCCGTTCCCATAGGCACACGAGACATACTTTCAACACCACCAGCGATAAAGGCATCACCCGCNCCNCCTCTTANTTGATTTGCGGCCATGTTTACAGCTTCTAAACCACTTGCACANAAACGATTAATTGAAACACCTGGTATGCTTTCATCAAGATCAGAACCTANAACAGCGGATCTGGCTAGGCAAGCGCCTTGCTCCCCAATTTGGGTAACATTACCCCAAATAACATCTTCAACCGCATGACCAGATAAGTTATTTCTTTTTGCTAATTCGTTTAGAATTCGAGATGATAACCCTACTGCGGTAACCTCATGCAAAGTCCCATCTTTTTTTCCCTTACCTCGAGGTGTGCGTACAGTATCATAAATATAAGCGTCTANCATTTTCTACTCCAAATTAATGTCTNTCAGAGGGATTACCCGGCATCAGATCGTAAGGGTGCTTCCATCCTGGGGTTTGTTCTATGTTGGATAACCATCTGTCAATATTTACCCATTTCTTCCTTTCAAAGCCAAAGGGCTCTGGATAAAAAAGATATCCACAATTTGCTATATCCGCAATCGTTATAGATGCCCCAACTAACCAATCTTTATCTTCTAAAGCGTTATTCAAGATACCATATGCGGCATTTAACCTTCCTTGCATGAAATGAATGACTTCTTTATTTCTATNTTTTTCTGGTAAAAAATTCATCATAAATCTAGTATTACCTGCTTGAGATGACATTTTATGATTATCAAAAAACATCCATCTTAATATCTCNTATTTATCNTCAGTAAGGCCGCTAAGTTTACCAGATTTATCTGAAACATATTGCTGGATAGCGCCGGACTGNGTTAATATTACCTCACCATCAACCATTACGGGCGCCTCACCCATTAAATTTATAGACTTGAAGTCTGAAGTCCGGGTTGCACCATTAAAGAANTCAACCTTTTCTGGTTTCCATGTTAAATTAGCCAACTCTAGTGTCAGTGCGGCTTTATATGAATTTCCACTTTCACCGAAACAATGTAAAATAATGCTCATAATATTCCNCTCAAAGGCTACGCGAAATCAATTCTTTCATTATTTCGTTTGTACCACCATAAATGCGCTGAACCCTAGCATCGGTCCACATTTCTGCTATCGCATATTCTTGCATAAATCCATATCCACCATGTAGTTGCAAACATTCATCAATNACTTGATTTTGCTCGTCAGTAAGCCAATATTTGCACATTGCAGCAGTCTCTACAGATANTTCATTTTTNAGGTGAGCAGCTATACATGTATCTAAAAAGCTCCTAGCGACAACTGTGCGTGTTTTGCATTCTGCCAGCTTAAATTTTGTGTTTTGAAAATGTATTATTGGTTTTCCAAAAGCTTCTCTTTCTTTGCAGTAATCTATTGTCCTTTGAACAGCGCCTTCCATGGCTCCAACTGCCCCACATCCGATAATAAGCCGTTCTTGAGGTAACTGTTGCATCATTTGATAAAACCCCTGGCCTTCATCTACTCCCAAAATATTTTCTGGGGGTATTTCTACGTTATCAAAAAAAAGTTCTGAGGTATCTGCGGCTTTAGCTCCAATTTTTTCCAAATTTCTTCCTCGAGTAAAACCATCTGCTCCATCTGTTTCCACAACAACTAATGACGTTCCGCGCGCTTTTTCTGAAGGATTTGTTTTTGCGGCAACGATAATAAGGTTGGCATGCTGCCCATTTGTTATAAAGGTTTTTTGACCGGTCAGCCTGTAAGAATTTCCATCTTTAATTGCTCGAGTTTTGATTGCTTGAACATCTGAGCCCCCGGAAGGCTCTGTCATGGCCAGTGCTCCAACAAGTTCTCCCGTGACCATTTTTGGCAGCCATCTTTGTTTTTGTTCTTCTGTTCCGCAATGAAGGATGTAATGTGCAACAATTCCTGAATGTATAGCGTGACCCCAACTTGCTAAATTTGCTTTGCTACCTTCAATCAAAATNGCAGCCTCGTGGCCAAAATCTCCTCCAGCTCCACCATATTGNTCTGGGATAGACGGACATAGTAATCCTAGTTCACCTGCTTCATTCCAGGTACTTCTATCCATCTCTCCTTGCTTTCTCCANTTTTCAAACTTTGGAGCCCACTCAGTATTTATAAAATTAGCAGTCATTTCTGAAATCATTTTGTGCTCATCACTCATCCAGTCAGATTTCAAATTTGAAAATGTCATTTTGCTTCTCCAATACAAAGAATTTTTTTTTCTTTTTCNTTGTGGTTAGCTCATATTTGGGGTTTACGAAAGTTAAATTACTCAGAAATCAGAAGGGCTCATCGACATTATCGTTTTTGAACCAGATTGAATTCTGTTAAGATGCACTTCAGTCAGAGGCATCCATCGTTCCATGTAGAATTTACCGGTTTTTATCTTATTTTCATAAAATGCTGGATTTTCACAATGGTTTTCAATTTTTTCCATCGATATCTTTGCCATTTTTGACCACATAAATCCAAGGCAAACATGACCCAGCATGTGCATAAAGTCATAAGATCCAGCTAAAGCATCATACGGGTTTTTTATTCCGTTTTGCATAAAATACATAGAAGCAGCTTGTAGGTTTTTAGATCCAATTTTGAGCTGTTCCAAAAAATGTTCGTTTAAAGCTGTATTTTCTTTGNTGTCCTTAACGAATGAGATAATCATTTCAAAAAAAGCCATTGCATGTTGTCCGTTATCTTTTCCTAGCTTTCGCCCAACTAAATCCATGGCTTGGATTGCATTTGTACCTTCATAAATCATGGCAATTCTAGCATCTCTAGTGAATTGGCTCATGCCGTGCTCTTCNATATAACCATGACCACCATAGATTTGTTGTGCTTGGATGGTCATCTCATAACCAATATCTGATAAGAATCCTTTGACNACTGGAGTTAGTAAACTGACGAGTCCATCCGCTTTTTTGTCATCTTGTCTTTCGTATTGATCGAATAGCATGGCGCACCACGAAGTGAACGCGCGTGCTCCTTCAAGAAAACTTTTTTGATTCAGAAGATTTCTTTTTATATCAGGATGCACAATCAACGGATCTGCACCTTTGCTTGGTTCTTTTGCGCCAGTAATGTCTCGACCTTGCAACCTCTCTTTCGCATAAAGAACGGCATTTTGATAAGCAACCTCAGCCTGAGCTAGCCCTTGAAGACCCACTCCAAGCCTTGCTTCATTCATCATTGTAAACATTGCTCGCATTCCTTTATGCTNTTCGCCTAAAAGAAATCCAGTCGCTTCATCATAGTTCATNACACAGGTTGAGTTTCCATGGATTCCCATTTTTTCCTCAATGCTGCCGACACTTAAACTATTACGGGCACCTAACGAACCATCTTCATTTATAATGAATTTTGGAACAATAAATAAGGATACCCCTTTAATTCCCGCAGGACCATTCGGGATCTTAGCAAGTACAAGNTGAATTATATTTTCTGATAAATCATGTTCTCCTGCAGATATAAAAATTTTCTGACCTGAGATCTTATACGTTCCATCACTACTGGGTTCTGCTTTAGTACGCATTAGGCCTAGATCTGTTCCACATTGTGGTTCGGTTAAATTCATTGTTCCTGTCCATTCACAGGAAATCATATTTGGTAAATACTTGTTCTTTTGCTCATCTGACCCATGAGCCATTATAGCCGATTGTGCACCGTGAGTGAGTCCATGATACATTGCCAAAGCTTGGTTTGATGAAGCAAACATTTCTGAGGTTTGCATTGCGACAACAGCAGGTATTCCTTGACCTCCATATTGTGGGTCACAGTCAATGCCAGGCCAACCTCCAGCTTTGATTTGATTGAAAGCCTCTTTAAAACCCGGNGGAGTATAAACAATTCCGTTTTCAAGTTTACAGCCTACTGAATCTCCAATTGCATTTAAAGGATGCAGGATTTCTGAGTTAAGTTTTCCAGCTTCTTCCAGTATCGCTTTCGTGAAATCTGGAGACATGTCGCNATAACCTGGAATGTCTTTCTTCTCAATTTCTAAGAGCTCGTGTAAAATAAATGCCATATCTTTCGTGGGAGCGGTATAAGAAGTCATAGCATTATCTCTACATTGTTTTTCATTCGGGTCTTTTGCATTCTATCTAATTCCTTTTTGCCTAAATCAAGATGCCTTCTTAAATCTTCAATCGCTTCTGTAAGTTCATCTCGTTGGGAGATCATAACATTTANTCTTTCTTTTGCCTTTTCATAAGTTTTNACAAATTGGGTGTATTGCTGGTCGCCAAGATTATAGAGATCTAAAAGTTGACGAATTTCTTCAAGTGCAAATCCAAATCTCTTNCCCTGAAGAATTAATTTTAATCTACCTCGGTCCTTGTGGGTGTATTGTCTGGTTTGTCCAACTCTGATCGGGAATATTAACTCTTTTGCTTCATAAAATCTTAAGGTTCTTGCAGTTACCTCAAATTCATCACACATCTCTCGNATCGTCATATATTTTTCTGACATGGAGCGCCTCCCTGATCTTTGAAAATAACTTGTTGTTAAGTATTAACAAGTGATGACCTAACGTTAACGTTAAGTACAAATTTTTAAAGTGACGGGCTCCCATCTTTCATTGATTTTACGGAGNGATCGCGCAAAGATTTTAATTCTTCAATACTTTGATCAAGGTTCATTCGTTTTGCTTTTAGTTCTTCTATTTGATTGCTAGCCATTTCAATCCAAGCCAAGATTTGTTCGCGATTATTTTTATCGCCATCATACATCAAAAGCCACTTACGGATTCCTTCTAGAGGAAATCCAAAACGCCTCCCTTTCATTATAAGTTTCATTCGGGCTACTTCTCTTTTGCCGTACCAACGACTTCGGCCCTCTTTGAAAGGAAATAGTAGCTCAATTTCTTCATAATGTCTCAGAGTTCTCGCCGTACACTCAAATTTTTCGCACATTTGTTTAAAGCTAAGACAATTTTCAATCATTTGTTCCATCTCTAATAATCTAATGTATTAACGATAAAAAATTAAGGTAGCATAATTTGCTCAAATTTCAAGTTTTATGCTCTTTTTGAAAATCCTAAGTTTCAAAAACCAAAACCATTTGATAAACCCTATATTTATTTTTTGAAATAAAATAGTTTTCTTACTCATTGAAAATTATGTACTTAATAAAATATATCTAGATTAATTATNCGAATAGCTTCATAGGAAAATTATGGCAAAAGTAGGCATCAAAGATAAATCAGAGATAGCGACAAAATTTATGCAAGTAATTCCATTTTCTGCTGAGTTGGCGATGTCACTGGATTTCATTGAAAATGGGAAGGCAATTATTTCAATGCCGTATGATAGCAGATTTATNGGGGACCCACACTCTGGAATTATACATGGAGGAGCAGTTTCATCTCTTCTAGACACGTGTGGAGGGGCTGCTGTTATGTCTCATCCATCTGTACCAGCGATCACGTCTACTTTAGATTTTAGGATTGATTACATGCGATCTGCGACTCCCAATCAAAGGATTACTGCGAAAGCCGAATGTTATCATGTTACAAGATCAGTTGCATTTGTTAGAGCGACTGCCTTTGATGAAGATGAAAGTCGGCCGGTTGCTGCGGCGACTGGTGCATTTACGGTTGAATCAAAGAGAAACCTTAAATGATAATTAAGAATAACTCGATAAAAACCAACAGTTATTCTCTTAGTGCAACTCTGAAAGAATTTGTATCAGAAGTGCCTTATGCAACTTTTTTAGGGATAAACACTATTGTAAAAGACAATAAATTAACATCTGTGCTTCCCTACAGTCCTAAATTAATTGGCAATCCAGCCATTCCAGCTCTACACGGCGGTGTTACGGCGTCATTTCTTGAGATATCTGCTGTGTTGGAACTTTTTTGGGCTTCAGTTAGGGCACANCATCAAAAGGAGNTTGGCAATTTAACTAAGTCGAAACAGTCGGTTGAATTTTCCCACAGTCAAATCCCCAAGACCATTGATTTTACTGTAGATTACCTTCGGCCNGGTCTTCCAAAAGATGCTTATGCTCGAGCTGAAATTAAACGTGCTGGCCGAAGATATGCTTCAGTTTATGTTGAGGCTTGGCAGGATAATAAGAAAAAACTCTACGCCCAGGCTTCAGGCCATTTCTTAATGCCGCTTATCGATGGATAGCTCAAATATTACTCATAAACGTATTTTAGCAATTTCGATTCCAATAATTTTGTCTAATGTCACTATTCCATTGTTAGGGGTCGTGGATACTGCAGTAATTGGCCAACTAGGGAAGGTAGCGCCNATTGGGGCAGTTGGGATTGGAGCTCTTATTATATCNGCCATCTATTGGATTTTTGGNTTTTTGCGGATGGGTACAACGGGCCTAACTGCTCAGGCTGTTGGTAAAAAAGATAACCAAGAAATTGTCGCCTTATTAAGTCGAACGTTGTTGATTGGGATTACGGCTGGATTAGTGTTGATACTTATTAATGATTTCATTTTTTGGGGNTCNTTTAAAGTTTCTCCTGCTTCTGAAGAGGTCGAAAATTTAGCTTATAGTTATATGAAAATAAGGATTTACTCCGCGCCAGCGGCGATATCAATTTTTGGAATTTTAGGATGGCTGATTGCCCAAGAGCGCACGCGAATGGTCTTGCTTTTACAGCTTTGGATGAATGGATCAAATATCTTATTAGATTTTCTGTTTGTAATTGGTTTTAATTGGGGTGTTGAGGGAGTTGCATTGGCTACTGTTTTTGCAGAAGTTTCCTCTTTTTTT
The DNA here is from genome assembly GCA_002712045.1 of Paracoccaceae bacterium. Lineage (GTDB taxonomy): Bacteria > Pseudomonadota > Alphaproteobacteria > Rhodobacterales > Rhodobacteraceae. Next base: position 18,590 of record PARX01000005.1, read on the forward strand.
CTGGGTATTTTTATATGCAGGTCTGCTTTTATTGGTAGTGCTTGGCGATCGTTTCATCTCGTTCTTAACAAAGCAAAAATCTCAAAAATGGCAGTTGTGAATTTTGATATTCTAATTCGATCGATGTTTTTACAAGCAGCATTTATTTTATTTATGTTTTTAAGCTCTGATATTAATGATGAAATCTTNGCGATTAATCAAATATTACTGCAATTTCTAAGTATATCAGCTTATGCGTTGGATGGATTTGCTTTCAGTGCTGAGGCTTTAATCGGTCAAGCATTTGGGGCAAAATCGGTGAAGAGTTTACGAAAAGTTTCAATTTTTGCCACTTTTTGGGCATTTTTAGCCGCCATCGTTTTGACATTATGTTTTTATTTTGGTTCAGATTTTTTAATTGTTCTAATGACTAGTTCAGAAGAACTTAGGGAAAATGCACAAGTTTACGTTTATTGGGTAATAGTGGCGCCAATATTAGCGGCTCCTGCTTTTATTTTGGATGGAATTTTTATTGGGGCGACTCGCACTAAAGATATGAGAAATTGTATGATTATTTCCTTTGGCATATATTGCTTAGTTGTATGGTTGCTTTATGAGCCCTTTGGAAACCAAGGACTTTGGGCTGCATTAATGGTTATGTTTATAGTGCGAGCAGTTACTCTATTTTTTCAATATTTTTCTATTGAACGATCAATCAAATCTTAAAACAATTCTTCTATTTTAGAAGTTGTTCGGCCTAAAACGGCTCTTTCACCTTTTATAATTATTGGCCTCTCAATTAATTTTGGATACTGAGTTAGGGCTTTTATCAAAAGGCTGTCATCATTGATTATATTGGATGGTAAAGCTTTAAATTCCAATTCTTTCGTACGTGTAAGCTCGAGTACTCGAAGATTTAAGAGTAAAAGTACTTTTTCTAATTCGGATGTTGTTGGTGGGTTTTCGAGATATAATCTGATCACTGGGGTTATATTTTTTTGATTTAAGTGGCTTAAAGCTTGGCGAGACTTTGAGCATTTAGGATTGTGCCATATTATAGTGTTTATAACCATTTTTCTCTCTCTACGCCAACGGCCTGTTTTACATTTTCATAACCGTCATTTTCTACAAGTATATCTAATTCCTTGATGATTTTTTCAACCAATGAAAAACCATTAAATATCAATGCTGAATAAAGTTGAACAGCGCTCGCACCAGCTTTAATCTTTGAGTAAACTTCCAAGGCAGAGGAGGCTCCTCCCACTCCAATCAAAGGAATTTTTCCATCTAACTCTTCAGAAAATTGAGCTAAGATTTTGTTTGATTTTAAAAATAATGGTTTTCCCGATAGGCCGCCTTCTTGGCTTTGATTTTTGCTTAATAGCGTTTTTCTATCTAAGGTAGTATTTGTAGCGATAATTCCATTTACGTCAAATTCTAGAGCTAAAGCAGAGATTTCTTTAATCTCACTTGACGTAAGTTCAGGAGAAATTTTAAGAAAAATAGGTGGTGTATTTTTTAAATTTTTTTTAGTATTTTCAACTTTTTGTAACAGTTTTTTTAAAGAGTTTTGGTTCTGCAACTGTCTTAGGTTTTTTGTGTTTGGGGAGGAGATATTGATAGTTGCATAATCTACATATGAGTGAATTTCAGTAAGCACCTTACAATAGTCTTCAGACTGATCATTACTATTTTTATTTGCCCCAATATTAATACCAACTATTCCCTGTCTGGAGTATTTCGCTAATCTATTTTTAATCTTATGCATACCCTCGTTGTTAAATCCAAGGCGATTAATTATTGCTAAATCTTTTTCTAATCTAAAAATTCTAGGTTTTGGATTGCCTTTTTGAGGTAGGGGGGTTGTTGCTCCCACTTCAATAAAACCAAAGCCCAGTTTTGCTAGTTGTGGCACAACTTTTGCGTTTTTATCATATCCAGCTGCCAAACCTAATGGATTTGGTAAACTCAATCCGCAAATATCAGTTTTAAGTCTGTCTGAAGTTAAGTTCCCGGGTCCAGAAATTAAATTACTCTTAAGAATTAATATTGAAAGATCATGGGCAATTTCTGAGTTCAAAGTTTTTAAGATGGGTAACGTGAGTTTTTCGTAAAATTTCATGTCAGTTTTGATGGTAAGATATGTTTACCATTTCTGAGTTTAAGAGCCTTACACCAAATTATTTCTGTTAGTTTAAGATTNCGATAAAGATGCGGAAAAAGTTGATTATTCCGAGCAGACTCCCAAATCAATCCATTACCCATTTTACTATCATCCACGGCTGCAATAAAAAGATCATCTAATCCTTTAAAGTATTTTTCAGTCGTTTCTGCAACTTGCGAGGCAGTTGAAAAATGGATATATCCATCCTGAACATCGATTGGTGCACCTGAGGTAGATCCTCTGCTTTTTAAATCCATCCATTCATTTTGTCTTAAAATTTTGTATATCATNAGCTTTCTCATGCCTTCAGTCTACATTTTCGTCAATAGATATTGACTCAATTATTATAAAAGTTTGATAACAAATAGCGTTTATTGGTTTTTTGAGGATAGAATGTATGAATGTGGGTTTTATAGGTACGGGTGAGATTGCGGAAGCTTTAATTGAAGGTATAACGGGTCAAGGGCATAAGATTTATGTTTCGAACCGAAGTAACTTGAGATCAAAAAGACTTTCTAAAGAATATACCGANGTAATTGCCTGTGAAAATGATGAAGTGTGTTCAAGTTCTGACATTATATTTATTTGNCTAATGGCTTCTGTAGCGCGGGCTATACTTCCCAAAATAAATTTTAGGGGCGATCATCAGATCATTTCAGTTATGGCTCACATTAATCGTGATGAGCTGATAAGCTATTGTCTACCTGCAAAAAATATTTGCATTACCATTCCTTTGCCTTTTGTTGCAAAGGGTGGGTGTCCATTACCTGTTTATCCACATAGTGATGCTTTAAAATTTCTGTATGGTGCAAATAATTCAATTATCGTTCTTGAAAGTCCAGATCATATTGCCCCCCATTTTGTTATTTCAGCAATGTTATCACCAGTTTTCTCTCTTTTTGATTTGGCTTCAAAATGGCTTGGATCCAAAACAGGAAATGATTTGCAATCTGAAATTTACCTAACACACCTGTTTAAGGGTTATTTAGATTTTATGCCAGATAGTGAGCGTGAAAGGTTTACTGCTGCTTTGCACAGTTTATCAACGGAAGGTGGTTTGAATTCGACATTAAAAGCTCACATGCAGGAAAAAGGCACCTATTCAGCCCTTTCAGATGGTCTGGCGCTATTGGAGAAAAGATTAGGAATAAAAAGTTAGTTTTTTAGCTTTGCATAATTTTCTAAAAACGACATAAGTAGTCGCTGATTTAGTTTAAATATCGTATGTAATACTTAAAAATCAAACTTAAGAAATAAAAAAAGGGTGAATGACAATGAGTCGAATTAATTCTGACCTAAGTGCTACACTTAAGCCCATTGGGCAAGCACGGGGATTGCCTAATGAACATTATATTGATGATGCAGTGTTTGACGAAGAAAAAAAAGTTGTTTTGTTCGATAATTGGGTTGGGATAGGTATTTCATCGGACGTTCCCAATCTTGGTGATGTTTTTCCTGTTGAATTCGCTGGAATGCCATTACTCGTTGTTCGAGAATCTAAGAACAGGGTTAGTGTTTATCAAAATACATGTCGACATCGTGGTATGATCTTAATTGAGAAGGCAGGAAATGTAAGAGGTACCATTCGATGCCCCTACCATAGCTGGTGTTACGGTTTGGATGGTAAATTGCGATCTACCCCTCATGCTGGCGGGCCCGGAAGGAATCTGGATAAGAGCTTGGACAGGAAACAGCTTGGGCTGATCAAAATCAACTCATATGTTTTNAGAGAAGTGATTTTTGTAAATATATCAGGTAATGCTCCCTCTTTCGTAGATTACGCTTCAAAACTAATTAATAGATGGCGAGAGCATGAAAAGCCATTATTTCATGGGGGAAAGGAGAGTTCTTTTCCTTTTGACGTTGCCTGTAATTGGAAGTTAGCGGTAGAGAATTATTGTGAAAGTTATCATTTGCCTTGGATTCACCCAGGTTTGAATAGTTATTCACGTCTTGAAGATCATTATCATATTGAAGAGCCAGGAAACTTTGCTGGGCAAGGTACTAAAGTTTACCGGCAAATTGAAGATAATGATGGATTGAAATTCCCAGATTTTCAAGGTTTGTCTGATTTTTGGGAAAAAGGAGCNGAGTATGTTGCTTTCTTCCCAAATGTATTATTTGCGGCCCAAAGAGATCATGCATATGCAATTATCTTGTTGCCCCAAGGGCCAAATAGAACAATTGAACGAAATGAAATATTTTATTCATTTGATCCTAAAGAAAGACCAGATCTTCAGGATTTGATNAGCCANAATGCTAAACTATGGAAAGGTGTCTTGGATGAAGACATTTTTGTTGTTGAAGGAATGCAAAAGGGTAGAAAAGGTGTGCATTTTGATGGTGGAAAATTTGCACCTGTAATGGATAGTCCAACATTTGTCTTTCATGACTGGGTAGCAAAACAAATTGATCAATCAAGGTCCTTATAAAAGGAAAAAATGACACTTGAATCTTTGAACAAAAAAATACTGAAAGCGCATGAAATTAAAGATATTTCCTCACTTGGTCATTTATATTTAAGGGCAGGAAAGCTCTTTGTTGATAAGGGCGATATTGATCACGCTTGCTTCCTTTTGACAGCAGCATATGTTTTTTGTTTAGAGGCCGGTCTCGCTGAAGCTGAAGATGCGCGCGCAATATTAAGAAATTACGGTAGAGAAGAATAATTAATCTCGTTAAGCATCTGTGTTACATTCTTACTTAATGTTGCCCACGGCCCTTTCGTGAGTTTATGAAATACTGCGATAAATTTTTTCGATGCTTGAATTGCTAACTCGGAGTCATTGGCTCTGTGAAGTAATGAGAAAGTTCGAAATTCAGATTTTGGGCATCTTCTAATGGAAATATCTTTTAAAGCATTTGGCGATTGGAATAAACATAAAGCTGATGTGGCAGCCCATCCATGTCCTGCTTGGACGAATCGCAAAAGGCTTTGTGTGCTATCAAAACTAAATCTAGGTTGATAGTTGACGCCAAGGTTTGCAACAATTTCGGTACAGTTGCTTCCAAACTTTGACGTCCTACCATAACCAACCAGAGGCTTTGTAGATACTAACTCTTCCAAACTGATTTTATCCCAAATAATTGGTGTCACAAGAATAAATGGGTCCATGAAAAGTGGAATAACTTCATTATTTGGATCTTTGGTGAAAGGTTCTGTGTCTATTGCCAAATCAAATTTCTGAGTAAGAAAAGAATGTTCTAACCATGGCGAGATTCCTGATTTTAATTCGATTCTATCTGCTAAATCGGATAAAGCAGTTAAGCATTCTGCACCCATTATTTCTGATAAGCTATCTGGCATGCCAAGTTTTAATAATGTTTCAGATCGTTTTGTATGTTTCTTAATATTTTTCCAGAACTCTTTATTTTGTTTAAGTAAATCAGTTCCGTTTACCACTAAATTCCTTCCTAAATTTGTTAACTTCATTGGACGACTATCGCGGTCAAATAATGGAGCACCTAAGAATTGCTCTAGTTTTTTCAGACGTTGTGTGAGAGTTGGTTGGCTAACTTTCAATATGCTTGCGGCTGAAAACAAGTTTTGTGTCTCTGCCACTGTAAGAAATGTTTCTAAAAGTATTGAATCCGGGTCTCGCATTAGTATTATATATTATTATATTAAATATAAATAAAGTTAATAATATAATTAAAAAAAGATCTTTTCTTTATTTGATGTCACTCTATCCAAAATTCTGATTTGGAGGACTATAATGAAGACACATGCTCAAGCTGTCGTAATCGGCGGGGGACTAGTAGGCTGCTCAATATTATATCATTTAGCAAAACTTGGTTGGACCGATATTGTTCTCTTGGAACGAGATGAACTTACGTCTGGATCAACATGGCATGCTGCTGCTGGACTGCATGGACTTCACGATAATAACAATATTTCGAAACTTCAGTATTACACGATGAAGCTTTATAAAGATTTGGAGACTGAAACGGGGCAGGGGTGCGGTGTTTTTCAACCTGGTTCACTTTATTTGGCTCAAACAGAAGATCGGGAACATCAATTAAGGTTACAAGAAAAAAAGGCTCGTTATTTTGATGTGGACTTTCATGAAATTAGTCGCGACGAAGCTGAGGAATTGCATCCACTAGTTAATTTTGAGGGTGTAAGATGTATTATGTTTGAGGGAGATGGAGGTAATGTTGATCCATCGGGAGTTACCCAAGCGTATGCGGCGGGTGCTAGAAAAATGGGTGCGGAAATTCATCGTTTTACCCCAGTCACAGCGACATCTCAAAACAAAGATGGGACATGGCTCGTTGAAACACCAAACGGAAATATAAAAACCGAATGGGTTATTAATGCGGCGGGTCTGTGGGCAAGAGAAGTAGCAGCTTTAGCTGATTTTGAGTTGCCTTTGCAGCCTACAGAACATCAGTATTTTGTTACTGAAACAATTAGTGAAATAGAAAATATAGGTAGACGACTGCCATCAGTTGCAGATCGAGATGGGGAATATTATTTACGTCAAGAGGGCAATGGTTTGCTTATTGGGGCTTATGAAAAAGATGTAAGATTTTGGGCTGAAGATGGCACCCCTCAAGGCTTTGGTCATGAATTGTTTGCTGATGATTTGGAGCGCATTATGGATAATGTAATGCGAGCGATGGATCGCGTGCCAGTGGCCGCGGATGCTGGTATTAAAAGGGTTATAAATGGCCCAATGATTTGGTCTCCCGATAGTTCAGCTTTGTTTGGGCCAGTACCTGAACTAAAAAATTATTTCTGTTGTTGTGGCATCATTCCAGGGTTTTCTCAATCTGGAGGTCTCGGTTTAATGTCGGCTCAGTGGATTATAGATGGAGAGCCTGAATATGATATGTTTCCATGGGATCTTGCGCGGTACGGGAATTGGGCAAATAAGGCTTTCACTAAAGAACGCGTTCGTGATCAGTATGGTAATCGTTTTAAGATTCACATGCCGTATGAAGAAAGAGATGCAGGAAGACCGTTAAAGACCCGCCCAGTTTATCAAAAACAAAAAGAGTTAGGTTGTGTCTTTGGGCTTAATTATGGTTGGGAGCATCCCTTATGGTTTGCTCCAGAAGGAGTTGAACCAAAAGAGGATTATGGTTTTAAACGGCAAGACTGGTGGCATCACGTTAAATCTGAATGCGATAATTTAAGAACAAACGTTGGCATTGTAGATGTTTCAAATTTTGGAAAATACGAAGTTAAAGGGGAAGGTGCTTCAGATTGGATTGATAAAATTATTGCAAATAATGTGCCCAAAGAAATTGGAAGATCATGCCTTACGCCGCTCATCGGTATTAGGGGTGGGGTTGCTGGTGATTTTACCGTTACAAAGTTAAATGATGAACATTTTTTNATTGTTGGATCAGGTATGGCGGAGAGATANCATATTCGGTTTTTTGAAATGATCGACCGTCCAAATACTGTTAGTTTTCAAAGTTTGACNGAGGAAATGTGTGGGTTTAATGTTGCTGGTCCTAAATCTAGAACATTATTGAGTAGGATGACTCAAGAGGATCTATCCAATGAAAACTGGAAATTTATGCGATCTCGATNAATAACCATAGCGGGAATTGATGCCATCGCGATAAGAGTCAGTTTTACGGGTGATTTGGGTTGGGAGATTTATGTAAAAACTGAAAATCAAGTGAAATTATATGAGGCTCTACTTGAAACAGGTGCCGATTTAGGCGTGAAACCAGTTGGTGGAAGATCATTATTAAGTCTTCGAGTTGAAAAGGGTTACGGTTCTTGGGGAAGAGAGTATTCACCTGAGTACTGGCCACAAGAGGTCGGGTTAGATAGGTTGATAAAATTAGATAAACCAAGTTTTTTAGGTAAAGAGGCTTATCTAAAGATTAAGGATCAAAAACCCAGAGAGAAGTTAGTAGTNTTAGAGGTTACTGCGGATAGAAATGCTGATCCAGCNGGGGGAGAGCCAGTGTTTTTGAGAGATGGNACGCCCGTTGGAAGGGTGACGTCAGGAGCATATGGTTATACTTGTGACAAGTCGCTCGCAATATGTATGATTAAGACAGATCATGCGATCGATGGAAATGAATTTCATGTCGCGGTAATTGGTCAAAATCATGATGCTGTGATGTTAAAAGAAGCACCGTTTGATCCCTTGGGTAGTAAGTTGCGCGGTTAACGNTCTTTCTCGCAATTTTCTTACTTAATCTTTAAGATTGGAACCTAAAAAAATGCTTGTATACCAGTTTGAGCTCTACCTAAGATGAGCGCATGGACATCATGTGCTCCTTCATAGGTATTGACTGTCTCTAAATTTAACATATGNCGAATAACTTCGTACTCTAAACTTATGCCATTGCCACCATGCATATCACGCGCATTTCGAGCAATATCGAGTGCTTTTCCACAATTATTTCTTTTAACAATNGAAATCATTTCAGGTGCTGCTTTCGCTTCATCCATAAGCCTTCCTACTTGAAGGCTTGCCTGCAATCCAAGACTTATCTCAGTCATCATGTCTGCAAGTTTTCTTTGAAATAATTGAGTGCTCGCCAACGGTTTTTTGAATTGCTTACGATTTAAACCATAATTTAATGCTGCATGCCAACATGTTTCTGCTGACCCNAGTACGCCCCAACTTATACCATATCTTGCACGATTAAGACACCCAAAAGGTCCTTTTAATCCAGAGACATGTGGTAGCAGAGCGTCTTCNCCAACCTCGACACCATCCATAACTATTTCACCAGTAATTGAGGCTCTAAGGCTCATCTTATTTTCGATTTTTGGTGCACTTAAACCTTTCATATTNTTCTCTAAAATAAATCCTTTTATTGCTCCGCCATGTTCCTCAGACTTTGCCCATATTATAAAGACATCTGCTATTGGTGCATTGGAGATCCACATTTTTGAACCAGTGATCTTATATCCAGCTTTTGTTTTGATTGCGCGTGTTTGCATCGATCCAGGGTCTGAACCGGCTTCAGCCTCTGTTAAGCCAAAACATCCTATTAGGTTTCCACTTGATAAGTCAGGTAAATATTTCTTACGCTGTTCTTCTGAACCGTACGCATAAATTGGATACATTACTAACGAGCTCTGAACTGACATCATTGATCGATAGCCACTATCAACACGCTCAATTTCTCGTGCGACTAATCCATATGAAACATATGAACTACCTAAACCCCCATATTCTTCGGGGATTGTTACACCTAATAGACCCATTTCTCCCATCTCAGTAAAGATTTTTTGGTCTGTCGTCTCGTTGGCAAAAGCTTCAGTTACTCGTGGTTGCAGCTTTTCAGCAGCGTAAGACTTTGCGCTATCTTTTATCATTATTTCATCATTGCTTAATTGATCTTCAAAGCGAAGGGGATCATTCCAGTCAAACCTCGAAAGGTCTGGAGCATCTTTGGATTTTAGCTTTGGTGGTTCAGTCGTCATTTTCTTATCCAATCAATTTTTACGTNAGTTTTACCTAGGGCTTTTAACCTCTATTTCAACCTATTTTAAATATTTGGCTATAAAGGGAGTGAGTATCATACCAATGGCCATAGTAAAGAAAAACATTAATCCTTGCCAGCCACCAAAACCCAATGCAGCAATTGCTGGGCCTGGACATAAACCTGAAAGTCCCCAGCCCATTCCAAAAAATATGGACCCAACAATAAGTGGTTTATCCAATTTTTGTTCAATTTCTTCGGGGAAAGTGTCTTTATATATTGGTTTTTTTATCTTTTTTGATAGCCTCCAAGTAAGGGACATAGGAACTATTGCTCCACCAAGTACAAACGCCAGTGTTGGGTCCCAATTNCCAAATATATCAAGCCATCCTTGAACTTTAGTGGTATCTGTCATTCCAGAAATAAAAAGGCCCATTCCAAATAAGCTACCGCAAAAAAGAGCAATTAGATTTTTCATTAAATCACTCCCAGCATAGTCTTGAATACAATGATCGATATAACACCACTGAGTAGATAAAATATTGTCGCCATTATGCCTCGCAGTGAGAGTCTTGAGATACCGCATACACCATGACCTGAAGTACAACCATTTGCTAATCTGGTGCCTATCCCAACCAGCAGTGCGCCCGAGATGATCAAAGAAATGTTTGAAGTCAGATGCGTATCCTTAACACCTNTAAATTGTATTAACAAAACAGGACTGATAACTAAACCTAACAAAAAAATTATGCGTTCTCGTGCATTTGCCTGGCCTGTCAGGTCTATCAAGCCACCTAAAATTCCACTTGCCCCCATTATACGACCATTCATTAGTAGAAATGCACTAGCTGCTACACCAATCATTAATCCACCCGCTAGTCCACTTATCCAATCAGGGTTCATGGTTCTTTCCCTTCGATGCTTTAAAACTTTATCGTGCTCTTATTAGGCAATTATTTAAACAAAAAACACAGTAATTTTTATACTCTTTCTTGAGTATATTTTCGCAGTTCAGCTCGAGCAACCTGTCTGCGGTGAACTGCGTCGGGACCGTCTGCTAATCGTAAAGTTCTTAATCCCGCCCATTGTCGAGCCAAAGGAGTGTCTTGGCTAATTCCTTGCGCACCATACATCTGCACTGCTTGATCTGTAACTTCAAGCGCNACAAGAGGTGCTACAACCTTAATTTTACTAATCCAGGGGGCTGCAGCGCGTTTATCCCCTTGGTCCATCATCCATGCTGCTTTNAGGCACAGTAATCTTGCCATTTCGATATCTTGTCTAGCATTAGCAATGATATCGTAATTTGCGCCCAATTTTGCAATTGGTTTGCCGAAAGCCTCACGCGCCAAAGATCTTCGAGTCATTAACTCNAGAGCTTTTTCTGCCTGTCCAATTGCTCGCATACAGTGGTGGATTCGCCCAGGTCCTAATCTACCCTGNGAAATTTCAAACCCTCTCCCTTCACCTAGGAGCAAATTCTCCGCTGGNACTCTTACATCTGTAAATCTGATATGAAAATGTCCATGTGGAGCATCATCATGGCCATAAACTTCCATTGGGCGGAGTTTCTCAATNCCTGTGGTTTTAGGATCTACGACAATCATCGAATGTTGGTTGTGTTTTGGTCCTTCATTTGGTGTTCGAACCATTACAATGTAAACAGCTGTTCTGGGGTCACCAGCTCCTGAGGCCCACCACTTTTCGCCATTTAATATGTAGCTATTTCCATCCTTTACACACGACAAAGAAAGGTTTGTCGCATCTGAAGAGGCCACATCAGGTTCGGTCATGAGGTAGGATGATCTTATCTCACCGTTTAAAAGTGGTTTTAACCAGCGCTCCTTCATAGCGGTTGTGCCATATCTTTCAAATACCTCCATGTTGCCTGTATCTGGCGCACTACAATTAAACACCTCTGCTCCGATATGTGCTTTTCCCATTTCCTCGGCTAAATAAGCGTATTCGACGGTTGTTAAGCCNTAGCCCTTGTTTGAATCAGTTAGCCAAAAATTCCATAACTTTCGGTTTTTAGCTGTCGATTTTAATGTTTCGATAATTTCGGTCTGTCTTTCAGTAAATTGCCAGCGATCACCTTTGTTTACCTCAGCTAAATATTCGCTATCTAAAGGGATTATTTCTTCTTTCATCATTTTTGCTACCTGAGCGCGTAGTTCTATTACTTTATCTGACATTCCAAGATTCATCTTGTGGTTCCTTTTGAATTTACTGCCAACAAATGGTGCTAATGACCAACTGTCAACAGTATCATAAAATTTTTGCTACTTTAGCAGAAGTTTCTCTTGTTTAAAACCCAATTGAAAGCCATGTTGATTTCATGAAAAGTATGGAAATTGATAAGATAGAGTTAAGCTCATATTTAAAAATTCACATCGATGATTTTGATGATTTGATAAATATTGAGAAATTTGGGACTGGACAATCTAATCCAACCTATAAGTTAAAGACACTTACATCGACCTATGTGCTTAGAGCAAAACCACCCGGTGAATTGCTTAAATCTGCACACGCTGTAGACCGTGAGTATCGAGTTATAAAGGCCCTAAAAAATACGGCAGTTGCGGTTCCTAAAGTATTCTTTCTTGCTGATAATAATGATAATCCACTGGGTCGTATGTTTTATATTATGGAGTATCTTCCTGGGCGGATATTTTGGGATCCAAGTGTTCCTGAGGTCGATAAAGCTACGAGAACGGGTTTATATAACTCCATGTGCCAAATTCTAGCTGATTTGCATTCTGTGGATATTGACAAGGTAGGCCTGTCTAATTTTGGCAAGCCTGGAAATTATTTTGCGAGGCAAACTGATAGATGGGTTAAGCAATATAGAATTTCCCGGCTGACAGAAGAGCCAGTAATGGAAAATGTTATTACATTTCTCGAAGGTAGTTTGCCGCCAGATGATGGACAAATATCCCTAGTTCATGGAGATTATCGTTTAGATAATATGGTATTTGATCAAAGCAAACCAAAGATTATCGGACTTTTAGATTGGGAATTGTCTACATTGGGACATCCGCTAGCTGACCTAGCTTATCAATGTATGCAGTGGAGATTGCCATATTCTAGTGGTATGCGCGGATTAAACGGATTAAATCGAATAGAATTAGGAATCCCTACCGAAGAAACTTATGTAGAAAAATATTGTCAAATTAGAGGGATTTCAAAGATAGATAATTGGAATTTTTATCTAGTATTTTCATTTTTTAGACTTGCAGCAATCTTAGAAGGTGTGGTCATGCGGGCGCGGGAAGGAAATGCTTCAAATCCAGAGCGAGCAAAAAAAATGGCTGCCGCAATACCAATTTTGGCAAATATGGCCGAACAATTAATAAAGGACTAAAAAGAATGCGGTTTCAAGATAAAGTGGTGATCGTAACGGGTGCTACCGGAGGGATTGGCTCCAAAGCTGTTGAAGCTTTTTTACGGGAAGGTGCTTGCATAGTAGCTTCTGATTTGGAGGCAGAAAAATTAGACGATTTAGAGAGAGAATTAAGAGCTTCTGATCGAATGATTACGTTAGCAGGCGATGTTACCAAAAGTGCTACGCATAATGCTATTGTTGAATTAGCGGTTAAGTCATTTGGTGGTTTGGATATAGCATTAAATAATGCCGGGATTTCTCATGACGTCGTTCGACTTCCATTGATTGAGGATGAGCTTGCTAGGCGGGTTATAGATGTGGATTTGATGGCTGTCTTTATAGCGATGAAAGCTCAACTTCCCGTGATGGCAAAACAATATGAAGAAGCTGAGCGCCTTGGTTCTATTGTAAATGTCGCATCGGCAGCGGGTTTGGTGGCGGCACCGTTAATGTCGGTTTATTCGGCAGCCAAGCACGGGGTGATTGGATTGACAAAATCAGCGGCTGCCGAATACGCAAAACGTGGAATTCGTATAAATTCGATTTGCCCAGCTTTTACGAAGACGGCAATGGTGGAAAGTTTTTTTGAAACGTCTACTCATGACAGAGCGCAAGCGACAAAAAGTTTGACCCAGGGTATGCCAATGGGCCGAATGGGGGAAGTTTCTGAAATTATCTCAGGCATATTGTTTGCTGCTGATCCAGCAAATAGTTTTATGACGGGTCANTCNATTGCGATTGATGGAGGTTTAACCGCCATTTGATGAAAGAAAATTAGGAGATCTTTATTTCTATAATTAAGAAGGTGTTACGAATTGATATTGGAAATTCGGCACCNTTAACTAGTTGGTAGATGGCAGAATTTCCAAGCAAGAAATGATTTAACGTGACCTGTTAAATAGCTATTTTAGTNATGCTCATTAGAATTTTAATTAATAAATTTATTGCGTTTTCCCGAATTCACTGCGAAACTTGCATTCGTATGCAAATCTGAGACGATTCGAAAATTTGTATGTGTTAATATTAATTAAGGTAGTGGTGAAAAACTACTTTTGCTCCATGGGGGAAAAAATGTTTCAATTCAAATCAATGGTTGCTTCTGCTGCTATATTAGTTGGCAGTGCAACTNTTTCTTACGCTGGTTGCGGCATTTCGGGTGGAAATGTCAGTATTCTAGCAAATGATTTTCCAGCGTTACACGCGGTTGTTTCAGCAGCTGAGTCATGTGCTGGAGATGGCGTTACAATTTCGAAAAATCACACTAAAGAGCACAATAGCCTTCAGGTTCCTGGTTTAACCGCAAATCCTGCAGAGTATTCGGTTGTGGTTTTAGCAAATAGCTCTCTTGTTCCATTAATGGGAGAAGGATTGGTCAGACCACTTGATGACTTGGTCGCTAAGCATGGCGGATCTTTACAAAAACATCAGTTGGTTACCATTGATGGGAAGATAATGGCTATTGCATTTATGGCGAATGCGCAGCATTTGTTCTACCGTTCAGATATTCTTGCAAAAGTTGGAGTTGAAGCGCCAACAACTTATGAAGAAGTTTTAGCAGCAGCTAAGGCTATAAAAAGTGCGGGATTAATGGATCATCCATTTGCGTTCAACACAGCCCCAGGTTGGAATTTAGGAGAAGAATTTGTCAATATGTACATGGGTACAGGTGCAGATTTCTTCAAGCCTGGAACTGCCGAAGTCAGTGTTAATAATGAGCATGGAATTGCTACGTTGAACATGATGAAGGCTTTAACAGAGTATTCAAATCCAGATTTCTTGACATTTAACTCTGATGCTACTCAAGCTTTATGGGAAGCTGGCGATTTAGCATTAGCAAATTTTTGGGGAACACGTGCGGGACCAATAATGGATGCTGAAGGTTCTACTGAAGAAATTACGTCTAACACTGTGGTGGCCTCTGCACCATTCTTAGGTGACGGCCCAAGGCCAAGCTCTACATTGTGGTGGGATGGTTTTTCAATCGCGTCAAATGTGTCTGACGCAGATGCAGAAGCTTCTTTCATAGCTATGATGAATGGTATTTCGAGAGAAATGGTAATGGCAAACAACGATCTAACTGTTTGGTTGATTGATGGTTACAAACCTAGTGCTGCTTCTGCTGGGGTAACAGCAACTGCAGCAAACGGTGCAGCACCATATCCAATGCTTCCATTTATGGGTACTTTGCACGGTGCAGCAGGTGCGGAACTTGCTGAATTCTTACAAGGAAGTGAAAGTGCAGAACAAGCATTAGCTGATATTGAGGCGGCATATAATGCTGCAGCTAAAGAAAAAGGCTTTTTAGACTAATAGATTAAAGGGGATTGGCAGTGCCAATCCCCTTTAATTATATATCATAGAAAAATTAGAAATTTCTAACGGATCTGATTTATGAAGCATCGCACCTTTATGTGGTTTATTTTACCATCATTGGCTGCGATGGTTTTATTTATAGCCTTGCCCATAATTTCAGTTTTCACTCAGTCATTATTTGTAAAACATGATAAAGTATTGATTGAAGCAGAGGTGTGCGGACCATTTGGATGTAAGACTGAAGTATCCGTTGACGTTGCAGCTACGGCTGAAATCCAAAAGCAAAAACCACTTGGAAAGTTCAATGGTTTTAAAACTTACACGAACCGAAACCATCTTGCTGTTAAAGAAGTGCGATCCGCTTGGTCAGAAGCGTCATCTGTCGCTCAGTTTTTTGGGGCTCTATTAAATTTACCTTTTTACAAGGCGCTTTTATTCACCATTACATATACTTTTTGTGTGACACCTTTTGTTATTGTTCTTGGTTTATTTATCGCATTAGCAGTCAATTCTTTGCCACCTGTGTTCAAAGGTCCAACAATTTTTATGTCGTTACTTCCTATGATTGTTACACCATTGGTTGGAGCTTTAATACTTTTTTGGATGACGGATGCTGAAGGTATTATTGGTTCAACTTTACAAAGAATCTTCAATGATAATGATTTGTCATTGAAGGCCTCTAAGACACTTACTTGGATAATGTTGATGGTATATGGAATTTGGGCCTCATTGCCTTTTTCATTTATTGTTTTTTATGCTGGTCTTCAGACAGTGCCAGANGACACTTTAGAAGCAGCCATGATTGATGGGGCAAATCGTTGGGAACGGATAAGATACGTAGTTGTACCGTATATAATGCCTTTAGTTGTTTTTATTACACTTATTCTATTGATGGATAATTTTAGAGTATTTGAGCCAATTATAGGGTTTTCAGCTCAAGCTAATGCTACGTCTTTGTCCTGGATAATTTACAATGATTTACGTGGTGGAGAAATTCAGTATTTTGGCTCTGCCTCGGCNACATCGATGCTTACGATTATAGGTGTTGGAATATTATTGGTACCAGTTTTGATTCGAACATGGAGAGATTTTAATGCAAAATCTGTTTNAAGGATTTCTTTATGAATATTAAAGCGCAACAACGCCCAACCAGTTTAACATTAGTATTGGTANTATTCGTAGTTATATGGCTNTTTATCGCAGTGTTCCCCTTTTTGTGGACTTTTTGGGGTAGTTTTAAAGTGGAGGCAGATTTTTTCTCCAAGGTAGATTGGAAGTATGCTATCTTTGGAGTTAGAACATTAGTTGAAACAGGAAATAACTTTACTGGATCTGGCTATGAGGGTGCTTGGGTCACTCATGAGTTTTGGCGATCTGTCATTAATACTTCTATCGTTGTTGTTTCGGTCGTTGTGATCTCCCTAACATTGGGGACATTAGGGGGGTACGCCTTAGCTCGATCTGGTTATCGTTATGCCTTTTGGTTGTTAATGCTCGCACTGATTTTTAGAGCAATGCCACATATAACCTTGGTATCTGGATATCTACTTCCATTCTTCCAATGGAACCTTTGGGGGCATTTACCTACTACAATAATTGTTATGGTTGCTATCAATCAGCCTTTCACACTTTGGATGTTACACTCATTTTTTCTTAATATACCAAAAGACATGGACGAAAGTGCCATGGTGGATGGATGTACTCGGTTTCAAGCTTTCAGACATGTTATAATTCCGGTGATGTGGCCAGGAGTAATAACAACAGGATTGTTCTCTTTTTTATTAGCCTACAATGATTTTACCGTTACAGCCTTATTATTGTCCCAAGAAAATCAAACTATGATTCCAAAGATAAATAGTTTTCTAGGGTCAACGCAGGTTAAAGGTAACATTATGTTTGCTGTTTCTGCAGTTGTTTCGGCAACGTTGCCGTTGTTTGTCTTAGTAATGTTTTTTCAAAGACAAATTGTAAGTGGACTAACTGCTGGAGCCGTAAAAGGATGACTTTGGATCAGATGGGTTAAGCAAAAATTTCTNAGTGTAAGTTGAAAATATGAAAAGTTANCAAATCGAAAAAGAGTTTGTTCTCAACTATTAT
The DNA here is from genome assembly GCA_002712045.1 of Paracoccaceae bacterium. GTDB lineage: Bacteria > Pseudomonadota > Alphaproteobacteria > Rhodobacterales > Rhodobacteraceae. Next base: position 35,935 of record PARX01000005.1, read on the forward strand.
NGAGAGTTGGATAAGGCCGTTGGTGATCAACATTATGAAATCGCAAATAAATATCTTGCAGATNAGTACCTGTGGCGGGGATTTCACCCATTTAATGAAATAAATTCTTCTCACGAGGTAATGACATCGTTTTGGATCACTTTTAAGGAAGCAATCTCTAGAATGCAGCGTAGAATGGATATTTTTATGGCTGGTGATAATTCATTGGAGGCTGGAGGAACTTGGGTTGTTTCAATGGGGCATTTGATGGGTTTATTTGATAATGACTGGTTGGGAATAACGTCGACAGGTAAGATGGCCTTCTTACGTTACTGTGAATTCAATAGAATTGAAGAAAATAAAATTGTGGAAACGGCTATGTATTTTGATATTCCACACTTGATGAAGCAAGTTGGTATGACTCCTTTTAAGGTCCAAACAGCTGCTCATCTCATTCAGCCTGGGCCACTAAATCACGATGGGTTATTNTTTAGTCAGCAGAGTGCTGAGGAAACAAGAAAAACCTTGGAAGCTATTAACTATATGGTTGGAGATATAAAAAACTGGACAGGGGGGCGGGAGGAGCCATTAGAAGATGAGTTAGCACGTTCGTGGAATGATGATATGATATGGTGGGGACCAGAGGGTATAGGCGCAACTTATACCATTGAAAGATACGCAAAACAGCATTCAGGGCCTTTTAGAGAGGGCTTTGATAAACGAGTGTTCAATGGACATATATGTAGAATGTCTGAAGGTTGTTTTGGGGGTTTTTTTGGTTGGCCTAATTTAACATTGAGGCCAACAGGTGGCTTTATGGGGATGCCAGAATTTGAAAAATCTGCTGACATGCGTGTGATCGATATTTATCGGAGAGACGGTGAAAAGCTAACTGAGAATTGGATATTTATTGATTTGTTACATTTTTGGAATCAACTTGGAGTTGATTTCTTGGCTAGAGGAATTTTGGACAAAAAGAAACCTTAATGAGTGTTCTATAAAGTAAGTGAGTAAAAATTTTTAGCTGTTAATCCAAAAATTTCATTTTGTTGCGTTGTTGGGTATTGGCTCANGATTGTCTCATACGATGTTGAGAGCTTCTTAAAATTAGAGCTAATTGAATCTACTGGGAAATTTGATCCAAACATTACTCTTTCAGGTCCAAATTGATTAATTACTGTTTGTACAATTGGTTTAATAGTCTCTGTCGACCAATTGTGCTCAAACATGCCAAGACCTGACAGTTTGCAATAAACATTATTAAGATTTGATAAATCTTTTAACCGTTCACTCCAATCACTTAAACCTGCTAAAGTCCTATTGTAAGGAGATCCTGCATGACAAAGCACCACATTAAGATTTGGTACTTTTTTGAGGATAGGTGCTATGATTTCCATGAACTCTGGAATCAATTGTAAGTCAAAAGTTAAACCTCGTTCAGAAATCTNATTTAAGCCCTTTAAGAAATTGGGATTNTCTAATAATNTACTTAAGCTTGTTAATGTGTCTTCTTCTGGAGCTCTACCTACAATTTGACGTATACCTTTAACTGATTTCAACTCCTGTAGACGATCTAAGTTTCTAGATAACTCCGCATCCGTTAAATCGGCAAATGCGACTTGAGCAACAGGCCAATATTGCGTTTCTTTATTTATAGAGTCGACCCATTTTGCCTCTTGAATCGGGTCACTTGCACCTACCTGAATATGCACGGAGCCTTGAAAGCCAGCATTTTTCGCGTCTTGGGAATATTCTTGCCATAAATAATTTCTTTGAATGTCTGTTGGATCGCCAAAGAATCGAATTTTCCCCTTATCCATCAGCCAAGGATAATTAACTTTAGTTAAATTCCAGAGATGATGGTGAGCGTCAATTTTCATTTTATTCTCCATTTTTGCATACGAATGCAAATTTACCTTGCCAACGTGTTATTCAAATGTCTAGTGTATTCTTGGTAGAAATTAGGTTTTAAAATATGGCTGAAATAAAATTAAAAAATCTAACAAAACGTTGGGGAAATTTTGTTGGAGTAGATAGTTTTAACTTAGATATTCAAGATAAAGAATTCCTTGTGCTTCTGGGTCCATCTGGATGTGGTAAAACGACTACGATGAGAATGATTGCGGGGCTTGAAGAGGTTTCCGAGGGAGAAATATGGATTGAAAATGAGCTAGTAAATTTGGAAGATCCNAAAGATCGTGATGTTGCGATGGTTTTTCAATCTTATGCTCTTTATCCTAATATGACAGTTTATGAAAATATCAAATTCCCTCTAAAAGTTAGAAAAATTGAAAAAAGTAAACATCATGAGATGGTGCTGCGCGCGGCAGAAAAGGTTGAATTATCAGACTTGCTTGAACGCAAACCCTCTGAATTATCTGGTGGGCAACGACAACGGGTTGCTTTGGCNCGAGCAATTGTCAGAGAGCCTCGAGTTTTTTTGATGGATGAGCCATTATCAAATTTAGATGCAAAACTAAGAATCTCAACTCGTGCCGAAATAAAAAATCTGCAACATGAATTATCTACAACAACCATATACGTGACCCATGATCAGATAGAAGCAATGACTCTTGCTGATCGAGTTGTTGTAATGAACGAGGGTAAAATTCAGCAAGTTGGCACCCCAGCAGAAATATATGAAACACCCTCAAATACGTTCGTGGCAGGTTTCATAGGATCGCCCGCAATGAATTTGATATCGGGTAATATCAAGGACGGTTCATTTGAACAAGAAAATCTAAAAATAACAGGGTTGACTTCAGATGCATCTGGTGAGGTGATCTTAGGCTTTAGGGCGGAAGATGCAGAAGTTGTTACCAATAGCCCAAATTTGTCAGCTCAAGTTTTTTCGTTTGAGTTGCTGGGAGATGCGACAATGGTAACTGTTAAAACTGATAATCAACTTATATCGATTAAAGCTAAGAAGGACTATCGTGTTAATATTGGTGAGACGATTAAAGTGAAAATTCCGAGTAACAAGTGCCATCTTTTTAATGTGTCTTCGGGAGAGAGTATTATGNGAGAGGTAATTTAAATGAAAGGTTCTCGACCTNTGCAGGCTGAGTTAACTCGTGATACAGATTTGTCAAAAACGTCTGAAACGAAGAAAGTAATTGAGAGTATGGTTGATGGTTTGAATGATCATCGTATAGCTGATATTGGAGAATTTTTTTCTGAAAATTTTAGATGGATGGGCAATACCGGTTGTGGTACAAAAAATGGTTTGGCTGAATTCCAGAGTAATTGGCAAAAACCATTTCAAGAAGCATTCTCTGATAAGATTTGCATCGATGAAGCTCGCATTTTTATGGGTGAATGGGCTGCTGCCTTTGGACATCAAGAAGCTATCCATTCTGGGGAGTTTATGGGGATACCAGCGAGTGGAAAGAAAGTGAAAATCAAATATATGGATTTTTGGAAGGTTCAGAATGGTAAGATAGTAGATAATTGGGTGATGGTTGATTTCCCTCATATTCTTGAGCAGCTAAATGTGGATTGCTTTAAAGGTGAAGGTTGGGAGAAATATGATAATAATTCGAATAAGGCTTCAAGCCTTAAATCAGAGGGCTGAATAATGGTAAGATATTTGAAGAGTGGAAAATCTCGAGAAGAGAAGGAAAATGCAAATCAAAAAATAAAAGAAACTGTCGAAAATATCTTAAAAAAAATTGAAAAAGGTGGTGATGGAGCTGTTCGCGAATTAAGTATTCAATTCGATGATTATAACCCAAATTCCTTCAAATTAACTAAAGTTGAAATTGAAGAGCTAGTAGANTCCCTAACAGAAAGAGAACTATCTGATATTAAATTTGCACAGCAACAGGTAAGAAATTTTGCTGAAATTCAACGCGCTTCCATGACGGATGTTGAGGTTGAAACACTGCCGGGNGTCATTTTAGGGCATAAAAATATACCAGTGCAATCAGTTGGTTGCTACGTTCCTGCTGGCAAGTTCCCAATGGTCGCCTCTGCTCATATGTCAGTTGCGACTGCGTCAGTTGCGAAAGTTCCAAGGATCATAGCATGTACACCTCCTTTTAAAGGGAAACCAAACGCTGCGGTTGTTGCAGCGATGCATTTTGGAGGAGCACACGAAATATATGTTTTGGGAGGAATACAAGCGATTGGAGCAATGGCCTTAGGAACCTCNACAATNGATCCGGTACATATGTTGGTTGGTCCAGGAAATGCTTATGTAGCTGAAGCAAAACGGCAGTTATTTGGCCGAGTTGGAATTGATCTTTTTGCAGGGCCAACTGAAACTATGATTATTGCTGATGAAACGGTAGATGGGGAATTGTGTGCAACCGATCTTTTAGGTCAAGCAGAGCATGGTTACGACTCTCCGGCGGTACTTCTTACGGTATCTGAGAAACTAGCCAATGAAACATTGATTGAAATTGATCGAATACTAAAGATCTTGCCNACTGCTGATACCGCTGGGGTTAGTTGGAGGGACTATGGTGAAGTTATCCTATGTGATTCCTATGATGAAATGTTGGCTACTGCAAATGATATAGCTTCAGAACATGTTCAAGTAATGACTGATCGCGATGATTGGTTTTTAGAAAATATGAGTAGTTACGGTGCTTTATTTTTGGGAGCCCGAACCAATGTTTCAAATGGTGATAAAGTAATTGGCACTAATCATACTTTGCCTACAAAGAAGGCTGGACGATATACTGGTGGATTATGGGTAGGNAAATTCTTAAAAACACATTCCTATCAGCGAATATTGACAGACGAAGCCGCGGTAATGCTTGGAGAATATGGCTCGAGACTTTGTATTTTGGAAGGTTTTGTAGGTCATGCAGAGCAATGCAATATCAGAGTACGTCGATATGGGGGAAAAAATATTGAGTATGGTAAGGCGGCGGAATAATGAAGAATCTACCTAAGCTCCCAGAAGTGCCTTCATTTGATTTGACTGGAAAAAAAGCCCTTGTTGTTGGAGCTTCATCAGGAATTGGATTNTCAAGTGCCTGCGTGCTNGCAGCACATGGGGCAATTGTCACAATTGCTGCTCGAAGAACTAATGAGTTAAAAAACATCTTTGAGCAAATGAAAGAGAAGGGATGGGAGACGAAATATCTAGAAATGGATATTGCGAAAGTAGAAGAAACAATTTCTTTAGTGAACAAAAATGGACCATTTGATATTCTTGTTAATAGTGCTGGTCTAGCGCGCCACTCTCCAATGATAGAGACGACGGTTGAAGATTTTGATCANGTGATGGCAGTGAATGTTAGAGGTGCATATTTTCTATCGCAAGCGGTCGCAAATGGCATGTTAAATTCTGGCAAAGCAGGTTCAATAATCAACATCTCAAGTCAGATGGCTCATGTTGGTGGCCTGGAGCGAGCTGTGTATTGTGCTTCAAAATTTGCTGTAGAAGGGTTTACAAAATCGATGGCGATTGAGCTTGGTTCATCAAAAATCCGAGTGAACACAATCTGCCCTACNTTCATTAAAACAGCGTTCACTGAAAAAACATTTAATGATTCTGAGAAGATGGATTGGGTGCTAAAAAAGATAAAATTGGAACGTGTTGGTGAAGTTGAGGATATAATGGGAGCTGTGCTTTATCTCGCTTCGGATCTTTCTAGTCTAGTAACTGGATCTGCCATGATTGTTGATGGAGGTTGGACTGCTGATTAAATGACTTCGGAAAAAGTTACATCTTTGGAGGTGGCCAAACAAGCTGGTGTTAGTCAGTCGGCGGTGAGTAGAGTGTTTACTCCTGGGGCTTCGGCTTCAAAAAAAACTGTTGAAAGAGTTCGTAAGGCTGCAACTGATCTTGGTTATCGCCCAAATGTCTTAGCACGTGCAATGGTGTCTGGAAAAAGTAGAATGATTGGNCTCGTAGTAGCATACTTAGACAATTTATTTTATCCTGATGCTTTGGAAAGATTGTCGAATGAATTGAAAGAAAAAGGATATCATGTTTTAATTTTTATGGCNTCTCAAACTTCAGGTAATGTTGATGAAGTATTACAGGAAATAATGGATTACCAGGTTGATGGAATTGTCCTGGCATCTGTGGCTATGTCATCAGATTTGGCCAAAGATTGTCAGAGAGCGGGTGTCCCAGTTGTACTCTTCAACAGGAGCCAAGACGATGATCGTTTATCTTCAGTTGGTTCAGATAATGTAAGCGGTGGTAGAAAAATTGCTGATTTTTTGATTGCGGGTGGTCATAAACGGATATCGCATATTGCAGGTTGGGAAGGAGCTTCAACTCAACGAGATCGTGAAACAGGTTTTTTGAGTGGTTTAAACTCGGCACAAATTAAGCTCTTTTCTAGAGATGTTGGTAACTTTGAAATCGAACAAGCACGTGAAGCAGCAAGAAGAATGTTTGATCGAAATGATCACCCAGATGCAGTATTTGTTGCCAATGATCATATGGCAATAGGTGTAATGGATGTGTTAAGAATAGAGCTTGGTTTAAGCGTACCTAATGATGTTTCTATTATTGGATATGACGATGTTTCAGCTGCCAGTTGGTCTGGTTACTCTCTAACAACAGTTCGTCAGCCGGCAAAGCAATTAGTTGAAGAAACAGTTTCTATTTTGATAGACCAGATAGAGCATAAGGCAAGTAATCCAAGACGCATAGCAATTGATGGTCCTCTTATAGTAAGGGGCTCATCTCGAATTCCAGAGGGATGGAAAAATGAAAGGTTTTGATAAAAAATTTGCAGATTTACCTGATTTCATCATCGGTATTACAAAGGAAATTTGGGAAGATAGAGGACTAGAAACTTTAAATCATTATTACTCTAAAGATATCCCAGTGAGATCACCTGGCTCAATCGTTTTTGGGAATGAGGGAGTTATAGCTGCAACAATGTCAACATTGGCTGAATTTCCTGATCGGAGACTTTTGGGTGAGGATGTTATTTGGTCTGGATCTCCAGAAGATGGGATGCTTTCTTCTCATAGAATTTTAACNACTGCAACACATCTAGGTGATGGTGTGTATGGAAAAGCTTCGGGTAAGCAATTACGATATAGAGTGATTGCAGATTGCCACGCAATAAATAACCAAATTAATGATGAGTGGTTGATAAGAGATCAAGGCGCTGTGGTGCGCCAATTGGATTGGGATCCTAAAGAGTATGCTATAGATCTTATTGAGAGAGAGGGTGGTNCTGAAAAATGTATACAGCCCTTCCATCCATCTATTGATAAGCCTGGTCCGTACACTGGNCGCGGNAATGATAATGAGTGGGGCGAAAAGTATTCAGATATATTAAATAAGATTATGTCTGCTGATTTGAGCGTAATTCCTGCAGAATATGATCGAGCTGTGACAGGCTTTTACCCTGGTGGGACCGAATTATATTCATCCGATGGTGTTGATGGTTTTTGGACTAAATTACGAGCAGCATTTCCATCTGCAATTTTTTCTGTCGAGCATCAGATAGGAAGAGAAGACCCACTGATGCCTCCTAGGGCTGCTATTCGGTGGAGTTTGACTGGAAAACATGACGGTTGGGGCGCTTTTGGAAAGCCAACTGGTGCTGAAGTGCACGTTATGGGAGCAAGCCACGTAGAATTTGGTCCATGGGGAATTCGAAGAGAATATACTCTTTATGACGAAACTTCGATTTGGAAACAAATCGCAATGAAGACAGGATAGTAAAATGACATCAGACGAACTAGAGGCGCGTATTGTTAGGTATGGAGATTTAATCCCATGTAAAACTGCGTTTATTGATGCACATACTCCTGGCAGTGACCAAAAAGAAAATTTTACTATAATTGGGGGTGGCGTTTCTGAGAGTCCAGATCAGCATGTACATATAAAAGATACTCCAGGATTTAATATTGGCGCAGCTGGGCAACCACCAAGATGTAGGAACTCTTTACACAGCCATACCACTGCTGAAGTTTTTTTTGTGCTAAAAGGCAGATGGAGATTTTTTTGGGGACGGTGGGGTAAAGCTGGTGAAGTAGTCTTAGAAGAAGGCGATATAATTAATATACCGACTGGGATATTTCGTGGGTTTGAAAATATTGGTCTAGATTATGGAATGATAATGGCCGTTTTAGGGGGCGATGATGCAGGAGGTGGCGTGACATGGGCACCTCAAGTTATTCAAGATGCTGCCGAGCATGGATTAATCTTAGGAGATAATGGAAAGCTTTATGATAGTAAAAAAAATCAACAATTGCCTGAAGGCGTTGCGCCCATGCCTATATTATCAGATGAAAAATTATCTGAGATGCCAGAACCAGCTGCAATAAATGTCATACCAAGGCATGTAGCACGATATTTAGATTTAATGGGCTTGGCAGGAAAATCACCAGTAAAAGTGATTGGTGAAGATGCAATTTTACCAGATAAACCAGGGTTTGAAATGGATTTCATCACTAGAGGATCATTAAATAATGAGGTNTTAACCTTTGNGGATTCAATTGTGCTGATGCCTATGCGTGGGCATTGGTCATTGAAGTGGGAAAATCAAGCAGTATCTTTAAATCCGGGTGATACATGTATTTTGCCTGCTGGATTTTCACACAAACTTGAGCCATCAATGGCTGGGGAAGCTAGTATGTACCGTGTAAAATCTAATGATGACCCTGCTGGCCCAACGTGGACCAAAAATTTAAAGTAATAGGAGAAAAAAATGACAAGAATCCTTACTTCGCATGTTGGCAGTCTACCTAGATCACAAGAGGTTGTTGATTTTATATTTGCTCGTGAAAATGATGTTCCTTATGATGTGTTTTCATTTGACGAAACGATGACAAAAGCGGTTCATGATACGGTTGAAAAGCAAGCAGAATCTGGAATTGATATTGTTAGTGACGGTGAAACTTCAAAAATATCTTATGCAACTTATGTAAAGGATCGTTACACAGGCTTTTCTGGTGATAGCCCTAGAAATGCTCCAGCTGATCTTAAGATGTTTCCAACATTTTTGGAACGCCTCGCTAATGAAGGGGGTACACCTCAATATGCTAGACCAATGTGTACTGGCCCCGTTTCTCCTAAAGGGCAGGGGGAATTACAAAAAGATATCAGCAATTTAAAAGCTGCGATGTCTGCACACGGAATAACAAGGGGTTTTATGAATGCCGCCTCTCCAGGTGTAGTTTCCTTATTCTTACAAAATAATTTTTATAAAACACGGGAAGAATATTTATCTGCATTAGCGGATGCTATGAAAACAGAATATGAAACAATCGTAGCATCTGGGTTGGATTTACAATTGGATTGCCCAGATTTAGCCCTCTCTAGGCACATGCTTTTTAATGATTTAACTGACGATGAATTCCTNAAAGTTGCAGCTTCACATGTCGAAGCATTAAATTATGCGCTAAAAGAAGTTCCAGAAGAGAAAGTTAGGGTTCACATTTGTTGGGGAAATTATGAAGGTCCCCACTGTTGTGATATTTCAATGGATAAAATGTTTTCTACCTTGATGTCTACGAACGCTGGTTACTTATTATTTGAAACTTCAAATCCAAGNCATGCGCACGAATGGACNGTATTCAGAGATAGAAAATCTGAGATCCCTGACAATAAGGTATTAGTTCCTGGCGTGGTTGATACAACGACCAATTTTATTGAACATCCGGAACTTGTTGCGCAAAGAATTGAGCGATTTACGAATATTGTTGGAAAAGATAGAGTTATAGCAGGGTCAGATTGTGGATTTGGTACTTTTGCTGGCTTTGGAGCTGTCGACCCACAAATTGCCTATGCAAAACTTAAATCTTTATCGGAGGGCGCTGCTTTAGCCTCATGACAACACTTGTTTTAATTTCTGGAATGATGTTTCATGCCCGCTTGAGCTTCATGAATTAATGCATACAATTTCAAAAATTAATAAANTAGAATTTATAGAAGGTTCAGGCCATCTTCTAACATTAGAACAACCCAAAAATCACGACAATGGCGCATGCTNATTGGCTGGAGGATATATGAAAACATCACTTTTGAATTTATTACGATCTGTGGATACTCCAACAGTTTGCAACGCTATNGAAGTGGCTCAGGGAAAAAGAGGTTTTTCCAAATTCACCCGTGATACTATGATCCCAAGTGATCAAAAAAATAAAGCAATTATTGGGTTTGCTCGCACCGCTAGTATCAAAGCTTTAGAGCCTTCTGATGAGGTAGCTGACGTTATAAAAGCAAGAAGAATGGCATATTATAAATATATGTCTGATTCAAATAAGCCTTCAATAGCTGTGGTAGAAGATTTAGATTTCCCAAAGGCAGTTGGTGCCTATTGGGGTGAAATTAATTGTACCATACATAAAGCATTTGGGATTTCTGGTACTCTCACAAATGGAGTGATGCGCGATCTTGATGATCTTCCAAAAGATTATCCCATAATTGCTGGTTCAATTGGTCCAAGTCATTCATTTGTTCGAATTGAAGAAATCAATGTCGATGTTAACATTTTTGGGTTAAAAGTAAGCCCAAATGATTTGGTTCATGCTGACAAACATGGAGCATTAGTCATTCCCAATGAGATTATACCTGATTTAGAAGCTGCGGTTATTAAATTACTTGATACAGAACAAATAATTTTGAAGCCTGCTCAAAAAGAAAGCATGTCATTTTCAGAATTCGAGAAAGCTTGGAAAGCTTTTGAAAATAGTAGAACATAAGCAATGCTTAATAATAGATAATGGTTCAATTTCACTAAGTTACTTCTGAGAATACTTTGTGTAAAGCCTTCGTAAGTTTTTCAAACATTTCATCCATTTGAGAGCCAGTTAAGATAAATGCAGGGCATAAAACTATAGCCTGTCCTAAAGGTCTACATATTAACCCAAGGTCTGAGCAAGCATTCGCTATTTTCTCTGACACATTTGCTTCTGGTCCAAATGGTGTTTTGCTATTTTTATCTTTTACCGCTTCCAAGGCCCCCATAAGTCCTTTGGATCTTGCTTCTCCTATATTCGGGTTTAAAGCCAATTCAGCCAACCCTGCTTCAAATTTAGGTGTTAATAATCCAACATTTTCTATTAGACCCTCGTTAAGGATAACATTAATTGCCTTCAAGGCTATCGCGCAGCCTACAGGGTGGCCTGATGCCGTAAACCCATGAGGGAATTCTTCAGTGCTCTCTGCAGCAGCTTGTACTTTAGAGGCCAGTTCGGGACCTAATATTACGGCACCCATAGGGAAATAACCGGCTGTTAAGTTTTTTGATGAGATAATTGCATCAGGTAAAAAATCGTATGCCTGACATCCCCAAACTGGTCCTGTTCGTCCAAAACCACAGATTACCTCATCTGAGATTAACGCAATTTTGTGTTTCTTAAGAATTGGTTGGATTGCTTGAAAATACCCTTCTGATGGAGGTATTACTCCTCCTGCGCCCATTACTGGTTCAGCAACAAGCGCGGCAATCGTTTCTGGGCCTTCCTTTAAGATTAGATTCTCTAAATTCTGCGCTAATCTTTGAGTAAAAGCTTGTTCGCTTTCACCAGGTTGGCAAAACCTCCAGTAGTGCGGGCAATCAGTATGAATAAAACCTTCTAACGGCAATCCAAATACTTCATTATATGGTTTGGCGGTCATGGAAGCTGACACTGCTGTTACTCCATGGTAGCCATTAACTCTGGTAATTATTTTTCTTTTTTCAGGGTTTCCTTCTGCTTTGTTTAAAAACCATAACATTTTCACCAAAGTATCGTTAGCTTCGGACCCCGAGTTAGTATAAAATACTTTTCCACTGTCAAAAGGAGAAACTTCAATCAATTTCTCNGATAGTATGACAGTTTGATCTGACATGCGTCCAAAGAAAGCATGATATCCTGGGAATCGATCATATTGAGCTTTTGCTGCTTCGGTTAGGCCTTTATGATTAAATCCAGCGACCATATTCCAAAGACCAGAATTTCCATCAAGGTATTTTTTTCCATGGACATCAAATACATACGGGCCATCACCGTGGGTTAGGATTGTAGCTCCACGCTCTTCTATCGTTGGTAAATCTGTAAAACCATACATTGAATGTGTGTCTGCTCGTGCTTCCCAACTATTTGGGTTCTCGTCTCGCATTGTTGTCTCCAAAATTTTTTNCTAGANTGTTAACTTAGGCAATTTGCATTTACTTATAATTCTAGTAGAATATTCTCTAAACTAGCAAAAAGTGCAAGAATTTTCTGGAGAAAATATGGTAGAAAGCCCCGGTCGAATAACCTTGTGGGGAATCGAGATTTTTGTTGCCGCCGCTGAAGAAAGCTCGATTTCAGCTGCGGCTAAAAGGCTGTCAGCCAGTCCATCAGCGATCAGTCAGCAAATTTCGAATTTAGAGGCTGGGATGGGAGCAATTTTACTCGATAGAAGTAGACGACCACATCAATTAACAAAAGCTGGCACAATTTTTTTAAAGCGCGCTAGGTCAATAATATCGGAAGCATCGCACGCTAAAGCTGAATTGGCTGTCCAAGACTTAACTAAGTTAACAAAATTTAGGCTCGGTGTTATTGAAGATTTTGATGGCAATATTACTCCAAAACTTTTGACAGAATTAGCAAAAGAATTTAGTGGATGCCAAATCCAGCTGGAAACCGCATACAGTCTTAAACTCCANGATTCGTTAGAAAAACGGAAGTTAGATATGATCGTAGCGGCTGATCTTGGGCAAGCCCAAGACTGGATGGATGTTTACCCGGTAGTCAAAGATCCATTCGTAGTAGCTGCGCCAAAAGGTCTTATTAAACAAAATGGCTCCGAGTTAGAGCAATTGCTTAACATTCCATTTATAAGATATTCGTCAGCCCAGGCAATGGGCCAGTCAATTGATGCGCATTTACTTCGCCAAAGAATAAATATTTCACATAAGTTTGAGTTAGATAGTTATCATGCCTCACTAGCATTGGTAGCAAATAAGGCTGCATGGACAATAACTACACCACTTGGATTTTTGCATGCTCAAAGGTTTCATTCTGGAGTCGACCTTCTGCCGTTACCAATGAGGAGTTTGACACGAACGATCTCGGTTCTTTCGCGATCAGGTGGATTTGATCAAATGCCGAGACATATAGCTGCACTGATTAAGCTCTTGTTAGATAGAACAATAGTTGCNGATATGATANAAGCATTNCCTTGGCTAAAGAAAGATTTCTGTATTTTAGAAACCTAGTTCATCTCGCATTTTGTACCAAGTCATGGCCAATGCTAATAATGGAGATCTCAAAGCGCCGCGACCTGGAAAGTTAGGTGTAATGATAGAGCTCATAGTTTTGAAACGTCCGTTTTCGCCTAAAATATCTTCACACAATATTTTACCGGCCATAGTAGCCATAGCTACACCACTCCCTGAGTATCCAGAAGCAGAATAGGTAGAGTTATTAAGGCGTGAAAGATATGGCATTCTTCCCATTGTTATTGCGAGTGTTCCACCCCAGGTATAATCAAATTTTATACTCTTTAATTGAGGGAATATTCTTAACATTGGCTTACGAACAGTGGCTTCTAGATTTTTTGGAAATTTATATCCGTAACTTTCGCCACCCCCAAATAGTAACCTGTTGTCGCGTGAAAGACGAAAGTAATTCACGACAAATTTGCTATCAGCGACAGCGATGTCCTTCATTAAAATACTTTTTTTAAGACTATCATTTAAGACTTCAGTTGCTGCTATGAAGTTATTGATAGGCATAACTTTTTTGGATATTTCTTTATTGAGATTTCCCAAGTATCCATTACATGCAATTATTGTATAATTTGCCTCAACCTGACCATGTTTTGTATGTATTATATTTTTATTCCCATAAGCTATTTTATCAACAAGAGAATTTTCAAATATTTCTACACCGAGGTCGCTAGCGGAGTCGGCTAAGCCTAAAGCAAAATTTAGAGGATGTAAGTGAGCTGAACGCCAATCTATACTGCCCCCAATATAGCTCTTTGATCCAATGATATTTTGAATTTGTGTCTTGTCTAGTGAATGGATATCGCTATGCCCGTAATTTTTTTGTAAATTTGCAGTGTTTTTTAATTCTTCTTTTACCTCTGCTTCACTGAAACAAGCATGCACTATACCTGGTTTAAAATCACAATTGATAGAGTATTTCGATACCAAGCTACCTACCAGTTCTTTGGCATCCTGCCCTATTTGCCATAGGCTACGAGCAGCTAACTCGCCATATTCTTTCTCCAAACGCCCTTGTTCAACACGTTGGCCGTTTGCTACTTGACCGCCATTGCGACCAGATGCGCCCCATCCAGGACGATGAGCATCTAAAAGGACAACTTTTACACCAGCCGTTGCAAGATGAAGTGCGGCTGAAAGCCCAGTAAAACCGCCTCCAATTATACATACATCGGTGCGAATTCTTGTTTGAAGCGTCTTGTAGCGTTTATGCTGGTTTACCGATGCAGCGTACCAAGAATTAGGTAATTGACCTTGTTTATCGTTGGAGAATAATAAATTCATCTTTAAACATTTAAGAGAAGGTGCTCTCTTTCCCATGGACTAATGACGTGAAGATATTCTGAATGCTCTAATTTTTTAACTGCTAAATAAATTTCACTGAATTTTGGATCAAGAATTGTTTGCATTTCCTTTGCACTTTCAAATAAATCTAAAGCTTCTCTAAGTGAACGAGGCAAATTACCCGTATGATAAGCATCTTTTGTCATTTCAGGTTGGGGCTCACACTTTTGTTTTAATCCTAGTAAACCGCAGGCGAGGCTAGCGGCAATGCCTAGATAGGGGTTGCAATCCATACCTAGAATTCTATTTTCTACTCTTCGAGAGTCTTTACTTGAAACTGGAATGCGAATTCCTGTGGTTCTATTATCTCTACCCCAGTTTAAATTTGTAGGAGCGGAGAAGTCCGGTACATAACGGCGATAAGAATTCACATAGGGTGCTAAAATAGCTATCACTGAAGGTAAGTGGTTTTGCAAGCCNCCAATAAAATGATAAAATTCCGCACTATCCTCACCGGCATCATTTACAAATATATTTTTCCCAGTTTTTTTATCAACAAGTGAGTGGTGAACATGCATAGCTGAACCTGGCTGGTTTTGCATTGGTTTTGCCATAAATGTTGCAAAGCAATCGTGACGCAAGGCTGCTTCTCTTATTAATCTTTTGAAGAAAAAAACTTGATCAGCCAGTTCAACAGGATCGCCGTGGTCCAAGTTTATTTCAATTTGNCCCGCGCCTCCTTCTTGGGTAATACCGTCGATTTCGAACCCTTGAGTCTCAGCAAAGTTATAAATATCATCAATAATGGGGCTGTATTCATCCACTGCGCTCATTGAATATGGTTGGCTCGCGGCGGCTTTGCGGCCTGATCTTCCTGTGGGTGGCTCTATTGGAATCGCTGGATCAAGATTCCTTGCGATAAGGTAAAATTCCATTTCTGGAGCTATTACCGGCTTTAATCCAAGTTCATCATAAAATCCAATTACCTTTTTTAAAACGTTTCGGGGGACTTGAGGAACTGGTTCACCTGCTCGGGTGTGAACATTGTGAATTATTTGAATAGTTGTATCTTCAGACCATGGAGCGGCAGAGGCAGTATTAAAATCTGGAGTTAAAACACTGTCAGGTTCAGTCATCCAGTCGGCGTATTCAATATCGGCATAATGTCCAGTTATTGTTTGATTAAATATGACTTCTGGCAGATACATCTCCGAAGATTTTGAAAATTTACTTGCTGGCATTGCTTTACCTCTAGCAATACCTGAGGTATCTGATATAATACATTGAATTTCTTCTATTTTATTCCTACCAATGTAATCGATTGCGTGCTGTGGTATTCTTTCCAACCAGTTTTTATTGTTTGACATTGGATCCTATCTTATTTTGTTTAAAAAAAACTGCCATTTTATCTGCAATAATTTTTTGCGTTAAGGGCGTGTTCATTTCCAACTTCGCTTTTTTTAATAGATTTTCCGGCACAACGCCTTTTCCCCTAGTTTCTACCAAACCATTAATAAATTCGTGCCCATATTCAGGATGTCCTTGAAATGAAAGTGCAGCTTTCTTGTAAGCGATTCCAGCATATTTGCAAAAATCGTTTTCTGCTATAACTTCTGCATCTTTGGGAAGTTGAATAATTTGATCTTGATGCCAAGCATTTATGGAAATGTTATCAGATTGATTAAACATTTTGTAATCTTGTTTTCCAATTGACCAGCCACCTGAGAATTTTTCAACTTTTCCTCCCAAAGCCTGCGCAATGATTTGGTGCCCAAAACAAATTCCAACTAAAGGGATATTTTTTGCATAAATTTTCTGAATAAAGATTTCTAATGGTTTGATAAATTGATGAGCTTCGTAAACCCCATGTTTTGATCCTGTAATAAGCCATCCGTCTGCTTCGTTTATTGAATTGGGAAACTTCATATTTTCAACATCGTAGAGTTGAAAACTAAAATTATAACCATCTAAAAGTGCAATAAACATTTCGCCGTAAGAGCCAAAATCTTTTCTTAAACTATCTGGGGGATGACCCGCCTCTAATATTCCAATTTTCATTTTAGGCTCAAATTCAATGTAATTTTTAAATTGCGTTGATTGTTATTTGTTTGATTTCATCAACAGATTTGGTGTTAAAATAGTTAAACTCTTGCGTTTTGCAATCTATAAAACTTCGTATTAGAAGCGGATCAAAAATCCCTTTGATTTTCTCAGACGATGAAAAACATTGAATGGCTGAATTCCAATCATTTATTATCGATGTCCCTTTTACTTCGTAACCATTGCCGCTTATGGGGTTGGTCGCTTCTTTTCCTCCCTCCATTCCCGTGAGAGCTGCTCCTAGAATAGCAGCAATCATAAGATAAGGATTTGCATCACCTCCAGCGACCCGATGTTCAATGCGTCTTGCAGAGGGTATTCCTCCTGGTATACGGATAGCTGTTGTTCGGTTTTCATAACCCCAATTGATTATTGTTGGAGCGTGGGCTCCTGCAGTAAATCTGCTATATGAATTAAAATTTGGAGCGAATATTAGGGTTGAATCTCTCATAAAATCTAAACAACCCGAAACAGCACTTTTAAGTTGTTTGCTCCCAGTTTTGGAATTATCATTAAAAATATTGTTACCATTATTGTCCAAGACTGAGAAGTGAATATGTAGTCCATTACCAGCCTCAGTATCGTAAGGTTTAGCCATAAATGTAGCACGCATATTGTGTTTTAGAGCTACTCCACGAGCTGCTTGTCTGAATAACCATGTATCATCTGCTATTTTCAATGCGTCACCATGATCTAGATTTATTTCAAATTGCCCTAATCCACTTTCAGTGAGTGCAGCTTGAGCTGAAATATTCATTTCTTCACAAGCTTCATACAGATCATCAAAGAAACCATCTAAACCATCAAGTTCTTGTAGTGACAAAATCTCTTGCCCTGCCATTGGCTTCCCTGTTGCAGGAGAAATAGCTGGAGTTGGTAATCCTGATGAATTTGTAAGGCAAAATTCAAGCTCCGTTGAAATTACTGGGGTTAGTTGTTTATTCTTATACCTTTTAAGGATGGAGCTTAGTGCGTGTCTTGGGTCACCCTCAAAGGGTGTATTATCCTCATTAAAACTTTCTTGTTGTACATAGAGTGTAGGCTTTTTCAGCCAAGTGACTTTTATTGGACCACGCTCTGTTGCGTAAAGGTTTCCATCACTATCACCAGATTCAAAGACCAATGGGCTTTTTTCAATATCATTCCCAATTAGATCTAGGTTCAGCACTGAAAGTGGCATTCTTGAGCCAGACTCCAGGATTTTATCTAAATGACTAATTGGTAATCGTTTGCCTCTTGGAATACCGTTAAGATCAGAGATTATAGTACGTATGGACTTAATATTTTCCAATAGAGTTTCCCATTATTGTCATGTGGGTGCTATCAATTCAATTTTTTGGTGTCGAGCGCTTATTTATATTAAGAGCTTGGTTGCTGGAATTTTAAGTACTCAGACTTTGGTATGGAGATTAGCCCTTTGATTTGCAGAGCTTTCTTAGATTTTGACGATATTGTGTCAATTGCATTTTTAACTGCTCTGTGGAAGATTTTCGTGTCTGCACCTTGATACGCGATGAACGGAAGTCCGGGGGTAGGATTTGTCATTCCTATAATACTTAAGTTAGCAGAAAAATCGTCATATTTTTGGATCATTTTGAAACTTATAGCATCAATAGCGGTAATGTCAGCTTTTCCTTCGCTTACGAGTTTAGCTGAATTTAGATGGCTGCCCGATAAAATAACTTCATTAAATTTGAGTTGCAAATTTTTCATGTAATTTTGGGGTGCGGCCCAACCCGATTGCGAAAAGTAATCATTAACTGCCAGGTTAGCCTCATTAAATTCTTCTACACTCTTATTTCTATTTTCTTCTCTTACTACAAATACACTGTTATAATAACCGGGCATACAACCCTTGACGCCATAGTCGGGGGTGCCAATCAATGTCACTTTATTATGAAGAAACATTTTATAAGGCAATCCACAAGTTTGGGAAAAAAATAAATCTTTTGATTTCCAAAGTTTCAATTGATCCTTTGCATTCGTAAGGGTTTCTGGAGCATTTATCTTTTGCATAATCAGTTGTTGGGAGATTTTTGAATAAAATTCTTGATTTGCTTTGTTCGTTTCTAAACGATCATACATTTCAAGCGTTGATATTCTCATTTAAGAGATACGCGTTGGCGTGCCAAAGCACTTTCTTTGTCCGAAACCCCAAGTAAAGACACAACTGTTCGGATTAAAGCATCTTCATTTGCGTCTCTATAATCATCAGTCAATACGATTGCCCAAAGATCTTCTACTAAAGCAGAGCGGTCTTCAAAAGCTACAGCCTCTTTAATTGACTTTGTAAATCTTACAGTATCTGGAGCTTGCTCTTCTAGTGCTTTAGCCTCTTCTATTAATTTATCAGTTTCTTCGATATTTAGTTCAAACCGCTGGCTCGCCAATTTCTTGATATTAAGAAATTCAGCTTCTGAAAAGTCATTATCTGATCTTGCAACTCTGATCATTAGAGCAGTGATGGCTAGTCTTGCATCACTATGTTCTAAAATATCTGGAGTTTCTGCGTTAAACATTTTTAAAATATTTTTTAACATATTTGGGTCCAAAAAAATTTCTTATAATTGACGTTATGCCATTCAATTGTGTTGTTAAACTAAGCGTGAGCGATCTACGGAAGCTCTAATAAAGTCAGCAAATAGAGGGTGTGGCTCAAAAGGCTTTGATTTTAATTCTGGATGAAATTGCACACCGATNAACCAAGGATGATCATTTATTTCTATAATTTCAGGAAGGCGATTATCAGGAGACATTCCGGAAAAGGATACCCCACATTTTTCTAGTTTGTCTCTATACTTTAAATCTACCTCGTAACGATGCCTATGTCTTTCAGAAATCAATTCAGAATTATAAATTTCGGATATTTGGCTTTGTTGCTTTAAAATTGCGTTATAAGCACCAAGCCTCATCGTTCCGCCTTTATCATCTTTTTCGTCTCGTTTTATGGTCCGATTTCCTTCCAACCATTCTTTTAGGTGATAAACAACTGGTTTAAAGCGTTTCTTTCCAGCCTCATGATCGAACTCTTCTGATCCAGCATTTTTGATTTTTGCTAAATTTCGAGATGTTTCAACTACAGCCATTTGCATGCCCAAACAGATGCCTAGATAAGGCACTTTCTTCTCTCTTGCGAAAGTTGCTGCCTTTATCATTCCTTCTGTACCACGTTCACCAAAGCCTCCTGGAACCAATATCCCATCATAGCCCTCTAAATGGGGTTCAACGGCTTCAGTATCGAACTTCTCTGCGTCGAGCCAACCAATAATGACCTTTACTCTATTTCTCATGCCACCATGAGTGAGGGCTTCAGCAATCGATTTGTATGCGTCTTCTAACTGAGTGTACTTTCCTACAATAGCAATATTAACTGAGCCTTCAGGATTATGTATTCGCTCTGATACATCTTTCCATACATCAAGATTTGGTTTTGGAGCNGGCGTAATTTCAAAAGCATTTAAGACAGCCTGATCTAAGCCCTCCTTATGATAAGCTAAAGGTGCATCGTATATAGAGTCTAAGTCGTAAGCTGCTATCACAGATTCTGATCTGACATTGCAGAATAAAGCTAATTTTTCTCGCTCTTTTTGGGGAATAGAATGTTCCGAGCGGCATACTAGAATGTCTGGTGCAATACCGATAGATTGTAGCTCTTTTACTGAGTGCTGAGTAGGTTTAGTCTTTAACTCGCCTGAAGCATTAAGAAAGGGCAGTAAAGTTAGATGCATAAAAAGGCACTGTCCTCTTGGCTTTTCATGGCTAAACTGTCGGATTGCTTCNAAAAACGGTAATCCTTCTATATCCCCAACTGTCCCGCCAATTTCACACAACATGAAATCTACTTCGTCATCACCGATCCCTATAAAGTCTTTTATTTCATTAGTAACATGAGGAACCACTTGAATAGTTTTTCCAAGATAATCTCCNCGACGCTCTTTTTCTAATACTGATGAGTATATTCNTCCTGAGGATACAGAATCGGTTTTTCGAGCAGCTACTCCNGTAAACCTTTCATAGTGACCAAGGTCTAAGTCTGTTTCAGCGCCATCGTCTGTTACAAATACCTCGCCATGTTCAAAAGGGGACATCGTACCTGGATCAACATTGAGGTATGGGTCTAATTTTCTTAACCTAACCGAAAATCCACGAGCTTGTAATAATGCGCCTAAAGCTGCTGATGCTAATCCTTTACCTAAGGAAGAAACAACACCACCAGTAATAAAAATATATCTAGCCATTATTTCGGAATCTCCCGTTTAAGCTTCTATATTTTTCAACAAATATTGCTNAAAAAAGTTATACTATCACGGGATTTNACTCTTATAGGATTCGNCTCAAATCCGCAACTTAATAAAACCTATATTTGGCACTTAAGTTTCTTTTGTTACCAAACTGTTGTNTTTAGTCGGATTTTGGCGGTGTTAGTGGATCATCTGTATCTGATGGAGGAAGTAAATCATCACCCAGTATATTGNTTTNATTATCTTCACCAGTTTCTGTTCCTAAACGCTCGATAACACTGTCACCCTCTGAGTTTTTTGCGGCAATAATNGTTAGTGTNAGAGATGTAACAATAAATGCGATTGCAAATAACCAAGTAACTTTGCCCAATGCGGTAGATGCGGGTCGTCCTGATGTGCCACCACCGCCGCCGCCAATACCAAGACCGCCACCCTCTGATCGNTGCAATAGTACTATTCCAATTAGGCCTAGAGCCAAAATTAAATGTATAACCAGTACAACGTTTTCCATGTCATCTTCCTGAATCGTTTTGACGCTAGATAATCAATCCGTTGCGTCTTGTCGACGATTATTTAATTCTAAATGTTTTTATATAGAGGTTTTTGATTAACTTATATTTTATTAATGATATGTGACCGTTAGAATTGAGCGCAAGTCTAGAATCGAGTCTGTTAATGAGCGCGACCATTTAGGTGTTTTAGTGAAGCGATTGATGTTCTATATTTGAACAGGGCTATTTAAAAGGAATCAGAATGGCAAATGTAGTGGTCGTAGGGGCTCAATGGGGTGATGAGGGCAAGGGAAAAATAGTCGATTGGTTATCTGAACGCGCCGATATCATAGCGCGATTTCAAGGTGGACATAATGCCGGTCACACATTGGTGATAGATGGAAAGGTTTTTAAATTATCTTTGCTTCCCTCGGGCATATTACGAACTGGAAAGCTGGCAGTTATTGGAAATGGAGTGGTTCTGGATCCTTGGGCATTACTAGAGGAAATTGAAAAGGTTTCAAAACAAGGAGTAGAGATTTCTACAGCCAATTTTGTTATTGCGGAAAATACTCCTTTAATTCTGCCAATTCACCAAGAACTTGATAAAATTAGAGAAAAAGCGGCTGGTAAGTCGAAAATTGGAACCACTGGAAGGGGAATTGGGCCAGCCTACGAAGATAAAATAGGTCGACGGAGCATTAGGCTTGCTGATTTAGCTGATCCGGAAACATTGAAAAACAGAATAGAAAGACTGTTATCTCATCATAATGCCTTAAGAATTGGACTTGGAGTAGAAAAGATCGATGGTGAAAAGCTTAAGAAGACATTATTAGAGATAGCCCCATTAATTTTAAAATATGCTGGGCCAGTTTGGAAAATCTTGGATGAAAAAAGGAAGTTGGGNAAACGAATTCTTTTTGAAGGNGCGCAAGGTGCGTTATTGGATGTTGATTATGGAACCTATCCTTATGTTACTTCTTCAAATACTTTATCTGGTATGGCTGCAACAGGAACTGGTTTGGGTCCACGTGCGATAGATTTTGTACTAGGAATAGTAAAGGCTTACACGACGAGAGTTGGAGAAGGACCTTTTGCCTGTGAGTTGTTCGATGAAATTGGTGAGCGTCTGGCAACTGTAGGGCGAGAGAAAGGTACAGTTACGGGAAGGTCTCGCCGCTGTGGTTGGTTTGACGCTGTTTTGGTCAAGCAGACTTGTGTCACATCTGGTGTTTCGGGAATAGCTCTTACTAAAATGGATGTTTTAGATGGGTTAAAAGAACTAAAAATTTGTGTAGGTTATGAACTGGATGGAAAAAAATTAGATTACCTACCAATACCATCAGATCAACAAGCAAGGGTAAAGCCTATTTATGAGGTGATGGAGGGTTGGATGGAAACTACAGCGGGTGCTCGATCTTGGGCTGAACTGCCAGGGGCGGCAATTAAGTACGTGCGGAGAATTGAAGAACTAATAAAATGCCCTGTTGCTATGTTATCAACTTCTCCAGAGCGAGAAGATACGATTCTTGTCACAGATCCCTTTGTGAGTTGATTCCAATGTCATATAGATTAAGAAGAATTCTTTCAGTTTTGATCTTATTAGTTGGTTTGCCAATTTATATTATTGTGGTTATTTCGATAATGTCGTTGTTTGGTCGGCCACCATTTATTATCGAGCTTTTAATCTATATCTGTCTTGGTGTCGTTTGGGCTTTCCCATTAAAGTTCATTTTCAAGGGCGTTGGGCAGGAAGATCCAGATAAGAAATGAAGTTGAAACTGTTTAAGCATTAGTAAATATTTTGGAATGCAAAAATGATTGATTTTAAAGAGCTCGGAGTTACTTTTTTAGGTGGCGGAGAGCTTAATATCGATGATTTAGTCAATGCGACGAAATTAGCCCCAAAATTGATTGCAGCTGATGGTGCGGCGGATGTAGCTATCAAAAATGGCTTTGTTCCTACAGCTGTGATTGGAGATATGGATTCCATTTCAAACGATTTTTTTGTAAAGCATTCGGAGTTAATAAAACTCCACGAAAAAGAACAAGAAACTACAGATTTTGATAAATGCTTAAGGAATGTCGTAGCAAAATTTGGGATTGGTGTTGGGTTTTTGGGTGCTCGAATTGATCATGAATTAGCAGCACTTAATTCTATATTAAATCATAGTAACTATCCTGTATTTTTAATTGGAACTGAGGATGTAATTTTTTCTTGTCCCAGTTACATAGAATTAAATTTACCTATCGGCACCAGAGTTTCATTGTTTCCTTTACGTGAAGTCTGTGTTTCAGCAAAAGGCCTTGTTTGGAATTTAAAAAAGGAATTATTGTCTCCCCTTGAAAGAATTGGCACTTCTAATTTGTCTAATCTTTCGCGTGTAAGCATTGAGACTGATAATAAAGGCCTTTTATTAATTTTACCCAAATCCTTTTTGCCGGCCTTGATTAATGATCTTGTTAGCTAATTTTCTGTGCTTTGTGTTCTCTTAGGATTATATAAACACCAGAGAGTATTATTATGAACACTCCTAAAAATGTCCATTTGTCAGGAAAATCTGAGAAAAATAAATAACCAAATAAAGTTGCTGTAACGATCTCAAAATATTGTAATGGAGCAATTATTGTAGCTGGTGCCATAGACAAAGCAAAAGTAATGAACAAATGGGCAATAATAGCGGCGATACCAACGCCTAAAAGCAAGAAAATTGCCTTTAAAGAAGGTGTTATGGGGTCTAATAATTCAATATTTGTATCATTTGCCCAAATTATAATTGGTAATAAAATGATAACCGCCGCCAAAGCGGTATAGGCTTGAAGTGTAACGGGATGCATATTCTGAGCCATTTTACGAGTGATGAAGATATAAAAAGTAAAACTGAACGCTGTCAATAATGGTAAGAAAGCTACCATGCCGAACAATGAGAAGCTTGGTTTTATAATAAATAGTGCGCCAAAAAATCCGATCAGGCAGGCGATAAGTCTGCGATAACCAACTGTCTCCCCCAGTACAAACCCACCTAACAAAGTAACCATAAAAGGCTCGACGAAGAAGATAGCCATTGCGTCAGCTAAAGGCATATATTTTATGGCGGAAACGAATGAGCCAGTTCCAATTA
Source organism: Paracoccaceae bacterium (assembly GCA_002712045.1). Lineage (GTDB taxonomy): Bacteria > Pseudomonadota > Alphaproteobacteria > Rhodobacterales > Rhodobacteraceae. The sequence continues at coordinate 60,288 of PARX01000005.1, forward strand.
ATATTAATGTTGCTCTTAAAAAATGCATTTGAAATTCTTTGAAAGTTGGGCGGTGAGCAAGCGATAATATTATTGCAACTGGTAATAATACAAACCCTTGTAAAATAAACCGAGATAGAATAATTTGCCCGATTGGCACTTCAGCTGAGGCTAACTTTGCAAAAAGATCAATTAGAGGGCCAATTATTGCAAAGGCGAGCATAAATAATATGCCTAAGGTTACAGAATTAATTTGTTTCATCGGACGAAAGTGACATGACTTTTGATTATTACTAGTTCGTTAGCGACTTAAATTAATCATAATTTAGTATTTTTATGAGTTAATATTCTTTCTTAGGTTTGGATTGTCATTTTTTCTAGCAAGTATTATTAGAGCGGCAAATATCAAAATTCCTCCAACTAACTCAAAAGTTGTCATTGCTTCTGATAAAAAAATCCAAACCCATATAGGGCCTAACACACTTTCAATCAAAACTAGTAAGCTGACTTCTGCTGCTGGGACGAACGGTGTGCCCGTAGTAACTAATGTAATGCCAAGTCCAATTGTAAAAGCTCCCATAAATAAAGAGAGGCTCAAGTCATAGGAGGATATTAATAAACCATGGTTTAGTAGAAGGGATGCAATAAGTCCTATTAGACAAGCAAATGCCCCACCTAAAAATGTTCCACCTAAAACATTTTCTTTTTTACTATAACGTGCAACGACAAGGGTCATAGCGAATAATAGCGCTGAGAAAAATGCTAATATGTTACCAAAAGTTTTCCCAAAAACCATTCCGTCACTTACCATTAGAAAAACACCAGTTGTTGCGACAATCATCGTAACCCATACGATTATTTTTGGTTTTTCTTTAAGATAATACCAAGCAATTATGGCAGCCAAAAAAGGTGTGATACCCAAAATAAACAAAGTTGATGCCACGGACGTGTATAACATTGAAAATACATATGTTGCGAAAGCCAGGCTTAAAAAGATGCCCATTAACAAATCAAATCTATCCAATCTTTTCATAAAAGTTTTGGGATTAGATTTTGTTATTATACAAGCGAAGATAATAACAACCAAACTGAGTGACATTGATCTGTAAAATAATATTTGGAAACCTGACGCGTCTATTATCATTTTCATCAGNAGACCGACAAAGCTCATAAAGAAACCACCTAAAAGGATANTNAATGTTGCGTTTCTCTTGGTCATATTTGCTCATTTCATGGTTTTGTTGTTTAGGGTCTTATTGTTTAAGTTAATTAATTGTCTAGCTAAATCTTTTNTNAAAAATTATTGAGAAGTGCTTGACCTNTTTGCTGAGCCTTAATAAAAGCGCAAGACGGTATGGTTTACCGTATGATTGCGCGGTTGTAGCTCAGTTGGTTAGAGTACCGGCCTGTCACGCCGGGGGTCGCGGGTTCGAGTCCCGTCAACCGCGCCATTCATTACCAAAGGTTNATTGTTCATTAGCTACTGTTTGCTCNCCNCTTTTATTATTCAAATACAATATTAAAGTTTATTTTAATAANGATACTTTATTGTAATCATTTTCTTTTGGTTTAGGTTCCAACAGCAATGGAATAACATAACTTTTTGATAGAGTGTAATTGTGACGGTGAATAAAAAAACAGACGCTGTACTATTTGTAGAAAATGAAGCAAAAGGTCAGATTTTTACTTGCAGTGAAAGCCTNAGTTTTTGGGGNGGAGTCGATCCAAATACGGGGGNAATTATTGATTCCCATCATCCAAATCATGGATCTTCTCTAACTGATAAAATTGTTTTAATGCCTAGTTCNCGAGGNTCTTGNAGTGGCAGNGGTGTTTTGTTGCAGCTNGCTAGGAATAATTTAGCTCCTGCGGCAATAGTATTTACTGAAGCTGAGGAAATTTTAACACTTGGTGCCATTATAGCCGCAAAACTTTTTGATTCTCCTGTAGCAATCCTTAGGTTGCCTGCAAAAATTTATGAAGAATTATCTCATGCAAGTTTTGCTGAGATTAAATACGACACTTTAGAATTTTCGAATAAATCTATCCCTTTAACAAGGCCCAATACACATTTGGTTGAACAAACCAAAGCTGATAGAAATATGATTATTGGTAGAGAAGGGTTAGCAGCAAAAATCGCTATGGAAGTTATATGTGTTATGGCAGCTGTTCAAGATACCAATGAGCTTATCGATGTATCGCGTGCGCATATCGATGGATGTATTTTGGCCCATGATGCTAATCTTGATTTCGCGGAGAAGATGTTTGATATGGGAGCAAAAACCTGTATTCCCACAACAATCAATGCTATCTCTGTGGATCGGGAAAATTGGCACTTACACGGGCTGGAGCCAGAATTTGGTATCAAAGCGAGCCGCTTGGCAGATGCTTATGTAAAAATGGGAGCACGTCCAACCTTTACTTGTGCACCTTATCTTTTGGATGATACCCCTGGTTATGATGAAGCGATAGGCTGGTCAGAGTCAAATGCTGTTATTTTTGCAAACTCAGTCCTAGGATCGCGGACTCAAAAACATCCTGATTACTTTGATCTGTTTATAGCAATTACAGGTCGAGCCCCAAAAACTGGTGTTTACCTGCCAGAAAATCGTATTCCGGCCTGTGAAATTTGTGTTCAGGTTCCAGAGTATATTGACGATGCCTTTTGGCCAATGTTGGGATGGCTAGCGGGAGCAAAATCTCCGGTCGGAATCCCGATATTAACGGGCCTCGAAGAGCTTTCGCCAACTCAAGATGATTTGAAAGCATTATGTGCCGCTTTTGGTACAACATCAGGTGCTCCGATGATACATGTGAGAGGCCATACACCTGAGTGCGCTGATAAAATTTCAACTGATACAGAATTGAAAACAATCGAGAAATCAGATTTTGTTGACCTCTGGCGTAAGTTTAATTCCCATGAAGCTCAGATTGATCTTGTTGCCATAGGAAGCCCTCACGCTTCGATATCAGAGTGCAGAGCTTTTGCTGATTTGTTAGGAGATAAATATTGTTTTTTAAAAACACAAACGATCATAACAGTTGGTAGAAACACTCTTGCTGAATTACGTAAAACTGGCATTGCTTCTCGCCTTGAGAGATCTGGAGTTCGAGTGATCTCAGATATATGCTGGTGTTCGATAACAGAGCCAATTTTTCCAAAAAATGCCTTAGTATTGATGACAAACTCAGGAAAATATGCCCATTATGGCAAAGGATTGAGTGGTAGAGAGGTGCGATTTGGAAGTTTAGAAAGCTGCGCCAAAGCTGCAATGTCAGGGTGCGCGCCTTTAGGGCTTCCAAGCTGGCTTTTGTGAAACTAAATTGTTTCAGCTATGCATTGTCAGTATAAAAAATTGGATATAAATCGTTGCCAAGTATATCGCCAGATGACTTGCCCGCACCCTTCATTTTCTTAGAATGATCTGGATCCATGCCTGATTCTTTAAAACAAACTCTTACATCTTCTCCTAACCATTGCGTGTTGAATACCTTCAAATCTTTGTCTGGTAACAAATTACCACCTCCACCATGAATAATTCGGGCATTAAATGCGACACAGTCGCCTGCCTTCATATCCCAACTTGTAACATTGTACTTGTCTCTTTCATTATCAATATCTGGTATAATTTCCCATTCAGAATTAAAGATCACTTTGTTAACATTTTCTTCGTTATCAGGATTAAGTTCTCCAAAATCTTGCTGTCTAAATTTTTTTCCCCATCTATGTGATCCTGGGACGAAAGCTAATGCACTTTCTTTTCGAACATCTACTAATGGCATCCAAATACTAACCGTATTAAAACCCTCTACTGACCAATAAGGTTCATCTTGATGCCACGGTGTTGAAAATTTAACTCCTTCAGATCTAACAAAAATAGCATCAAAGAAAAAATTAACCTTTTTTGTGCTCAATAAAGCTGCAGCTATATTTTTCATAGAACTTTGTTCTATGAATTCTCTATATTCCAAAATATTTCGCCAATTATCAGAATCATAAAAAGTATACTGTCCTTCACTTTCTTTGCTCCAAACCCGTTTTTCTTTCCCTGGGTTCAAGATATTCTTTTCTATCCCTATTTTTAACTTTTTTATCCATTTCTCAGAGAAATAATTTTCTAGAAATACAACTCCTTTTGAGTCAAACTCTGCGATTTGTTCTTCAGAAATGCGTTTCATTTTTGGTAAGCTCCCGGACAATAGGTCAAAAATTATAAATAATGTTACTCAAACTAGAAATATAATACTTACATCACAACGACTTCATCTGTCGCTTTTTGTGTTAGTATAAAATTAACAGAACTTTTTGGATTTTTAATTAAATTAGTTATTTAACATTCAGGTTTGCTTTTTCAGTTAATCACTAAACTTATAAATTCTGTGGGTGTCAGAATTAT
>PARX01000006.1 GCA_002712045.1 Paracoccaceae bacterium
GGCTTTACTAATATTCTGCGTATAGGATATTTGACCCTGCACAATATGAACCTTGTTATTCTTTGGTTTCCACTGACCTGAAGCCTTTAGATCAGTAAGAAAGCGAACAAATCCTGTACCATACCAAACCTCAGCTACATCCAATTGGATAATGTTTTTATATTTTTCTGGATCACCTTGATACAATTCAACATTAACGGACGATGTGTTACCATGAACATATGGTATTCCACTTGGTGCTGCTGCATCCATTGCCGGTTGTGGAATAATTGTAAATGCCGATGTGATAGCATGAACACCAGCTTCAACTAAATTAAGGATTCCAGCAACATTTCCTTCTGGGGTTAACATATTCAAGTCAATAATTTTTGTAGTTAATGTGTGACCATTAACACCCCCTGCAGCATTTATCTCTTCAACAGCCATCAAAGCTCCATTTGTGAAATCTTGATGATCTGCAACTCCAACTGGTCCAGATTGCGCTGCAGGAATTCCGATTAGAATTTCGCCAGCATTTGCTGAATTTGAACCAATAGTTAATCCTAAAGCCATTCCAATAAAATAGATGGACTTTATTGTCTTCGAAAACAATGTTCTCATTTTTCTCTCCCTAACTGTTTTGAGCTCTTCCCCAATTAATTGATATTTTCTTTAATTGTATACAGTATACAAAACCTTTAACATTTAATTGATAATGTCAACAAAAAGTTACAAAACAAAAATAAAAATGATTTATTGTAACGTATGATTAATGACCNGGTCCAGCGGGGAAAACCCCCGGCATGACAATGAAACCGTTAATTCTCTTAAACCTGTCCATCCATCGCCTTATTGCCGGATAAGACATTCGCGAAATACCACCTTCTTCAGAAAGGGCGATGTAAGGAAAACAAGCAATATCTGCGATCGTGGGCTTTTCACCATCACAAATCCAACTTTGATTGAGCTGTTCCTGAAAAAATAAATGTTCATCTAATATCATAAATTGGGCGTGAGCCCTCTCTCTACATTCTTCAATATCAAACTCAGTATAAAACAACGTGTCGTGCAAACGCGCTGCTGAGGAGCTTCCAGTTATTAAATCCCCAAAAGACAACCATTGAGCAATAAGTCCAAGTTTTTCAGGATCATCGATTGGGTACCAAATATTTTTTTTATCATACTTCCTGGCTAAATAAACAAGTATTGCCTGTGCATCCCTTAACACTAAATTTGTATCGGACAGCACAGGCAATTGACCTAACGGATTTATTTCTAGAAATTTTTCAGATTTATGCTCCCTACCTGGATGAAATTCCACCTTTTTTGACAGATAATCCAAGTTTAAAAAAGACAACATTAGTCGAATTTTATAACAATTTCCTGATAACTCATAATCGTAAAGTTCAATCATTAAAATCCTATATATCTAAAATTAAACGTTTAGAAAGCGCCCTTGAAACACAGGTCATCATAACATTTCCTTTAAGTTTTTCACTTTCATTCAAATAGACATCTTGGTGGTCAATCGCCCCATCTACTACAGTTACTTTACAAGTCCCACATGCCCCTTGCTCACATGAACTAGGCAAGTCAAGGCCGTTAGCCCTCAAAACTTCAAGCACACTCTGCCCAGATTGAATTTTTAAAGAGAGTGCAGATCGTGCCAACTCTATTTCAAAACTAGAGCTATCATCGATCACATTGCTGTTTTTAAAATATTCAAAATGAACTGAGTTTTCAGGCCAATTTAATTCAGCTGCTACCTGCCTAGTTGTTTCCAGCATAGGACCAGGGCCACACACGTATAAATTCATTGAGTTTTTGGGGCCAAGTAGTATTTCATTCAATTTCTTTTTTGTAAGTTTAGGCGATAGGCCTTGATGAACTAAAGGTGTCTTTTTCAATTTCTTTAAGATGGAACTAAATGCAATATGATCTTTGTTTTGCACAAAGTAATGAAATTCATAATTTAAATTCATNACATCTAATGACTGAGCCATCGAAAGAAGTGGCGTTAGGCCAATGCCGCCAGCGACAAAAATAGTTTTCAAAGAATCTCGACGAAGAGGAAAATTATTTCTTGGCACTGAACAAGCTAAGACGTCCCCTTCCCTAATATCTTTATGAAGATATTCTGAACCACCGGCACTAAGGGGATCCAATTTTACGCCAATATTGTAAGAATTTGTCTCTCCGGGACCATTAACCAATGAGTATTGACGAATTAATCCATTCTGAAGATGAAGATCAATGTGAGCACCTGGTTGAAAAGTCGGTAGCTGGTCACCCAAAGAAACCAATTTGATGCTACAAATATCCTTAGCTGTTTTTTTCTTCTCAGCAACTTGCACCCTTAGGACAGCTTGCCGACCGAAGTCATTTTTTTCAGGCATTTTTGATAATTCTGAAGAGATTTGGGTGATTTGCGCGATCATCGGGTCTAACTGTCTTTTTGGAGATAATGCTTCAATATCATGTCTCAAACTTTTTAAAATTCGGTTTTGCGCTCTTAAAAACAGAACTCTCTCTGAATCTGAGTATTTTTGATTAACCACTCCTCGTAAAACAGATAAATTACTATCTTGTGGCTGAACAAAGAATAATATTACTTCTCCGTTTTTTAGTATTACCTTTAAAATGCCATTTACTTCATCACGCGTCGTGTGACCTAAAAATTGATATTTAGCACTCAACATTTCTCTGATAACATTAAAATTTCCATTTATTGGAACGGGCCTCAACACAGTATATTTTTCAAAATTCTTAAAATGAACCGGTTCAGAAAAGGCTTCTTCTCCAGACCAAACCATCCCCATTGCCTCTTTGACTGGATAAGTATTATTGCAAATTGTTCTAGCAGGAGCATCGGCTGGGTGTGCTGGGATGTAAGTACAACCCGCAGTTCGATTTGCATACCGCCATCCATGGTATTGGCATCGAAGCTCTGAGCCTTCGTTTATCCCAATTGTAAGTCGTACTCCACGATGAAGACACCTATTTTCCCAAACATTAACATTTCCATCATCTGCGCGCCAAACTGCGTATTCACGCCCTAATAATTGCGCATGAAAAACATGTCGTTTTTGCACTTCTGCACTTGAAGCTATCGGGTACCATATCTTTTTTAAGTCATTTAGCATCTTTATTTTCTTATCTTAAATTGCACTCGGTATAACGCCATATTGCAAACCTTTTTGTGACAACCATCTGCGATAGGCAATTGCAGATTTGTCAGCTCTGATCGGGGTCTCTATCCGAGAGTCTAATGGCAATTGCTTTGGAAATTGGTTCTCTAAAATTGGTTTATCTTGCCCAAATATGGTTTGTTGAAATTGTCTAATTTGCTCTGCCGTACTTTTATCATCAATAAGGCACATTCCTGTATGTGCCCTGACCCACTCTTCTCCCATTGGTTGAACAAATATGATTATAACATCTAATCTTGCATCATCAACTGGACTGGTTTTATATAACAACGCACAATTTATATGAGGTACTCTATAAATATAATCTACATCCATTCCTTCATTAGAATTCACTGCTGCTTGAGGTTGATAAAATTTGCAACTAGTCGCTAATACTTCATCACGCGCTTCAGAAATCTCTACATCATATTCCTTGACTTCTGTATGAGGCTCTTCTCCTAAAATACCGCTATGCACATATGGGAAGTGCCCCATATCTAAAAAATTTTCAACAGTTCTCCCCGCCGAAACATTTACACCAAAAACACCGGTAGCTACATTTTGCCTATCTGATTCACTAAATTCTGGAAAAAGGAAAAGATCTTTTGGAGGATTTCCTAAAGAAACCCAGATAAACCCATATGAAATACGCGCTGGTAGCAAAGTTTTTTCATCATCCAGCGATAACCAAGCTGTTACTTCCTCCTTGGAATTAAGTTGAAAGCATATCTTTGACTCCAACAATATGGTATTTTCAACAGTACCTACTGTTAAAACATCCAAAGACGAAACTGGATGCCACTGATTTAAAATTACAGGATCTTTACAGTTTATTTCCATAACCGATAGCTTTCATATTGATCTCATTATTAAGATTTAAAAATCTTAACTAAAATTTAAACATATTTTAATTTATTTCTAATAGATTTTATAGTTTTCATTACGCGAGAGATATAAGGAGATCCAGTAGCATCATTATCACTTGAAAACCACGCAACAGACAAATTCAATTTAGGATCNATAAACAAATATTGCCCATGAATACCAAGTCCATGAATTAATGGATCTCCATTTTTTTGAACATACCAAAAGGATCTATAGTGCATTGGCATATTCCCAAATTCATCCATCCCAATTCGTTTTTCCCAAGCACTGTCAGACCCATTTTTGATAACATCGTCGATCCAAAAATCTGGAATAATTTGCTTATTATTTACATAACCATAATTGCCTATCATCAAACCTACGCGTGCAAGGTCTCTGGTAGTAAAGCATACTCCACCAGCTGCTCTCATGCCTCCCAGCCTATCTACTGTAATATATCCCGAAGACTCAGCACCTAATGGGGTCCACAAAAGCTCTGAAATTAAATCTGAGTATCTAATGCCTGATGCCCGTTCACAAACCCAGGCCAACAAATCTGTATTTGGTGACACATAATGAAATCGATCATTATGAATTCCATCCCGTTCAGTTAAGCTTCCCATAAAAGATTTTAGATCTCCAGCCTCTACGCCCACTGGAACGGGATTCCAATTAGCTGCATAACGATAATTAATGATTGGCCCAGTTGTTGCCGTATAATCCTCATCAAACTTAACTCCAACGCGCATATCTAACAGATCTCTAACAGTCGCATCAGCGTAGGCAGTCATTTTTAACTCAGGAACAAACTTAATGATTAAATCATACTCATTAAGAGTTTTATTACCAATTAATGCACCAACAATTAACCCTAGGATAGATTTAGATACCGAGAAAAGAATATGAGGAGATTTTTCACTCATACCGTTATTATATTTCTCAAATAAAATTGAACTATTTTGCGCAATGACGATTGCATCTGTCTCTGTCTCTTCCATAACTAGCTCAAGATTAAGATCTTCAAATCTCTGAATGTCTAGGCTTAGATTGTTAACTAGTCCGCTTTTATTCTCAATATCAGCAGTTGGGATAATCTCTCGAACGTGATGAAAAGCCCATTTACTATACGGCGTTGATCGCCAATTATCCAGCTTCGCGCCAAAACTTAAATCATCACTCATTTTTACCTCACTGCCATTCAAAAATCAGGACAATGATTTTTGTACAAAAAGTCAAGCGATCAAATCTTTATTTAATCAAAAATCTCTTCGATAAAAAAATTGCTAAAAGAGCACAAAAAATCACGCGAACAACGTGATGGATAGAAATAAAGGCGGGGTTAGCTCCAAAAATAACGCCAATTGTGGCCATCTCCCCCAAACCACCTGGCGCGAAAGCTAAGAAAATACTAAGACCTGCTTCGTTAGAAAATGGCAAAAGTAAGAATGTAAAAAATAATGACAAAAGAAATAGAAGAGCAAAAATTATACAACCGTGAATGAACAATTTTAAAAAAGAACTTAGATCTAATTTTGGAAATCTGAGTCCAAGACTTGATCCAAGTATCCACAGCACAAAAATCAATATAATTGGGGGCAACTCACCACTAATAATCTTAGCAGCATAAAGGTAACCAACGCCAAACATTGGTCCAACTAAATCGCCGGCAGGTAATTTCAAAAATCTTGCAATAATTAAGGAAATAATACTCACCAAAATAATCATAATAATTTCAAAAAGTGAAAAATTTGAATAATTTAGTATCTGAGTTTTACTAGAAATATTCTCAGTGATTTCATAACCATAATACACAAGCGCAAAAGGCATAACAAAAACGGTCATCACTATTCTTAAGGTATGGGTTGAGAGTATTGTATCTTCTCGCGCCCTTGTTTCCGCTCCAAGACTAACCATGGTAAGGACACCACCAGGGAACCCACTCAAAATGGAAGTAGACACATCGTATCTTGCAAAAATTTTTAAATAAAAAGAGACTGACAAAACGCTAAAGATAACAAAAAGTGGGATCGCCAAAATGCTAACATGCCAAATGAAAAAATCCTCAAAAAAACTATTTGGAAACCTACTTCCCATAAAAATTCCACCCAGATATAAGGCAAATGAGGAGTAACCCCTATGCAACATTAAAGGGATTGATGCCAATTTAGATATAAATACAAATATCAAGGCTCCCAACATCGGACCAAGGGGAATATTCAGCAAATATCCTACAAAAGCCCCCAAAAAGCCAATCAAAAGGGTCAAAAAATTATCTTTTATATTAAAGTTATTTTCTATTTCAGACATGAATTTGTTTTAATCTCTTTTCTTTCGAACTTGAGCCCCTTTATAAATATTAAAAGTATACTTGCTACTCAGGCATTATTAGATAACAGGGTGATTTACAGAATTTAACTACTTTAGTGAAGGAAAGAAAATGACTTGGATAAAAACCATCTCCTATGAAGAAAGCTCTGGAAGACTGAGAAAACTATATGACAGAGTTAAAGGGCCCGATAATAATGTAGATAATATTATGATGAGCCACTCACTGCGTCCACATACGATGGAAGGTCATATGGCTATCTATAAATACGTCTTACATCATTCAGGCAATTCTATTCCAAAATGGTTTCTTGAGGTACTTGGGGTTTGGGTTAGTAAATTGAATAACTGTGATTACTGTGTTGATCATCATTTTGCTGGATTAAAGAGGTTATTAAATAATGACGTGAAATCAATGGCAATAAGAGATGCTATCGATTCAAACAATATAGAGGAGGCCCCCCTAACAAATGCAGAAAAATTGGCGATGCGTTACGCCGAAATTTTAACAGTAACACCCTTTAAACTTAATAAAACAAATATTATTGAATTAAGAGATTCTGGATATACAGATGGCGAAATTTTGGAAATAAATCAAGTAAGTGCGTACTTTAGCTATGCTAATAGAACTGTCTTGGGTTTAGGGTGTAACACTGATGGAGATATAATTGGTCTTTCACCAGGAAACTCAGATGATCCAGACGATTGGGGCCATAGATAAACTAAGCATTTGAAAAGAGGCAGAGATCAAAAAAATCTAATACTCTAAGGCAATAGACTCCATCATTTTAACCATATCGCCTAGATAAGTATAATCCATAGCCGTCCTGTTCGTTAAAACAGAGAAAAACGAAACAGAGATACCCGTATCAGGATTTACCAACAAGAATTGCCCTCCATAACCACCATGACCAATCCAGGTGCCATTCGTGAAAGCTTGGTTGGAATAATTAGGTGGATTTTTTCTTTCATCTAATGGCAAAGATTTTCTTTTTATAGTCTCTTCAATATATTTCTTTGAACTTATCTGAAGATTATTCACCCCACGGCCATATCTACAATAAAGTTGACCAAACCTCGCCATATCGCGAGTGTTCAAACTTACTCCTCCAGAGAAAGCAGGAAAACCTTCTCTATCAGTAGACATATACCAATTACCTTCAATTCCAGTTGCTTCTACTATATCAACAATCCAATCCATAAAACTTCGCCCGCTTACAATTTCAGCAACCCAGGCAAGTACCTCAGTATTTGCAGATTTATAATTGGCGTAGCTTGAATTATTTTCAATTTTACTTTTTTTGCTCGTTATATTTTTTAAAAAGTCCTTTTGAGAACTTTCTGGATTTTTATCAGTACTCAGCCTCCAACCCCAACAAGCCTCATGCAGAAAGACATCCGCAAACATATCATTATAATCCTCGGAGTAATCATTTTCTAAATCCATATCTAGGACCTGTTGTACTGTCGCTTCAGCGTAACCAGAACCAATCTCAGGAATATAATATTTAACCTTTTTTTGAGGATCTAATAGATTTTTTGTAACAAGATCACCTATAATTAAATTTATTGTCATCTTCATTACGGACATTGCCAAATGTGGATGCGAAGAATTAAAATCGCTAGCATATGACTCAAAGATTAACTCTCTATTTTTTATCACTGCCATTCCAGAAAAAAATTCATTTTTTGTCATATTTAAGACGTCTGATCTCGATCCAATATTTTCATTGATATTTGTCTCGATATCGAGAACTTCTGCCGATCTCACGGATAAAGTGTACCTTGGTAGTCTATAAAAATTATGAAACCCATGCCGTCGTGTCTCCGGTTGATTCCATCTAGGTCTGTTATCTCTTGTTACTAAAAGGTCCGGGTTTAAATAAGTATTTAGCTTCATGTTTATCATATTTTTCCTGGTGTTTAAATCTTTGATCTATCAATATGATATTGTTTGAATTTTTTATTAAGTGCTGGAAAAGGAGCTATTTCCATAATTCCAACTGATGGTTGCATAACAATCATTGCAACAGTTGCCCCAGGATCAGTTTCGGTATCCTGATAAGGAGGCACGCACACACTAAAAGGAGCTCCAAAGTCATCAAAAAATGCCTCTTTTAAGTCATCAGTTGTTAGGAGACGTTTTTCACTTAATAATTTCTCGCGAACCCTAAAATCTCTATACAAACTATCAGGTGACCATGATATCCCAGTTTCCTTTAATTTTGAAAGTGCTGCAGAATGCCGCCAATGATTTGCGTGAACAATTAATCCATTATCGTCTGGCATAATTGCAAAACTCTCATCAGGAGCACATTCAAAATTTATGCCCATACCATCAGAAGATCCCAAAATCATGTTATTCGCACCAGATTTTTGCGTAGTAGCAACTATTCGGATTGCATCAGAGTAGTGACGACATTCAAGTGCTTTCCTACGAATAAAGGGTAATGGTATCCCCAAGTTTACGTAATCACGATCACATTTGAGATAATTTGCTGTGATGGATATGCCATTAGAGTTTAAGCCACTTCGAGCAACCCCTCCTGCTTCGGTAAAAGTAAGCACATTGGGCCCGTTATCTCTTAGTATTCGCACGACAATTGAATTATCGATGCACTCTTCTTTCCAATCCCAATTTTGTCCGTGTATGAGTTCACCCGTTTCTGATAACTTTGGCATTATAATAGCACCGGTACAGCCATCCNNATTTTTATCCTCAAATGTTGAATTTATTTCAGCCAANTGAAGTATTTCNGTTCGAGCATTTATTAAGACTATCTCTTCAAATGCGACCGAGGCTCCTTTTGCTATACCTTTCATNTCCTGTACTAAATCTGGGGCCCAATCATTAATCGATGGCACAAAACCTTTTGCCAGGTCCAATATTTCCTCTTTTCTTAAACCTAAATCCTTTAAGGATTTTAAATAAAGATCAATAGAGACTAGTATTTTGTATTTTGCCTGCTCACCNTATTGCAGGCCTCTTTCAGTTGGAGAACCCGAAATCTCTATTAATGGAAAATCTTCAATCTCCATCATGATAATTCAAAATTTAAAATCAAAGGCATATCCTCACTTAATTAGGTATATTTTAACTATAAAATGATGATTGACAATTTTAAACTGTGATCACTCTTGCAAAAAATAAATTAATATGGAACCATTCTATNAAGTTGATTNAATCAACTAATNGGGCAAATCTTAATANTGGGGNAAATCGTAATTGGCAAAATGATGACGAATAACAACGAAGCNATCGAAATACAAAATGTACTTAAAGTATATAAAGGAGATACTGACGTCTATGCGCTGAATGACGTATCTTTAATGATTAAGCAAAATGAATTTTTCACCTTATTGGGCCCTTCAGGATGTGGTAAAACCACATTATTGAGATTAATTGCTGGCTTCGAACATCCAACCAGTGGAACAATCTTACTAAACAAGGAAGATATCTCATTACTTCCACCTAACAAACGTCCTGTTAATACAGTTTTTCAGAGCTATGCACTCTTTCCACATATGACCGTAGGCGGCAATATAGCCTTTGGCTTAGAAATGTTGGGCTGGTCGAAATCTGATGTCACAAGAACAGTTGATGAGATGTTAGAGTTAGTAAAAATGCAAGATCTAAAAAATAGAAGACCCGCGGAAATCTCCGGTGGACAGCAGCAACGCGTCGCTTTGGCAAGAGCATTAGCCCCTAAACCTCAAGTCCTACTTTTAGATGAACCATTGTCAGCCCTAGATTTAAAGCTTCGGAAGCAAATGCAAATTGAACTCAAACGTTTGCAATCTGAAACTGGAATTACATTTGTATTTGTAACACATGATCAGGAAGAAGCCTTAACCATGTCTGATAGAATAGCAGTAATGAATGAAGGAAAAATTCTTCAATATGGCAATCCCAGAGAGATCTATCATCACCCTGAAAACAAATTTGTGGCGAACTTCATTGGAGATAGTAATTTTTTATTGGCAGATATTCAAAACGGAAAAGCCGTTTTGACCGATGGCACAGAATTAAAGCTCTCAAAAGAAAACAAAGCAATTTCAAATGGTCAAAAATCAATCTTAATAAGGCCTGAACATGTTCAAATGAATAAATCAAAAGGAAGTAAAACGGCCTTTGAAGGTAGAATAAATAATATTGTTTACTTTGGTACTGATACGCATTTCCATCTAGAACTCAAAACTGGGGATGAATTTACAATTCGAAAGCAAAATACACCTAATGAGGGAACAGATTTTGAAATAGATGCAGTCGTTGAACTAACAATTGATGAAAATGCTATACAGATTTTAAGTGATTGAATGAGGTAGACGCAAATAATGAGTATGGATAGCAATTTGTTAAGCTCGGATAGTGCCAAGAAAGCGGCTGAAGTTGAGCGCTTGTCTCAAAAAAAAGACGTTCGAAATCGTTGGCTACTATCTCTACCAGCATTAGCAATTATCTTTTTTGCAGCAGCAGGTCCTCTTGTAATTGTCGTGCTATATTCATTCTTAACACCGGGCGACTATACAGGGGTAATTTGGACCTTTACTACGGAAACCTGGATAAGTGTCGTTTTGGAGCGAGACTTTTTTGATGATACTTTAGGCTGGGCTGACGCTCATTTAAGCATCTTTTGGCGCTCAATTCGTCTATCACTATTAACAACTATATTAACGGCTATATTTGGGATTCCTACTGCATACTTTATTGCAACCCGCTCTCCTAAATCACGAAATATTTGGCTATTTTTAATAACCATACCGTTTTGGAGTAACCTTCTTGTAAGAACTTATGCTATCCAAGAGCTAATACGAAACAAGGGCGTTATTAATAATTTACTACAGTGGATTGGTTTAACTAATGAACCAATTGAAATGATGTTTACAGACTTTGCGGTTGGTTTTGGAATGACATATGTTTATCTCCCTTTAATGGTTTTACCTGTCTACGCGTCCATTGAGAAGTTAGATTTTAAATTAGTTGAAGGTGCTTACGATTTATATGCTTCACGGTGGCAATGTTTTCGACGAATAATTGTGCCCTTAGTTCGCCCTGGACTAATCGCAGGCTCTATTCTTGTTTTTATTCCCTGCCTTGGAGCCTACGTTACACCAAGAATTCTAGGAGGTGGTAATCAATTAATGTTTGGAAATCTGATTGCCTTACAATTTGGCCAAGGTAAAAACTGGCCACTAGGTGCCGCCTTGTCTTTAACATTAATGGTTATTGTTATGATTGCCCTCGTATATTTTGTAAAAATTTCCAGTAGTGAGAATAACAAGAAATGATTAAAGATCTACTGACAAAAAAACCTTACGATATAAAGAAGATTCCGAGTTTTCAAAGCATAGCATTGTTTACTTTTTTTGCTCTTTATGGACCAATAATTATTTTAATTGTTTACTCATTTAACAGCAGCCCCTCTCTTGGTATGTTTGAGTCCTTTTCTTTCAAATGGTATGTNACTGCTTGGAATAATGANAAAGTACANGAAGCNGCCATTAGATCGTTAGTATTNGCNGCNATTGCCGCTAGNATAGCNACCGTAGCAGCCACAATGGCAGCATTAGCCACAACCCGAACAAAAAAGTTTAAAGGAATTACACTTATATACGTGATAATCAATCAACCATTAATGATACCAGAAATCGTTACTGCCGTGGCCCTACTAGTATTTTTTGCCATGATTAAAATAGCCACAGGCTATACTGGAATGCTTTACTTAATCATAGCACACACTGCTTTTTGTATACCCTTTGCTTATCTACCTATTAGAGCACGTCTCGAGTCTATGGATCTCACACTTGAAACTGCTGGAGCTGATCTTTACGCCACACCATGGAAAACATTTCAACGAATTACCCTTCCAATGATATGGCCCGGAATCATAGCTGGTTATATGTTAGCATTTGTGATTTCTTTAGATGATGTAGTAATTTCCGAATTTGTTAAATCTGCGGGACAAGAGACACTCCCTACTTATATGCTTGGGCAACTAAGACGATTTATAACACCTGAAACAAATGCAATAGCGACAGCGAATATTGCAATTAGCGTCATTCTGGTATCGGGATTTTTTCTTTTAACCCAAAGGAAAAAATAGAATACAGAATTTAAACGCCCTGACTTAGGGCAAAACATGGAGGAGTAAAATGAAAACTAAACTAATCTCAGGCGTGGTAGCTGCCACGTTTGCATTCTCTAGCTCTGCACTTTTTGCGGCTGGTGAATTAAATATTTTTAATTGGGGAAATTATACACCCCCAGATCTTATTGAAAAATTTGAAAAACAATATGACATAAAAGTCACTCTAACAGATTACGATAGCAACGACACTGCGCTTGCTAAAGTAGCTGCCGGTGGACATGGTTTTGACATCGCGGTTCCATCAAACTCTTACGTCCCGATTTGGATTGAAAAAGGGTTATTATTGAATACCAGAGTCGATTTAATGCCCAACGCCAAGAATATCCTGCCACAATTTAGAGATGTATCTTGGGACCCAGGACGACAGTATAGTGCTCCTTGGCAATGGGGATCAACGGGAGTCTCGGTTAATGTCAAATACTATAAAGGTGACATTAATACGTCATCCATTTTTCTCGATCCACCAGAAGAGCTTATTGGTCAAATTAATGTAGTACCTGAAATGATGGATGTTATGAGTATGGCTATCTGGTATCATGGCGGTGAAGTTTGCTCAGACGATAAAGCAATGCTTAAGAAAGTTAATGATACTCTTTTAGCAGCAAAACCTAAGTGGAAAAGTATGGCATACGGAAATCTATCTAAATTTGCATCTGAAGATATCTATGCAGGTGTTAATTGGAATGGAGCAAGCTTTCGTTCAAGACTTCAAAATGAAACTGTTCATTATGGGCACCCAAAAGAAGGCTACCCTCTTTGGCAAGATGCTGTTGTAGTACTGTCAGAAGCAAAGAATGTTGAAAATGCAAAGATATTTCAAAACTTCATTATGGAGCCTGAAAATGCCGCAATGATGTCTGCCTTTGCAAGATATGCAAACGGTATCATTGGTTCTGAGCCTTACATGCCGCAAGATATGCTAACGGCACCAGAAATTGTGGTTCCAGAAGAGTTAGCTGCAAAAGGGAAGTTCCTTGAAACTTGCCCTCCAGAGGTAAATAAAATTTACACAAAAATCTGGACTAACTTAATGAAATAATACACTTAGTTTGGCCAGTTTTACTGGCCAAACAACTTTTTTAATTCAGAGGCTAAAATATGAAGAGCTATAAGAATTCTGATAAAATTCCACCAATAATGATAGGATCTTCCACTCCGCAAGAATGGAGAGTACCATTGATTGACTGGGACAGACCACCTTGGAATAGATGGACCTTTCAAAATATTAGGCAGATTTTGCCAACGGCTAATATCAAACATGATAAAAATTTTGTGAGTGAATTTAAATATAATCTACTTGATATCGAAAACGTTACTTTCAAAGATACTACAAACACGAACACAAATGTTTCAAAAATGTTGGACGACACCTATACTGATGGCTTTTTGGTTCATATCGATGGCAACATTATCCATGAAAGTTATTATAATGGAATGGAACCAAGCAGCCTACATATTGCACAATCGGTTTCTAAATCTGTAACTTCAACTGTTGCGGGCATTTTAATTGGAAGGGGATTATTGGATCCAAATCAAATGATTACCCATTATCTGCCGGAGTTAGAAAAGACAGCCTGGAAGGACGCCAAACTTCAACATGTTTTTGATATGACATCTGGTGTTAAATTTGGCGAGGAATATGATGTTAGAAATTCAGATATTGGAAAAATGGATGTAGCGTCAAGCTGGAAACCAATACCTGAAGGCTCTGATCCTAACGAGCATTGGCCTAAATGTGTTTGGGATCAGATGCTTACACTTAAAGAAAAAGAAGTTGATCACGGAAAGCGGTTTTTATATCGATCAATAGAAACTGACGTGATTGCGCACGCCATGGAACGTGTAACTGGGAAAAAACTTGCCGATTTAATAAGTGAAGAACTTTGGCAGAAAATGGGTGCTGAGAATGATGCTAATATTACAGTGGATAGTTCTGGGTATGGATTATCATGTGGCGGTATAAGCTCCTCACTTAGAGATTTTGCGCGATTTGGCATTCTCCATTTAAACGGTGGCAAGCTAAATGGAAAACAAATCATACCAAGTGATTGGATTGACGATATTAGAAGTGGTAACCATGGCTTAGCTAACGAGTCTCTTCGAGCCACTTATCCGAATGGAAAATATCGTAACCAATTTTGGATTGAAGATGCGAGCAAAACAACTGTGATGTGTATTGGTGTTTTTGGTCAACTAATTTACATCGCCCCAGAATATAACATGGTAGTTGTAAAGTTTTCAACATGGCCAGATTTCGTGGATAATACACACAAGTTAAACACTCTTTCGGCCATTCATGCCATTGCAGAAAATTATAAAGGAAAAGGCTAAAATCAATGGATCAGACAGAATTATGCTACTTAACAGCTGATGAAGCTATATCAGAGTTTAAAGCAAAAAAACTCTCTCCGGTAGAATTAATAGATGCGGTAATTGATAGAACAGAGCATGTTGATACAGAAATTAATGCTTTTACATATACTTTTTTCGATCAAGCTCGAGAGGCCGCTAAAATAGCAGAAAAAAAATATGCGAGTAACGAGGAAACGGGAGAACTTGAAGGACTACCTATTGGNGTGAAAGATGAATCNGGAATTATTGGTCAACCCCTTTCAAAAGGCTCATTAATTTATAAAGATTACATNGCCGAAGANACCTCTCCTGTAAATCAACGCGTTATTGATGCTGGAGCAATAGTTCATGCGCGCACAGCCACCCCAGAATTTTCGTGTGCAGGATTTACATGGTCGAGACTGTGGGGAGTAACTAGAAACCCATGGAACACTGAATTTACGTCAGGTGGCTCATCAGGAGGTTCCTCTGCTTCGTTAGCAGCCGGAACATCAACAATTTGCACAGGTTCAGATATTGGTGGTTCAATCAGAATTCCTGCTTCAACATGTGGGCTTGTTGGCTACAAACCACCATATGGTCGAAATCCTGAAGAAGCGATATTTAACCTCGATTTTTATTGTCATACTGGCCCTTTGGCTAGATCTGTTAAAGATGCTATTCGACTACAAAATGTAATGTGTGGCCCAAGCCCTCGAGACATAGCAACTTTGCGACCTAAATTAACTTTACCGTAT
>PARX01000007.1 GCA_002712045.1 Paracoccaceae bacterium
TTTTATGAACATTACCTGTTTGATAAAGATCTCTTGTATAAGCCCAAAGATGTTTGAAATCCATTAAGCGCTTGTGGTTACATTTGAAATGCAAATGGTAGATTGTGTCGAACCTGACTAAAGTTGGAAATAATCTCCAATCTGCTTCTGTTAGAGTTGAATCAATAAGGTAACGTTGACTTGAGAGCATGTTATCTAACCATTCCATTGTTTCAAATAACTTTGTTACTGCTTCATCATAGGAGTCTTGAGTGGTTGAAAATCCAGCTTTGTAAACACCATTGTTTAATGTTTCGTAAATTCTATTATTTATTGGTTCTATAAATGTTCGTAATTTCTTAGGCCAAAAGTCTAATTTGTTCTTGGTTATATTATTAAATGATGAGTTAAACATTCGAATGATTTCTGAACTTTCATTGGATACAATTTTTTTAGATTTTTTATCTAGTAATACTGGGACTGTTACTCGGCAGCTTACGTCTGCTTGGGCTTGAATATAGATTTCATAAAGGAATTTCTTACCATAAATACTATCTCCAGTTGATTCATTGAAATTTTTTGCAAAATTCCAGCCATCTTCGAGCATATCCGGATGAACTACGTCGACACTGATGTGAGAATCTAAGTTTTTCAAAGTACGGAATATTAGTGTTCGATGAGCCCATGGACAGGCATGCGATACATATAAATGATATCGCCCAGATTCTGGTTGGAATTCATTATTTTTTGAATCATTAATCCAATTCCGAAAAATACTTTCTTTTCTATTAAAGCTACCATTTTTCTTTGAGACTTTAGGTTCATCTTTAAGCCAAACTCCATTTACCAATTGCCCCATTTTAATCACCTTTATTAATTTGTTTAATGTGAGGTTTTTTATCACATTAAATCAGTAAAATATTAAACATCATAATTATATAATTTATTCAACTTAGCACAAAATTAATAAATTACGGTTAATTACTAATTGTGTAAATATTTAACATTCACTATACGTTTGATTAGACGAGTCATTATGGCCGTAAAGGTGTGCGATAGAAAAGATTTACCCAAATCGGGGATCTTCTATAGCGTCGTTGAATTGAAATTTGCACACTTTTTTATACTATTAGGGAGAATGGGAAATGATGCGTATTGTTTATTTTGGGTTGATGTTCTTGGGCTCATCTCAAGGAGCCTCATCCCACATAGGGCATTTTGGCCAAATTGCAGATCATGGTCACACTGCCGCNGGCATAGCAATCGGTATTGCGGGAGCGATAGCTTTGATAAAAATTCTTAAAGATAGAAAAAATATTTCTGAAGTAGGTGATGATGAAGAGATTCAGGAAGAGATTCAGGAGGTATCGTGATTTGAAAAAAGGTATTATGATTTGTGGGCATGGTAGTAGGTCAAAAAGTGCAGAAAAAGAATTTGGGTTACTTGCGAAGGGTTTGAAGAATAAATTTCCAGAAACACCGGTCGAGCATGGGTTCTTGGAATATTCAGCCCCTAACATTCATATGGGGCTGGATTCACTTATTGCGCAAGGTGTTGAGCACATTATTGCGGTACCTGGAATGTTATTTGCGGCAACACACGCTAAAAATGACATCCCTTCAGTTTTGCTCACTTACCAAAAAAAGCACCCAGGTTTAAAAATCAGTTATGGCAGAGAGCTTGCGCTTCATTCGGAAATGATCACGGCATTTCAATCAAGAATATTGGAATGCTTAGGATTAGACCATATTCATGATGGAGATCTTTACGATACGATGTTGGTAGTCGTTGGACGAGGAACTTCAGATACATACGCCAATGCTGAAGCGGCGAAATTAACACGAATTGTAACGGAAAATTTAGGTTTTGGTTGGTCTGAAACTGTTTATTCTGGTGTGACGTTTCCATCTGTTGGTCAGGGCTTGGAAATAGCTTCTAGGTTGGGTTACAAAAAGGTTGTTGTTGCCCCTTATTTTTTATTTTCAGGTAAATTAATAGACCGTATTTATAATTATGTTGATCGAGTAAGTGAGACCCTTCCTGACGTTACATTTTACAAAGCTCATTATCTAGCTGATCAGGATCATGTTATAAATACTTTTGTTGAACGAATTTATGAAGCTGAAAATGGTAATTTAACAGAAGACCTTGATTTGATGGCATCATTTCAAAAACGGTTTAAATTAGGCCAAGTAGATATTCACCATCACCATGCAGAATATCAGCCAATTATTGACCCTGAAGACGAGGAAAACTTATTATCCCATGACCATGACCATGACCATGACCATGACCATGACCATGA
The DNA here is from genome assembly GCA_002712045.1 of Paracoccaceae bacterium. GTDB lineage: Bacteria > Pseudomonadota > Alphaproteobacteria > Rhodobacterales > Rhodobacteraceae. Next base: position 2,286 of record PARX01000007.1, read on the forward strand.
CCATGACCATAGTCATAGTCATGGGGTATACAAGCATATAGCCCACCCAAATGGTCCACGAACCATGATTGACCAAGGAGTGTGTTGTTGTTTCATGAGTCAGTTTCCAGAACAGGTTATTGAAGAAGAGCGCCTGATTATAAANACAAGAACTGCANCATGAATATAGCAAGCTTTAGAAAAATATATGAGCATTTTTGATAATTATATTGCAGTAGATTGGTCTGCAAATAGTAGTCCAAAAAGTGGGGCAGATAGCATTTGGATAGCTTGGTTACCAAAAACCAGTAACATACAATTATTCAATCCAAAAACCAGATTTGAAGCTTTGAAACTTCTAAAAAGCTTGTTGATAGATACTGATGGTCGAGTATTGGTAGGTTTTGATTTCCCATTTGGATACCCAAAGAGATTTTTTGACACTCTGGGGCATTTGAATTGGTCTGATCTTTGGAATGACTTTTCAGGACGTGTAAAGGATTTCAAGGATAATAAAAATAATAGGTTTGAAGTCGCAGATCATTTTAACTCTAAGTTTTTGGCTAGTGGGCCTTTTTGGGGTTATCCAGCTCCAAATAATGGAAGGTATGGCAATATTCCGTATAAAAAACCTACAGGTTATGGGGTGTTCTTACCATCTGAAAAAAGATTGATAGAGCAGACATTAACAAATGCAAAAAGTGTCTGGCANCTNAATGGNGTGGGTTGNGTTGGTGGNCAGGCACTTCTGGGAATACCAATTGTAGATAATNTNCGAAAATNCNTATCTACCTCANTNTGGCCNTTTGAANTGGNAAATTCAAAAGTGGTTTGTGCTGAAATTTANCCATCGATATTTCCAATAGAAGACNCTGAAGTGTTTAAAGANGCTAGTCAGGTTAAGNCGGTTGTTAATAATTTTTTCACTTTAGATCTTGAGGGTNANTTGGAACAGTTGATGAAAGTTCCGATGTCGTTGAATAATGAAATAATTACTCATGAAGGCTGGATATTGGGAGCAAAAATATAAATGAATGAAATTTCGAGAAAACCTAAGAAAATTTTATCATATGAAAAAAATCCATCTGTCATATACTCCAAGAGTTTTAATAGGGTTCGATTAGAAGGAAATTTGGATAGATTTGATGATTCANTACGTCCTATTATTACTCGAATAATTCACTCTTGTGGAATGATTGAGATAGCAGACCGCGTGTCTTTTTCATCAAATTTTGCTACCAAGGGTTATGATACGTTGAAACTTGGAGCTAAAATAATTTGTGATTGTGAAATGGTCGCTTCTGGGATCATAAGAGGAAATTTACCATCTAAGAATGATGTTATAGTTACACTTAACAANTCTAAAGTTCCTGATTTGGCTCTTTCTATAAAGAATACCAGAAGTGCTGCTGCAGTTGAGTTATGGGAGCCTTTTATAGAGAATTCTATTGTTGTTATTGGGAACGCGCCTACTGCCCTATTTCATTTATTGGAATTGCTTGATGATGGCTTCCCAAAGCCAGCTTGTATTTTGGGTTTTCCAGTTGGTTTTGTAGGCGCTGCTGAAAGTAAAGCAGAGTTAGCGCATGATTCACGAAATTGNGAATATATAACATTGCGAGGTAGGAAAGGTGGNTCTGCTATGGCGGCGGCGGCAGTAAATGCTTTGGCAGCAGGCTTGCCGGAGGAAAAAAATTGAAACCTTGGTTAAATATTGTGGGTATTGGTCAAGATGGGTTATCTGGCTTAAGCGAGGNAGTTAAGGTTTTGCTTGGNAAGGCTGANGTAATATTTGGNAGTNCAAGACNTCACCAATTAACTTCAACGCTAAATGTTAGCCGTGTCCATTGGCCTAAACCTTTTGATCTAATATATGAGCAAATTGCGAGTTATAGGGGNAAGATAGTTGTAGTGCTAGTAACAGGTGATCCTTTGTGGTTCTCCGCTGGTATCCAAATCAAAGATTTTTTTCTAAAAGAAGAAATCATTTTTTACCCACATATTAGTGCATTTCAGAGTGTTGCAGCTCGAATGATATGGCCTATGAGTGAGATAGAAATGCTGAGTGTGCACGGAAGACCTTTGGAAAAAATAATACCATATCTTCAGCCAAATCAAAAATTGATTGTTCTTACATCTGGATCNGAAACTCCAAAAGAAATAGCGGAATTGCTAACAGATAAAAATTTTGGAAAAAGTAAAATGACAGTATTCTCTTCAATGGGCGATAAGAATGAACAAGTATTTTTTCAAACAGCAGAAAATTGGAAAAAGAGTGTTCCATCTTTTAATACATTAGCGATTGAATGCTTTTCAGCAGGGTTTTGTGATATTTTGCCTAAGACCCCAGGATTACCTGACAATGCTTTCAGGAATGATGGAACTATGACGAAGAGAGAAGTCAGAGCGGTGACATTATCAAAACTGAAGCCCACAAATGGAGCAGTATTGTGGGATATTGGCTGTGGGTGTGGCAGCGTTGCAATCGAATGGATGAGATCAGCTTCAAATGCGATTGCAATTGGTGTTGATAAGCGAGCTGATCGTTGTGAATTATCTTCGATAAACGCTATTAATTTGGGGGTTCCAGATTTTAAAGTAATTAATGGTCAAGCACCTGAAGCACTTTGTAATTTAGACAAGCCGGATGCGATTTTTATTGGAGGAGGGCTGTCTAGAGAAATATTTGAATTTTCCTGGTCACAGTTGAGGACAACTGGAAGGCTTGTTGTTAATGTTGTTACTTTGGAAAGTCAGGCGCTTTTAATAGAATTATATTCTCAATATGGAGGTGATATAAGCCAATTAGAAATAAAAAGAGTGGAGCAAATTGGGAATTCAACCATTTGGAAACCCTTTACACCTGTCACACAATGGAGCATTGAAAAAAAATGAATGGTGTTCTGTATGGAGTTGGTGTTGGGCCAGGGGATCCTGAATTAATAACATTGAAGTCTCTGCGCTTAATCAAAAGCACTGAAGTAATAGCCTATCCAAAATTGAAAGGCAGTAAAAGCTTTGCTCGTAATATAATAGAAGAGTTTATCGATTTACCAAAAGTTGAAATTGCCATTGAAATCCCCATGACTGTAAATCGATTGCCAGCTCAGCGGGCGTATGATGCAGCTGCTCAGAAAATATCAACCCATTTGAATATGGGCGAGAATGTCGTATTTTTATGTGAGGGGGATCCTTTTTTTTATGGTTCTTTTATGTATATGCACTCACGTCTTTATAAGAAATATTTGGTGGAAATAATACCTGGTGTATCTAGTATGACAGCCTGTGCGGCTATGGCAAAGAAACCACTAGCAGCACGAAATGAAGTTTTAACCGTTTTGCCCGGTCCATTAAGTAAAAAGGAATTAGAAAGAAGATTAGCTGATAATAATTCATCAGCAATAATGAAGGTAGGTCGGCATATAAAAAAAATAAAGAGTGTTATAGATAGGTTGGGATTAATGGATTCATCTCTTTATATTGAGAGGGCATCTTTAAAAGAACAGAAGGTACTAAAATTAATTGATGCTCCTGAAGTAGCGCCGTATTTTTCGATGGTTCTTGTCAATAAAGAGGAAGATCCCTGGTTATGAAAGTTGTGATTTTGGCATTGTCTGAGTCTGGGGAAGAGGTNGCTAGAACTATTGCGGCTAATCTTAACGTGCCATTGCACGGAAGAATTGACCGGGTTAGACATGCAGATGTTTACTTCAATAATGCCTTAGAGCACATTCGAGATTTATTTGTTTCTGGACACTCTATAATCGGTGTTTGTGCTAGTGGGGTTTTGGTTCGGGCTATAGCACCATTCTTAAGAGACAAAACACTGGACCCACCAGTAATTTCGGTTGCTGAGGATGGCTCGGTGGTTATCCCACTTATAGGTGGTCATTACGGGGCCAACCGAATGGCAAAAGAAATTTCTCAGGTTGTAAATGGCTTTGCCGCTGTTACTACAGCCGGAGATATAGCACTTGGTGTGGCGTTGGACGAGCCGCCTATAGGTTATTCCTTATCTAATAGGTCTGATGCGAAGGCTGTAATGATGAAGCTCCTATCTGGCGCAAAGAGAAAAATTATAGGGGAAAATATTTTTTCTTTAGAAAGTCATTTAGAAGGGGAGGTTTTGCTTGAAGTAACCATGAAGCCAAAGTTGGGCTCTTCATCTCATTTGATTTATCATCCAAAAAATATTGTTATAGGGTTGGGTTGTGCAAGAAACACAGATCCTGAAGAACTATGGAATTTAGTTGAATGCGCATTAGAGGAACAAAAATTATCAAAAGGTTGCGTTGCAGCAGTAAGCTCGATTGATTTAAAAGCTGATGAGGAGGCAATAAACGAAGTTGCAAAACGGCTTGATGCGCCACTCTTATTGTTCACAGCAGATGAATTGGAAAATGAGTTTGATCGACTAGAAAATCCATCTAAGTTGGTTTTTGAAGAGGTTGGATGTCATGGAGTTTCTGAAGGATCTGCTTTAGCATGTGTCGGTTCTGAGGGTAGATTACTCGTCCCAAAAACAAAAACCAAGAATGCTACTCTTGCAATTTCTATAGCGAATGACCCGCTTATAGATTTACCTGGAAGGCGGCGGGGTAGTTTGGCAATCGTAGGCATTGGGCCAGGACAATCTAGTTGGCGTACTCCAGAAGCAAGTAGTATGATAGCAAATTCTGAAGAACTCGTAGGTTATGGTTTGTATTTAGATTTGGTTGGGCCAATTGGTTATGGAAAAACTCAAACTGATTTTCCTTTGGGTGGAGAAGAAGAGCGTTGTAGATATGCACTTGAGCAGGCTGGTAAGGGCAAGAGAGTAGCGTTAATTTGCTCTGGAGATGCAGGTATATATGCAATGGCTTCGTTAGTATTCGAATTAATGCATAGATCCGTGTACAATTTTGGCGTATCAGATGCTGCTAGGCGTGTAGAGGTAGTGTGTACGCCGGGTGTTTCTGCATTACAAGCAGCAGCAGCAAAGGCTGGTGCTCCATTAGGACATGATTTTTGTACTATTTCTCTTTCGGATCTTTTAACGCCTCGGGAGGATATATTAAGGCGCGTGGAAGCTGCTGCTAATGGTGATTTTGTGATAGCTTTCTATAATCCTGTATCAACCAATAGAAAAACATTATTGAAAACTGCGAGAGAAATTTTATTGAAGAATAGGTCATCAGACACTCCAGTATTATTAGCAAGAAACCTGGGACGTAATGGAGAGAAACTCTTGTACCGTACTTTAGAAAACTTGACTGTCGACGAAGTAGATATGTTGACCGTTGTGATAATAGGTTCCTCCAACTCAAAGGTTTTTAGATTAGGTGATGGGCTGAGAATATATACACCAAGAGGTTACTCTAAAAAGTTAGATAGGGATTTGGTTTGATAGAAAACCTAGATAAAAATTCGATTACATATAAGGAATTGTCGATCTTTTCAAAAGCTCGGAGTAAGAGAAAAATTGAAGAAAACATCTTTAATAGATTAATAATCGAATGTGAAGAATTTGAGTTAGACTTAGACCAGTCAAGGATAAAGTGGATTATAAGTTCTGAAACTTGTATTGAATATTTTTGTCAAATTGTGGGTACTAGAACAAATGATGGACAATTTATGTGGGCTTGGGGGCATCCGTCAGTTCCAGGAAAATCTCGCAAGGCAGCTGAAAAAGTACAAATTTTTGGAAATAAGCATAATTTGATTAAGCTAATAGATCGCCGATCCATTGTCTCAATCTGTGAAGCTGAAAATTTTTCAAATATTGCATCTCTACTTGATGATGCAGATGGAACTTGGTCTGGGAATTACGGAGATGGACGGGTTTATTTAATTTATTATAACAATCTGCAGGAAGTAGAATCATGACTGTATACTTTATTGGTGCTGGCCCAGGTGATCCTGACTTAATAACGGTAAAGGGTCTTCGCAAAATTCAAGAATGTCAATTTTGTCTATATGCTGGATCTCTTGTCCCCGAGGACGTTGTTAGGTCTGCTCCAGTAGGAGCGGTAGTGATGGATACAGCTTCTATGACCTTAGATGAAACACATTCGACGATTGTGGAAGCAAACAAAAAAGGTTTTGACGTGGCTAGAGTGCATTCGGGCGATCCATCTTTATACGGGGCGATAGCAGAGCAAATAAGAAGATTAGTCAAGTCAGATATCAAATATGAGATTGTCCCAGGGGTGCCGGCCTATGCCGCAATGGCTGCCGCAATGAAGCAGGAACTAACGATACCAGAGGTGGCTCAATCAATAGTTTTAACACGGACATCAATGAAGTCGACTGGGATGCCAGAAAAAGAAACTATTGAGAACTTTGCAAAGACTGGAACTACTTTGGCAATACATTTGTCTATTAGAAATATGCGAACATTAGAGCGGCAACTAATGCCTTATTATGATGCAGATTGTCCAGTTGTCGTGGGATATAGGCTCACTTGGCCGGACCAACTGTTAATTAGAGGTAATTTATCAAATATCAGGCAAAAGGTGCGAGAAGCTAAAATAACACGAACTGCTCTTATAATGATTGGTCCAGCTTTAGATCGAGATTTACTATTCAAAGATAGTGCTTTGTATGACTCAACCAAACCTCATGTCTTGCGACCTGTTAAAGGAGTTGAATTAGAAGAACCAAATAATACATGAAAAATATATAATACTTTTATCTTGCTTTTTTTATTTGCTTAATCAATGTGTAATGGGGGGTAATAAATGATTTATGATTTACCAAAAGAGGTCTTGGAAGGCCTGAATAAGGCAAGAAAGGAAGATTATTCCAAGAAAAATAGATTGAGAGTAATGGTTGGTGATGTTGTGTTTCCAGTTCTAAGGTATTGGGAAGGTGGCTTTTCTTTNGATGTAAANGTTGCTCCAAAATTAAGGGGATTAGTAGATCTTTANGACGGGGCAAATCATTTTGCACAATGCTTGATTGTGTTGTCCTCTGTTAAAGGGGGTGAAAGGATTTTTGAATTTAAGCGTCATACCCAGGTATTAGAAGAAGCGCCAATTGATTTTGAAAAAAGAAATGATTTACCGGTAGCTCTTATTTCATCTGCTTGATAACGGTTTTGCCGAATCTTAAATTTAAAATTGTCCGATGAAATGATTAAATACCCGAATAATTCTGTATGATTTTCAAAACATATAGTAGAATCTTCGAATATTATGTATATTTCACTTAAATTTCAGAGGATATTCTTTTTGCTATTTGGTAAGCAATAGAAAAGAAGATGTTATTTAGGAGATGTCAAAATGATTAAAACGCCATATTTATTATTTTTAGGAGATGCGCCTGATGCATTAGCAGCGAAGGTGGCTCAAGGAATCAAGGATTGGAGGCCTGATGCTAGTATTGGGCAATTTCGAATGGCAGGATGTAATGCGGATATGGGTTTGCCAGAAATGACATTGGCTGCTGCTAAGGAAGCTGGAGCTAAGACATTGGTTATAGGAGTTGCAAATCGGGGAGGTATAATTTCGGATGCTTGGAAGGAGGTTTTAATTCAAGCATTAGAAGCGGGCTTTGATATTGCTAGTGGGTTACATAATTTGCTCCGCGATGAACCTGATTTGGTTGAAGCAGCAACACAAAATAACTGTCAGTTACATGATGTTCGAGTGCCAACAGTTGATTATCCAATTGCTAATGGGAAAAAACGAACTGGAAAAAGATGTCTTGCCGTTGGGACTGATTGTTCAGTTGGAAAGATGTATACTGCTTTAGCTATGGATAAAGAAATGAAACGGCGTGGATTGAAATCGACATTTCGTGCGACTGGTCAAACTGGAATTTTAATAACAGGAGGCGGTGTGCCCCTGGATGCTGTNATAGCTGATTTTATGGCGGGCTCAGTGGAGTATCTCACACCTGATAATGATCAAGACCATTGGGATATGATTGAAGGNCAAGGATCATTATATCATGTTTCCTATTCAGGAGTAACAATGGCATTAGTTCATGGGGGTCAACCAGACGCTTTGATTCTTTGCCATGAGCCAACGAGGAAGCATATGCGTGGGTTGCCTGAATATCAACAACCTTCACTTGTTGAGTTGAAGGATGTGGCCTTGGTATTAGCTTCTGTTGCTAACCCAAGTTGTAAGGTAGTTGGCATTTCAGTAAATACACAACATATGTCGGAGGATGAGGCTGTCAAATATCTTGAATCCTTAGAAAGCGAATTTGGAATGCCAGCAGTTGATCCATTTAGGCATGGNTCAGGTCGTTTATGCGACGCATTACAAAATCTATAGAATAACTTTTTTANTTTCTTTTGAAGAAAAAGTGGAATATTTATGATAATTTCGGTCACCGCTGATACATTTAAATTAGCAAAAGTTTTTACGATTTCACGAGGTTCGAGGTCGCAGGCGGAAGTGTTAACTGTAAGATTAGAGAAGGACGGCGTAACAGGTTGGGGTGAATGTGTGCCATACGCGCGTTACGATGAGACTCTTGAAAGTGTAACAAAACAAATAAAGAATCTTCAATCAAATTTTGATCGATTAGAGTTATTAGATATGCTTTCNCCAGGAGCTGCTAGAAATGCAGTTGACTGTGCTCTGTGGGATCTTGAGGCTAAAACAAAAAACAAGAGGGTTTGGGACTTAATCGGTATAAATAATTTATCGCCCCAGATAACAGCTTACACATTATCATTAGAATCACCGAAAAGTATGTATGATCAAGCATTGGAGAATTCTTTTCGACCTTTACTTAAGACAAAATTAGGGGGTGGAGAGCAAGATATTGCTAGAATAGAGCAAGTTAGACTGGGTGCTCCTAATTCAAGAATTATTGTTGATGCGAATGAAGGTTGGTCACCAGAACTCTATAATGAATTAGCCCCAGTCTTAGTCAGGCTGGGTGTTGAAATGGTTGAGCAGCCTTTCCCAGCTGATGATGACGATGCGTTATTGGAAATTGAAAGAGTATTACCGGTTTGTGCCGATGAAAGTTGCCATGATTCCACTAGTCTTAAAAACCTTAAAGATAAGTATGANATTATAAATATAAAGCTTGATAAAACCGGTGGCTTAACAGAGGCATTGAAGCTAAAAAGTATAGCATTAAGTGATGGTTATAAAATAATGGTGGGATGTATGGTTGGGTCTTCATTGGCTATGGCGCCGGCCACACTTTTGGCTCAAGGAATNGAGTTTGTTGATCTAGATGGGCCATTATTGCTATCGCAGGATCGAAATTATCCACTAAAATATGATTTAAATGGAGTTTATCCTCCTGAAAAAGAACTTTGGGGTTAGGAGTTAGGATGAGTAGAATAGTTTACGTAAATGGAAAATATCTTCCAGAGGANGAAGCTAGTATATCAATTTTTGATCGTGGTTTTTTAATGGCAGATGCAGTTTATGAAGTAACTTCGGTTCTTGATGGTAAATTACTTGAATTTGAAGGCCATTTAAAAAGATTAAAGAGATCTCTTTCGGAATTAGATATGCCTGAACCAAGTGTTTTAAACGATTTGCTGGAAATTCACCGTAAATTAGTAAATGATAATCAAGTTGAACAAGGTGGTGTTTATCTTCAGGTAACACGCGGAGTTGCTGATAGAGACTTTGTTTATCCAAAAGATGTAGAGCCAACCTTAGTTNTCTTCACTCAATCAAAAGATATTTTAGGATCCCCGTTGGTGAATTCGGGTATGAAGGTTATTTCAATNGATGATTTGCGTTGGGGGCGCCGCGATATAAAAACTGTTCAGCTCTTGTATCCATCTATGGGTAAAATGATGGCTAAGGCAGCAGATTGTGATGATGCTTGGATGGTAGAAGATGGCTACGTCACTGAGGGAACTTCGAATAACGCTTACATAGTGGTTGGGAATAAAATTATTACTCGAGAATTATCTAATGATATTTTACACGGTATTACTAGAGCATCTGTTTTACGATATGCCAAGGAAGCTCAAATGATAGTTGAAGAGAGATCTTTTTCTNTAGATGAAGTAAAGTCAGCAGATGAAGCTTTTATAACNTCAGCATCAACTTTTGTAATGCCAGTGGTTGAATTCGATGGTGTTTTGATAGGGGCTGGCAAGCCAGGCAATGTTTCTAAGAGATTACGTGAGATTTACATAGAAGAGAGTAGAAACAGGGCAATATAAAATATGGATGTCTTAATTGTTGGCGCTGGTCCAGCAGGATTGATGGCGGCAGAGATTTTAGCATCCCGGGGTCGTAAAGTAACCCTTGTAGACTCAAAGCCATCGTTTGGTCGAAAATTCCTAATGGCTGGTAAATCTGGGTTGAATATCACCAATGATCAAGAATTAGCCAAATTTATTAGTAGATTTGGTAATGATCAAAAAAAGTTAGAACCAATGTTAACTTCTTTTGGACCAGAAAAAGTAAAGAAATGGGTTCAAGCTTTAGGACAAGAAATATTCATAGGCTCTACTGGACGGGTATTCCCCACAACAATGAAAGCATCTCCATTATTAAGGCTTTGGTTAAAAAGGCTTTTAAGTTTAGGTGTTGAATTTAAAATGAACTATAAGTTGGTGGATTGGAACGATAGTTTTGTGTTTGACACGCCTTCTGGGAAAAAATTTCTAACACCAAAGACCACTATCTTAGCCTTAGGTGGAGCCAGTTGGCCTAAATTAGGTTCTGATGGTTCTTGGGCTAAAATATTTAAAACAAAAAAAATTAAAGTTAATTGTTTTGCGCCATCAAATNTTGGTGTCCGTATTAATTGGTCAAAATTTATGAACCAATTTCATGGAATACCGGTGAAAAACATTCAGATGTGTTCTGATAATTTAAATACAAGAGGAGAAGCGCTAGTAACCAAGGAAGGTTTAGAAGGTGGNGGAATTTATGAATTATCTCCAGCNCTTAGAANAGGTGCAATATTGAAAATTGATTTGTTTCCTGANATTACNTNGGAAANTNTANNNANAAAATTGTCGAGAAATCGAAAAANANATAGTATTAGTAATTATTTAAGAAAAACATTNNGTTTATCAGGCGTAAGATTNGCATTGATAAATGAGTTTATCCGTCCAATTCCAANTAGNCCNCAAAACCTAGCATACTCACTTAAAAATTTANGCNTAAACCANNANGGTGCNCANTCAATTNATCAAGCAATTTCTACAGCTGGTGGNGTTGATTTTAGTGAATTAAATGAGCACTTAATGATTTTGAAGAGCCCTCAGGTTTTTTGTGTCGGTGAGATGCTTGATTGGGAAGCACCGACGGGTGGCTATTTAATTAATGCATGTCTTGCAACCGGATATTGGGTCGGTAAAAATGCGTAAAATCTATAATATTTTGTAAGTCCCATTTCGTAGATCGTTTAAGTGCCAGTCGCCAATTCTCGTTCGGATTAATCTAAGTGTTGGGTGCCCAACGGCAGCAGTCATACGTCGAATTTGTCGATTTTTTCCCTCAGAAATTATAATTTCTATCCATTCGTCAGGTATATTTTTTCTTTCTCTAATGGGTGGTTTTCGCAACCATAGATTATGCGGCTGTTTAATTCTCTTTACAATTGCTTTTCGAGTCATTCCATCCTTCAATCGTACACCATGCCTTAAATTATTTAAACTATCTTCAGCTATGTTGCCTTCTATTTGGACCCAATATGTTTTTGTCATTTTGTATTTAGGGTCACTTATTTTTTGTTGTAATTTTCCCTGGTCAGTTAAGATAAGTAAGCCTTCGCTATCTTTATCTAACCTGCCTGCTGGATAGACATTTGGTACATCAATATAATCAGAGAGATTACCCCTACTCATACTTATTTTTTTATTATCAGTAAACTGAGATAAGACATTAAATGGCTTATTGAATAATACGATCATAATTTATTGATAGGCTTTAATTGAGACTATTTTCAAATAGATTTATCTTTTCCCTTGTAATAACAGGCAAATTTTGTAAAAAAGTGTATGTTCTCAGGGCGGGGTGTAATTCCCCACCGGCGGTAAACGAAGTATTAGTGAGCCCGCGAGCGCTTTGACAAAGTCAAAGGTCAGCAGATCTGGTTAAATTCCAGAGCCGACGGTTAAAGTCCGGATGGAAGAGAATAGTAAGGCTGAGCTAGTATGCTTTTCCTGACTGTTATCGCCTTGGGTGACGTGTCTTTAAAGGAAAGGAAATACTATGACACACACCCGATATGCTTTCATTAAGGCCAAATGGCATTCAGATATTGTAGATAGTTCTCTAGAAGGTTTCTTGAAAATCATTCCCAGTGACCAGGTTGATGTTTATGATGTTCCAGGTGCCCTAGAGTTACCATTAATGGCTAAATCCCTTGCCGAAACTGGAAAGTATTCTGCAATCGCTGCCGCTGCATTTGTCGTCGATGGTGGTATTTACAGACATGATTTTGTCGCACAAGCAGTAGTTGATGGAATAGTTAGAGTTGGTTTGGAAACAAATGTCCCAATTTTATCTGTTTCTTTAACTCCTCATCAATATCAAGAGACAGCATTTCATGACAAAATTTTTAAATCACACTTTATAGAAAAGGGGAAAGAGGCAGCAAATGCTGCTTTGAGCATAGTCAAGGCTAGGACTAAAATATAATTAAGATTTTGTAAGTTTTATTATTATATTTAAACTGGGTTTTAATTAAAATTTAAAAACTAGTGTAATACTTATTGATCTGTTGATAATAGCAGTAATCAAAGTCTTTTTTTTATATAAGTGAAGTATGGTCATTAGATGAAAGAATTGAAAAGCTCGATGTTGTTATGGTGTTACAGCTTTTTTATGCGTAGAGCGAGACGATATATAGAGTATCGGCTAAGATCTAGAGTCAAAGCGGGGAAAGAAGATCCAGACCGAATTGAAGAGAGATTGGGACAGTCAAAGATTGATAAGCCCAAAGGATTGTTGATTTGGTTTCATGCAGCCAGTGTTGGGGAGTCTTTATCATTAGTAGAATTAATTAAAAGGCTTTCTTATTCTCAGCCAGAATATAATTTTTTAGTCACTACAGGCACAGTTTCTTCTGCGAAGGTAATTATGCCTCATCTGCCAGCAAACGCAATTCATCAATATATTCCAATTGATACACCTAAGGCTGTTGAGTTATTTTTGGATTGGTGGAAACCTGATTTGGCAATTTGGACTGAAAGTGAGTTTTGGCCCAATCTTTTAAAACAAATATATTTAAAAGAAATTCCTATGATTTTGATTAACGCAAGAATATCAGAGAAATCCTACAGAAGATGGCGGTTATTTAAAAGATCTTTGACTACTCTATTGAGCACTTTTAATTATTTTCTTGTTCAGGACGAAAAGACTATGAAATACTTAAAAAAGTTTGGAGTTTCAAAGGACAAGTTTGAACTAACGGGTACACTAAAGGAAGGCGCTGCTGCTTTGCCTCATTCAGAGGTAGATGAGGAAGAAATTTCTAAACAAATTAATAATAGACCAATCTGGTTGGCCGCTTCGACTCATAAAGGCGAGGAGGAAATAATTGCGGGAGCGCATAAAGCAGCATCAAAAGCTTCCCAAGGTCTTTTGTTAATAATTGTTCCAAGGCATCCTGAACGTGGGGTAGAGATAGCATCATACTTGAAAAAAAATAACTTCAGAGTAGGTCTAAGATCTAAAAATGATAAGATACTACAAGAAACGCAAATTTATATTGCAGATACTTTAGGAGAATTAGGGCTTTGGTATAGATTGTCACCAGTAAGTTTTGTTGGTGGATCATTAGTTAATGTGGGAGGTCATAATCCATTTGAACCTGCGGCATTGGGATCTGCTATTCTACATGGACCATATTTTTACAATTTTGAAGAAATTTATAATAGATTGAATGACGCAAATGGGGCAGTTAGGATCAATAATCAAGATGAATTGAGTGAGAATTTGATAAAAATTCTGTCCCCTGACAATGCAGCCAGATTGGCGCATGCCGCTTGGGAGGTTTCGTCAAATGGAGCAGGTGTCACAGATCGAGCTTTAGAGTTAATTAACGAAAACCTAACAGTTGGGGTGGAAGAATGTTAACACCAAGGTTCTGGAGAAATAACAGTTCTAACCCTGGTATGATGACATTTTTTCTTACACCATTTTCTTGGATATGGACTTTGGGCCTAAAACATCGGTTAAATGTTCCTTCCTATAAAGTAAAAGTACCAGTAATTTGTATTGGCAATATTAATCTTGGTGGAGTTGGTAAGACTCCAGCTGTAATCGCATTTACTGAAAAGCTTAAAGAAATTGGTCTGAATCCTCATATCGTGTCAAAGGGTTATAGAGGAAAATTGATAGGGCCAATATTGGTATCGGAAAAGCATGATTCAAAAGATGTGGGTGATGAGCCAATCTTACTTTCTTCTTTTGCGCCAACCTGGGTATCGAAAGATAGGGTGAAAGGTGCAAAAGAAGCGGTGGAAAATGGTTGTGACATTATTATTTTAGACGATGGTTTCCAAAATGGTTATCTGCATAAAGATTTTTCGGTAATAGTCGTTGATGCCAAACGTGGTTTCGGGAACGAACGAGTTTTCCCAGCTGGACCTTTAAGAGAGTCAGTAGATCGAGGCCTTAAAAGAGCAGATCTTATGCTGTTAGTAGGTGATGAGCCAGATCGAGTTAGATTTTTAAATGAAAATAAAGAAATAGAATTAGAAATTTTTGAAGCTAATGTTGAAGTTATTGAGACGGGTTTTGAATGGAAAAATGCTAGGGTATTAGCGTTTGCAGGTATTGGTAATCCTGAAAAATTTTTTGAAAGTTTAAGGAATGTTGGTGCCAATATCTTGAAAAAGATACCCTTATCTGATCATACAAATTTAAATAGAAAATTAATTTTAAGGTTACTTAAAGAAGCAAATGAAATGGACGCTATTTTAGTGACAACCGAAAAAGATGCGGTTCGATTGCCTGAAGAGTTTAAAAGCGAAATTTTAACTTTACCTGTTAGAATGCTGATAAATGACTGGGAAAAAATAAATAAACAAATAGAGCAGCTAACTTCAAATAATTAAGGGTTAATATCGAAACTTTTGTGTTAAATTACTTATTGTAATGTTATGTTTACTGGTAATTTTTTAATACCATTGACAAAATTTGATCTTAAGAACTCATGATTGTCAGTTTGAGTAATTTTGCTGACTCTTTTTGAAAATTCTTGAAATAAGCATTTTATTTCTAATCTAGCAAGCCATATACCTAAGCAAATATGAGGGCCACCCTGACCAAACGCTTGGTGATTGTTTGGTTTTCTATAAAGATCTACTTTGAAAGGATTATCAAATTTCTTAACATCTCTATTTGACGACGCAAACCAGTATAATACTTTGTCGCCAGATTTAATTATCTTGTTATGAATTTCAAAGTCCTTTCTAGCAGTTCTTCTGAAATAATTTACTGGACTAGCCCAACGAATTATTTCATCTGGTGCGGTGTCCCAGATCTTTGAGTCGTTTTGCATTTGNGCCAATAACTCTGGTTGGTGACACAGAGCATGAATTCCTGCTGCTATCGAATATCGTGTCGTNTCATTGCCTGCTGCGACAAGTTGACAGAAAAAATTTTTAAATTCTATTTCAGATATTCTTGAACCATCTTCGTTAGGTTCAACAATCATACTTAAAATACCGTTGGTATCCCCNGATTGTTTTTTCTTCTTCATTAGGTCTTCAGCATATAGATATAAATCTGCTCCTGCTGGAGAATTATGAGGCATCATCCTGAATTTATCTGTATCTAATTTATCGAGCACATGATCTGTAAAGTCTGGGTCTGTATTTGCGATTAGGGCGTCACCTTTTTCGACTAACCATGGTAAATCTTCTTCAGGTAGACCGATTATACGCCCAAGCATTTTCATTGGCAGCTCACGAGCTATTTTCTCCACAGCATCGAATTTGGAATCTACAAAAACATCATCAAGGATTTTTGAACAAAGATCACGAATACTATATTCAAACTCTCTNATGACAGGGCCTGAAAAGGCTTTGGCAACCTTCATTCTTAAGTTCCTATGTTGCGCGCCGTCTATTTCTTGAAATGTTCGTCGAGCTAAGTATTCTTCATGGCTTTGGTCTTCCATACGAATACCATGCTCAGAGGTAAAGGTTTCAGTATTTCCTATCATTAGTGAGATATCTTCATGTCTAGTAATAGACCAAAATCCTATACCATCTTTATATTCGGTCCAATGTATTGGATCCTCTATTCGTAGCCTTGAGAATGTATTATGGGGGACACCATTTGTAAAAGTATCATGGCTAGTAATATCAGCGTGTGAATTGTCAGTTGGATGCCATATTGTCATCGAATTATCTTCGTCCCAATTTAATCATACTTTATACAAAAATTATTANGATATTCTAGTCGTATGAGTTAAATGATTATATGACAAGATAAATTGAAAACTTAAGTTCCTAAACCCTTTAGGCTAGTCCCACCACAAACGTACAATACTTGACCAGTTACAAAGCCAGAGGTTTCACTTAGAAAAAATTCGACAGCATTAGCTACATCGTCTGCTTTTCCGATGCGGCCAATTGGAATGTTATTAGAGATTTGATCCTCTAATTCACTATTTTTTGGCACTAAATCCCAAAAATTTTGTGTTAAAATTGGTCCGGGTGCTATTACATTAACTGTTATTTGACTTTCTGCGAGCTCTAATGCCCAAGTTCTAGCCAAACCATGAATACCTGCTTTTGTTGCTGAGTAAACTGATCTAGTTTGCATGCCCATAGACGCTCTAGAACTTACAAAAATAATTCTACCAGTTTTATTTTTCTTCATATTTGGGAGTATTGCTTGAGTAAGGAGAATTGGTGCTGCAAGATGTAATTGAGTTAATTGGTCCATATCATTTTCTTCCACATCGGGAAGTAAGTTCGGTTTAATCATTCCAGCATTATGTATGATATTATCCACTTTATGTTCAGAAGAAATTTTATTGGCTATATTTTTTGTTTGATCTTTATCGGTTAAGTCAGCTTCATAGCTTGTTAGATTTTTATGGTTCCAATTAGGTATAGCAAGACCTAAACTGATTACTTTCTCACCTTTAATTAGAAGATTTTTGGCAATTTGGGCACCAATACCTGAGTTTCCACCCGTAATTAATGTTGTCTTATAATTCATCATTTTGACCATCAACTAATGCGAAAACTCTCAAAGGACTTCCNGAGCCGTTTTCTATTTTTAAAGGGTTNGCAANAATAATACTACCNAAAGTAGGTAACTTGTCTAAATTTCTTAAGCATTGNAAACCATATCTACCATTGCCATGCAAAATTGAATGAGCGGGTAAAGGTGGATCAAAATCAAATGCCTGTCCTGCATCGGTCCCNACTGTCTCAACTGCTAATCCAATACAANTTTTTTCATAGACTAGATATTCAACTGCTGATTTATCTGGTCCCGGGGAGTGAGCCCCATCATTTTGCATGTTGAGATATTTGGGGCTACCAACAAATTTGTGCCAATCAGTTCTTAGCGCGATCCAATGGTTTTTCGGAATTTGCCCATACTGTTCTTCCCAACTTGTAATAAATTTCTTTGTAATAAGGAAATCAGAATTTTTCGCACACTCTTTACTGATATCAATTACGACTGCAGGTGCCATAAAATTTTTCAAGGGAATTGAGTCAACGCTATTATTGGGGAGATCTTTGCCAGTTACCCAATGCGCAGGAGCATCAAAGTGTGTTCCTGTGTGTTCATTCATTGAGATTTTATTCCAGTACCAAGCAGGGCCATTATCATCATATTTGGATATTGTTTCCATCGAAAAATGATCACATTGACCAAATTCAGGTGGCAAAACAATCACGGGAAATTCTGAACTTAATGTATTGGTTAAATCTATTATTCTTATNTCTTCATTCGAAATTTTTTCAGCAAGACTAATTAATATGTTTTCTTTNGATGTCATTTAATTGTTTCTCTCATTGTTAAAAGAGGGTTAGCTGACCATTTTTCAAAAATATCTTTNGCAACATTACCCACTAGTGTTAACTCTTGTCCATTCTTTAGAGAGGTAATTACTGATTTGGCAATTTGTTCTGCCGTGACTTTAGGTGGAGGTATGTCTTGATGCCATTCATCTTCGATAGGTCCAATTAGAGCACTAAATACTTTAAGGCCACTAAGACTCATTTCTGATCTTAGGCTATTGATTATAGAAAGTCGTGCGGCAGAACTTGCGGCCAAACTGGCATAGCCTGGATGNCCAGTTAAAGAAAAAATAGATAATATATCTAAAAAAGCGATTGCTGGCCTTTCTTTGTCACCCGATCTCGCGCTCATTGCTGGACAGAATGCTTTTGCCAGCCTTGTTAAGCCGTTAACATTCAAATCAATAGCATTCTGCATTTCGGTAATCTTGCCACTGAAAGCAACAGAACCTGAGCGAACATAAGAGGCCGTATTTATCAAGATATCAACTTTACCTCCATATTGTTGAGAGCATTTTTTTACGCTTTTTGTACTAAGTAAGTTTAAGGGAATAATCTTAACGTTTTTATGTTTAGAAATAGAGTTTTGTCCTTCAAATCGCAGATTTGAATCTGCATTGCCAAGATATACTATTTCTGCACCTGCTTTAATTAATTCATAGGTTAGTTTTTGACCAATTTCTGTTCGCCCATCAGATATTAGGATACGCTTGCCTTTTGGTGAGGCAGTAAACTGATTATACTGATAATCTTCTTCCATATTGACGGTGACCTTTCTAGGCATTGCAAAGAGAGCTGGGTTTCCACTTCGATCTAACATTACATGTATTGTTAATTTATCTCCAACTTGTACATCAGAATGTAAATGAGCAAAAGCCGTTGGGCCAACATCGAGTAAGATTGTGCCAATTCGCCAAGGAATGTGCTCTCGAAAATAAAGATCAGCTGTCGAATGAATGGTTGTTTCGGCCAACAGAGTTGCATGTCGTTTTTGATGTTTCCAGTTCAATTCACCCCAACAGTTAGGGCANCGATCACGTGGAGGGTAGGTAATATATTGGCATTCAGAACATTCTTGTAAAACAAAATCACCTTTTGCAGCATGGCAAGCTAAAGCCTTTGTAGCTCGACTTCTTAAAGGAGAGGAAACATGATTAATTTTGGACTTAACCAACGGATTCTTTTTTGTTAGATAATTATTTTGTTTTGTCATCTAATTGTATCTATTTTTATTATGGCAGCGCCCGTACATACACCTCTGTCATAATTTACCATGCCAAAGCCAGAAATTAACCCAGTTGTAGAATTTGGGATTTGCTGCCCTAGTGGTTGTTTTATGCATTGTCTCAATGCTTCGGTGACATTTTGATANCCTCCAGCAGCTCCAGCTTGACCTGCAGATAGNTGACCGCCATTTGTATTTAAAGGCAAATCTCCCATTATTGTAAAATCTGTGTCATTTATAAATTGCTTTATTTTACCTTTTTCACAAAACCCAAGATCTTGAAGTTGCATCGCTACAATTACTGGATAGTCATCATATACCTGAGCAAAATTTATATCTGATGGGTTGTAATTTGATGAGGACCAGAGATCATCAATATCTTTGACCCAACCTCCACGATATTGGATATGATCTTCTGAAAAAGCATTATGTCTTTCAATTGTGCTAAGAACTTTAACTGTAGATAGACTAAATTTTTCAGCGATCTCTGGTGTGGTAACTACAAAGGCTTCGGCACCTGCNCATGGCATTACACAATCAAAAAGATGAAGTGGATTAGCGATTGGTTTAGCGTCCAGATATTGGTTCATGTTTAATGGTTTTTTCATCAGGGCAATTGGATTNGTGCTAGCATTTTGTCTTTGCGCGANTGCTATTTTCCCAAACTCTTCTCTTGTTAAATTAAACTTCCTCATGAAATATTCAGTCATTATAGCAAATGTTGCGTTCGGCCCTCCTTGACCGTAGGGGTATGTGGCATCTTGAGAGAATCGTGAAAATGTATCCAATGTTTTTTTAAAGCTATCGATATGGTTTGTATCAGCAGCGATACATACAACAATATTAGCGTCACCAGATTGAACAGCTCGAGCCGCTCTTCGAATTGCCATAACCCCACTTGCACCTCCTGTTGGGATGTTGTCCATCCAGGTAGGACTTAAACCTAAATGTTGAACAATTCCNACAACAGTATCTGGATTAGAGGAGAAACTAGAAAAAATAACTCCATCAATGTCGTTTGATGTAAGATTGGTTTGAAGTCTCAACTCTTTTAGAGCAGCACCAGCCCACCAATGAGCGGTTTCAGGAGAGTACCTTCGATAGGGAATTGTAATTGGAGCACATAAAGAAACACCTTCATATGATCTTTGATAATGTTTCATACTTGTCTTCTTTTAAGGTCTCTCATGTCATAAAAGTCATCATTTCTTAACGCATTTTTTACAAGATTTTTTAGATCGCCTCTTCTTACTTTTTGAGTGCCGGTCAATGGTAGTTCATTAGTAAATGATATATAACCAGGTGCCTTATAATAAGCCATTTGAACGAGAGCCCACTTAAAAATTTTATTTGCAGTACTCCGGGTGTTTTGGCTTTCGTTTAGAATTATAAAAACGCCAACCTCTTCTTCACGCAGCTTGTCAGGAACTGCCACAGCAGCGCAAATTTTTACATTTGGGTGCCTATTTAAAATTGACTCTACTTCTACCGCTGCAATGTTCTCACCAGATCGTCTAATGATATTTTTTTTCCGATCAATAAAATATAGTGAACCGGTTTCATCTTTCTTTACAATGTCGCCCGTATTGAACCAACCATTTTTCCATACTTCTTTCGTTGCAAGGTCGTTCTTGAGGTAGCCCGTAAAAAACCCATACTTTTTGTTTTTCCCTTGTCGTCTAACTAAAAGTTCTCCAGGCAAATTAGGGCCAACATCATTTCCATATTCATCTATGATTTTTATATCAACATCTTTTTCTGGTTTCCCAAAGCAAGAAAGTCCTATTTTTCTAGGTTCTTTATGTGCACTAATTGTTCCTCCACTACCTGTTTCTGTCATAGCCCAACCTTCAATTAGAGGAAAACCAAATCTCTCNTCAAAACTNTTATGCAATTTTTGATCTATACCNGCACCAAATCCAAANCTTACACTGTGATCTTTNTCAGNNGTTTNGATAGGGTTATTCATAAGAATTGATGGCATNATACCGAGGTAATGAATACAAGTAGCTTCACTTTCCCTGACTGATTTCCACCATGTGCTAGGGTGAAACCTATCTAAAAGTATTAAACATCCAGCGACAGTTATCATGGCCGTTACGGAAACAGCCATTGCATTCATATGGAATAGTGGAAGTGGTGTGATCATTCTTTCCCTAGCGTAAGACAAGCTAATCAGTCCATCCATATTTGAATACCAATCTCCACAATTTAAAAAATATTCATTGCTTAATATGCAACCTTTTGGCTTACCAGTAGTNCCTGA
Source organism: Paracoccaceae bacterium (assembly GCA_002712045.1). Classification (GTDB taxonomy): domain Bacteria; phylum Pseudomonadota; class Alphaproteobacteria; order Rhodobacterales; family Rhodobacteraceae. Next base: position 23,682 of record PARX01000007.1, read on the forward strand.
AGTATAGAGCAGTGCGCATTCAGTAGATTGATTGGGCGCTATATTGGAATTATCTTTTTTGTGAATATCGGGTATTTCAAAATTTAAAGGAATAACGTTGACATTAAGCTTTTGGTTACTGATAGCTTTTTCTAATTCTAAAATTCTACTTTCAGTCGAAATAATTAACTTCATCTCTGAATGTTCAATTATATATTCTAACTCAGATATACGTAAATCTGGATTTATTGGAACAACAGATAATCCAATGCAATTTAAAGCTAACCATATTTCCAAAAATACAGGTCTATTTTGAAGAAGAAGTCCAATTCTGTCACCATAAGAATACCCAGCTTTCTCAAATTTTAATTTCCATTCATTAACGGCGTTTAGCATTTGGCCATAGGAAATCTCTTCAGACTCAATGCCAAAAACGTTTGCTGTTTCAGCGGTAATATGAACAAATGGTAAATTTTTGTGGTTTTTTGTGGTTTTTTCAAATCTTTTATAAACGGTCTCGTTTAGCATATTAAAATCACATAAAGAGTTGAATATTGCTAAAGGGAGCATCAAAGTTTATCAGATCAATCCTTTTTAATTTGATCTTAAAGTCATCATTTTCGTGTTTCAATTCATGACTCGCCCAACCTGAGAATCTTTCTAGAATGTCTCCCCTCGTTTCTGTATACATAAATGCTGTTCTTGTTTTGCAAGTTTGCTCTTCTTCATCAATATCAATAATTTTTGGGACTTGTAATAAGTGATGACATCTACTTTTTGGTTTTTGGCTAAAAGTACGCTCGCCAGAAAGTCGCTCGACACGAACTTTCAATAAGAAAATGTCTTCATACATCAAGGATTGTTGCATTATTGGGTCCTGTTGATCCCATTCCATAGGCATCCAGTAACGGGCATCANTAGCATATAACTCTAACCATCTTTCCCATTGCATCGTATCGAGTAAAAATGCTTCTTCATAAATAAAATCAATGATAGTTTTATTATTCATTCAGCTGCCTCAACTTTATTATTCATATTGAGTGTCATAAACTTCGACCAGGCATTGAATTGATTTCGCATCTGCCTCTCAGAAGTTCCATCAATTACTTCACTNACATCATATTGTTCGTTTTCATCATACAATCTTTGTAAGTTAACCCATTCATTGCCATTTGAACTTAAACCCTCTTGAGCTCTTTCGTACATTTCTAAGTCGTCATGTCCAACAATGGAGGTTGGGGCATTGATGAATCTGTTATACATTAAACTTCGTTCGAAAAATTTTTCTGGCGCCCCAACTAACTTAAAACACCAACTCTCAACCAAAGTTTTATCAACACTGATTGGTATAAAATTTCTTAAAATTTGGACAGCNCCCTTTACCATAATATTTGGGAAGTAAACTGTGTTATGCCTCACATCATTGATAATTTCCTTGGCTTTTTGCTCTCCGTAAGCTTTTGTCATTTGAGACATGTATCCATCGACATCAGTGTAATCTTGATGGATAGAACCNGTAACACCTGTATGCCCATGACCATTTGGCCATATTCTGATTCCAGTACGCTCATAAAATTCATATGGACTCATAAAAGGAGCATAAAACTGAACAGCGATTGGAGTTTCAGAACTGCCAGAGATATCTTTTTCCCGTTCCCAAACTTTTACAGCTGTACCCGCACTACTTTCATGTGCCACCATTGGGTGACAAGTGTCAGTTTGATTTTCAACTAACATCTTCCAATTGCATGTATGCATATATCTAATCGGAGAGCTCACAATTTCTAAGGCACCAGTGGGTGAACGATTAACCATATTATCTATTGTGGATAGAGCTTCTCCAAAATAGTCCTCAAAGGAAGGGCCGTCTTTACTTAATCTAGCAAAAATAAAATCTTTATAGATTTTTACGTTTTCTACTTTCGATAGTCCTTTTGATGCTGTTGCTTCGGAAAAACCAGTGCCATCGTAACCTTTTTTAAGGGGCACAGCCAGAAGAGAACCATCAGTTTTGAAAGACCAAGCATGGTAGGGGCAACGGAAAAACTTGCCAGTATTTCCACATGGTTCGGACGCTATTTTAACGCCTTTATGCGGACACCTGTTGTATAAAACATGAACTGTTTGGTCTCGATGTCTTGATACTAAAATTGGTTGATTACCAATTTGGCTAGTTATAAAATCACCAGGATTTTTTATTTGACTGGCATGACCAATGAAGATCCAAACGTTTGGAAATAAATTTTCCATTTCGAGTTTGAAAACTTCTTCATTAACGTAAACATCGCGATGAACAGCTTTATTTTTAACTAACCCTTGAATCGCTTTGATATTATTTTCATATTTGTTCATCAGATTTCTCCTTAAAACTTAGATGTCAATAACTAGCCTTTTTGACTTAGCACGCGATACGCATATTTGCATAATAGAATTAGAAGCTTTTTCTTCCTCTGTTAATATTATATCGCGATGATCGGGTGTACCAGAGATTACTTCACATTGACAAATTCCACAATCACCTCTTTGACAGTCATAAAGTGGGTCTAAACCAGCTTTTTCTAAGGCCTCTATTATTGATTGATCAGCATTAACTTGGATTATTTGTCCAGTTGCATGGATTTGCACCTCAAAAGCTTCATCTTCATTTTTCTCATCATCTGTTTTGAATAATTCGTATTTTATTTTTTCATTAGGTAAACCCAATTCAATTGCAATATCTTTTGTGGTTTCTATCATTCCAAGGGGCCCACACACATAAATATTTGATCCAGTAGAAGAATTTTCAATAATTGATCTTAAATTTATTGCTGAATTATCGTTATCATAGTGTAGATATAAGTTTTCACCGCACAGTTCCAAAAGATCACTTACAAATGCTAATGAATTTTTTTGCCGCCCAGCATAATGTAATGTATATTTTTTGTTTCCTTTGTTCAATTTTGTAGCCATCGATAGAAGTGGTGTTATACCAATTCCTCCCGCGATAAGCACATCATCTGAAGAGCCGTCAGTTAATTCAAAATTATTGGTTGGGGGAGATATCTCAATTTTATCTCCTTCTGAAAGTGAGTGCATATATTTAGAGCCACCCGTGCTATTAACTTCCAGTAAAACTCCAATAGCAATTTGATTTTTTTTTAGTTCTTTCAAATCGAGAAGAGAATATGCTCGGCTTTCCCCAGTTGGCAAAATTACTCTTATATGAGCTCCCGCTGACCATGAAAAATTCTTGCTTTCAGGCAGTTGGAAAACAAATCTTTTTATATTGGGAGTTTCTTCTTTTATTGAAATCAATTCAATTATTTGGTTTGTCATCAAGTAATCTCGCCGAGCCTTCAAGTAGTTATTTTATAATTAACAAAATACATTAAGAGAATTTAATTAAATGTTGACTACTGGGTTTTTTAACACACCAATACCATCAATCCCACATTCGATAATATCTCCAGGCCACATCCACTCCTGAGGATCTCTTCCTGCCCCCACACCAGAAGGTGTTCCAGTAGCAATAATGTCACCAGGCTCTAAACTCATTCCAGAAGACAAGTCAGATATTAAGGTGGGAATATCAAAGAGCAAATGTTTCGTGTTAGAGTTTTGTTTTTCGATATTATTTTTCTTTAACCAAAGATTTAGGTTGTGTGGATCTATGATTTCATCAGCCGTAACTATGCAAGGACCAAATGGTGCAAATGTATCTTGGCCTTTCGAGAAAATCCATTGACCAGCTCGCCGGTTATCACGAGCAGAAACATCGTTCATTATTGAATATCCAAAGACGTGGCTCATAGCACTTTCTTTATCTATTCGAGTGGCTTTCTTACCAATAATTACTGCCAGTTCTACTTCCCAATCTAATTGTTGTGTCATCTTGCTGTTATGTTGAATGCCATCACCAGGCCCAATTACTGCTGTTGGGGGTTTTGAGAATACCACCGGTTTTGAAGGGAGTTCTTTTGAGGTATCCAGACTTCTTGCAGATTCCGCTACGTGTTCAACATAATTTAATCCAATACCAAAAATATTTTTTCGTGGCACTGGTATTGGTGCAAGTAGAAATCCGTTTTCGCTGGGAATGGCTAACCCTGGTGGCCTTTTATTTCCGACTTCAGCCATTGCTTCTGAAAGTGCCATTAGTGAGTCTGGACCTTGATCGATGAATTCCAGCATAGAAATTGGGAAGTCAAACCCTGTTTCCAGACCTAATTGAAAAATATCTACAATTTGTCCATTACTTATAACGCCAATTCGCGCTTCGGATACTTTTTTTGAGCGATAGGTGACTAATTTCATAATTTTACCTTGCTATTTTATGTTGTTAGAGTTTGGTGTCCGTCATTCTCGGACAGGGCCTGTTCTTTGTAGAATCCAAGTTTTTTCATCACTGGAAAATCATTGAATGAAAATAGACAAGCGTCGTCATTTCCGTCATTGTTACAATGTTCGTGCCAAGTCCAACTTGGAACACAAAATATATCCTTTTCAGTCCAATCAAAACGACGACCATCAATTATTGAATAACCACTTCCTTTTGCCACTTGATAAATAACATTACCAGTGTGCCGATGGGATTTGGTATGTTCTGATGGACGAAGCATTTGCATTTGAGCGCCCATTGTAAGCATGGGGTCATCTCCTGATTGAGGATTTATATAACGCATTATTATTCCGTCGTAATTGGATCCGTCAGTTACTTTAGCATAATTTAATAATGCTTCATATGTTGGCTCCCAGGAAAATTTTAGAAGAGGAGAGTAAGGTTTGTCCCATTTATCCAGAGCTGGCATTAAACCCGGAGCGCCATAAGAAAATGGGCTATCATTAGTTGGTAAATTGGTTGATTGGTAGTCATCTGGATGAACTTCATAAAAATTTGCTTCCAAAGCGTTTGTTAGTGGAATATCAAGCCCATCTTGCCAAATACAAGTTGTCCCTTCATCAGATATGCCATGCTCATGCCAAGTGCCATTTGGAGTAATTACAAAATCTTTTCCCCCCAATTCAACTTTATGACCATCAACAATTGTGTAAGCGCCTTCGCCTTCCATGATAAATCTTAATGCTGAAGCAGCGTGGCGGTGTGCACCTGCTTTTTCACCGGCTTTCATAACCTGAAGTCCAGAAAACAACCATCCGCATGCTGCGCTGACATCTTGTCTTTTAGGGTTTCTTAGATAAACAACTCTTCTACCAGCATCTTCAGGTCTAACTAAATCGATTGCTCTTAAAACTTGCTTTCTTAAGTCTGAATGTCGCCATATAATTGGCGCTGACTTCGGTGTTGGTTCCCATGGTTCAATATCATTTGCCACAGTCCATAGTGCACCAGTATCAATATTGGCTAATTCATCATAATATTCTTTTAATTCGTCATTATCTCTTACTCTAGCCCGACCTAAAATATCATCTTTTGGATCAATTTCAGTCATTTTTAAACTCCCAAAGCTTATATAACGGTTCTTATCAATGTTATATTTGTAATAAATGTTTAAATAAAATCTTAGTTTATTTTACAAAAATATTTTTAATTTGCCATTTAAAAATTGCCTTTATAGGGATACATATTCTTAGGTGAGTGTATAGACAAAAAACTAAAATTTATAAAATGATTAAAAAAAGGGTGAACCATGGATCACAATAAAAATAAATCATCTGATAGATTAGTACCTATATCAAAAAAAGATCTCTCAAAGAAATGCTGGGGATTTAAGGCTACAATAAGGCATGGTCAATGTGATCCTGCAGGCATAGCGTATACTCCAAAGTTATTTGATTTATTAAACGTTACTGTGGAAGAATGGTATTCATCTTGTCTCGGTATTAATTATTATGAAATTATTGGAGACCGAAGAACTGGCTTAGGATATGTAAAAGCTAGTGCCGATTTTTTTCAACCGTGTTTTTTGGGAGATGAGCTAGAAATATGTCCAATGATAAATAGAATTGGAACCTCATCATTATCTTTAAATCTTCATGCGTTTAATAATGATGTAGAGAGGTTTAGAGGTCATTTGATAACAGTTGCAACCGATTTGGAAAGTCACAAATCTATAAAGTTACCACATGATATTTTAGAGGCTTTGAACGCATATAAAAGTAATTGCGATTAATCAAAGGGGTTTAAAATTTGTATATTGCAATCTTAATGGCAAATACGGATGAAAGTGAATTTGCATCAAATCATCCTACAGATGATCAAAAATTTATCGATATATTAGGAAGTATCAGGCCTGATTGGGTGTTTGAAGCTTTCAATGTTACACATAATGTGTTCCCCCAGTCTTTAAATATATTTGATGGGATAATAATCACTGGTAGTCCTGCATCAGCAAATGACAAAGATTTATGGGTTAGCTCACTTATAAATATTGTAAAGAAAACAGCGCAACTAAACATTCCACTATTTGGCTCGTGCTTTGGCCATCAGGTAATTGCAAAGGCCTTTGGGTCTGAGATTGTTAAAAATCCCGACGGTTGGTCTCTGGGTCTTGTTGAAACGAATGTGGTCAGGCGTGAAACTTGGATGAATGGCTTAGAGACAAATACCTTATTATATTCAGCCCATACAGAGCAAGTAGCTAAGCTGCCAAATGGAGCGGAACTATTATTTAAGTCTGAAGGATGCGATGTCGCTGGTTTTACTTTGGGAAATAATATTTTTACGACACAATATCATCCAGAAATGCGAGAAGATTTTGTCAATGCATTGATAATAGAATTAGAGAATGACTTGGAAAAAAAAGTGATTAAAAAAGCATTTTCCTCGATGAAAATGTCAGCTCATACTTTAAATTTTTCTGAGGCTATTGCGCGGTTTTTTGAACATAATGTTGAATGATTTTTAAACTATAACTGGATCCATGCAGTTTTTAAATTAATATATTTATCTAATGCGTGAAGAGATTTATCAGACCCGTTTCCAGATTGCTTAACCCCGGATAATGGAACCGTAACATCTGCCCCACCATAAGTATTTACATTAACAACACCAGCTTTGACCTTTGAGACCATCTTATGCGCTTTTGCTAAATTTGACGTCCAAATTCCTGCTGAAAGGCCAAATTCCGTGCCATTAGCTAGTTTAACAGCCTCTTCCTCTGTTTTAAATCTTGAGACTGCTAATACAGGTCCAAATACTTCCTCTTTAAATAATGTACTATTGGGCTTTACATTGGTTACAACGGTGGGTTCCATGTAATATCCCCCAGTATTTTTTAATATTTGATGTCCGCCTAATGCGATCTGAGAGCCTTCTGTTTTGGCAATATCAACAAATTGTAAATTACTACTTAATTGAGTTTCTGAGTTTATGGCTCCTATATCAGAAGTAATATCTAAGGGGTTTCCAACTTGTAGTTCTTCTGCATTTTTAATTACAGATTTAATGAAATCATCATGAATACTATCTTCTATAATTAACCGAGAGGCCGCCACGCATACTTGTCCAGAGTTTCTAAAAATTGCCATGGCGGATACTTTGGCTGCTTGCTCTAGAGACGGCGCATCAGAAAAAATAATATTTGGAGATTTACCACCTAATTCCAAATAACATCTTTTCATATTAGATTGAGAAGAATATTCTAAAAGCCTACGCCCTGTAGGCCCGGATCCAGTAAATGCTAGAACATCAACTTCCATCGATAAACCCATAGCTTTTCCAACAACTGAGCCTTGGCCGGTAACAACATTTAACACGCCATCTGGAACCCCAGCTTCAGCAGCTAGTTCAGCTAGTTTTAACAGTGATAGTGATGCGGTTTCAGCAGGTTTTAAGACGATAGAATTACCTGCAGCTAACGCTGGAGCGATTTTCCAAGCGCCAATCATCAAGGGAAAATTCCAAGGAACAATGGCCCCGACAACACCTACAGGCTCTTTATAAATTAATCCAAGGACATCATTAGCAGTTGGGGCTATTTCACCATAAACTTTATCAATGCACTCTGCGTAATATCTAAAAGTTCCTGCAGCAGAGCCAGCCTCAGCATTTATTGCCATATTTATTTCTGTTCCGTTATCTCTTACACCTAGGACGGTTAGTTCTAGGGCATCACGTTCTATAAGATCGGCTAGCTTGTGTAAAACTTTTTTTCGTTGTGTTGGAGCCATATTTGACCAGGAACCATTATCAAAAGACATTCGTGCAGCTTTAATCGCCATTTCCATATCAGAAACGGTGGCTCTTTTTATGGATGTAAATTTTTTTCCATTTATGGGGGAAACAATTTCAAAATCATCACCTGACCCGTCAATCCAAGCACCATCAATAAAAAGTTTTTGAGGTGAAATTTTTTTATCACGATAACTGTCAATTTGTTTTTGGTTTAACATAGTTTTCCTATTTATTTTTAAAGCTTTTCCACAATGTTCTAACTTGAAGTAAAATTATTAAGATTATCAACATAAATAGAATGAATGCGATAGGTCTGTTAATAAAATCAATCGGATCTTTAACTTTCATCATTGAGGTCCTAAGCTTTCCTTCCATTATTTCCCCAAGAACCATGCCTAGTATTATTGGGACAATCGGTAAGTCCACTCGTTTTAGAATAAATCCAAAAATGCCAAAACCAGCAGCAACAGCGCAGTCAGTAAAGCTATTGCGTAGGCTATAAACACCAACAAAACTTAAAATTAGAATACTCATTCCCAGAAACCGACTTGGTATTTGAATGACTTTTAATAAAGAGTTTGTTGAGAATAATAAAAATATTAAAACTAGGACGTTTAATATTAAAAGTGAAATATACAGAGCAACAACAAAATCTAGATGATTTTGAAAAAGGTTTGGTCCAGGTATTACATTATGTACATAAAATACAGAGAGCATCATTGCTGTTAATGCTTCTCCTGGAATGCCTAAAGCTAATAATGGGATCATTGCTGCTGCTGGAACTGCATTATTAGCAGCTTCTGAGGCAACTAAGCCTTCTGTAGACCCTTTTCCAAATTTTTCAGGTGTTTTTGAGCTTCTTTGTGCGTAAGTGTATGATAAAAATTGGGATGTAAATTCCCCAACACCTGGTATCATGCCCATCATGACACCAAAACTAGAGGCTACGGATGCAATTCTTTTATGCTTGCCAAGCTCTTTTAATCCTTGGAAAAGGCCACCTTTAACTTTGACGGCTTCTGCTCTTTTATCTTTTTGTACTAATAGTAAAATAGCTTGTGAAATAGCAAAAAGGCCTAGAACGATAACTATTAAGTTTAAACCCCCAGTTAACCAACTTTGGTCAAAAGTGAATCGCTTCGAATATTTGATTGGCTCCATGCCGATGGTTTGAATGAAGATTCCTAAGCTAGCCATCATAGCAGCTGCAAACATTTGACCACGATGTGCCGTTATTACAAGTATTATTCCTAAAAGTGCTGCTAAGAAAATCTCTCGCGAACCAAACATTGGCGCTATAATTGCCAACACTGGTGATAAAAAAATCAAACATAGTATTGAAAAAACTCCTCCAAAAAAGGAAGCTGAGTACGCTAAGCTTAAGGCTCTTCGGCTTTCACCTCGCTGAGTCATAGGAAAACCATCATACGTCGTTAACGCATTTACAGGAGTTCCTGGTGTGTTAACCAAAATTGCTGGTATAGATCCTCCGTACATAGCGGATCCATAAATACCTAGAAGTAATGTTAGGCCTACAATGGGCTCTAAAGAAAAAGTAGCAGGTAGAAGAATGGCGATCGCGACCGCTGGTCCTACCCCAGGTATAGCACCAATAACCACACCACCACATGATCCAATGAGTAGCGCTATTATAACATCCCAACGAAGAAGAAGTTCAAAGGCAGAAAAAATAATATCCATTAATATTCCAGACTAAAAATTTAAAATCATAAAGGTTCTTAATGTATCAGGAAGATATTCATAAATAACCCCGCCTGGTATTTTTACTTCTAAAAAGGTTTTAAAACCCAGCACTATAAATAGAGCCGTAAGAACGGAATATAATAGTATAGCTTTTTTTCGATAGCCAACGCGATATGACAAACAGAACGCAATAATGCACGTAGCTAATAAGTAACCAATATATTGGACTAGTACCACGTACAAAAGGAACCAACAGGCAAATTCTATTGATCTTATCCAAATTAAACCCTCTTTTAGTTCTCTATTCAAATCATTTAACCGAATTTTGAGCAATAGATGAATAAATCCAAAAGCTGTCATTCCTATTAAGCCAATAGAACACCATAGTGCTGGTTGTGAAGTGAGTTTTGTATTCTTAAACCATTTAACCTGGTCAGGTAATTGGCTCATTAAAAATGCCGAGATCATGAAAAATATTAATGCAAATAACAAGTCGCCTGATTTTATATTTTTCATAATATTAATATTCGCTTTATTGTATTAATAAGAGGCTGGAGAACATCCTCCAGCCTCTTAAAGTATTTACCAATAAATTATTCTAGCAAACTGTTTACATAATCTGCCTGAGCAATATCTGCCGCAACCATGGCTGCGGATTCTTCTGGACCCATCCAGTAGATCTGAGCACCAGTGTTAGTTGCAACTTCTTGAGCTCTTTCGCTCATTACAGTTTTGGAAGCTACAGCAATTATTTTATCCCTAACATCTTGTGGTGTGTCTTTATGAACAAAAAGACCATTCCACAAATTAGAGGTTAAAGTAGGCTCAATTTCTGTTACGGTTGGAGCGTCTGGTGTAAGACTAATGCGTGATCCTGTGACAGATGCTAAAATAGTCACATTGTCCAAACATGGTAATAAAAGTGCTAATGTTGTGTTGATTACATCTGCATCACCAGAGGCAAGACTGTTGCAATCTAACATATCAAAAGCTGCGTCAGAAGCGAAGTTAAAATCCATTTTCTTTGCAACAGCTAAAGTTATCTTGGTAGGTATTAGTGGTGCACCAAAGTGCCCTAAGGAAACGTCATTTGTTTTTGCATGTGATGCCAATTCATCCATTGTTTGATAAGGTGCATCTGGGCTTGTTGCGATAACAAATGGATATGTCACAAAAATACCAAGTGGGTCAAATTTTGCTGGGGCTAACTCCTCGATACCTATTTGATGCCCAAGGACTGGTACACCAATCACAAATGAACCAATAGTATAGCCATCGGCAGGAGCATTCGCTACTTCTATTGCTCCCGGGAATGGACCACCACCGCCACCAGGTTTATTTACAACAGCGGCTGCAACACCATATTCTTCTTGAAAATCTTCGGCTATCATTCGTGTTAGAATGTCTTCTAGATCACCTGGAGGCCACGGAACAATAAAAGTTACTGGCTTTTCAGGATATTCAGCAAACGCGGGGTTAAAAAACCCAGTCACTGCTATCGCTAAAGTAGCGATTGTTACATATATTTTATTCATTTTCTTCCCCTTATAAATCTTTATTCTTAATAGAGTTCCATCATTTGACGTCGCGTAAGAAGAACGGTGACAAATAGTTCATTGAGAGTCAATTGTTTTTCATTTTTACTCCAAATTACCAATTCAGCAATGTCTTAATAGTTAACATGTTAAATAATATATTTGATGTTATGGTAAGTTTTCTTTTCTGTAAACATTTTTTTACTGAATTGTTTGTTCTCGCTTTGAATACAAAATGTCTGCATCTCTATCTAGAATTTTTCGTGCCGTCTGATGTCCCGATAATACCGACGCCTGTATTGTTCCGGGTACCAAACAGTCCCCAGTCAAGAAAACATTTTGTATTGTGTTGATCAACTGGCCATCACTAAACAGTTGATCATTTGGAATTCGTCCACCCACAATTACAACATGCTCTGATGTTAATTTCAGTTTTTTATTGTCGATGGTGTTAATAAGTTCGAAATTCTGATTAATTTTGTAATTTAATGCAAACTTAATTTCTAAGGATTTTAGCCGCTCTATAATTGCAGCTTGCTCTAAAGTGTATTGTGTCCAGGTAGAAACGGTAGGAAGCGGGGTTACGTAAGTGACGTTATGGCCATTATTCAGTAATTTCTCAGCAATTACGCTGGCCATGTAATTGTGATCATCGTCATATACAATAAATTGGTTTAGGGTAGAATTGGGAAATTTTTCCAGCATAATATCGTCTGGAGTTAAAATAGTGTACTTCTTTGTCTCTATAGGTTCGAAATTTGTTGACCCAACGCAATCAGCTCTCCACGTTGCCCCCGTAGCTAAGGTCACGGTATCAGATCCAAATTCTTTTATGTCGTTAATTGACATGTGGCTAGAAAGAAATATTCGTGAATTATTTTTCTGAGATAGTTGATATACTCGATAATCTTTGACCCTGTTCCAAGCATTTAATCCTGGAAGTCTTGCCTCTTGGGCCACTCTTCCACCTGGTTCATTTCGTGTTTCAGCAACTGTTACATCATGTCCTGCGTTTGCTAATGTTAAAGCGCATTCTAAGCCTGCTGGGCCTGACCCAATAATAAGATGCTTTTCTTTTTTTCTTGAGATTGCTGGCATTTCAGGATGCCACCCTTTTCTCCACTCTTCGCTAATCGTTGGATTTTGGGTGCATTTTACAGGCACCCCATATGCGTCCATGCTCACGCATACATTACACCCTATACACTCTCTAATATTTTCAATTTGATTATTTTTGATTTTACTAGGTAGAAATGGATCTGCAATAGATGGACGGGCCCCACCAATAAGATCTAATTTCCTATTTTTTATCAATGAGACCATTAAATCTGGTGACGTGAATCGACCTACGCCAACCACTGGCTTTGAAGTAATAGATTTAACAAAATTAGTATAATCGAGTTGGTAAGCTTCATCAGCGAATCTAGATGTTTGACTATCTTTGGGCCAGCCAGATAAATTCACATCCCAAAGATCTGGAAGTTCTGAAAGAGCCTCAACTGCATCACGCCCTTCTTCTTCGTGAGATATGCCATTGGGTTTATTTGGTTCGGCTACACTAAATCTCAATGCGACTGCAGCATTTCCATTAGCCAATTCTAAAGTATCTTCCAGTATTTCTTTTAACAAACGAATTCGATTTTCAAACGTTCCACCATATTGGTCAAATCTCTTATTTGTGTCGATAGATAAAAAATGACTTAATATAGAAAGTCCGTGAGCTGCGTAAACATAAATTATGTCATAACCGGCTTTAAGGGAACGCTTAACAGCTGCTTTATGCTCATTTCGGAATAATTTAATGTCTGTAAGATCCATAGCCTTACTTTGACTAGGAATTTCTGGCCTTAAGACACTCAAATTTGAAGGGCCTATTATCGGTAATCCCGTTGTTAGGTTTCTGCTTTGCATACCACCATGTCCAAGCTCGATAGCAGAAAGTGAGCCGTGTTTCTTTATCTCACTAACCTGCAAATGATGTCGTGGTATGTCCTTCTCATCCCATATGCGCTCCATAGGATGATTGGCATAATCTGAATTGGGTGAAATCTCCGTTAACCCAACTGCAACGGTTCCCCATCCCCCCTCGGCTTTCATTGCTCTTAGGGCGATCGCGCCTTTGGGTTCCGTCCAACCATGTCCAGTTGAGTGGGGAGATGCAAAAAAACGATTTGGAGCAGTTACTGGACCTATTTTTAAGGGTGCAAATAAGGCTTTATACTGTGACGGCGTAGTCATGCAATTTAAGATTTCTCTAGTTTCCAGAATCTATGATAATGCATTTTGAATTATTAGTAAAACTACTAAGTAAAAATATTACTTTACTAAACCGTTTAGTAAAGTAATATAATTATATGGAGGTTCATTGACATGATGCAGGAGATTATTGAAGGGAAGTGGCTAGCTTCTTTTAAACGAGCTTTAAGCTTAAATGGGGTTAAATCTGGAACAAAATTGGTGGTTCTGGCCGAAAGTCAATCTAGACCAGTATTGATTAAATTGGCCTCACTGGCTTGTAGCGAGCTGAACGCTGAATATTCAACTATCGTGTTACCAACTCCTGAACAAACAGCGGTTGTTCCGGTCAAATCAACTGGTGCTTGTAACGCTATAATGCAAAAGCGTCACGTAATTGAAGCACTAAAGCATATTGAGATTATTGTTGATATTACAGTCGAAGGTTTAATCCATTCGGAGGAATGGGAAGAAATAGAGAAGAGTGGTACTCGTCTATTTACGATTTGTAATGAGCACCCAGAAATTCTTGAGAGAACAGAGCCGCAAGCAGAGCTCCAATCTAAGGTTGAGCTTGGTATTCAGCTGTTAAATTCAGCAACTCAAATGCACGTTACTAGTAAAGCTGGAACGGATTTGATGATTGATTTAACTGGNGCACCTTGNGGNGGNACNCCNGGNTTTNCTNNTAATCCTGGNGGAGTTGCNCATTGGCCAGGAGGATTNTGTTTAGCATTTCCAGCGAANGATACANTTAATGGAAAGATCGTGATGGATGTTGGTGATGTAAATTTGACNTTNAAACAATATCTNAGAAATCAAGTATCTTTCGAGATTAANAANGACTTTGTTANNNATGTTNANGGAGATAATTTNGATGCAGANCTNTTTCGAGAATANCTTGAAGCTTGGGAAGATCCTATAGCATACGGNCTTAGTCATGTTGGTTTTGGTGTAAATCCAAAAGCTAGATGGGAATCTTTAGCTTTTTACGACAAGAAAGATGTGCAAGGCACGGAATTAAGAGCTTGGGCTGGAAACTTTTTGTGGTCAACTGGCTCAAATCAATATGCTGGTAGATACACGCTTGGTCATTTTGATTTACCAATGAAAAACTGTTCAATTTCTTTAGACGGAAAATTGGTTGTCGAGGATGGAAAATTGTTAGGTCAATTGTGTTAAAAATTAAAATTGAGAGGCATTATTATGAGTGAAATTGAGACTTATTACGATATTTCAAAATTTTCCAATGATCATATTAAAATGTTACGGTTGGCTAATCAGTTAGGAAAAAATGGTTTTTCAGAGCGTGCAGCGGAATATGATAAGAGTGCGACGTTTCCACAAAAAAATTACCAGGAATTAGCTGATAATGGGTTCCTAAAGTTGGTTNTCCCAAAAGAGAACGGTGGCTTTGGGTTCTCTTTAGCAGAGTACGCTACAATTGGTGCTGAAATTGGTAAATATTGTGGGGCTACTGCATTAACATTTAATATGCACACATCGTCAATGTTGTGGTCTCGTTTTATGTATGAAATGCCAAACCTAACTGTTAAACAAAAAAAAGAATTNAAAAAAATGCGTGAAAAACAGTTTAAAAACGTAGTTGAGCAAAACGCATTATATTCACAACCAATATCAGAAGGTGGAAATAATTGGACCTCTGATCCAATAAAGACAAATTGTGTAAAGGTTGACAGAGGTTGGGTCATAAATGGATTTAAAAAATTCGCGTCTTTAGCAGGGCATTGTGATTATTACTCAATAGTTTGTACAGAACATTTTCCAAATAAAGCCCCAAGTCATGAAGATACAATGGATTTTGCGGTTCATAAAGATTCTCCNGGCCTTAGTGTGGTCGGTGAATGGGATCCAATGGGGATGAGGGGCACATCGTCTATGGATTTGTTAATGAAAGATGTATTCGTTTCAGAAAAAGATCTTATGATGCCACCTGGTGTGTTTTCTAAGACCTTACCTCATTGGCCCGCAATGATGGCGACACTTACCCCATCATATATGGGTCAAGCTCAAGGAATTTATGATTATACGGTTAAGTACCTNAAAGGTGAATTAGAAGGTTTACCTCCAATTGATAGAAGAGTTTATCCGACAAAACGGGCAAGTGTTGGAAAAATGTATCAACNGCTTACNTCTATGCGNGTACAGTGGTTTTCTGCAATGATGGANGCACAAGGTTTTCCTAATAAACATCAAGTCATGCGATTGTATTGTGCACATATTGCGGTGATGGATGGAGTACAAGAATTAGCCGCCTTGGCAATTAGGACATGTGGTGGGCAATCTATGTTNAAATCGTTACCCTTGGAGCGCATGTATCGCGATAGTAGATGTGGAGCATTAATGTTGCCTTACACTTCGGAGATAATGGAGGACTATTTGTCTGTTATGTCATTATATGAAAATGAAGAAATAGATCACATGCCATCAGATACTGTATCAGCTAGAACTTCGATGTGGCGATCAGATACGGCGCCAATAAGTAGCTGAGTAGCAATGTATAAAAAAGTTAATTGCAGGAAAATCTTTAATGTAGATGTGGATAGCATTTGGTTGCGATTGAAGAATTTCTCAAATGATTGGCACCCCGCGGTGAAGAATATGATCTTTGAGAAGGGGTCTAATGGCTCTTTGATAAGGNGCTTTAATACNCACAACGACTTAAAGATNTATCGTGAGCAGTTAACTTATTTGAGCAATACCGATCATGAACTGCGATATAAAATGTTGGAAGGAATAGAGGGAGTAGAAGTTTATGAGGCTTCTATTTCAGTTAAAGCCTTGGGAAAAAGATCAATCGTAAATTGGAAGGCACATATTGAAGGGGACGTACAAAGGTTAAATGATATATGTGAAGGTACGAAGCAAATTTTCAAACAAGGTTTGAAATCATTATTGGAAGTTGAGCCAGAAGTAGAAAGTACAGTTTCACCAAAAACTGAGCCAGCCAAAATTCAAAAAAAAATAATCCTAAGTAAACCTAAAATTGGTATAAGCGTTTCTCCATNNGGTGTTTCTCAGTCTGAGGTGATTTGTATATTTCTGCATGGGATAGGAGGGAATCGAGGCAATTGGGATTCTCAACTTAAGGCTCTAGGGTTTGTTGTGCCTTGTGTTTCCATTGATTTAAGGGGGTATGGAGACAGCCAACTCGGATCCAATCAATCTGATATACTCTCATATTGCCAAGACATTTTGGAAGTTATGAAAGAGTTTAAGGCAAAAAAAATTATCCTATGTGGGTTAAGTTANGGCAGTTGGATAGCTGCTAGTTTTGCAATGCGTCATGGAGATCTACTTCTTGGTTTAGTTTTATCAGGNGGTTGTACAGGGATGTCTGAGGCAGGTTTAACTGAGCGAGAGGCTTTTAGGAATTCTCGAGAGGTTCCTTTGGATCAAGGTAAAGAGCCTAAAGATTTCGCTAAAGATGTTGTTAATATCATTGCAGGTCCAAATTCCGGCTTGTTAAACAGAGATATATTGTTGCAGTCAATGTATCAGATTTCCGCAAAGACTTATCGAGACGCATTGAGNTGTTTTACAAATCCAACTGAAAAGCTTGATTTTTCAAAAATTTGTTGTCCAGTTTTATTGATGACTGGNGAATATGATAAACTAGCACCACCAANTGAAATTAGAGCGGTTAGTAATAGGATGCACGCTGACAATATTAGACCTGATATTCAATTCGAAGTATTGNCTGAAGCAGGTCACGTCTGTAATTTGGAGGCAGGTGAAGATTTTAATAAACTGGTAATGAAGTTTATGAACCAGGTTTTAATTTGTGCTACTAATTTGAAGTATGTGCCCAAGGAAAGTAGGAAAAGGGATAAAAAGAGGAGGATATTGAATTCTGCCTTGAAAGAATTTTCCAAGAACGGTTTTTCAGGATCGTCTATGGAATGTATCGCCAATAGGGCAGGTGTTTCAAAACCAACATTATATAAATATTTTGGAAATAAGACAAAATTATTATCTGCTGTCTTGAACATTGGCACTTTTGAGATTCTAGCTCCACTTCAAGANAGAAATAGTAATGGTTTAGTGCAAACCTTATGGAATTTTTCCTGGTCATATGCAAAATTTGTTTTGAGGAGCGATACACTTTCTTTAGCGAGATTAATAATCGGCGAAGCTGAAAGAGATCCTTCAGTTGCTCAAGAGTATCAAGACTCGGGACCTTTGAAAGCCTTATCAGGGATATTTGATTATCTGCAAATACAAAAAAATATGGGCATGTTAGATTTTGATGATATCGAATTAACCGCTCAAAGTCTTTGGACATTGATTCTTTCCGCACCAAGAGAATTTCATCTCCATAATCCTAATGCTAAAGTTAATGATGAAGTTATTGCAAAATATATTAATCATGGGCTTAAAATATTTATACAATATTATTCACAGAATTCGGAGAGTGATTTAAAAGAGTTGGAAGAGNTATTTGTTAATTTTAAAAATAACCATTTAGTTTAATAACTNAAAAATATCCATTAAAGATCAAATGNGAACAGATATTAGATAGTAATAGAAATGAATTCATTTGAGATTTTGAATTGAATTGGGAGAAATCTAATCTGAAATAAGATTACTACTCAAATTTAGGAGTTTAGCTTTTGGGTAAAAAGGCAGCAATATTTGATTTTGGAGGGGTTATTTCAAAAACGATGTTTGAAACACATCATTTGACCGAANTGGCTTTAGGGCTTGAAAGTGGTACATTAAAGTGGCTTGGCCCATTTGACATAAAAAATGATCAATTGTGGGCGTCGATGCAACTTGGAGATATTTCAGAAAGAGATTATTGGTTTATCAGAACTAAAGAAGTGGCAAAATTAATTGATGCAGACTGGTCTCAAATGTCCGATTTTGTTAAGGCTGCCCGTGGTGCTGATCCCACCTCTATCATAAGACCAGAGTTTTTANATATCTTGGCTTATTTGAAATCCAAAGAAATTCGNTTAGCTATACTATCCAATGAATTAGATTTATTTTATGGCCCTGAGTTTAGAAAAAAATTACAATTTTTGGATNAATTTGATGTAATTTGTGACGCTACATATACTGATATTTTAAAACCTGATCCAAGAGCNTATTATGATTGCCTGGAAAGGCTAAATCTCAAGATTGAAGATTGTATATTTGTAGATGATCAAAGAAAAAATATAAACGGAGCAGAAGATATCGGTTTATCATGTGTTCAATTTGACGTGTTGAATCCGTCAGGGAGTTATAAAAAGGTAATAGAGAGTTTTTAAAAACTTTGTGAAATCACCGACTATTGTAGTGTAGGAGAAGTAAATAGTGAAAAAAACAATTTTGGTAATTGGTACNTATGATACAAAAAATGATGAGCTCTCATTTATATCAAAAAAAATTGTTAAACTAGGTGGGAATATTTTAACTATGGACGTTAGTGTATTGGGNGATCCCGTTGATCCAACTGATATTTCCAAACAAACTGTTGCTGAAGCGGCAGGTTTAANCATTNANGATGCAAAAAATGCTGGTGATGAAAATAAAGCAATGCAGATTATGGCTAAGGGATCATCTCTACTNGCTTTGCAACTCTACCAGNAAAGAAAATTTGATGGNGTTATAATACTTGGTGGAACAATGGGAACTGATTTAGCCTTGGATGTGTGTATGGCNCTCCCATTGGGTGTCCCAAAATATGTGGTATCGACGGTTTCTTTTTCACCTCTTATACCTGCTGATCGTTTGGCACCAGATATTCAAATGATATTATGGGCCGGTGGTTTGTATGGCTTAAATTCNATTTGTGAGGNGTCATTAGCACAAGCTGCAGGCGCAGTNCTTGGAGCAGCAAAAGCTACAANNATAANAAAAGAAAAAATACCATGTGTCGGAATNACTAGTTTGGGNACGTCAGCGTTNAAATATATAAAGTTTTTGAAACCAGCTCTAGAAGAGCGCGGTTATGAAGTGGCAATTTTCCATTCCACTGGGATGGGGGGTCGAGCATTTGAAAGTTTATGTGAGCAGGGAGCATTTGTAGCCGTAATGGATTTGTGTCTTCAGGAATTTACAAATCATATTCATGGCTCAGAGGTTTCTTCGGGTGAAAATAGNTTAACTGCTGCAGGACAAAATGGTATCCCTCAGATTTGTGCTCCCGGTTGTCATGATTTAGTTGATTTAATCTGTTGGCAAGAAATGCCTGAGAAATGGAAAAATCACCCTTATCACGCACATAATAGATTGATTAGNTCCATAGTTTTANAACCTAGTGAACGGGAGCAAGTTGCAGTAGGCTATATGGCTCAATTAGCAAAAGCTTCTTCAGAGACGCACTTGATATTGCCACGGGATGGCTGTGGAGAATGGGATAGGCTTGAAGGAGGTTTGCGAGATCAAATCGGGTTAGATACATTTATGGTATCATGCAAAGATAATTGTCCAAATAATGTAAATTTACACGAGTTAAACTGTCATATTAATGATTTAGAATTTGTGACAAAAGCATTAGAAATATTTGATGACATGGTTGAACGTCAAGTTGTGGTGCGAGCGATAAATAAAGTAAAGGATAAAAAATGAATTTAATTGAGACATGTGCTTTAGTGACTGGTGGAGCTTCTGGTATAGGAGAGGCGACTGTTAGAACAATAGTTTCAAAGGGAGGAAAAGCTGCTATTTTGGATATGGATACAAAGCGGGGTGAGAAGCTTTGTAGCGAATTAGGGTCTGGAGTGATTTTCTGTAAAACAGATGTAACGAGTGAAACTGATGTAAAGTCTGCTATTAGTAATGCTTTAGATAGTTTTGGGAAGTTAAACGTAGTATTGAATTTTGCTGGTATCGCAGCGGCGGTAAAAACACTTGGTCGGGATGGTCCACATGATCTTGATCTGTTTAAAAAGATAGTTGATGTGAATTTGAATGGTACCTTTAATGTAAGTCGACTTGCTGCGGAAAAAATATCAAAAAATGAACCTAATG
The DNA here is from genome assembly GCA_002712045.1 of Paracoccaceae bacterium. GTDB lineage: Bacteria > Pseudomonadota > Alphaproteobacteria > Rhodobacterales > Rhodobacteraceae. Next base: position 44,229 of record PARX01000007.1, read on the forward strand.
AGAGTGGTTTAACAGGTGTGATTATTAATACGGCATCGGTTGCTGGTTATGATGGTCAAAAAGGGCAGGCAGCCTATGGGGCTTCTAAAGCAGGGGTTATAGGCTTAACGTTACCGATGGCCAGAGATCTTGCAAGTTATGGAATTAGGGTGAATACAATTGCACCTGGTTTGATTATTACACCAATGTTAGCTTCATTACCTGAAGAGGCTCAGGAAGCTTTATCTAATCAACCGCTATTACCAAAAAGATTAGGCAGTCCATCTGAGATAGCACATTTAGCATGTTTTATGATTGAAAATGAATATCTAAATGGGGAAGTTATTAGATTAGATGCGGGAATTCGATTACCATGAATGGTCCTCTTAATTCATTAAAAGTTATAGAATTTAGTGGTCTTGGACCTGGTCCATTAGCTGGTCAACTCTTAGCTGATTTGGGAGCCGATGTTATTACAATTGACAGAAAGTCAGCAGACACAGATCCAACTGAAATAAATAGAAGAAACAAGAGATCAATCGCGCTTAACTTAAAGTCTACAGAAGGGTTAATAATCGTAAAGAAAATAATTAATAACAGCGATGTTCTAATTGAAGGTTTTAGGCCTGGTGTTATGGAAAAATTAAAAATTGGACCAAATGATTGTCATGACGAATTAATATATGGACGAATGACTGGTTGGGGACAATCTGGGATGCTTTCAAAAACTGCTGGGCATGATATAAATTACTTAGGAATAACCGGTGCTTTACATGCCATTGGAAATCGTGAAAAACCAATACCTCCATTAAATTTAGTAGCAGATTATGGGGGTGGGTCAATGTTTTTAATTTTTGGAATTTTAGCAGCATTGTATGAGAGAGCACTATCTGGCAAAGGGCAAACTATAGACGCAGCTATGGTAGATGGCGTACCAGCTATGATGGGTTTATTTCATCAACAGATTGCAAAAGGGAGTTGGACGGATGGCGAAAGGCAGTCAAACTTACTAGATGGAGGTGCACCTTTTTATCGATGTTATGAATGTGCAGATGGAAAGTTTATCTCTGTTGGTGCTTTAGAGCCTCAATTTTTTGCAGAATTGGTGGAGATTGTTAAATTACCAGAAATAGATTTAGTAACACAAAATGACCGCACTACCTGGGCAGAAAAAAATAAAGCTTATGAAAAAATCTTTAAATCTAAATCTAGAGATGAATGGTCTAAAATATTTGAAGGTACTGATGCGTGCGTGACACCAATATTAACTCTAGAAGAAGCAAAAAAATACCCAGCAAATCTTGAGCGAGAGGTTTTTTTTGAACGAGATGGTATTATCCAAGCATCTCCTGCGCCTAGGTTCGGTAGGACACCAAACCCGAAACCTGGTAGAATTCGAGGGATTGGAACGAATAGTGAAGAAATATTGAAGGAAATTGGCTTGGATCAGCAAGAAATTGATGAACTAAAAAATTCCAACGTACTAACTTAGCGTTATAAATAATACAGTTAAATCTTAATGAGAGGAAAAAATGATAGAACGAAAAAGTGTGAATTTAGTAAGTAGGCCTAATGGTCCTCCAACGTTAGAAAACTTTGAGCTCGTGACTAGCTCATTAGATGAAATTAAAGATGGAGAGATTTTGCTTGAAACTAAATATTTGTCTCTCGACCCTTATATGCGTGGTAGAATGAATGCTGATAAGTCTTATGCACCTCCAGTCCCAGTCGGGGGTATCATGGAGGGAGAGTGTGTAGCCGAGGTAGTAGATTCAAAAAATCCAAATTTTGAGAATGGTGAGATTGTTGCTGCTCGTATTGGCTGGGTGACCCATGCTATTTCTGATGGAATTGAGCTACGCAAAGTTAATCAAAAATTGGCCCCCATTTCTACAGCGTTAGGTGTTTTAGGTATGCCAGGTCATACTGCCTGGACTGGGTTAAATGTTATCGGTAAAGCTCAACCAGGTGAAACGGTAGTCATTTCGGCAGCAACTGGTGCGGTTGGCAGTTTAGCTGGACAATTAGCTAAGGCTAAAGGCATGAGAGTAGTNGGTGTTGCAGGAGGAGCAGAGAAGTGTGCTTTTGCAAAGTCTGAGTTGGGATATGACGAATGTTTTGATCATAAGCTAGCTGTTGATGCCACAGAATTAAGAAAATGGCTTTCAGATGCGGTGCCAAATGGGATAGACGTTTATTTTGAAAATGTAGGAGGTAAAACTACAGAAGCTGTTTTACCTCTAATGAATGATTTTGGTCGAGTTTCGGTTTGTGGAATGATTGCTTGGTATTCAGGTATTGGCATTAATGATGCTATAAGATTACCAGCTGCTTGGCGCGCAATTCTTACTAAGCGATTACAGGTTCGTGGTTTTATAGTTTGGGATCATAACGATGTATTTGATCAGTTTTTTTCTGAAACGGCACCTCTAGTGCAATCAAATCAAATTACGTATCGTGAAACGACAACTGATGGTATAGAAAATGCACCTCAAGCCTTTCTAGATCTTCTTGATGGAAAGAATTTCGGTAAGCAATTGGTCAAAGTAAGTTAAATATTGGTAAATATTAAAAAATTTAGACAGCAAAGGTATGTGGTGCCAGAAGGTGCTGTTGATTTAACTTTGGTTAGACACGGTGAAAGTTCTGCAGCCATCCCAGGGAAATTGTTTCCACTATTTGAGGGACATGGTGATCCGATTTTACANAAGAATGGTCATTTGCAAGCTGAAGCGGTTAAAGAGGCACTCAAAAATTATAAGTTTCAAAAAATCTACGCAACAGATTTAAGAAGAACACAGCAAACACTAGAGCCACTTGCAAAACATTTGAATTTGCCAATTAACATAGAATCTGGCNTTCGAGAAGTTTATTTGGGGGAGTGGGAAGGGGGGCTTTTTCGAATAAAAGCTGCTTCAAATGATCCATCCTACCAAGAATTTATAAAGTATCAGGAGTGGGGTAAAATACCAGGAGCTGAGACGAACAAACAGCTTTTTGATCGAGTTANAATTTCTTTGAATCGGCTTTATTTGAGCCATCCTAATGAAAAGATTTTGGCAGTCACGCATGGTGGTGTAATTTCAGCAATAATGGCTATCGCATCAGGTAGTAAAGCTTTAGCATTTTTAGGCGCATCGAATGGCTCATTAAGTCGCGTAATTCTTGATGGTAGAAAAATTATTATACGAACTTATAATAGCTGTGAGCATTTGTAATATAGCAAGTTGATACTTCAATTCTGGGATAAATAGATGGATCAGAAAATAGTTCTAATAGTGGGTGCAGGTGATTATATTGGCTCTGCTATTGCAAAACGTTTCGCTCAAGGAGGTTTTATAGTTTGCTTGGGTAGAAGGAATGGTGAAAAATTAAACCCAATCATGGATGAAATAAGAAGTTTGGGTGGCATAGCACATGGTTTTACTATGGATGCAAGAAAAGAAGAAAGCGTAGAATCNGTCTTTAAAAATATAGAAAGTGAAATCGGCTGTATTGACCTGGTAATATTTAATGTGGGTGGAAATGTATTTTTTCCTATTTTGGAAACCACGTCTAGAGTGTTTCGAAANGTATGGGAAATGGCAACATTTTCTGGGTTTTTAACAGGCAGGGAAGCGGCACGTTATATGGTACCCCGTAANAGAGGAAAGATTTTCTTCACTGGTGCTACTGCTAGTTTGAGAGGCGCAAAGGGTTATGCTGCTTTTGCAGCAGGAAAAGCTGGATTAAGGGGAGTTGCTCAAAGTTTAGCACGAGAGCTTGGGCCAAAAAATATACATGTGGGTCATCTTATAATTGATGCAGGGGTTGACACAGAATTTGTGAGAGAAAGAATAAGGTCGTCGGGCAAGGATCCAAACGAATTGCCACCTAATACCCTAATGAATCCAACATCGGTCGCTGAAGCTTATTGGAACATGTATAAACAAAGTCCCGATGCTTGGACGTTTGAAATGGATCTTCGTCCATTCGCTGAAAATTGGTAGGATTAGNTTACTNATGATTTAACCGTGCAGGAATTGTATCTCTCAATTCAAATTTTAACACCTTACCAGTGGCTGATCTTGGTAAAAGAGCAANCNCAACCAAGTAAGATGGAATTTTGAATTTAGCTAAATTTTTAGAGCAGTGATTTCTTAATTGGNNATAGGTAAGNGTTTGATTTTTATTTAAGCATACTACNGCACATCCTACTTCACCCCATACTTCGTCAGGAACGCCAATAACAGCAACTTCTTTTATTTCTTTTAATTCGTAGATTATATTCTCAACTTCAGCTGGNTAAACATTNTCGCCACCAGAAATATACATGTCCTTTANCCNATCTTCGATGAATATATATCCCTTAGCGTCTTTTCGACCAATGTCCCCAGTCCTAAACCACCCGTTGATAAAACTTTCCTTAGTTGCCTCTGGTCTATTCCAGTAACCAGGAGTAACTGCAGGCCCTTTCATTTGGATCTCTCCAAGAGTATTTGGTTTAACTTCTCTATCATTTTTATCAACTATTCTAATTTTGTTTCCCATGAGTGGTCTTCCAGCGCTTCCCACCATCTCAACAACATCTTCATGAAGAAGTAAGCAACCTGTACCGCTTGTTTCAGTCATACCCCAACCTTCTTGCAAACATATTCCACGTTTGNTCCACCATTTTACTAAAGCTACAGGCACTGTTTCAGCACCTGAAAAAGCACTGATTATGTTGGAAAAGTCAGTTGTCTCGGCAAGCTTACTATCTTTGAGNGCATTATAGGCCGCCGGCACTAAGAAGATATGAGTGATNCCTAAATTTTTGTTGCCTAGTGCTGTCAAAACCGTATCTGGGTCAAACATCCTCATAACGACGACACTACCACCCATGTAAATCATTGGACAACAAGATACGTTGACGGCTGCAATATGGAACAAAGGCATTACCACTAGGCTAACACAGTCTCGAGTAGTGCGACCTGCACTCATTCCACCAGAAGCTGAAAATAACATCATTCCATGGGTTATTATCACACCCTTAGGTCGACCCGTTGTTCCTGAAGAGTACATAAGCATGCATTGATCATCAAATGTTTGTTCAACTATATCCGTAATTGGGATTGATGACTCTATTCCTTTNTCATAGTCTGTATCTCCACCGACNCCGTCTAACATTACTGTATTGGGTACTGATGTTTGTCTTCGAACATCTNCCCATACCACCCCCAGGGCTGTATCGACGAAGATTACCTTAGGATCACTATCTTCAATGATAAACTTGAGTTCCTTTGCAGTTAANCGGAAGTTTAGTGCAACAGCAATCGCTCCAATCCTCCAGCAAGCGAAAATAATCTCGATGACATCTGTCGAGTTAAATGTAAAATATGCTACTCNATCACTTTTAGAGATACCAAGATTTTGAAGGTGACCAGCTAATCTTCCAACGCGCTCATTAAATTCAGAGTAAGTATATTTTCTATCGCTTGCCAGATCTATAGCAGCCAATTTGTTTGGCATGGCCATACTATGCTGAGCTATCCAATCATTTACTGTGAAATTACTCAATTATCNGGTCCTTTGCTTTTGTGAAGCATTTTGTATAACAATTCATTTTTCTATCTTAGCAGAAATCACTTTACCAATATTCTNTCCAAATCCAATTTTATATCCATCCCCTTGGGCAAAGCCACTCATTGTGATGATATCTTCGTCCTCAATAAATGTTCTGCTCTCAGTATCATTTAAAATAATGGGCTCTTTTCCACCCCAGCTTAATTCTAACATAGAACCATANTGATGTTTTTCTGGCCCTGAAATTGTGCCTGAACCAATTAAGTCACCGATACTCATCTTACAACCACTTGACGTATGATGCGCTATTTGTTGCGCTGAAGAGTAATACATTTCTGAATAATTACTTCTTACTATTTCATGTGCTTTTTTACTTTGCTTTGTTGTGATCGATACCGATAGGTTGATATNATATAACATTGGCCCATTTTCCTCTAAGTATTTTAAAAGTGGTTTTTGAGGTTTTGGTGTGGATGTTCTAAATGGCTCTAAAGCTGNTTTTGTCACGATCCAAGGGCTAATTGTTGTCGCTGTCGCTTTCGCTTGAAAAGGGCCTAAGGGTTGATATTCCCAAGCTTGGATATCCCTCGCAGACCAATCATTCAAAATAACATATCCAAATATCATATCATCTGATTCTTCGATTGATAATCTTTCTCCAGATTCTGATTTTGTCCCAATGATCGCTCCTAATTCCAATTCAAAGTCAAATCTTTTGGAGGGACCGAAATAAGGAATATCTTCTGTTGGTGGTTTTAACTGCCCCATAGGTCTTGTTATTTGAGTGCCAGAAACAACAACTGTCGAAGCCCTTCCGTTGTAACCAATTGGCATATGTAGCCAGTTAGGAGGAAGTGCGTTTTCAGGGCCACGAAACATTGTACCAACATTTTTTGCGTGATGATAACTTGCAAAAAAATCTGTAAATTCTGATACGTTAAATGGCTTGTGTAAGATGCACTTAGCTTGTGGGAATAGGAAAGGTGTAAGGACCTTCTCTTTATCAACTTTAGACTCTACTGGATGCTCCTTTAAAAGAGCTGTTAGCTCTGCCCTAAATTTTGNCCANCTACTAGATCCTAATTCCATGAATTTATTCCAAGAAGGNTCNTGGAAAACGCAANTTCTTGAGGANGGGGAAATAATGTTATTTTTCTCNAGTAATGTTANATCAAGAANCATATCCCCAATTGCGACGCAACAATGTGGATCTTGGTTGTTAACTGTANATACNCCATATGGTAAATTATTTAATGGAAAGTTGGTATTTGGTGAATTGGCTGATTTCACCCAAGATCTTATTAATGGCATTAGAAAATTTCCTTAAAATAATAACTTAGTATTTAAGTTCACGGTATTTAATCATCTTATATTTTATCTGAAAAGTTCTTTTTCAGGGATGCCCAGCAGTCTATGTAATCATCTTGAAGTGAAGGATCTTTGGCAGCGAAATAGGTTAAGTGCTGTGGAAATCTTGTTTCAAACATAAAACTCATTGTTTGTTCCATTTTTTGAGGGGTTAATTTGGCGTGTGTGGCCTTTTCAAATGCCTCCATATCTGGGCCATGAGGTAGCATCATATTGTGCAAACTCATCCCACCTGGCATAAAGCCTTCAGGTTTAGCGTCGTAGANTCCGTGAATATTTCCCATCAGCTCAGACATTATATTCTTATGATACCATGGGGGTCTAAATGTATTCTCCGCCACACTCCATCGGTCTCTAAATAGGACAAAGTCTATATTAGCTGTNCCTTCAACACCAGATGGTGCTGTTAAGACCGTAAAAATAGATGGATCCGGATGGTCAAATAACAGTGCACCAACTGGTGAAAAATTTCTTAAATCATATTTACATGGGGCATAGTTTCCGTGCCATGCTACAATATCCAATGGAGAATGATCTATCTTTGTTCTGTGAAACTGCCCACACCATTTAACGATTACCTCAGAAGGGTTTGATTTGTCTTCATAAGAAGCAACAGGGGTTTTAAAATCTCGTGCATTTGCAAGACAATTCGCACCAATTGGACCACGGTTTGGTAAGTCAAATTTTGCGCCATAGTTTTCACAAATAAAACCACGAGCGGGTCCTTCTACTATTTCAACTTTAAACAAGAGCCCTCTCGGTATTATTACAATTTCCTGGGGTTCAACATCAATAACACCCATTTCNGTAAGGAAACGAATTTTGCCTTCTTGAGGAACAACTAAAATTTCACTGTCTGCGGAATAAAAATATTCATCTATCATATCATTGTTTGCAATGTATACATGGGCAGCCATACCAACCTGAGTATTTACATCTCCAGCTGTCGTCATTGTTCTTACACCTGTAATAAAATTTGTTTTTTCATCAATTTTCACTGGATCCCACCGATATTGCCCAAGGCTGATGACATCTTCTAAAACATGGGGTGCAGATTTCCAAAAAGGCATTTGAATTTTTTGAAAGCGATTTGTGTGTTTAACGGACGGACGGATTCTATAACACCAACTTCGTTCATTCTTCCCTCTTGGTGCAGTAAAGGGGGTACCAGATAATTGTTCTGCATACAGTCCATAAGCACATTTTTGTGGTGAATTTTGTCCTTTTGGTAATGCGTCTTTTAATGCTTCTGTTTCAAAGTCGTTCCCGAAACCTGACATGTATGAAGTTGATTTGAATTCCATAATAAATCCTCCTGNCAACTTATTATCGTTGCAAATGCAACGAAGTCAAGGTATTAGGTTTTCAATATTTTTTCTTCATGTTAACTTAAGAGACTTTTTGAAAGGTATTGAATGCAGATTTTATTAAATAAATTTCGCAATGAGGAATTGATCCCTGGCCAGTCTAATCCAGTCTCAGATGAAGTTTCTAACGTAAGAAAATTGATTTATAAATGTCCAGTTTATGTAAAAACGCCGCTACATGATTGTAAGGTATTAGCCAAATCCCTGGGTGTAAAATCTTTATATATCAAGGACGAACGTCCAAGAATGGGTTTAGGAAGCTTTAAGGCTTTAGGTGCTACATACGCGATTGCAAAGGAAGCTGCTAAAAGTGCTTTGATCAATGAAAGCCCTAACAAAGCTTTAATAGGTAAAACTTTTATAACAGCGAGTGCGGGTAACCATGGATTGTCGCTTGCTGCGGGTGCGCGTATATTTGGAGCCAGTGCAGTGGTTTATCTTTCTGAAACAGTGCCCAAAAAATTTGCTGAAAAGTTGCGTGAGAAAGGGGCTGAAGTTGTGATTGAGGGGNAGGATTATGAAGCCAGCATGAATGCTGCTTCAAAACGTGCTGCTCAAGAAAGTTGGAATTTACTATCAGATAGCACATGGGAGGGTTATTCTGCAGGATATGATGTCATGGAGGGTTATTTAATGATGCCTCAAGAGGCATTTGAAGAAATTCCAACTTCGCCTACTCNCATTTTTTTACAAGCAGGTGTGGGGGGTTTAGCTGCGGCAGTGACAGCTTCTGCAAGATCAAACTGGGGTTCAGATCCTAAAATAGTAATTGTTGAGCCTTCGGAGGCTCCTGCAATTATGGAAAGCATAAAAGCACGAAAACCTGTTTATGCTGATGGAAAAGTATCAATAATGGGACGATTAGACTGTAANGAACCTTCTCACTTAGCCTTATATTGCCTTGCTAANGAAGCAGACTTTTTTATGACATTAACAGATAGAGAGGTTTTAGAGTCAATTGAAGTGCTTGAAAATTATGGACTTTCGACATCGGCATCTGGTGGTGCAGGCTTCGCTGGTCTGCANCGCGCTTTGATTTCTAGTGAGTGTGAATTGAGCTCAGATTCCCGTGTTTTATTGTTTTTATCTGAAGGCAAAGCAGATGACTGATTTTTTAGAGGCTGAATTCTATCAAAGAACAGAAAAAACTCAGAAGCTTATGTATGAGAGGGGTTTAGATGCTATTCTTCTTTGTACCGAAGCAGAGGTGAGATATTATACNGGTTTTAGAAGCCTTTTCTGGCAAAGCCCAACTCGACCTTGGTTTGTTNTAATTCCTCAAAGNGGGAAACCNATTGCAGTAATTCCCGAAATNGGGAGGGATTTAATGGAANGAACTTGGGTTGATGAAATAATTACATGGCCATCTCCTCGTCGAGAGGATGACGGCGTATCGCTATTAGTTAAAGTGCTAAAGGGTTCAAATAAGATCGGACTTTTGAAGGGAGAAGAAGCTTCATTACGAATGCCATTAAATGATTTTGAAACCTTAAATTCTAAAATTAATGGTTCTTTTATAGATTGTAGTGATCTAGTCAAAGAGGTTCGGCTTGTGAAGTCAGAGCTAGAGATTAATATCATCAGGCAGGTTTGTAGTATTGCCAGTTGTGCATTTGATCGTGCACAGCAGTTGTTTCATATTGGTCAACCGTTGGATCAAGCATTCAGGGATTTCAAGATAGCATTGTTAGAGGCAGGGGCTGAGGAAGTTCCTTATCTTGTGGGAGGAGCTGGTCAAGACGGATATTCGGATGTAATCTCTCCACCGAGCAACCAACTGTTAAAAAATGGTGATATATTGATGTTGGATACTGGATCATCTCTTAAAGGATATTTCTGTGACTTTGATCGAAATTGGGCANTTGGAAAGGCCAGTAATTTAGCAAAAACAGCTTATTCAAAACTCTATAACGCTACTGAAGTAGCTTTAAAAAAAATTCGACCTGGTATGACATGTGCACAAGTTTTTTCCCTTATTAACAGCTCCCTAGGTGAAGGTGATTCTGATATTGGAAGAATGGGACATGGCTTAGGTATTCAATTAACTGAATATCCATCGCTAATGTTGAATGATAAAACTGTTTTACGAGAAAATATGGTCATGACGATCGAACCTAGTTTATCTTATGGTGATGGTTTGATGATGGTTCATGAGGAAAATATTTGTATTAGAGATGGTGAACCTGAGCTCCTAACTAAACGCGCGGCAGAAGAACTGCCAGTGTTAGATTAAAATTATTCAGAGAAAAGCATTGAAGCAATTTATATTGGCAAATTTTCTTCCTTATCAGCTGAGCATATTAGCGAGTGGGATCAGTAAAGATTTTTCTAAAGAGTATAATTCACGTTTTTGCTTAAGCAACGCNGAGTGGAGAATTATTGCACATTTGAGCCAAGAAACNGAAAACATAAGTATTCGTGAAATTTATCAGAAAGTAGATCTAGAAAAATCAAAGGTTAGTAGAGCTGTTTCAAAACTTGCTAAACGTCAACTTTTATCAAAGAAAGTGAATTTAAGTGACAAAAGATTAGTAGATCTNAAGTTAACGAAAGTTGGAAGAGAAATNATAGATGAGATGACAGAGATCGCTATGGACTTTGAGGCTAGATTTTTACAAAAAATTGAGAATCCAGGCTCCTTCAAGAATACAATTAATGCTTTGCTTAANGATTGANCGTCCTTGATCTGATCTAAATCCTAAAACGTAGTAACAAAACAATTAGTTTACAAAGGAAATCTTTTGAAAAAAGTTCTTATTTTAGGTAGCGCTCCAGATGCCGTTAGAGCAGCGGATTTTGACGATAATATTTTTGATTCAATAGTTGCAATAAATAACTCTTGGAAAATAAATGCAAACTGGGATCATAGTATTTTCCCAAGCGATTTTCCTATAAATAGAAGACCGAAGGGCAATGCATCTCAAACTCTTCATACTGCAGATGAATATGTCNAAATACAAAANTTTTATGGAGGTTTTTTGTATGCTGGAGGAACGATGGCATTCACTGCAGCCTACTGGGCGTTAAGTTATTTAAAACCTGATATTATCGCTTTTTTAGGCTGTGATATGATTTATGATGGAAAAAAAACACATTTTTATGGTAAAGGGACTGCNGATCCTTTGCGAGACGACCCATCNCTTAGATCCATTGAAGCTAAAGCAAACAGGTTTGAGTATTTTGCAANCAAAGANAATTGCTCAGTTGTAAACATTTCNGAGAAAGNNTTAAGNAGATTAACCTTTAAGAAAGTAAATGTTTCGTTATTGGCTGATAAGACCTTTAATTTCAGGCGGAAGTTAAATCGAGCNANTGTGNATATGGCACTGTGCATGGAAAGCGAGTTGAATTATTTTGTGGAAAGTGGNAAATATTGGAAAGAATTGACNCGCTTTAATTTAAGTAAAATCGATGAGNTAGATAAACTTTGGTTAAATTGTTTTTNAGATGCTTAGATAATTTATCAAGAATANATTATTTAGTAAAAACTTAATAAAGAAACGCTCAGATCAGCAATATGATCACGACCATACGCTACAATCCCAATGCTTTTCAAAGATTTTGGCTTGATTTTGTTTCGGAGAAATCCACCAGATTTTTTGAAGTTAATTAATGGGATGCTAATATCGCTCCAGTTCTCTTGAACGTTAAATTCAGCTTGATAATAATGCCATGGTAATATTGTTCCGTTTGTTCTTAAATGAAGGNAATATTTTGTANCATTACCTTTNGCCCTAATTTTTATGCCNNTAATATCATTTGTTAANACNTTTTTTAAAGATGTACGTGCTTGGATAAATCCNCCTTGATTTTTNGTACTAACGTTTCCTGTTANATGAAGGTACCCATCTANGTCTTGATTTTTAAACAACATCTTTCCTGTTGAAACTCCACCCATCACCTGATCTGAAATAAATTCCCAACGTTCATTTCCTGCTGATTGGAAGTCATCTATCATTAAATCTTTTCCTCTTAGTGGCTGTGAAAAAAATATTATTATCATCAGAAGTGGCACAATAGATTTCAAAAATAGTTTTACAGAATTATGGAACATTTTTTTCCTCCTCGATTGGCGGTTCAGGTAGCTCTAAATCACCAATAATCAATGGTAGAAGTTGCATCGATTTATCAATTTTTGAAGGTAATTGTGTTTCCATCCATTTTAATGTGTCAAAAGCTCCACATTGCGTACATATAGGTTCCCATTTACTAGAAATATTATTACATTTTTCGCAACACCATGTTGTTCCATATTTTGCTCCTAATGCTTTTGCCAACCATCCTCGGACAACTGCTTCCTTTGCTCCAGTACCTCTTTCAACAGCAGCCATTATTGTTAANGCTCGGGCTGAGGGGTTAGANTCTGGTAAGTCTCCTAAAGCTTTTCGAGCTTCAGGATAGTTCTCTGCCGCCAAGGCCAATTCAGCTTCAAGCATTTTCGCTTCTGGCGTTCCTTTGTGAACTTTTATCCAAGGTTTGAAACGATCAACCCTTTTTTCGGCACTTTCTGTCGGTTCTAAATTGGCAAATGCTGCGGCTATTTCTGGATGAGGTGATTTATTCCAGGTTTTTCTNAGGATGCTGGTAGCAAGTTTTTTGTTACCTTTTTTTGAATATATTTCAGCCGCTAATATTGCAGCAGGGATTAGCTCTGGAGCTGACTTATTAGCTAACAATGCTATTTTTTCATTTTCTTCTGAAAGATTTTCTCTGGCTTTAGCAAGATTTAATATCGCGGTTCGCCTAATAAAGATNTCTTTAGGCAAGCCGCCNCTTTTATGTAGCGATTTTAAAGCTTCCAAAGCCTTTTCCCAATTATTTTTCTTAATTTGCAGTTCAAATAAAATATTTAATGTGGTTTGGTCCTTTGGTTTTATNAAATGTGCTCTTTGAGCCAATTCTATTGCAGTCTGATTNTCTCCTTCTTCTAATTTTTGTTTCATTATACCATGAATACCNACAAATTTTGTTCGTTCTTGATTTAACAATTCNTTATAAAACTTTAGTGCTTTTTCACGNTCACCNGATTGCTCAGCCGCTTGAGCGCTTAATAAATTTGTGACTTCTGGTTTTCTTAATAGNTTTTTNGCACGAGCAGCTTTTGCTTCAGCAGTTTTAGCTTCTCCCAAAGCCAGAGCCACCAATCCATCAGTCAAGGCTTGAAAACCTCTCTTTTCTCGATTTCTATCAAAATAACGAGAAAGAGCTGTCTCATCACCATTTAAGAAGTGGTAGGTTGCAATCAAAAAATTAAAAATTTTAAATAAAAGCCATATTGAAATTATACTAAAAATACCAATTATCACAGTTGCAAGTGGTGAAAGAATGATTTCTATGTTAGTCAATACTATTTTAAGATCATTGTTAGCTTGCATAAATAATGTGGCTGCAAAAGAAATTAATGTAATGACTGCAACGAATATCAAAGATTTGATTGCTGCTTTAATCATTATTTTCTCGCGCACTACTAATGATATTGAAAATAGCGTTTAACTCTCTTCTCACTTCTAGATTCGCCTGTGCCTCTGATAACCAACTTTCCATTACTGTTTTTAAATATTTGGATAGGGGTTCCAATTCAACTAATGCTTGATCTAAATTATCTGAATTTAGATTCATTTCTGCTCTTGATAGAATAGCGTTTACACTATTGCCACTGATAGGTTTTAAGGAACGAGTAATAACATGACTTTTTATATACAAAATTGCTTTTTCTTTTAATGTTTTAGTGCTTCTGGAGCCCTCAATAGCTTTCAGTACAAGCCTTGCATTTTGTGGAAAACTTTCTCGAAGATCGTCTATTGATTTTACCCCAATAACAGCATTCTGTTTCATTTCTTTTGAAAGTTCTAAATTCAACTCATTTGTTATATTTGAAAGTGGTTGCCAAAAAGGCTTACCATCATTGAGCGCACGTAAAAGTTCATTCAAATTTATTGAAATATTTTTTTCAAATTCCTTCACTTGTAGAGCTAGCTGCAAATTCTCTACAGTTTCCTGAGTTTTTTTTATGGCAATTAATAGTTTTTTTGTCTCTGCACTATTATTGTCAACATTACTCGTGGTCGTTTGATCTTTTTCTGAAGATGACTTTTCAATTAACACATTATTTGATTTGGTTAATTCACTGATCTGATTGACTAAATTTTGATTTTGTTGAGAAAGTTGTTCGTTTGCGTTGAGTACTTTATTGAGGTCCTTATTGATTTTTTCTATTTTATCATTTTGATTTTTTACAAGTTTATCCGCTAAAGAGACCTGAAATTTTTCTAATTGTGCTTCTATTTTCAAGTCTTGAGTACGATCGGTTTTCTTAATCTGGTTGGTTTGAACATAATATAAAATTGCTAATATTATTAATAAAAGGCTTCCACCAATAACCCATTTAAATTGGAGAATTTTTGTGGCAATTTTTTTAGAATTTATATTCCCTTTTTCTTTTTTTAGAGCGCTTGAATTTAGCTCATTCTTTTGCTCTTTAACTTTCACAGAACTATTTTTGTCTTCAGAACTGGTGTTATTCTGCTTCTTTGATACCTTAGTTGTTGTTTTAGAGGCCTTTGTGGAAACTAATTTTTTCTTGGCCACGTGTATTTACTCCTGTTACATTTGTTGGAGATATAAAACATATTAGTTCTAATTTAAATCTTAAGGACGAACTCTACAAGCCATGTTATTGTATGATTAACCAGTTAAGATACTAATGAGATTTTCTACAGTTGGTTGATTAGATATTCTTGTATTTTTAATTCCACGGCTTTTGAGGGTTTTTTCGATATTAGCACTTAAGCAAAGAAATTCTGTATTCGAGAGTTTAATTTTATCTAAATCGTTCAGAATGGCTAAAGCAGATAGATTGGAAAAGACGATAATTGTTGTTTCTTCGTTCGATTGTAAGGATAATTTTGCTTGATCACTAAGGTTTTTTGATAATTGTTTGTACACGATGGTTTCTCTGATTTTTAATCCCATACGCTTTAAGCTTGAGCTCAAATCAAACGTAATATCTTCACCTCTTAAATAATGATATTCATTTTTGTCATTTTGTGGAAAATTCTTTATGAAACTCTTTATATCTTTACCCAAAAATTTTGAATTAAGACCAAGCTTTTTGGCTGAGTTTGTCGTATTTAATCCTACGCAATAACAGGAAAATTTATTTTTATTCGTACAATCCCAATTCAAAACTGCATTTTCAGATGTAAATAATATGATAGAATTTTTCTCTATCTTTGGTTCATTGTTTACCTTTTTAATTTCGATAACAGGGGAAACTATAAGCTGATTTTTATCTACTCCAGCATCAATCAATTGTCTTTTAAATCGATCTGACTGAAGCATTGGTCGAGTAATAACTATCTTTTTGTTGTTCATTTTTGCATTTAACGGGATTGTTATAGTCAACGCAACGATGTAACCGTTTTTTATGTATCGAAAGACTAATAAAAGCTCGATTACCATGTTGGGTATAGAAAGTAGTTGTGATGACACGGCTGCCGCTGTGGTTCGCTATGAGCCAAATAATGATCCATCAATTTTATCTAATGAAGTTGCAGGGCAAAATGAATTGCATCAAAATTTTGGTGGCATTGTACCAGAAATAGCGGCTAGAGCTCACGTGGAGAAATTAGATATAGTAACCAAATCTGCTCTAGATCATTCTTCATTAACACTTTCGGATATTGATGCTATATCAGTAACCTCTGGTCCTGGTCTGATTGGAGGAGTATTGTCAGGATTGATGTTCGCTAAAGGTTTAGCGGCAGGTGCTAATTTACCATTGGTTAGTGTGAACCATCTAGCCGGTCATGCGTTAACACCTCGACTAACTGATAACATGAGCTTTCCTTATTTAATGCTATTGATCTCTGGAGGCCATTGTCAGTTCTTAGTAGTAAAAAACGCTGAAGAATTTGTTAGATTAGGTGGCACAATCGATGATGCCCCAGGTGAGGCTTTTGATAAAATCGCAAAGTTGCTTGATTTAAAACAACCTGGTGGTCCATCAATTGAAAAAGAGGCAAAGCTTGGCAATCCATTGGCTTTCTCTCTTCCAAGACCTTTAATTGATAGACCAGACTGTGACTTATCTTTTTCTGGATTAAAAACAGCTGCTTTNAGACTTAAAGAAAAAATNGAATTTGNTAGTAAACCTTTGTCTNTTATAAGCCGCAGAGATTTATGTGCTAGTTTTCAAAGNGCTATTTCTGACGTTTTATTAAAAAAAACAGAAATAGCGTTGCAGAGCTTTGCCAAACATACTGGATCAAAAGCAAAGTCATTTTCTATCGCAGGAGGAGTGGCGGCAAACTTGGAAATTCGATCAAAATTAGAAAACCTATGCAAATCTCAAAAGGTTATTTTTAATGCACCCCCGCTTAATTTGTGTACAGATAATGCAGCAATTATAGCTTGGGCTGGTATAGAATTATTCAAGGCTGGTAAAGTAGCAGACATGAGTTTAGGGGCCAGGCCTCGGTGGCCTCTAGATCAAATTAGTTCGCCAATGTTAGGCTCTGGAAAAAAGGGTGCCAAAGCATGAGAAAAGTGGGAGTTGTTGGAGCAGGAGCTTTTGGGACGGCCTTAGCCATCTCAGTGGCTAGTCAAAACAATAATGTTATTTTGTGGGGGCGATCTCAGGCCCAAATGAAAGAAATAAAATACTTAAATGAAAATTCAAGATTCTTACCAAATATAAAATTTCCAAACGAATTAATANCCACATCAGATTTGGATGCCTTAGCGNTCTGTGAGGTNGTTTTGTTGGCTATACCAACACAGAGTTTAAGANAATTNTTGGAGANNCATAAAACTAAACTAGAAAATTTGCCACTNGTTGCTTGTTGTAAAGGGGCAGAGTTGGAGACNGGTGATTTCCCTACTGAAATCATACAAAGATATTTACCGAGAAATAACATAATGGTTTTAACTGGCCCAGGATTCGCTCATGAGTTAGCTCAGGGGAAGCCTACTGCTATGACTTTGGGATCAACAGTACCCACGGCAGATTTTCAAAAAATTCTTTCTTCAAAGACGCTAAGGCTTTACCAGAGTAATGACTTAATAGGATTACAAATTGGCGGTGCTGTAAAAAACGTAATTGCAATTGCCTGTGGAATAGCAATGGGAGCAGGATTGGGNGAAAGTGCTCGCGCCGCATTGATGACGAGAGGCTTTGCAGAAATGATAAGATTTGCAAAAGTGAGAGGTGGAAATCAAAATACTTTAATGGGCCTTTCAGGCTTTGGTGATTTATCGCTCACTTGTAGTTCAAAGAAATCCAGGAATTATTCCTATGGTTACGCTTTATCACAAGGTGATTTGATCAAATATCCTGATACCGTTGAAGGTAGTGAGACCTCTCATGTTATAGCCAAGTTTGGTAATGATTTTGATATTGAAATGCCNATTANTCAAATGGTNTCAAAGGTTATTAAGCAAGAGATATCAAGTGCTCAAGCGATGGAGCATCTTTTAGCAAGGCCCTTAAGAGAGGATGAGTCTTAAAGTACTTGAAGTGACCTTGCAGGAGACTTAAATTCATATAACCTTCGATATATTACAAAACTAATCAGATATTAGTTTGTTTAGAAGTTACNCTCTTAACTTCTAATATCGGTAATGCTCAGGCTTAAATGGCCCNTNAGACGAAACGCCGATATAATCTGCTTGATCATCAGATAATTCTGTTAGGTTCACACCAATTCGATCAAGATGCAATCTAGCAACTTTTTCATCTAGATGTTTGGGTAAAATATAAACTTCATTTTTATATTCTGTACCTTTAGTCCATAATTCTATCTGAGCTAAAACTTGATTTGTAAACGAAGCTGACATTACGAAAGAAGGATGTCCTGTNGCATTTCCCAAATTTAACAACCTACCCTGNGATAATAGTATCATTCTATTTCCAGAAGGCATTTCTACCATATCAACTTGGTCTTTAATGTTCGTCCACTTATGATTTTTTAATGATGCTACTTGGATCTCGTTATCAAAATGACCAATGTTACCAACAATCGCCATATCCTTCATTTCCCGCATATGTTCCAATCGAATAACATCTTTATTGCCNGTAGTTGTTATGAAAATATCTGCTGTTGAAACCGCTTCTTCTAAAGTTACTACCTCAAAGCCATCCATAGCTGCTTGCAAGGCACAGATTGGGTCAACTTCTGTTACTTTTACTCTAGCACCAGCACCTCTTAGAGATGCAGATGATCCCTTGCCAACATCACCATATCCACACACAACAGCTGTCTTGCCAGCCATCATGGTGTCAGTGGCTCGGCGAATTCCATCAACTAAGGACTCTTTACATCCATATTTGTTATCAAATTTAGATTTTGTAACGGAATCATTCACATTTATTGCTGGGAAAGGTAACAGATTATTTTCGACTAATTGGTACAGTCTATGAACTCCAGTGGTGGTTTCTTCAGAAACGCCCTGGATCATATCTCTTTGTTTTGTAAACCAACCTGGGCTTTGCTCTAGACGTTTTTTGATTTGTTTAAATAANTCAACTTCTTCTTCNGAACTCGGAGTTTCAATCAAATCTTTTTCACCTGCCTCAACACGCGCCCCTATGAGAATATACATAGTAGCGTCGCCTCCATCATCTAAAATTAAGTTGCATCCACCTTCTGGGAAATCGAAAATTTTATCAGCATATTGCCAGTATTCTTCTAGGGTTTCACCCTTGATAGCGAATACCGGAACACCGGCTTCAGCAACTGCTGCCGCCGCATGATCTTGCGTAGAATAAATGTTGCATGAGGCCCATCTAACTTCAGCACCAAGAGCTGTTAGGGTTTCGATTAATACGGCAGTTTGGATGGTCATATGAAGGGAGCCCGCAATTCTAGCACCTTTTAATGGTTTGGTACTCCCAAACTCTTCACGCAAGGCCATCAATCCAGGCATTTCAGTCTCTGCTATATTTAATTCCTTACGGCCATAATTGGATAAAGAAATATCCTTTACTATNTAATCTTTCACCTAACTATCCTTTGACATATTATTTATGAGGCGTGTAACATCACTCTAGATATGTGACAAGTGTGATCATAGAAAATTTAAAAGCTTATTTGAGATGATTGAATAGTATGCAAAAAAAAGCACGTGCTTGGCAACGAATGCTATCTGGTAGAAGATTAGATTTATTAGACCCATCTCCAGTAGACATTGAAATTGAAGATATAGCTCACGGCTTGTCTTTTGTTGCACGTTGGAATGGTCAGACAGTAGGAGAATATCCATATTCAGTGGCGGAACATTCACTTTTAGTGGAGAAAATATTTAGTAAATTAAGTCCGAAGGCAGAAGTAAAATGGAAATTGGTTGCGTTACTTCATGATGCTCCAGAATATGTTATTGGCGATATGATTTCTCCAGTCAAAGCAAAGGTGGGGCCGGGATATGATGAACTTGATAATCGTTTAATGGCAGCAATTTTGTTGAGATTTGGGTTGCCTTCGGAGATACCTGTAAAAATTAAAAGGAGTATCAAGGTAGCTGACAAAATGTCTGCTTGGCTAGAATCAACCCAAATTGCAGGATTTGATAAATTTGAGGCAGGACAAATTTTTGGCACACCAAAAAGTATTTTAAGTACTTCGTTCTTAATAAAGCTGCGTTCTCCAAAAGATGTAAGAAATGCATTTCAAAATCGATTTAAGGAATTACTAGACCAATATGAGTAAGGCTTAAAAATTATCTTTCAGAAGTCGGATTTTTTCGAATACTTCAGAATCCGTTTCTTTAATCATGTTTAAGTTTTTTCTTATTTCAAGATTGGATACTCTTAAAAAGGGGTTTGTTTTTAGCTCTAATCCCAATTTAGTTGGGATAGTAGGTAAACCTTTATTTCTCAAGCCTTCGATAATTTTAATTCTATCTTTTAATTCTTGATTTGTTGGATCTACGCTAATGCTAAAATAAGCATTTGCAAGCGTATATTCGTGAGAGCAGTAAATAATAGTTTCTTCAGGAAGAGCCATAAGTTTTTGAAGACTTTCCCACATCATTAGGGGGTTACCCTCGAAAATCCTACCACAACCTAATGCAAACAATGTGTCACCTGAAAATAATGTATTTTGGTTTGGCAAGTAGAAATTAATCATATCAGTTGTATGTCCGGGAGTGTGAATTACTTTAACTTTTTGATCTGAAAAAGTAAATTCGTCTCCCTGGGTCAGTTCTTTATCTAATCCATTAATTAATTGAGAGATTTGCTTTGGTCCATAAACAAATGCGCCAGTTTCTTGCTTGAGTTTTAACAGACCTTCAGTATGATCACCATGATGGTGGGTAATCCAAATTTCATCTAACTTCAAATTTTGATTTTTTAGTTCGTTTAATGCCTTATTTGCATCACCCACATCTATACACGCAGTTTTTGAAGATAATGGATCATGAACTAGAACGCCATAATTATCAGAACCGTAGCTATACTGGTAGAATAAAAAGTTGCTCATTATTTTCTCATTTATTTTTTAAATTGTCTCGAATACGAAAGACTCACTAGTACTTAATTTATATCTTAGTTAAACTGGAATAAAAATAGGAGATCAATTATGAAATTGATGAGTTTTACTAAAAATGGTGTTGCTGGATTTGGAGTTGTTCAAGGTGATAGTGTTGTGGATTTTAGTTATAAATATCCAGACCTAAAAAGTTTTTTGGCATCTGGCGATAGTTTGGTGGATGGTGACTTGATAGCTATTTCTGATATTAAATTTGAACCGGTAATCCCAAACCCATCAAAAATTATATGTGTTGGAGTAAATTATGCGAGCCATATTGCTGAAATGGGTCGGGAGCCTGGAGAATATCCATTGTTATTTACGAGATTTGCTAACAGTCAGGTCGGGCATAACGAGCCTATGTTGGCACCCCAAGAATCGGCTAAGTTTGACTATGAAGGTGAATTGGCCGTAATCATTGGAGAGGGTGGTAGAAGAATTTCAGAAAAAAATGCGGTGAATGCAATCGCTGGTTATTCTTGCTACAATGATGGATCAATAAGGGATTGGCAAAGACACACATCTCAATTTACAGCTGGTAAAAATTTCAAGGGAACAGGGGGGTTTGGCCCGTGGTTGGTGACTAAAGATGAAATTGAAGAGCCTTCTAAATTAGAAATAGAAACAAGATTAAACGGTAAGATAATGCAAGCGGCACCAATTAGTGATCTGGTCTTTAATATTCCAAAACTAATTGCTTATATTTCGACCTTTACAGAGCTGGAGTCGGGAGATGTTATTATTACTGGAACAACAGGAGGGGTAGGGGCCGCCAGAAAGCCACCAGTATGGATGAAACATGGTGACAAAATTGAAGTTGAGATTACTAAGATTGGAACGTTAATTAACCCAATAAAAGATGCAAATTGAACCTTGATTCTGCAAAAACTATAAGGCCAATTTTAGAAGAAACAGGAATAGTTGGTAAAAATGAAATTTGGAAACCCCTCTCAGGGGGAAGATCAAATGTGGTTTGGCGTATTGGCGATAAAGTATGCAAATTATATAAGCAAAATAGGACCTCAGAATTATTTCCAAATAACCCAGTAGATGAACGAAGAGTTTTAGATTTTTTGAAAGGAACATCACTTGCTCCTGACCTGCTTTATTTTAAGCATCTCAAAATAGGACCTGTTTTAGTTTATAAATTTGTTGATGGACCAGTTTTTAAAATACCTTCAAAAAAAATTGCTAAGTCACTCTTAAAATTGCACTCGATTCCCACCCAAAATATTGCCTTAAAAAAGCGAGATAGTTCTAGTAAAAATCTATTGCAGCAATGTAACACCTTTCTACATGGCGACGACCCGCAGAACTTAAATCTACCGGATGATCCTAATATTCCTGATATTAAAGTTCAGTCAATTATCCATGGTGATCCAGTCGCTGGAAATGTTGTTGATAACGGACAGAATGCAGTTTTAATTGATTGGCAGTGTTGCGCGATTGGTGACCCNAGTGAAGATATAGCGTGTGCTTTATCGCCAGCAATGCACCATTTATATGGTGAGGGGAATTTAGATTTGATTACCAGAAAAAATTTTATAAAGTCTTATGATAATAATGAAATTATAGATAGATATGAAGTACTAGGCCATTTGTACCATGNTAGGATTGCAGCATATTGTTTTTGGCGATCAAGGCACGGCGATAAGGATTATGAAGAAGCTTTCTTAAAAGAAAAAGATTTTCTAAATACTGTATACAACTAACACTATCAGAAGAGTAATTGCGCTACCAACAAATAGCCAAAATATATTTGGTTTATTTGAAGGTACTTTCTCATCTGATGGGTTTTCTAGTTTTTCTTTTAAAGCTTCAATCATTGATGGCAACTGAGGCCCAACCCTGGAAAGTACTTGAATAGTTTTTACGAAATCTTTGAAAAATGCTTTAGGTCCAATATTTTCTTTGATGTAATTTTCGACAATTGGTTTTGCCACGTTCCACATGTTTATGTTGGGATCAAGTGAGCGCGCAACACCTTCGACAACAACCATTGTACGTTGTAGTAAAATTAATTCGGTACGTGTTTCCATCCCAAACCGTTCTGTTACATCAAATAACTGCGTTAAAAGCTTAGCCATAGATATTTTACTCGCATCCTCTCCAAAAATTGGCTCCCCAACTGCACGCAATGCCTGCGCAAAAGCATCAACGTCTTGATTTTTTGGCACGTAACCCGCTTCGAAATGTACTTCAGCAATTCGCTTGTAGTCTCTATTAATAAATCCCATTATTATTTCCGCATATACCCTTCGGGTATATTCATCAATTCTTCCCATAATACCAAAATCTAATGCAATTAGATCGCCATTATTAGCAACTTTAAGATTACCTTGATGCATATCGGCATGAAAATACCCATCTCTTAAGGCGTGTCTTAAGAAAGTTTCTATAATTCGCTTCGCCAAGTCATTTAAATCATGACCTGCGTTATCAAGCTCTACAACGTTTCCTAGGGCAATACCTTCCGCCCAATCTAGTGTCATAACGCTTTGACTGGATAAATGCCAATGGATATGTGGCACTTGAAATTTTTGATCATTTGAAGTCGTAGCTTCAAATTCGGACCCTGCTGCAGTTTCTTGCAATAAATCTAATTCACCTTTTACTACATTATTAAAGTGATTGATGACATCTGTTGGCCGAAGTCTTCGAGAAGCAGGAGACAGGATTTCAATGACACGAGCGGCGAAAAAAAATGCATCGATATCTCGCTTGAAAGCCTTAGCAATATTTGGCCGCAAAACTTTTACTGCTACTTCTGCGCCATCAGCCTTAAGTTTTGCTTTATGTACCTGGGCTATTGAGGCTGCTGCAACTGGTTCAGAAAAACTCGAGAAAATAGAATCCAGCGGTGCTTGTAATTCAGAAACTACAGTTTTGATAGCAAGTTCTCTGGAAAATGGAGGAATCCGATCCTGCAAAACCTTTAGTTCAGTTGATAATGAGCTTCCTACAATGTCAGGTCTCGTTGAAAGCAACTGACCAAATTTTATATAGGCTGGACCAAGAGCACTTATAGCTCTAAGAATTGGTGGTTGTGTTTTATCACCTTTGTATCCGAGCAATTTGAAAGGCCAGCCTAGAAACCGAGCTGCTAAACGAATACTCTTGGGTGCATTTAGCGCCTCAAGAGCTATACTCATAGCCCCGGTTCTTTCAAAAGTCGCGCCTGTTCTTATTAGTCGCCATATGTTGTGAGGTCCACGCACCTTTAAATTTTCCAACCAGAATGTAACGCGGCAATTCCTAAGCTTAGGTTTCTATATTTTGCATTCTCAAAACCTGCGGCTTGTAATAATTTTAGAAATTCTTCTTGATTTGGGAATTTTCTAATTGATTCTACCAAATATTGATAACTATCACTGTCACCAGCAATAATCTTGCCCATTCTTGGTATAGCCTTNAAAGANTATAAATCATANANTTTTNGTAATCNCGATATTGGAATTTGACTNAANTCTAAAACTAGCAANCTNCCTCCAGGCTTCAAAACTCNAAACGCTTCAGTGAGNGCAACTTTGATATCAGTTATGTTTCTTATTCCAAAACTTATCGTGTACGCATCAAAAGAGTTTTCTTTGAATGGCAGCTTCATAGCATCAGCACAGATCCAATCTATATTTCCCTTAAATTTGTGTGCTTCTGCTCTTTTTTTTCCTTCTACAAGCATTTTTTCGGTCATATCAAGCACTGTTACTCTTGATTTAGGGGCTCGTTTTAGAATTCTAAAAGCAATATCTCCTGTTCCACCAGCGACATCTAGTAATTCCTGCCCATTTCTGGGAGATAGCCAGTCAATTAAAGCGGTTTTCCAAATACGATGAATACCTAATGACATAACATCATTCATTAAATCATATTTTTTTGCTACATTGGTGAAAACTTCCCCTACCATCTCTGATTTGAGTTCTTTCAGAATAGTCTTGTTGCCAAAGTGTGTTGTATTTTCGGTATTCGACATAGGCTTTCTTTCTAAAGGGTGACTAATGATATATGCTTGAATGTCATAAATGTGAATGTTTCAGTTTAAATTGTTTTTAAAACGNATGTTTAAATTAAAATATTATTAGTAGATATAATTGCGATTTTGTCTTTTATAGTACAAAACCCAAGCTATTCATTTAATTTGAGGAAGGTCTAGATGCCAGAGTTACCTGAGGTGGAAACTGTAATGAAAGGTCTTGAAAAGACAATTAAAGGTCAGATAATTAGCAATGTATTGATTAATAGACCTAATTTACGATGGCCGTTTCCAAACCNAATGAAGGTTAGATTAGAAGGTAAATTAATCTCAAATATTACTAGAAGATCCAAATACATATTAATCGATCTATCATCAAATGAAACTATGATAATGCATTTAGGAATGTCTGGCAGAGTATTAATTCAAGATTCTGGAAAGACATTGGGGCATTCTACGTTTCACTTGGACCAAGGTAATTTGGATAAACATGATCATGTCATTTTCACTTTGGAAAACGGTACGATAGTAATTTANAATGACCCAAGACGTTTTGGATTTATAGATCTTTGCAAGTCAGATGAAATCCAAAATCATAAGATGATTAAAACTTTAGGTGTGGAACCACTCAGCAACCAATTCAGNGCAATTTATCTAGCAGAAATGTTCAAGAATAGTAGAGCTACGATTAAATCATCCTTGTTAAATCAAAAGTATGTTTGTGGTNTGGGTAATATTTACGTTTGTGAAGCTTTATGGAGGTCCGGAATTGTACCGACGAGATTAGCTGGTACGATCTCATTGAAGAAATTAGAGAAATTAGTAAATGCGATTCGCGTAACTCTATTTGAAGCTATTAAGGCAGGCGGCTCATCTTTGAAAGATTTTAAGAATATAGAGGGTAATCTTGGATATTTTCAGCATCAATTTAATGTGTATGATAGCGAAGGAAAAGACTGTAATACACAAGGATGTAAGGCNAAAATAAAAAAGATTAGATTAGCTGGCCGATCAACCTTTTATTGTGATAANTGTCAACGATAGNATTTTTANTAAAAATCTGTTTATAAGACTTACGATTAACTTAAAAAGAGAAAAAAATGGCTCATCAAACATTAATTGTCGAGATTGACGAACATGTAGGTATGATAACACTCAATCGACCGGAAGCTTTGAATGCCCTAAACACTCAAATGTTGAGTGAACTGGCAGATGCAATTACTTTAATGAACTCAGAAGATAGAGTGCATGCTATCATCATAACTGGCTCAGAGAAAGCCTTCGCGGCTGGAGCAGATATTTCTGAAATGGCTGAAAAATCATTTGTAGATATGTTCACGTCAAACTTTTTTGGTGATCAGCATTTAACAATATCAAATAGTAGGAAGCCAATTATAGCAGCAGTCTCGGGTTATGCTTTAGGCGGGGGATGTGAGCTCGCGATGATGTGTGATTTTATTATTGCTTCTGATACTGCAAAATTTGGTCAACCTGAAATCAATTTAGGTGTTGTTGCTGGTATAGGAGGAACCCAAAGGTTAACACGATTGGTTGGAAAAGCTAAATCAATGGATATGCATTTAACTGGTAGATTTATGGATGCTTCAGAGGCAGAAAGTAGTGGGCTCGTCAGTAGAGTTGTGCCAGCAAAAAAATTAATTGAAGAAGCTAAAATAGCTGCCTCAAAAATAGCAGAGAAGTCAACTTTGACAGTCATGGCCGTTAAAGAAGCAGTTAATAGAGCAGAGGAAACTTCTCTTTCAGAAGGTATATTATTTGAAAAGCGCTTATTTCATTCCCTTTTNGCGACNCAAGATCANAAGGAAGGNATGGCAGCATTTTTNGAAAAACGAGAACCACANTTTAGNTCGAAATAGANTTATTCAAAGTGTTGACTAAATAGNATTGTAGCGATAGAAGCCAAANCTCTGAATTANAAATTCTNAAANNAGGCAAAATATNATGGCAAATTCGGCCCAAGCAAAAAAAAGAGCTAGACAAATTACTNGAAGAACAGAAGTAAATAAGGCTCGAAGATCTCGNATAAGAACTTTTGTAAGAAAAGTTGANGAAGCTATNGCTGGNGGNGATCAAAAANTAGCNTCCGAAGCATTTAAAGAAGTCCAACCAGAGATTATGCGTGGAGTTTCGAAAGGNATNATGCANAAGAATACAGCAAGTAGAAAGATNTCAAGATTGTCTTCNAGNGTAAANTCTCTNGGNAAGTGAGTCGTNTNGTTAATTNTTTNNAAATGANCGCTCTTNTTNNGAGCGCTTTTTTTTTGANANAANTNTTNANTNGATGAATTTAGTATCAAGACAANGANAAACAACAATATGTAGTAGCANGNTTTTTNATACNAGATTCGNGNNTNAATTAGTTGCGAGTCAAGTGCGAAGATTGGTTGAATAATACNTNAACCTATTGTTAAAAAATAATTGTGATTCACACGTCTGGGGGGACTTGAATGAGAAACGCAATCGGAATTGGCGTGAAAGAGGCATTGCCTCAAGAGGCTTGGTCCGATCTTGTCAGTTGTCAGTCTGCAATTCTCGTTGATGTNAGGACAAAAGAAGAATGGGGCTCAGTTGGAGTTCCAGAGCTATCTTCTTTAGGTAAAACTACCATTTTTATAGAATGGCAAGAATATCCGAATATGTCCTATAACCCTCTATTCGTAAAACGACTTATGGAAGAGTTGAAGACAAAGCCAATTGAGAAAATATTTTTCATTTGTCGTTCGGGAGTTCGCTCAAGGCATGCAGCACAAACAATTTCAAATCATTTAAATGATTTGGGGATGCAAGTGAAATGCGTAAATGTGTCAGAAGGATTTGAAGGGAACCTCAAAAAAGATAAATTTGGTGGNTGTTCTAACGGTTGGAAAGCACGCGGGTTGGCCTGGCGCCAATATCAATAGAATGGGCGAGAAGTTATGAATGAGAAAATATGGGGATGTGTGTGCGAGAGCTTACTAAAGTCAGTTAGTAAGAATGAATTTAATAATTGGATAAAGCCCCTAAATTTCAGAGGTGTTCATGATGGAGTGGCNACATTTCATGCGCCTACAAATTTTATCGGAAACTGGGTCTTGAGAAACTATGGTGAGATGATTCAAAGACACTTCATCGCAGAGGGGACGGTTATCGATAAAATTGCATTTGATGTTAACAATGTTTCGCCAAAGCAAAACTTACATTCTAATAAGAATAGCTCTACTCTAGAGTATCAAAATTCCGATCTTACCGCTAGAGAAAACAATTCATTATTGCCTGTTGCCCCCTTAGATAAAAGATTTACCTTTGATAGCTTCGTGATTGGNAAGCCAAACGAATTAGCGCATGCTGCATCAAGAAGGGTTGCAGAAGGGGGACCTGTTTCTTTTAACCCATTATTTTTGTATGGTGGTGTTGGATTGGGTAAGACACACTTAATGCATGCTATTGCTTGGGAAATCAGAAGGAGAAATCCAGAGGCAAAAGTAATTTATCTATCTGCAGAACAGTTTATGTATAGATTTGTACAAGCTTTAAGATTTAAAGATATGTTAAGCTTTAAAGAATTATTCAGATCTGTAGATCTTTTAATGGTAGATGATGTGCAATTTATTGCTGGAAAAGATAGTACTCAAGATGAATTCTTTCACACATTTAATGCCCTTGTTGATCAGAATAAGCAGATAATAATATCTGCTGATAGAGCACCTGGAGAAATTGACGGTTTAGAAAATCGTATCAAGTCACGACTTCAGTCTGGACTTGTAGTTGATCTGCACCCAACTGATTATGAGTTAAGATTGGGTATTTTACAGTCAAAGGCAGAGAAACATATTTCTCATTACCCAGAAGTAATTATGTCAGATGGAGTTTTGGAATTTTTAGCTCATAGAATTTCAACAAATGTGAGAGTTTTAGAGGGGGCATTAACAAGATTGTTTGCTTTTGCATCTTTAGTAGGGCGAGAAGTAAATTTAGACATGGTNCAAGAATGTCTTGCAGATATTTTGCGTGCTTCTGACAGGAAAGTGACCATTGATGAGATTATCAGAAAAGTTTCTGATCATTACAATTTAAGAATGACAGATATTTTAAGCCCACGTAGAGCTAGGACTGTGGCGAGGCCACGGCAAGTTGCTATGTTTTTAGCAAAAACTTTAACATCTAAATCTTTGCCAGAGATCGGCCGTAGATTTGGGGGACGTGACCATACTACAGTTATTCATGCTGTAAAAAAGATTGAAGACCTAAAGTCAATCGATAATCAAATTGCTGAAGATGTTGAGTTGTTAAGACGAATGCTAGAAGCATAAATATATGCTTATTTAAGCATCATAAGTTAGAATAAGNGACCTGTTGGTTGTGTTTTACTTGACCATATCCTTTCTAAATCAGATAAGTNTAATTAAAGCTCTAAGATATCTATTTATTTTGGATGTGTTGAAGCGATATTATAAGAGGGTTTTTTATGAAAGTAAGTATTGAGCGAAGTGTTCTTCTTAAAGCGATGTCTCAGGCACAATCTGTGGTCGAGCGTAGAAATACCATTCCAATCTTAGCCAACGTATTGATTGAAGCAGAGGGTGAAACAGTTAGNTTCCGCGCAACTGATCTTGATATTGAAGTGCAAGACAAAGTTAAGGCAAATGTAGAAAGACCAGGTGTTACCACTGTTGGAGCACACACGTTACATGAAATTGTGCGAAAGCTTCCCGATGGCTCCCAAGTTGTTTTGTCTGATGATAGCGCATCAGGTCGATTGCATATTTCGACTGGTCGATCCAACTTTACTTTAGCGACTCTCCCACGTGAAGACTTTCCGATTATGGCGTCTGCAGAGTACGATGTGAATTTTAATGCAAAAGCAAATATTTTAAGACGACTATTTGATAAATCAAAGTTTGCAATTTCGACAGAAGAAACAAGATACTATTTGAATGGTGTCTATATGCATGTTTCGAGTGATGAGAGCAGTAACGTATTGAGATGTGTGGCAACGGATGGACATCGCTTAGCTCGAGTTGATGCTGATTTACCCGCTAATGCTTCCTCGATGCCAGGTGTAATTATTCCTCGCAAAACTGTTGGTGAACTAGGTAAATTGTTAAATGATGATGATGTGGATATTGCGGTTTCAGTGTCCGACACAAAAGTGAGGTTTGCTACGTCTGAAATTCAGTTAACCTCAAAAGTTATCGATGGAACTTTTCCNGATTATTCAAGGGTGATACCTTCTGGAAATGCAAAAAGGTTAGAAGTTGATGCTGCGGAATTCGCAAGAGCAGTTGATCGTGTTAGCACAGTATCATCCGAAAGGTCGCGAGCAGTAAAACTGAGTCTTGATGAAGATAGATTGATATTATCTGTAAATGCTCCAGATAATGGTGCTGCAGAGGAGGAAGTAGCAGTATCATACGGTGATGAACAGTTAGAAATTGGGTTTAACGCTAAGTATTTACTGGAAATAGCTGGACAGGTTGATCGTGAAAATGCTGTATTTATGTTCAATTCGTCAGGGGATCCTGCCTTAATAACTGAAGGTGAAGACTCTTCGGCTATCTATGTCGTGATGCCAATGCGTGTCTAAGTTCTTCGTTTCAGAATTAAGTTTTTCGCACTTTCGGAGTCATCTTATGTCAAAAATGGCTATGACTGGACGCCCAGTGGCCATCTTTGGGAGAAATGGCGTGGGAAAAACAAATATTTTAGAAGCAATTTCCCTTCTTTCTCCNGGACGTGGGATCCGAAATGCAAAACCCNATGATATTTCAAGAAAGCCAGAAGATGTGGGTTGGAAAATAAAAGCTAAATTACAAAATAATGAGCAGATTTTAGAGGTTGAGACCTTTTTAAACTCAGGTAGTTCACGGGTAGTTAAAATTGATGAAAAAATCCAAACTCAAATATCTTTAAGTAAGAACTATAAAATCTTATGGCTTTCTCCTTTAATGGACAGACTTTGGATAGAAGGTGCAGAGGGACGGAGGAAATTTCTTGATCGAATGACCTTGAATTTCATACCAGATCATGGATCTATATTTATTAGGTTCCAAAAATGCTTAAGACAAAGAAACCGTCTCTTAAAAGATAATATAAATGATGAAAAGTGGTATGATGTCTTGGAAGAAAAGCTATCTATCGACGGGGCTAATTTGAATAAAAACAGAGCAATCACTGTCGAGAAAATTGACAAGGCATTGGAAAATTTAAACCCTGTTTTTCCTAAAGCTAAGTTATCATTAATAGATACACAATATTTGGATTCTTCTACTNGTATTGAAGAATTGAGAAGAGCTTTTAAAGATAACCGTTCAAAAGACCTTCTTGCTGGAAGGACATTGGTTGGGCCACATCGTATTGATCTGTCAGCATTATACTTAGAAAAAAATAATTTTGTAACAGAATGCTCGACTGGTGAGCAAAAAGCTATACTAATAAGTATCATTTTGGCTAATGCTTGGTCATTATCAGAATACNTTGGTGTCCCTCCAATTTTATTACTTGATGAAGTAACAGCGCATTTGGATGACAATCGAAGGGCAGAGCTTTATGAGGAGATACTTAATCTTAAGGCTCAGGTTTTTATGACTGGAACTGAGAAGAAATTATTTGATTCAATAGGTGATTCATTGGATCAATTCGAGGTGTGTGATAATAATGGTGTATCACAAATAATTTCGGCATAACCAGTATTTATTTGTATCAGTCTTTTTTAATATTAGCTAAGAAATTATAGGCTTTTTGAGATTGTAAAAGCGTGACATCTCATTTGGAATAGCATATATTGTAGGTACCGAATAAAGGAATAACAACATGTCTGATCAAGAAGCTCAAAATGAAGAATATGGAGCCGAAGCAATTAAGGTCTTAAAAGGGCTTGAGGCAGTTAGAAAAAGACCAGGAATGTATATTGGTGATACGGATGATGGTTCAGGGTTACACCACATGGTTTATGAAGTGGTAGATAATGGCATTGATGAGGCGTTAGCAAAGCATGCTGATTTTGTATCGGTTATAATTCATAGCGATGAAAGTATTTCTGTTCGTGATAACGGTCGAGGGATCCCTGTTGGCATTCATGAAGAAGAAGGGGTATCAGCTGCTGAAGTAATAATGACACAATTACATGCTGGGGGGAAATTTGATAGTAATTCTTATAAAGTATCAGGTGGATTGCATGGTGTAGGTGTTTCGGTTGTGAATGCTTTATCGGATTGGTTAGAGCTAAAGATATGGAGAGATGATAAAGTTCATCTAGCTCGTTTTGAAAACGGAGAAACCGTAAAACATCTAGAAATTATTGGAGACGCAAGTGGAGAAACAGGAACTGAAGTGAAATTTATGGCGTCTAAGAATACTTTTTCTAATCGAAACTATGTTTTTAAAACTCTTGAAAATCGATTGAGAGAACTAGCCTTCTTAAATTCTGGGGTGAAGATAATATTAAAAGATGAGCGACCAGTTGAGCATCTTGAATCAATTATGATTTACGAAGGTGGAGTAAAAGAATTTGTTAGATTCTTGGATAGATCCAAAACTCCATTAATTCCTGACCCAATATATATTATAGGTGATAGGGATGATATCGGTGTTGAGGTAGCTATGTGGTGGAATGATAGCTATCACGAATCTGTTTTGCCATTTACAAACAATATACCCCAACGCGATGGTGGAACACACATGGCAGGGTTTAGGGGTGCATTAACCAGAACAATAAATACTTATGCCCAATCCTCGGGAATCGCAAAAAAAGAGAAGATCAACTTTACTGGGGATGATGCGAGAGAGGGCTTAACTTGCGTATTATCCATTAAAGTCCCGGATCCAAAATTCAGTAGTCAAACTAAGGATAAGCTGGTGTCATCAGAGGTAAGACCAGTTGTGGAAAGCTTAATGAATGAGAAATTAAGCGAATGGTTTGAAGAAAATCCTGCCCTGGCAAAAGAAATAGTTGGAAAAATTATTGAGGCGGCAATAGCCAGAGAAGCGGCTCGTAAGGCTAGAGATTTAACGCGAAGAAAGTCTGCAATGGATATTGCTTCACTGCCTGGAAAATTAGCTGACTGTCAGGAAAAAGATCCAACTCTATCTGAGGTTTTTCTTGTTGAGGGAGATAGTGCTGGCGGCTCAGCAAAACAGGGGAGATCAAGACGCAATCAAGCTGTTCTTCCTCTACGTGGAAAGATTCTTAATGTTGAGCGAGCAAGATTTGATCGAATGTTGTCATCTCAGGAAATTGGAACTTTGATTACAGCATTGGGTACAGGCATTGGAAGAGATGAGTTTGATGCTAGTAAGTTGCGCTATCATAAGATTGTTATAATGACAGATGCAGATGTTGATGGAGCTCATATTAGAACTCTTCTGCTAACTTTTTTCTTTAGACAAATGCCTGAATTAATTGAACGGGGACATTTGTTTATAGCGCAACCTCCATTGTTTAAAGTTGCTCGAGGGAAGTCAGAAGTTTATTTGAAAGATCAAGCGGCTTTAGATGATTACTTAGTTGAGCAAGGATTAGAAGGAGCCTTATTACGTTTGGGAACAGGTGAGGAAATTATGGGGGCTGATCTTTCTAGGGTGGTGGAAGAGGCAAGAAATGTTCGTAAAATATTGAATGCTTTCCCAACACATTACCCAAAAAATATTTTAGAGCAGGCAGCGATTGCTGGAGTTATGGCGCCTGGAATGATCGATGATAATATTCAAGGTGCCGCTGATGCAGTCGCTAAGAGATTAGATATGGTAAGCTTGGAATATGAGCGTGGTTGGAAAGGCCGCCCTACCCAGGATCAAGGATTACGTTTCTGGCGCAACGTTCGAGGGGTTGAAGAGGTTCGGCAATTAGATGGAAATTGCCTAAGATCGGGAGAGGCAAGAAAATTAGGATCTTTTACAGAAACTCTTTCAAGCACTTACTCGAGTTTGGTCAATTTGATTAGAAAAGAAAAACAAAGTATAATCAATGGACCGATTGATCTATTGAGTTATGTTCTTGGTGAAGGTGAAAAGGGTTTATCGCTCCAAAGGTATAAAGGCTTGGGGGAAATGAATCCTGATCAGCTTTGGGAAACCACCCTAGATCCAGAAGCTCGTACGTTGTTACAGGTTAAAGTAGAGGATTTAATTGATGCTGATGATTTGTTTACTAAGTTGATGGGTGATATTGTGGAGCCACGTCGAGAATTTATTCAATCGAATGCATTAAGTGTAGAAAATTTAGATTTTTGATAAAAATTTTTTTAAGAATATTGTGGTTATAAAAAATGAGTTATGGCATATACGTTGGCCGAGATCTTACATTAGATGGTAATGCTTGGTTAGCTGGATATGGTGACGAGCCTTCGAGTCATTGGTTGGAAATAACACCAGGCACTAAAAATAAATTAGGCAAATCAATTTCAGTCGGTGTATCGGAAACTGCGGATATGCCAGGTAAGCGAATAAAGATTCCTCAGGCCCCCCACACATGCAGATTTATTTCAGTAAATTATTCATATTATAAAGGGGTCCCAGCGCCAATAACCAATGGTGGGCTTAATGAGCATGGTGTTGCAGTTAGAGATATTTGGTCGACTTCAAGAGCAGAATTAATTGAAATGACACCAAAGACCCAAACAGGTCCAAATTATAGTGATTTAGCTAGGTTAGTGTTAGAAAGGGCNAAGACTGCAAAAGAAGGTGTTGTGCTTATTGGATCGTTGATAGCAGAATATGGTGAAAGCTCATATGGTGGAAATTCCCATTTAATTGCTGATGCAAATGAAGCTTGGGTAGTTATTCAATTCTCTGGAGGTCAAGGTCTGTGGGCTGCAGAAAGATTAGGTTCAAAAAGTATCAGGGTTTCCAGGCCTGGTTATATTGAAAACATACCAGTTGATGATCCAGGTAATAAGAATTTCCTTTATTCTCCTAATCTGGTTTCTTTTTGCAAAGAAAAAGGTTGGTACTCAACAGGAACCTTTAATTTAAATAAAATTTTAGGAGATGGAAAGGGTCGTTGGGACGGCGTAAAATGGATGGAAAAGACACTTCAATCNTTGATTGCAGAGGGAAAGAAAATATCTTTTAAAGAAATTTTATGGGCTCTTCGAACATCAAAGTTGACAGGTGATACGGCTGGTTATGGTCAGATTGTACCATTGTTGAAACAAAGTCATAGTAGTTCAAGAATTTTATGGCANGCGCCAATAGGGGCCATAGCATCGACATTTTCGCCANTTTTTATTGGACAGGATAACGTGCCTTCGGAATTCGCCAAGCATAGATATNTAACAACAGGCGAAGCTCATAGATTTATGGANGATAGAAAAATTGAAAANGGTGAAATAGACTCGGTTTCACTTGTATCACAGGAGATAGAGAGTAGTAGGTCAGCCGTTATGGAATGTAAGAGACTTTTATACTTAATTTTACAAGATCCAGAGCGTTATAAATCTGAAGTCTCCGAGGTCTTTGAAAAACGAGAGATTGAGCTATTTGGCTCAACTCAGGAATTGTTAAAACTTGTTGATGTTTTATTGAATCAAGATCAAATTGATTTAGCAAAAAAAGCCATGACATATTTTAGTAACAATGAGTTAAGAATTGGCTTGAACTTNATTATGGCGTTATCAGANAGCATTGAAAAGCGATTGCAATTCTTAGGGAAACCTAAAGCAAGTGAGCCAAGAAAATTTGATCAGATCTGGTGATTCATGAGTTATCCTAAATGTCTTTCGCCCTTTTTTGCAGAAAGGTATATTTGTTTTTGACGTTCTCTGAAACGACTTTTTCTGTTTTCTGAAAACTCATTTACACATTTGTCGCAGCTAACACCGTATTCGTAACTTGGTTTTTTTTTGTCATTTTCTGTTATTGGACGACCACATGCAAAACAGCAATCATAAGAACCTTCATTTAATCCATGAACAACTGATACACGGTGATCAAAGACATAACACTCTCCCTGCCATTTACTATTTTGTTNTTCAATATTTTCCAAGTATTTTAAAATACCACCTTCAAGATGGTAAACATCTTTAATCCCATTATTAAGGAGATAATTAGAAGATTTTTCGCACCGAATTCCTCCAGTACAAAACATAGCGATCTTTTTATCTTGATATTTATTTTTATTTTTCTCCCACCATTCAGGAAATTGCTTAAAGCTTTCCGTATTTGGGTTTATTGAGCCTTCAAATGTTCCTATATCTACCTCGTAATTATTTCTTGTATCGATCACTACAACATCGTCTTTTTCAATAAAAGTGTTCCAATTTTCAGCTGCTATATACTTGCCAACAACTTTTGTTGGATCAATATCTGGTTGACCCATTGTAACAATTTCTTTCTTTAGACGAACCTTCATTCTATTGAAGGGCATTGAGGATGTATAACTGTCTTTACTCTTTATTGAATTACACCCGGGTAAAGATCGGATATGCTTAAGAGTAATCGTTATATCTGCAGGTTTTCCAGCAATTGTCCCATTAATTCCTTCAAATGCAAGNAGAATGGAGCCTTTTATTTTATTTTTCTTACAAAAGATTTCTAATGGAACTTTGATTTTGCTTAAATCACTAAAGGCAGTAAANTGATAGAATGTAGAAACTTTTATATTATCCATAATTATGGANTAAACTGTCTTAAGATTATCAGCAAGCTAGATCAATATTTTATATTAGTGCAAATGTTAGCAGTTTAGCTTTGTAACTTTTCAATACTGTTAATATGCAATTTTTAAGAAAACAAGTTGTAACAATTTCACATTTAGAATATCGGTTCGGAGCTGAAAATACTTACAAAGTGTCCGAAACCTTTTCAAAACGGAGAGATAATGTCTAAAACATATTTGCTTGGTATCTTTGCTATGGCCGTCGTAGTTGTAGCATCCAATATTCTAGTGCAATTCTTGTATGGCGAATGGCTTACCTATGGTGCTTTCACATATCCTATTGCGTTTTTAATCACGGATTTGATGAATAGGCTTTATGGGCCGCAAATTGCGCGACAGATTGTTTTTTTTGGTTTTGTAACAGGTATAATTTGTTCTTTGATTGGAACTCAAATAATTATAGAAATAGATAAGGACTTTTATGTGCCAGCAGTGACAACAAGAATAGCTTTGGCGTCAGGATCAGCTTTCTTGTTAGCCCAGTTGTTGGATATATTTATATTCACGAAACTTAAGGATTTCTCTTGGTGGCATGCACCGTTATTTTCTTCTATCGTTGGCGGTGCTTTAGATACGATAATATTTTTCTCATTTTCATTTTCATTGTCATTAACAATTGTTCTTGGTTTTGATCATAATACTGAATTTATGAATCAAGGGGTTCCAATTCTTGGCTTTGGAAGCATATCACCTTTATGGATGTCTCTCGCTATTGCAGATTATTTTGTTAAGCTGACGTTAGCATTAGTTTGCTTAATACCATTCAGAGTCCTTATAAAAAGATTAGATAATAAATAGAAAAAAGTTTTGACAAATCACTATAATGTGTCACTTTATGATTAACTGAAACAAATGAAAGGAGGTGGTCCAGTGTCTAAAGAGGTATTGGAGAAAAGGGTGAATTGTTTAACGGAGATTGCTCTCTAAAAATTAAAGGGCAAGATTTGATTTGACCCGTATCCCAACTCTTAAAGAATTTGAAGGGGCCACTTTGTTTGGCCCCTTTTTTATGCGAGACTGTTCTTATGCTTAGAATAACAGACAAAATTATTATTGATGACAGGGAGATTCTTGAAACATTTTCACGTTCATCTGGTCCAGGAGGACAACATGTTAATAAGGTTGAAACTTCTGTAACTCTAAAATTTAGTGTTATTAATTCGGCAAGCTTAGCTGAAAGCGTAAAAAAAAGATTGGAATCTATAGCTGGACAAAAATACAATAAAAAGGGTCAAATTGTAATTAATGTAGATAAATACAGAAGCCAAATTAGAAATCGTGAGGTGGCTCGGTCAAGGTTAGCATCTCTAATTAAGAGTGCACTAATAATACCTAAGCCCCGTGTCAAAACTAAGCCATCAAAGTTGGTTAATAAGAAACGGTTAGATAGAAAAGCAAAGCGTGGTAAACTTAAGATGTTAAGAAAAAATAAGGTTGAAGATTGATAAAATCTAGTAAACATATTTTCAACGTAAATTTACATAGGTTATTGATACAAAGTTAATCTAGGAGTTTTTATGAATGAAGAATTAATTGAAAGACGAAGAAGGTTATTAGGCCCAAATTTTTCGACATTTTATAAGAATCCAGTACATATTGTTCGTGGTAAAGGGGTTTGGTTATGGGATGCCAGCGGTAAAAAGTACTTAGATTGTTACAATAATGTTCCTCACGTTGGACATTGTCATCCAGAAGTTGTTAATGCCATCGCTGAGCAGGCAAAAATTCTTAATACGCACACCAGATACCTTCATGAAGGTATCCTGGATTATTTGGATCGACTTCTGTCAAAACATCATAAGACGATTGAGACCGCTATCATGGTGTGTTCTGGGAGTGAAGCTAACGATATCGCCTTAAGAATGGCTGAGGCAAAGACAGGTCATAGAGGTGTAATCGTAACAGACTCCACTTATCATGGAAATACGAGTGCGGTAAGTCAGTTGGGTTATGGTCGAAATATGGGGCCGGTTGGTGACCATATTCGTTATATAAAGGCACCTGATAACTTTAGAGACAATGAAACAATGGATATTAGCGAGGCTAAATTTTTTAAACAAAATGTTGTTGAGGCAATTGATTCATTAAAAGAAGCAGGTCATGGAGTATCAGCACTATTAATTTGCCCGTTTTTTGCAAATGAAGGTTTTCCAAATTTAGAACATGGCTTTCTTGATGAGGCAATCTCAAATATTCGAAATGAGGGCGCTATTGTTATAGCGGATGAGGTGCAGCCCGGATTTGGAAGAATTGGAACAAATTGGTGGGGATATCAGAAAATCGGCATTGAACCAGAAATAGTAACTATGGGTAAACCTATGGCAAATGGGCATCCTGTGGCCTGTGTCGCAACATCGACTGAAATAATGGGGTCATTCAGAAATAATTATGGTTATTTTAATACATTTGGAGGAAATCCCGTTTCATGTGCGGCTGCCTCAGCAACTTTAGAAGTAGTAGAAAATGAAAAGCTAATTGAGAATGCTCTTGCAGTTGGGCAATATGCTTTAAAGGGTTTGGAAGAATTAAAAAAGGAATTTCCGCAAATTAAGCAAGTTCGAGGTTCTGGGCTGTTCTTTGGTGCAGAAATGCGCGGAGAAAATAATGAGCCTTTAACGCAATATGTTTCGCAAATAGCTGAAAAGATGAGGGATAAAAGGATATTGTTAGGTGTTTTGGGAAAAAATAGAAATACACTTAAGATAAGACCACCGATGGTTTTTTCTAAAAATAATGTGGACCACCTCTTAGAACATTTAAGAGATACGATGAAAGAAGCTGAGTGTGGACTATAGTCTACAAGGATATGCTGAAAAAGCCTGTATATTTTGGGGTGGTTATATTGAACAACCCAAATTAATTAAACATCGCGAAAATGCTGTTTTTGATGTTACATTAAGGGGAAATGTTAGAGTAGCTCTTAGACTACACAGACCTGGATACAAAAAACAAGAAGAAATAGAATCTGAATTGTGGTGGACAAATGCTTTAGCTGAACAAGGATTTCCAGTTCCAGTTCCCGTTCAGAATGTTGATGGAAATTATTTGTCAGAAATTTCTCCAGAATTTATAGCGACTGTTATTAAGTGGGTTAATGGAAAACCGATTGGAACTGCAGACGCTAATCAATTTAAGATAAGCAAACAAATTGACTTCGAATTAGGTAAAGTTATCGGGAATCTTCATAATATCACAGAGGATTTATCCTTTCCTGATTGGTTTTCTCGTCCCAGTTGGGGTATTGAGGGACTATTAGGTGAATATCCAAATTGGGGTAAATTTTGGGAGGGTGAACATCTCAGATCCCAGGAAAAAGAAATATTTACTATTGCTAGGGATCGAGCTTATTCCCTGTTAAAACAGTATGAAAAAGAAGGAGCAAAGACCTTACTTATTCATGCAGATGTTATAGGAGAAAATGTATTTCAAAATGATAGTGGAATATCTTTAATTGATTTCGATGATTGCGGTTATGGTTTTCCTATTTATGATTTAGCTACCGCAACCATACAAAGCTTGGAAGATATCAACTATCAAAGAAGATGCAATCTAATCTTAGAAGGATATGATAAGGTACGTTCGTTGAAACAAATCGACACAGATTTATTTCCAATTTTTGCAATGTTAAGGGTCTTGGCAACTTCTGCTTGGATTGTACCAAGAGTTTCTACAAATGATCCAAAAATTCAAATATATAAAGATAGAGCCATCACGCAAGCAGTTGAATTTTTGGAAAAATAAGATCACATCTAAAATTACGTCTGGTCTTTTGTTTCAGCTTGTTATACTGCCCCCAAAACTCTCTTACAAAGGCCGATGAAAATGGAGCTACGTAATATAGCAATCATTGCTCATGTTGATCATGGGAAAACGACTCTAGTAGATGAACTCTTGAAACAGTCAGGAGCATTCAGAGAAAACCAATCTGTGATTGAGAGAGCAATGGATTCTAATGATTTGGAACGAGAACGGGGAATAACTATTCTTGCGAAAGCAACCAGTGTAGAATGGCAAGGAGTGAGACTGAATATTGTAGATACTCCTGGACATGCAGATTTTGGTGGGGAAGTAGAGCGTATATTATCTATGGTTGATGGGGTGGTTTTGTTAGTTGATGCCGCAGAAGGTCCTATGCCTCAAACAAAATTTGTAACCTCAAAAGCTTTAGGGATGGGACTTTGTCCTATAGTAGTTGTGAATAAAGTTGATAAGTCTGATGCTGAGCCTGACCGCGCATTAAATGATTGCTTTGATCTTTTTGCAAATTTGGATGCAAGCGATAAACAATTAGATTTTCCTTTCATGTATGCCTCAGGGAGATCAGGTTGGGCAGATAAGAAATTAGAAGGTCCAAGAAAGGATTTATCAGATCTATTCGAGCTTATTATTTCACATGTACCCCCTCCCAAACAAATTGAAGCACGTAATAAACCATTTTCAATGTTGGCAGTAACTCTAGGATCTGATCAGTTTATAGGGCGTATTTTAACTGGGAGAGTGGAATCTGGTACTATAAAGTCAGGTGAAATGATCAAAGCAATTGCTCGAAATGGTGAAAGAGTAGAAAATTTCAGAGTTTCAAAAATTTTAGCATTCAGAGGATTAGCACAGCAAGCCATTGCCTCAGCTGAAGCCGGTGACATTGTCACAATTGCCGGAATGTCTAAAGCGACTGTTTCTGATACTTTGTGTGATGTAGAGATTACAAATGCAATACCTGCGCAACCCATCGACCCACCAACTATTTCGGTTACATTTGGAATTAATGATAGTCCAATGGCGGGAAGAGATGGGAAAAAAGTCCAATCACGAATTATAAGAGACCGATTACTTAGGGAAGCCGAAACTAACGTAGCAATTAAAGTGACAGATACTCCAAGTGGTGATGCGTTTGAGGTTGCTGGCCGCGGTGAATTGCAAATGGGAGTTTTGATAGAGAACATGCGAAGAGAGGGTTTTGAACTCTCCATATCACGTCCACAAGTGTTGTTTCAAAACATTGATGGACAGCAACATGAACCAATAGAAGAAGTTACAATAGATGTTGATGATGAATATACAGGTGTGGTGATTGAAAAAATTACTGGACCAAGAAAAGGAGATCTTTCAGAAATGAAACCTGCAGGAGCAGGGAAGACTAGAATTATTGCCAAAGTTCCTTCAAGGGGGTTAATAGGTTATCAAGGGGAATTTTTAACTGATACTAGGGGAACAGGTGTATTAAATAGAGTGTTTTATGAATGGTCGCCGTATAAAGGAAATATTCCTGGTAGACGTTCAGGCGTTTTAATTTCGATGGAGAATGGAATATCGGTAGCTTACGCACTTTTCAATTTGGAAGAGCGGGGAAAAATGTTTATTGGTGCACAAGAAG
Organism: Paracoccaceae bacterium; assembly: GCA_002712045.1. GTDB lineage: Bacteria > Pseudomonadota > Alphaproteobacteria > Rhodobacterales > Rhodobacteraceae. The sequence goes on from PARX01000007.1 coordinate 86,011, forward strand.
ATGTTTATGAAGGGATGATCATTGGTGAACATAGCCGAGAAAATGATCTGGAGGTTAATCCGCTTAAAGGAAAAAAATTAACGAATGTACGAGCAAGTGGAACAGATGAGGCAGTGAGACTGACTACTCCAGTAATTCATTCGCTTGAAGAGGCCATAGCATATATAGATAATGACGAATTAGTAGAGGTAACACCAAATAATATTAGGCTTAGAAAGAAATTTTTAAATCCACATGAGAGGAAAAGACAGGCAAGAGCAGCAAGCTAAAAATAAAAATGATTTTAATTTTTTCTCTTTTTTCGCCTGAGTTTATATTTCTTCTTTTTCAATTTTTTATGTGAAACCAACTTATCAAACAATTGCCCATTTAATTCTATAAGCTTAAATCTTAAACCGCCAGATGTTTCGTCAGCTTCTAAAAGTGAAACTCGAGCACTCATGCCAACTTTTATTTTAGTTTTGGAAGCCTTGCCAGTTAAGCTATTTTCATTTTCATCAAATTTATAATACTCACTACCTAAATTTGATAANGGTATTAGGCCATCTGCCCCTATTTCATCTAGCTGTATAAAGATTCCAAAACGAGTGATTCCAGAAATTAAGCAATAGAACTCTCCACCAATTTTATCTTTAAGAAATCGAGCTAAATATCGATCAATTGTGTCTCTTTCTGCGCTCATTGAGCGACGTTCTGTTAAGCTAATATGTNGGGCGATAGCTCCTAAATCAGATGTCTCGTCCGCGNNTATTAAAGTTGTATCCCAATTGTGGGTAGCAATTAAAGCTCTATGGACTATTAGATCTGCATATCTTCTAATTGGACTGGTGAAATGAGCATATTTTTGTAAATTTAATCCAAAATGAGCGGATAATTTGTTTGAATANTATGCTTGTGTCATGGTTCGCAGTATGGACAGGTTGATCATANTNGAGTGNTCAGTTGTTGAAGCTAATGTAAGAAGTTGATTGAGATCAGCTGTTTTCAATGAATTTAATTTTTTAAGGTTTAGATCGATCGATCGGATAGTTTCGTTAAGAGCATTAATTTTTTCTAAAGTAGGCTCTTCATGTATTCGGTAAATTGCTGGGACTTTTTTATTACTTAGTGTCTCAGCTGCACAGATATTTGCCAACACCATGAACTCTTCTATTAACTTATTTGCTGACAGCTGCTTTTTTAAGTTTATGGATTGTACTTCACCTTTTTCAGATAATAGTATTTCTCGTTCTGGTAAGTTTAATTCTAATGGTTGCCGTTTATTTTTTGATNTTAATAAAGCTTCAAAGGCTAGAAATAGTGTTTCTAAGACAGGTTTATATAGTGGTTCTGTTTTGGGGCTTATTTTGCCTTCATAAGCGTCTTGAACTTCTTTGTAACCAAGTGAGGCTTTTGAAACCATTGTTCCACGGAAAAAATTATGTTCCAGTTTTTCCCCGTCTGAATTGATCCTTATTTTCACAGCAATACATGGGCGCTCCATATTTTCTTTTAATGAACATAAATTATTTGATAAATTTTCCGGTAACATAGGGATAACTCGATCAACAAAATAAGTAGAGTTGCCTCGCAGNCTAGCCTCAATNTCTATTGAACTTCCTATCTTAACATATTGTGCTACGTCGGCAATCGCTACCCATATTATATANCCATTAGGATTATCTTNATGGGTATCTTTCATAGCGTAAACGGCATCATCATGATCACGAGCATCAGTAGGATCGATTGTNACGAAGAATAAATTTTTNAGATTTTGTTGATTTNNTTTGAAGTCTTTAANCTTNNATGCTTCATTTATGANTTNATTTGNAAATTGATAAGGAATATTGTGCTCTTTTATCGCTAATAGGCTTANTGACTTATTTTCATTTAAATTGCCTATAATATTTCTTATTTTATGATANTTTTTNCCTTTAAATGACCCTTGGGGNCGGTCTTCGATCTCTACAATATCATCATCCANGGCNCTACTCTCNAATTTTGGATTAATTAGCCATTTTTTTCTGGAACCTTTTTGAATAGAGTATACAAAGTTACCTCTGTGTGACTTTTTATATATCCCGATATGATTTGAAATATTTTCATTAATTTTATTAATAAAATTAATTTTCGTAACTGTAGTATGATCAGAGTTGAGTAAAATTTCGACTAAAAGCTTTTCACCAATTTTAAAGGAAGGGTCATTCTTTCTTAAAACATATATAAGTTCTAATTCATCATCTTTTGTACCTTTTTCTACTTTCAATATTAGATCTTTATCTTCTGTAAAATCTATTATTTCTACCTGGCAAATAGTCCTTTGATTTACAGCACTATTACAAGATGATGATTTCTCTTTATTTTGAGTGCTATTCACGCAAAATAGTTTTCTAAAATGGATGAATAAATTGATTTTAATTTTTCAATATCTGATAAATCAACGTGCTCATCTGTTTGATGCATTGTTTTTCCAACTAAACCCACTTCAACGACAGGTGCATGATTTTTTATAAACCTTGCATCGGATGTTCCACCGGAAGTGGAGAGTTCAGGAGTTCTACCTGTTTTTGATTTTATTGCTTTTTCGACTATTGCTGAAAAACCGTTGGGCAAGGTCAAGAAACTTTCTCCCGACACTTTAAAAATTGAGGAGAATTTAATATTAAATTCATTTTCAATAATATTTATCTCACTCAATAACCAGTTTTTCAATGTTTCCGATGAGTGCAAATCGTTAAAGCGTATATTAATTGTAGCGGTCGTCTCAGCTGGGATAACATTACTCGCATTATTTCCAGTATCGATCGTCGTTACCGATAAATTGGATGGATCAAAATACTCGTTTCCCTGATCTAACTCATGTGAGCTAATTTTATTAACTAATTTTGCAAGAGCGGGAATTGGGTTATTTGCAAGGTGGGGGTATGCAGAATGCCCCTGTTTACCTTTTGCTGAGAGATGCACAGTCATAGAGCCTCGCCGTCCAATTTTAACAGTGTCTCCAGTTTTATTGACGCTGGTGGGCTCTCCTACCAAAAATGCATCTACCTTGATGTTATTAACTTCCATCCAATCAAGAATAGCCCTTGTTCCATCTATTGCATCACCTTCTTCATCCCCAGTTATTGCTATAACAATTGATCCATTGGGTGGTGTTTCCCGAATAAAATCAATCGCAGCTGCAACAAATGCTGCAACAGCAGATTTCATATCACAGGCTCCTCGCCCCCATATTTTTTTATCCTTAATTTCGCCACCAAAAGGATCTACTGTCCATAGAGTTTGATCGCCAGTGGGCACAACATCTGTATGGCCATTGAAGCCTAAAGTTTTTCCATTCTTTTCTTTACCCCAAATTGCAAATAAATTTGAAACAACCCCTCTATTGATGAGGTGGCAATCAAAACCTTCTTTCTTTAAAATAGAACCTAATAATTTAAGCGCCCCACCATCTAGAGGTGTCACTGTTTTGCATTGAATTAGCTCAGCGGTTAAATCTATGGGATTGATTTTCGTAAACATATTTTACTTTCAGTTAAATGAAATTTAGTTTCGTTTCTTTTAGTTTAAGTGTTTATTGATTTAATTTAATTATTCATCTCTATTATTGTTTTTGCCAGATTATTAGGGGTTTTTACAAAAAAATTAGGCTTTTCTTTTTCTAATTCGTCCACTGATCCATATCCCCAAAGAACAGCAATTGTTTTGATTGAGTTTTTATTCGCTCCAATGATATCAAATTTTCTGTCTCCAACCATTATTGTGTCTTCAGGTTGTAATTTAAAGTGATTTAATGCTTCCTTTAAGAGATCACCCTTATCAGTGTTTTTTCCATTTAACTCCGATCCGAATTCATATGTAAGAAACTTCGATAAGTTAAAATGGGCTGTAATTTTTTTTGCATAATTATGTGGTTTGGACGTCATCAGATACATGGATACATTATTTTCCTTTAGCATTTGAAGAGCTTTGGGAATACCTTCGTACACGTGATTTTCAAAGAGACCTATGTCGGTGTATCTCTCCCGATAGTAACTTATTGCTTTTTCAGTATCGTTGGCTCCTAAACCCAATTCTTTGAAACTATACCAAAGTGAGGGACCAATCGTCCAATCGAGATCAAGACTTTTTGGCAGAGGACTGTCCATTTTTGCCATAGAATAACGTATTGAATTTGTTATTCCAATTTTTGGATCAGTTAATGTGCCATCCAAGTCTAAAAAAACATGCGTTGCCATCTTAATCTCCAAAAAATGGCGTAATTTTGCAGATGACAACCGAGTTTTCTTTCTTAGCTTTTTCCATAAGATCATACTCTTTATCATCTATATCATGACCCTGATCCGTCCTTTCTTTNACAGAGCCATATCCAGTAACACTCAAAGGAGCCATTTTGCTTAATTTTAAGATATTAATGGTCTCTCTAACTGCTTCAGCNTCATCTATACCACAACTATAACACATTAACGCTGCTCCAGAGCACTCTGCAGGTAAACCATCATCTTTACTCCTCCCAACTTCGGCTATTAAAGTAAAAATTTGTTGTTCAGTTTTGTTTGAGTGGTTCAAGGCTTCTGCACTAATTAACTTAGTCTCTTAATAACTCGTTTATCGAAGTTTTTGATCTGGTTTGAGAATCAACTTTTTTAACAATTACCGCACAGTAAAGATTAACTCCATTTTTAGAAGGTAATGATCCAGACACTACAACAGACCCTGAGGGGACCTCACCATAAGTTATATTACCAGTTTCTCTATCTAATATTTTTGTTGATTGCCCAATAAAGACACCCATCCCCAATACTGAGCCTTCACGTATTATACATCCTTCAACGACTTCTGATCTAGCCCCGATAAAGCAATTGTCCTCGATAATTGTTGGTCCCGCTTGCATGGGCTCTAGAACCCCNCCAATTCCAACACCTCCTGAAAGATGCACGTTTTTACCAATTTGTGCACATGAACCTACCGTGGCCCACGTATCAACCATAGTGCCTGTATCAATGTAAGCTCCTAAGTTAACAAAAGAGGGCATTAGAACAACACCGCTCGCAACATATGCAGACTTACGAACTATACAGTTAGGNACAGCACGAAAGTTAGCAGTTTTCCATTGTTCTTCACCCCATCCTTTGAATTTACTATCAACTTTATCCCACCAGTTACTACCTTGTGGCCCGCCACTTTGTTCNGCCATATCTTGTAAACGGAAACCTAATAAGACNGCTTTTTTTGCCCATTGGTTCACATGCCACTCACCAGATTTTAACGGCTCTGCTACTCGGAGAGTTCCAGAATCCAGTGCTTCTAAGGTTTGTTCAATAGCCAAACGAGTTTCGCCCTTAGTTTCAGGAGAGATAGTCTCTCTATCATTCCAAGCTTTTTCAATTGCTGATTCCAGTTTTGAGTTGAGCATTTTATTTTCTCCAATTGAATTTAATATTATAGATTAGCATATATCTAAACCTTGTCGCTCATACAATGGAGCAGAGTGTAAGAATAGCTGAATAAAGCTAACTTTAATTATTTATGGTGACTTGATTACAGCCCCACACTTCAACGGTAGATCAGCCATCGTATAATCTTTCGGTGTTCGTTTTGATTTCAGAGCTTCTTTTTCTTTTTTAGTAAGTGGCTTCTTTGGTTCAAGAAATTCAGTGACCCACCAGTTTAATGTTTCGTCGCAACCATAACGATCATCGCTTAACTCATTAACAGTTGGTATTTGTTTTATACAATCTATAGAATTTTCTGGGCACTTAAGTCTCACATGAAAGTGAGTATCATGACCATACCATGGGCGGATTTTTTTTAACCAACTCTTATCCCCTTTTTCATTTTCACACATGCTTATTTTAGCTACAGCCGTAACAAAAATCCTATCTACTAGAGAATTTTTTGCTGCTTTTTTTAGTATTTTAGCGTGTTGAATACTCCAGTTTGTATTTACGTTTTTACTATCAAGGGATTTGATTGATACCGATGATAAATTTTCACGTGAATTTTTGCTCAAATCCAAAGTTTTGGCTGGTAGCATCCAAATGTCGACATCCAATCCAATTTGATGTGATACATGCCCTGTTTCAAATGGACCTCCCCGAGCTTGAGAAATGTCGCCAATATACAAACCTTTCCAACCATCCAATGAACTTGCAAATTGGCTTAATTCTCTTACAAAATTTAAAGTATTTTTGTGTCCCCAGTTTCTATTTCGAGACAATCGCATCGCCTGCCATGTATTTCCTGATTCCGGAAGCTTAATTCCGCCCGCCAAACAGCCATTCGAGTAACTTCCGATCGAATTCAGTTTTTGATTGCTTGGAAGTTTTTCTTTTTTAAATAATTCGTATGCTTTTACATTTTCGAATCTCTCTGCTTTTGCAGCTTCAATATAAAAATCACAAAAAACTAGTAATACAAAAATATTTAATAAGAATTTAGTTATCAGCGATATCACCTTCTGGTCTCACCCATCGAAGCAGAAGCAAACCCAAAATAAAAAGACCAATTACTGGTGCGAACCCTAATCGTGCATCATTCAGTAAGTAAGTAAATATACCTATTAAGAGAGGAGCTAAAAATGCTGTTGCTTTGCCAGCTAAAGCAAAAAGACCAAAGGCTTCTGTTGGTCGAGCTGGGTTTGTATGTCTCACCATCATAGAGCGACTAGCAGCATATATACCACCTCCTGATCCTCCAATTGCTGCGCCGCAGATATAGAATATTATATCTGGTAAGCTTGAACCTTCTGGCAATGCTATTCCATAGAAGCCTGTTCTAGACATTCCAATTATACAAAGTGAAACTATGATAAGTACCCAGATGTGAAAGTAAATTACGGGCCTTGGGCCTAATTTTTTATCAAATTTTCCTGAGACCCATGAAACTAGCGCCGCTGAAATTCCACCAATGATTCCAAATATACCAAGTTGTGTTAAGCCCCAGTCTAAAACTAATGCTGCATAAACTCCGCCAAAAGCATATAAACCATTTAAAGCATCTCGATAAAACATCTGAGCGCCCATGAAAGAGAATAAACTCGGCCTTTTCAACATTCCCAATAAAGATGCTTTTAACTCTTGCATCGATTGCTTAAAGCCTCCTTGAATGTTGGGTTTACTTCCCTCTTTAACCCACATGAAAAAAGGTATCATGAAAATAACAAACCATAGCGAAATCAGTGGACCAACTGCGCGAGTACCTTCTCGTTGGCTCGAGTCAAAAATACCAAATCCAGGGTCTAAACCAATAAAGGTTTTCCCCCCATCATCAAAGAAGAAGAACAACATAATAAACAGACTAATAATGCCTCCTAAATAGCCAAATGCCATTCCATTTCCAGATATTTTGCCAATTTCTTCTCGAGAGCCAAGGCTAGGTAGAATAGCATTTGTGAAAACTGCTGCAAATTCTGCAGCAATAAATGCTATTGAAAAAATAATAAGAGAAAACCACATTGCTGATCCATCGGGCACCATATACCAGAGCATCCAGCTACAAATTACAAAAACTATCGACGCAGCCCAAATCCAGGGCATACGTCTACCAGTGCTATCAGCATAAGCACCTGCTAAAATACCAATTATAGCTACGAATATTCCCGCTACCGCTTGACCCCAAGCCCAAATTGTTTGTGCACTCGCATCTGCGCTTTTTGGGTCCATGCCGTTTTCTAGAAATACATTTGTTGCAACGACGGCAAAATAAGGGCCAAAAATAAATGTTAACCCAAGAGTGAAGAAGGGTTGGGCGGCCCAATCAAACATCATCCAGCCTTGAATACGTCGTTTAAGAACTCTTACTTCGTCAACGGTGTTCATAAATTTATCCTTGTTAGTTTAGATCAATTAAGGCATTTTTTTTAATTGTAAGGCAAGAAGTTAATTAAAATTCTGGAGGCCAGATTCTTTTTGCCTCTGCGTTAGACCAATTANCTGCCCAATNTGGGAGGTCTATATTTCTCGCTTCAGCTCCTATTATTTTTATAAACCGGTCAGAGTTTACAATTCCATTTTTGTCAGTAATTGCTGATCTAATTAAAATAGAAGAAACGGGATCATTTTTTTTCCACATAGTTTGTTGAAAGTAGATAAATCGTTCATCCCAACCTAAGAATCGGGTGTTAACCTTTAACAAGTTGAATATTGTAACTCTTTTTCTATATCGTATAGAGGAGCCAGCAACTGTGAATCTCCAACCTTGTTTTACTATTTTGTTTTTTAAGCCGCTTCTTAATAAGTATGAGATTCTACCTAAATCATATAACGTTAATGTTCTTCCATTATTTAACTCCCACCAAGGATCCAAATCGATAGGCCAACATATCGTATAATAAGTATGTATTTCAGACAAAGAGATTTTTTTTAAGAATTTTTGTCTTATTAATTCTTTAGTGAGCCTGATATAAGGATACATTTAAGTTTCCAATATTTTTAACATATTAATAAGGAATTTATCGGTTGGTTAAATTTATAAATGATTATTATTGTAAGTCTGAAAAAGCATTTGTTAATCGATCCAGTGCTTCCAGAACCAAGGATCGCCTTGTCGCTATATTAAATCGTAAAAAATATTCACCACCAGTTCCAAAAGTATGTCCGTGGTTCGCAACTATCTGAGCACTTTTTTCTACTCTGTCCGTAAATTCTTTAGGACTCATACCGGTATTAGTAAAATCAACCCAGCCTAAATAAGTCCCCTCCAAAGTCATTGGATTTATACCAGGAATTTTTGTAATTTCCCTATTAAAGATACGTTGATTTTCTGCTAGATATATCATTAAGGAGTCTACCCAGGCAGCACCTTCCTGACTGTAAGCAGCGGTTACCATATGTTTGCCAAAGCTATTTGGAGTAATTCCATAGGCCATCATCGTCTTACTGAATTCAGCCCTTAGATTTGAGTCAGGGATAATAACGTTCCCGGTGTGCATGCCTGCAATATTAAAGGTTTTTGTAGTTGCAGTCATCATAACAAGGCGGTTCATTATTTCTGGGGCAGCTATCGCCATTGGAATATGCTTATTGCCTGGCATTATCAGGTCATTATGGATTTCATCTGAAACAATAATTAAATCATGGCGCTCAGCAAAAGCTGCTAAATCTTTTAATTCATTTTTTGTCCAGACTCTTCCGCCTGGATTATGTGGCGAGCTGAGTACGATAACTTTTTCAGTTCCATTCATCAAAGTGTCATAGTAATCAAAATCAAATTCATATTTTCCATTATTATTCTTAAGAGGACATTCCAAAACTTGTCGGCCGCCTTCTTTAATTTGCCTAAAAAAGACATAATAAACTGGAGTAAATAAAATAATTCTATCACCTGGATTACTANAAGTTTGAACTGTCATTGAGGTGCCATTAACCAAACCNTGTACGTCAAAAATCCATGATTTTTCGATATCCCACTGATGTCGATTTTTCATCCACCATACGATCGAATTTAAGTATTTTGTATTATCTCCAAAATACCCATAAATGCCGTGCTCGTGCATTTGNAGTATGGCGTCAGAAACACAACTAGGAGGGCGAAAATCCATATCAGCCACCCACATAGGAATTCCATTTTTTTGTGACACCCCATACAACTCTTCAATCATATCCCATTTTNCAGANTGGGTGTTTTTTCTATCGATTACTTCATCAAAGTTCATCTAATTTTTCCATTTNTGAGGCAAAGTACGGAATTCCTTACGATGGACAAGTGAGAAATACTAATATTTTAATTTTAGTGATTTTTGATTAATTTTGTGTGATCAATACAACTAACATATGGCCATCCAACTAAAGTTTAATTTTGAAACATNGCTACTTGAATAAAAATTTATGAAACTTTAGATCAATGTCATGTCACTTAGAACGATTTTAATCCATCCAGATACTCGCNTAAGAAAAAAGTGTGAGTTGGTTAAGAATTTTGATTCAAAGCTTGAAAAGCTAACTCAAGATATGCTTGAGACAATGTATGATGCTCCAGGAATTGGTTTAGCNGCACCTCAAATTGGAGTTATGTTGCAAGTGTTTGTTATGGATTGTGCAATTAAAGATGAAGAGCCAAATCCTTTTATTTTGATTAATCCTTCTATTTTATGGCATTCGGAAGAAACGTCAGTTCATAGTGAGGGCTGTTTATCAATTCCTGAGCAATACGAAGAGGTGACTAGACCTAANAGCGTTAAGGTTTCTTTTCAAAATGTGAAAGGAGTGGTTAGNGAAATATCATTTGAGGGTATTGAAGCGACGTGCTCACAGCATGAGATTGATCATTTGAACGGTAAACTATTTATTGATTATCTGAGTAATCTTANAAAGAAAATGATAACAGATAAAATGAAAAAATTAAAACGTGAGCTTGCGCGAAAATAANTATTATATTTATTTNCNATNAAANAATGTTTGAGGTTGNAATACAATTATGCGTCTAATATTCATGGGAACTCCAGAATTTTCTGTACCGGCATTAGATGCTTTAGTTCAGAGNCAANACGAAATATTATGTGTTTACACTCAACCACCNAGGCCGGCTGGACGAGGAAAAAAATACANAATTTCTGCAGTTCATAAATATGCAGNCAATTTGGGTATATTGGTTAAAAATCCATCCAAATTAAATTCAAAAGAGATAATTGACGAAATATTGGAATTTAAGCCTGATGTAATTATTGTTGTTGCGTATGGTCAGATTTTACCTGAAGAAATACTAAAAATCCCTAACTTTGGGTGTTTAAATATTCACGCTTCTCTATTGCCCAGGTGGAGAGGTGCTGCACCAATAAACAGAGCAATTATGTCTGGTGATAAGCATACTGGTGTTTCAATAATGAATATGGAATTAGGATTAGATACCGGGCCAATAGTAAGAGAGAAAATGGTATCTATTTTATCAAATGATACTACCAAAAGTTTATCTGAGAAATTAGCAAATATTGGTTCAGAACTGCTAATAGAAGTACTTGCCAATTTCACTGGTGAAAGTACCAAACAATCCAAAAACGGTGTAACTTACGCCAATAAAATAGAGAAATCAGAGACTAAAATAGATTGGTCTTTAAGTGCAAATGAGATCGATTATTTTATCCGCGGCCTATCCCATTCACCAGGTGCATGGACAATTCATAACGGAACTCGTTTGAAAGTATTGTTATCAGAGGTAACAAATGATCAAGGGCAAGTTGGTGAGATTACGAAAGAAGGTGTTGTGTTTTGTGGAAAAAATGCAATTAGAATATTAAACATTCAGCGTCCAGGAAAAGCAATACAGGACTGGTCTTCATTTATTAGGGGATATAACATAAATTCTTTTGAAGTCCTTAGCTGAAAGTCATTTATATGGCGCCATGCCTTGACGTGCTAGTTCGTCAGCTCTTTCATTTTCTGTTTGCCCAGAATGTCCTTTGACCCACTTCCAGGTAACATTATGCTTTTGTCTAGCTTTGTCCAAGCGTTTCCAAAGATCGACATTCTTAACTGATTTCTTACCTGCTGTCTTCCATTCATTTTTCTTCCAAGTCTTCATCCATTCAGTAATGCCACCTTTTACATAATTACTGTCTGTGAAAAGAGTTAATTTCGTTGGCTTTTCTAAACTTTCCAAGCAAGATATTGCTGCGATTAACTCCATGCGATTATTAGTAGTATCTTTTTCACCTCCAAATAATTCACGTTCTTTTATTAAAACTAATCCATCTTTTGCTTGTAAAATAACTCCCCAGCCTCCTGGCCCAGGGTTTCCAGAGCATGCGCCGTCTGTATAAGCAATAATTTCAGGCATGAGATCTAATGATTATCCATGATGCTAATTTACCATCTAAACCAACGTCTTCGCCATAATTTATTTCATCAATTTTATATCCTGAGTTTTTCAAATACTGCAATAATTGGTCTTCTGAGTAGTAAGCATAAAATCTTCCAATGTCGTCTCTTTTTTCTCCGTTGCCAATTTTCATTCCAATCGTGAATACCCCGTTAGGCTTTAAAGCTTTATAAAGAGCGTCTAGATGAATTGGAAACATTTCCTGACTTGCATGCAAAAGGCTGAAATGTGCCCAGATCCCATCAAAACTATTTATCCAACTAATATCGTCGAAAGATTGGTGCAGCGCGTCAATACCATTTTCTATCCGGGCAATTTTTATCATTTCTAAGCTTGCGTCAGTCGCTACAACCTTAAAACCTTCTCTTTTCAGAAAGGCCGAAGCAACACCTGGACCACACCCCAGATCTAGGACTGTTCCACCAAAAGTTACTTCTTTCATAAATGCGTTCAAATGTTTGCTTGGTTGATTAACGTTAGTCAAGCTTGCATACTCACAGCTTTTTGAGTCGTATATTGAGATCGTTTTTTTATCTGTCATACAGTTGTCCCGCGCAAAATTCTTGGTACTTTGAATGAAACGTTTTCAATTGCTGTTTCTACAACTTGTTTTTTTACGTCATATCTTGCGTTAAAAGCATTTATTACTTCATTGATTAAAATTTCTGGTGCAGACGCNCCAGCTGTGATCCCCACTGATTTTATACCCTCTAGTGATCGCCAATCAATATCAATAGCNCGTTGGACCAATTGGGCATATCTACAGCCAGAGGATTTTCCGACCTCAACTAATCTTTTTGAATTNGATGAATTGGGCGCGCCAATAACTAATAATGCGTCAATTTTGGGTGCTATTTCTTTTACAGCTTTCTGCCGATTAGTTGTCGCATAACAGATATCTTCTTTGTGTGGACCAATAATATTATTAAAGCGTTTTTTTAATGCTTCAACAATGTTTATAGTATCATCAACTGATAATGTCGTTTGGGTAATATACGCCAATTTTTCATTATCACGGGGTTGAATANGTTCCACATCTTCTACAGTTTCAACTAATATAACTTCTCCTTCNGGGAGTTGACCCATTGTGCCTAAAGTTTCTGGATGACCCTCATGTCCTATCATGATGAGTTGTAACCCATTTTTATGATGTCGTTCAGCCTCAATATGNACCTTGCTGACTAATGGACAAGTTGCATCTACATAAGTCATTTCACGTTTTTCGGCATCTAATGGTACAGACTTTGGGACACCATGAGCTGAAAATATAACTGGTCTGTCATTGGGGCATTCGTCTAGCTCTTCTACAAATACTGCGCCCTTTTTGCATAAGTCATCAACTACAAATTTATTATGCACGATTTCATGACGTACAAAGACTGGAGCTCCCCATTTTTCAATTGCTATTTCTACTATTTTGATAGCCCTATCAACCCCAGCACAAAACCCGCGTGGCGCCGCAAGAAAGAGAGTTAATTCTGGTTTGTCCATGATTATTATCCGATGGTTTAATTATCTTTTACATATTGGAAAACTTTTTGAAATAATATAGCCTAAACTTCTTTTTTCAAATAAACTAATTAATTATGGTTATTGCCAAAAATAATAATACAGATCTTAATAGAAAAATTCTTAGCCGATGTTGCGTGGCTTTAGGATCTAATATGCCATCAAAATTTGGCAGCTCTTTAGAAACTCTTAATTGCGCGATTTCAGATTTACAGACTTTACATTTTAAGTTGATTAAATGTTCNAATTTTTATGAAACAGAACCATTTCCCAAAGATTCAGGATCAAAATTTGTTAATTGCTGCGCAATTTTTGAATCTCAATTAAGTGCTTTGGATGTATTAAAACACCTTCATATTGTAGAGACGTTTTATGGTAGGACTAGGGAGAAGCGTTGGGGTGCTCGAATAATTGATCTTGATTTAATTTATTTTGATGAATTGATTTATCCAGACAAAAATACTTTGCAAAAATGGATTGAGCTTTCGCCTGAGAAACAAATTAAATATTGTCCTTCCGAAATGATTTTACCCCATCCTCGTCTACAGGATCGAGCATTTGTTTTAATGCCTTTGAGCGATATAAATAAAGATTGGAGACATCCAATATTGGGAATTTCAGTAAATGATATGTTAGCGCTACTTGACCCTGATCTATTAAACGAGATAAAAAAACTATAATTTGGTATCGTGTTTCTCTTGCAAATAAACAAAAATAAGCTTAGTGGGTGTTTCTTATTAAAAGCTTTTTGCATTGGAGTTGTTTATGGCCCGAGTAACTGTCGAAGATTGTGTTGATAAAGTTCCTAATCGTTTTGAATTAGTGATGCTGGCATCTCATAGATCAAGAGAATTATCTTCCGGTGCTGAGCTAACGGTCGATAGGGATAATGATAAGAATCCTGTAGTTTCTTTAAGAGAAATAGCGGAAGAAACCCAAAGTGCTGAAGAGTTACGTGAACGAGCGATTGAAAGCAACCAAACACAAATTGAGGTTGATGAGCCAGAAGAAGATGCAATGGCGTTGTTAATGGGAGTAGAGCAGGATAAGCCCAGTGATGATATGTCAGAGGAAAACTTGCTGAGAGCTCTTATGGAAGCTCAGGAAATGAAATAATTTTAGCTTTCTATAGTCCTTGACGGACCAAAGGGAGAGCAAATGATTAGTGTAGAAAAGCTTGTAGGATTAACACACAGCTACAACCCACGTTCAGATGAAAAATTAATACGACATGCTTTTGATTATGCAAAGAAGATGCATAAGGGGCAATTAAGAAGATCTGGAGAACCATATTTTATGCATCCATATGCTGTTGCCATGCAATTAGCGGAGCAACATATGGATGATGCAACGGTAATAACAGCTCTTTTACATGATACAATTGAAGACACAAAATCCACTTTTTCTGATATCAAGGTTCAATTTAATGACGAGATTGCTGAATTAGTAGATGGTGTGACAAAACTAACAAATCTTGAATTGGGTTCTGTAGAGAGTGAACAAGCGGAAAATTTTCGAAAATTGTTACTCGCTATGTCAAAAGATCTCAGAGTGCTTTTGGTGAAATTAGCTGACCGGCTTCATAATATGCGAACGATAAAGCATATGGATGGTGAAAAACAGATAAAGAAAGCACGAGAAACTATGGATATTTATGCACCTTTAGCTGGACGAATGGGAATGCAGTTTATTCGTGAGGAATTAGAAGATTTGTCGTTTAGAGTATTAAATTCAGAAGCCCGTAGTTCGATAATGCGAAGATTCTTAACTTTGAGAAGTCAGTCGGGCGATGTGATAACTAAGATTGCTGATGATATTCGGACTGCTCTTGATTCATATAAAATTGAAGGAAATGTAACGGGAAGAGAGAAAAAACCCTATTCGATTTGGCGTAAGATGGAAGAAAAACAGGAAGGTTTTTCTAGATTATCTGATATTTATGGTTTTCGAATTATTACGAGAGATGAGGTTGATTGTTATAGAGCATTAGGTGCTATTCATCAAAGATGGAAGGCCGTGCCAGGTCGGTTTAAAGATTATATTAGTCAACCAAAAAGTAACGGTTATCGCTCGATCCACACAAGTGTTTCAGGCCGTGACGGTAAAATTGTTGAAGTGCAAATTCGCACAAAAGAGATGCATGAGGTGGCTGAAACCGGGGTAGCAGCCCATTGGTCTTATCGTGAAGGCGAGCGCTCGGAAAATAAATTTGCAGTAGATCCGTTTATTTGGGTCAGTGAGATTACGGAAAGCTTTAACAATTCGGAAGATCAAGAAGAGTTCTTGGAACATGTAAAATTGGAAATGTTTGCTGACCAAGTTTTTTGTTTTACTCCGAAAGGCGATGTGGTGAAGTTACCAAGGGGAGCCACGCCGCTAGATTTCGCATATAATATTCATACTCGAATTGGTGATGGCTGTGTGGGAGCAACTGTAGATGGGAAGAGAGTACCTTTGTGGACTCGTTTGAGGAATGGTCAATCTGTTGAGATTATAACTGCGAAAGGTCAAAAACCTCAAGCTGCTTGGAAAGATGTTGCAGTCACGGGAAGAGCAAAAACGGCTATAAGACGATCCTTAAAAACGGAAAATCGTGATAATTTTCTACGGTTAGGAAAGGAATTTGCAAGAGTCGCTTTTGAAAACGTGGGAAAAAGAGTAACAAATAAGGCCTTATCTACCTCTGCAAAGCTTTTTGGCTTAAAAACTGCAGATGATATTCTAGTAGCTCTGGGCAGTGCTGAGTTGACTGGCACCCAAATTATAGAGGCACTCTATCCTGAAATATTGAGAAAAAAATCTATNGATGAAATTGAACCTTCAAAGGCAATTATTGGGTTAATGTCAGATCAAAATGCTCAGCGCTCAAGCTGTTGTGAGCCCTTACCTGGGGAGCGTATAGTGGGAATTTTAACTAAGGGCCGTGGAGTTATGATTCATACAATTGATTGTAATCGTTTGGCAAATTATGATCAAATGCAAGACCGATGGGTAGATCTGCATTGGTCTGAAGGCACTCATCAGGCCTTGAATGAAGTCTTAATAAAAATAACTATTGGGAATGATGCTGGAGTATTAGGCAGGATTTGCACTTTAATAGGAGAACAGAATTCTAATATTTCCGATATGCGCTTTGAAGAAAAAAAACCTGATTTTTATAGGATAGCAATTACGATAGAAGTTAGAGATGTGCAGCATCTTCACAATGTAGTTACATCATTAAGTGCTGATACAGACGTCGCAGAAGTTGTAAGATATAGAGAATTAGCAGAGTAAATCATAAAAAACAGTTGGAAAATTATTGGTTTTTAGACGAAAAAATAAGTTAGGTTGGTGGCAAGCTCTACGTCAGATACTTTATCCAAGAGGTGGATGGAGTAGGGCGATAAGTTATCTGGGTCATAGACTAAGTCGTATAAAAGATTCCCCACATAAAATTTCCAGGGGTATTGCTGCAGGGGTGTTTGTATCATTTACACCTTTTTTTGGCTTTCACTTTTTGCTAGCTGCTATCATCGCTTTTGTGATTAGAGGTAACGTATTATCAGCAATTTTAGCTACATTCTTTGGAAACCCTCTGACATTCCCTTTTATTAGCGGAGGAAGCTTATGGTTCGGTACATTTTTATTAGGGCGAGATTTTAGTGAGGGGCAATTTAGAAGCTCTCGTAACTCATTTAANGAGGTTATGCATGAATTATATGAAAATATAAAAAGTATTTTTAATTCTACTACCGCACAATGGATTGAAACATCTGAGTTTTTTATTACATTGTGGGGTAATATTTCAGAATTTATCAATATATTTTTATTTCCATATTTTGTTGGAGGTCTAATTCCAGGTGTTTTTTTTGGGGTTCTATTTTATTTTAGTTCTGTTCCTATAATTGCAGTTTATCAAAATCGTCGAACGGGTAAAATCAAACAAAAATGGGAAAAGTTAAAAAAGCGAGCAGGAAAAGTTAAAATTGTAATAGAAAATGACAAAAAGGTTGATTAGATGGTTCAAAATATCCGACTAGGTGTGAATATTGATCATGTAGCGACGGTAAGAAACGCAAGAGGTGGTAAATATCCAGATCCCACCAGGGCTGCTCTTCTAGCTGAGCGTGCTGGCGCTGATGGGATAACGGCGCATTTAAGGGAAGATAGACGTCATATAGGTGATCAAGATATCGCNAGTTTAATGCAAGAGTTGCGGATACCCCTTAATTTTGAAATGGCGCCTACTCTAGAAATGCAAGAGATTGCTCTCAAGCATCGACCTAATGCTGTTTGTTTAGTGCCGGAGAAAAGGGAAGAAATCACAACTGAGGGTGGTTTGGATGTTGTTAAAGATGAGGCGCGTTTAGGAGATTTTATAGAGCCTTTAACAAAATCTGATTGTAGGATTTCAATTTTCATTGCAGCTGACAAAAAGCAAGTTGATGCAGCTTTTAGAGTTGGTGCTCAGGTTGTCGAATTACATACAGGTGCCTATTGTGATTTTTCCTATGATGACATGGTCGTTGAGCGAGATATAGAGCTTAATAAACTTGTAAAAATGGCTCGATATGCCTCTGAAATTGGTTTAGAAGTACATGCTGGTCACGGTTTAACTTACAATACTGTAAAACCTATTGCATCGATCCTGGAGTTAACTGAATTAAACATAGGGCATTTTCTTATTGGCGAGAGTATTTTTTGTGGCATGGAAAAGGCTATAATTCAGATGCAAACTCTGATAAATGAAGCTCGTAATAATATAATTGTTGATTAAGGCTTTGAACTCTTAATATGATTATAGGTATAGGATCAGATTTAACTAATATAACAAGAATTCAACGAACACTTGATCGTTTTGGGGACCGATTTAGAGATCGAGTATTCACAGTCATTGAAAAAGAAAAAGCCGCGCGGAAAAAAAATCCATCAGAAACATTTGCTAAGCGTTGGGCGGCAAAAGAGGCATGTTCAAAAGCTCTTGGAACTGGACTTCGAATGGGCATTGCTTGGAAAGAAATGGAAGTGACAAATTTAAGTACTGGACAACCTCAAATGAATGTCACGGGCTCTGCAAAAAAGAGATTAGACAAACTCACTCCTTCGGGATTTATACCAATTATTCATGTTACTTTGACCGATGATCACCCATGGGCTCAAGCCTTTATCGTAATCGAAGCGGTGCCTGCAGGAGATGAAATATCCCAAATTTAGGTTGGCTTGCATTCACTTTTTAAAAAAAGGTACAAAGAATTATGTTTTCAAGAAAAAATAAGAAAAAAGAAGGTATTGTAGACACTATAAGGACCCTAGTTTGGGCTTTGTTGTTAGCAGGCTTAATAAGGACATTGTTTTTTCAGCCTTATTGGATTCCATCAGGCTCAATGAAGGATACTTTGCTTATTGGTGATTTTTTATTTGTGAATAAGATGGCGTATGGTTATTCAAAACATTCTTGTCCTTGGTCGCTTTGCCCTTTTTCGGGTCGAATTATTTCAAAAGAGCCTGAAAGAGGCGATGTGGTGGTTTTTAAGCATCCTACGACTGGAGCTGATTATATCAAACGTTTAATTGGATTACCTGGTGAAAAAATACAAATGAAGGATGGTGACTTATACATTAATGATAAAGTAGTCCCTGTAAAACCAGATGGCATATTTCAAGAAATAAACGAAATTCAAGGGCCAATGCAAAGTAGTAGACCGGCTTGTTCAAAACCTACATCAGATGGATCCATTTGTGTAAAAGAAAAGTATAAGTCCGAATTACCTAATGGGGTAATACATAGCATCTTAAATGTTTCAACCGGTCAGTCTCTTGATAATACTGGAATATTTTCGGTACCGCCAGGACATTATTTTTTTATTGGGGATAATAGGGATAATTCGTCAGATAGTCGCGTGAGAAAGCCACGAGGCATAGGTTTCGTTCCTTTTGAGAATATAGTAGGGCGAGCAGACAGAGTAATGTTCTCCTCTGCTGGTAAATCTATTTTGTATTTTTGGACATGGCGCTCGGACAGATATTTTAAAGCGATTGATTAAAGTATTGGGGAATAACGATTCAAATGAAACTTTCCAATGAATTAACTAGTTTTTGTAAGAGACTCGATTATAACTTTGAAAATATCAATCTTTTAATTGAAGCACTCACGCACTCTTCATTATCTTCGTCCACAAGGCCTGACAACCAGCGGTTAGAATTTCTTGGGGATCGTGTATTGGGTTTAGCCATTGCTCAAATACTATTAGAAAAAGATAAAGATGCAAATGAAGGAAAAATAGCGCCAAGATTTAATTCTTTAGTTAGAAAAGAGACTTGTGCAATTATAGCAGAGGGTTTGGATCTTGGGCAAGTATTGCGTCTCGGGCGTTCGGAAATGTTATCGGGTGGTAGGACAAAAATAACATTGCTTGGTGATGCCATGGAAGCTGTTTTAGCCGCCATTTATTTAGACTCAAATTTTGAAAATACAAAGATGATTATTGGTAAACTTTGGAAAAAACACATCGAAAAGGCTAAAGAGGATGCTCGGGACGCTAAGACAGCGTTGCAGGAATGGGCTCAATCTTTCAAATATACTCCCCCGCAGTATATGGAAATATCTAGGAGTGGTCCNGATCATAAGCCAATGTTTAAAATTGAAGTTAGGTTAGAGAATGGTGCAAAGGCTGTGGCGACGTCTTCNTCTAAAAGAAATGCTCAACAAGAAGCAGCAAGAATTCTTTTGGAAAAAATGTTAAATGAGTGATGAAAAACATTGTGGATTTGTTGCCTTAATTGGTGAACCTAACGCGGGGAAATCAACTTTATTAAATCATATGGTGGGATCAAAAATTTCCATTGTCACTCATAAAGTTCAAACAACGAGATCGCGAATTAGAGGCGTTTCAATTAATGGTACTTCTCAAATAGTGTTTGTGGATACGCCTGGATTATTTAAGCCAAGACGAAGACTTGATAGAGCNATGGTTAAATCAGCTTGGTCTGAAGCTTTAGAGGCTGACATCATTGTATTTTTGGTTGAAGCCAATAAGGGATTAACCGAAGGGGTAAAATACAATTTAGAAAAATTACAAGGATCAAGTACCTCTGCTAGCTCTATTATTCTCGCAATAAATAAAATTGATCGAGTTAAATCACAAATCTTACTTAAGTTGACCGAAGAGCTTTACGAAGAATATCAGTTTGAGGAAACCTTTTTTATATCAGCTACAAAAGGCTACGGCACAACTGAGTTAAAAAATTGGATTTCTGGTAAGCTTCCANCTGGCGAGTGGCATTATCCCGGCGATCAAATTGCTGACTTTCCCTTAAGAACGATGGCATCTGAAATTATGAGAGAAAAATTAACACTCCGATTACATCAGGAGTTACCTTATCAGCTTACTGTTGAAACAGAGAAATGGGAAGATAGAAAGGATGGGTCAGTACGGATAGATCAAATAATTTACGTTGCGAGGGANGGTCACAAAGGAATAATTTTAGGTCCAAATGGATCAACGATAAAATCGATAAATATCGCTGCAAGAAAAGAGATGGAGGGTTTCTTAAAGCGAAAAGTGCATCTATTTTGTCAACTAAAGGTAAGGCCCAATTGGTTAAATGAAAAAGCGCGATACACTGAAATGGGGTTAAATTTTAGAGATGGTGATTTGTGACGCGGTTAACTTCAGAATTTTGGATATCAGCCTATCTCAAAAGGCTTAGAGCGCGAGCAATTCCAGCGTTTATTACAAAAAAAGGTGATGCAACTTCAGGCAACATTATAATAAAAATTAATACATTGGATGGAAATGCAGAGAGTTATTGTAAGAGTTATAATTTCGATGAAGATAAATGGTATTGGGATACTTTGAAATTAGGTAGTGATTTTGAGGTTGAGAATAGTTTATCTAAGCAAAAAGCTATCGATCAAGATCTTTGGATTATAGAAGTGGAGGATAAATTAGGGCGGCATTTACTTAACGAGGAAGGCTTGTGAGGAAATAATTTACTATGGATTGGCGTGAAGAAGGTATTTTGATAGGTATTCGTCGTTACGGGGAAAGTTCAGTTATTATTGAAATGTTTTTTGAGAATAGAGGCCGACATTTAGGTGTTGTCCGAGGTGGTATATCGAAGAAACTTACTCCAATATTACAATTAGGCAACCAGTTAGATGCTCATTGGAAAGCTCGACTAGAGGAGCATTTGGGAAGTTTCTCCATTGATTTGGTAAAAAGCAGAGCATCATTAATCATGATGGATAAAGTGGCCTTGAGTGGGTTATCTTCAATTTGTGGGTTGCTGAATTTCAGTTTGCCAGAAAGAGAAAGCCATTCATTATTATATAAAAAGACATTTGAATTATTGGATCTAGTAGCTTCAAAGAAAAAATGGCTTACAGATTATCTTTCCTGGGAGATAACTTTACTTGAAGAACTAGGATTTGGGCTCGATCTATCTAGCTGTGCGGTAACTGGTGTGTTAGATAATTTGAAATATATATCTCCTAGGTCAGGAAGGGCGGTAAGTTTAGAAGCGGCCGGTGATTGGTCAAAAAGATTACTACCTCTACCTAACTGTTTGCGGGGTTTTGATGATGGTATAGAAGATCTAATTCAAGGTTTCTTGGTGACAGGCTATTTTTTAGAAAACAAAGTTGCCTCTTCTTTAGGCCAAAAAGTAATTCCAAGTTCAAGGAGAAGATTTATAGAGTTAATAAAAAAAGCTTAAGATCTGATTATTCTTTTTCTAACGAATCTCTTAATAAATCGAGCTTATCTAATAAATCTGCTAAATTATCTTCGCCAAAGTCTTCAATAAGCTGGGCATAAATTTTTTTACTTTCTAAAGTCGCCTCTTTCATTAATACCTCACCATTATTTGTTAACGATAAAATTATTTTTCTCGCATCATTGGAATCAGTTTCCATTTTTATTAAGTGCTTCTTCTCAAAGTTTTTAACAATCCGACTTAGGCTCTGTGGTAAAATGCAGGCTATGGATGCTAATTTACCAGCATCTGTTGCGCCATGCTCGCTTAATCCTCTTAGCACTCGCCATTGCTGTTCTGTAAGTTTGGCTGAAGCTAGCATGGGTCTGAATCTATCCATCACCGCCTCTCTCGTTCTTAATAAGTTTATGGCAAGGGAACGATTTATCTCATATTTATCTATCATATTGAACCTTGACATTGGGAGTATTAAAAAACATAAATAGATATTTAACATGTTAATTAAAAAGAGCAAGCTTTGGCATATTTAACCTTACAATATTCTGACAACTTAGTGAAATATTTGGATTTTGAGCAAATTTGCGGTTCTTTAAGATTGATTATGCTTGATCAGAAAATTTTTCCTGAGGCTGGGGTTAGGGTGAGGGCTTATCCAATTAGTTCGTACTCAATTGCCGATGGCCATTCAGAAAATGCATTTATAGATATGATCCTAAGAATAGGCGTGGGGCGTAGCGAAGACCAGAAATTAAAAACTGGAGAAATGTTAATGATGGAGCTTGAAAATAATGTCAAAAAACTTTTGAAGACTGAGTATTTAGCATTAGCTTTGGAAATTATTGAGATAGATTCAAAGTTCAGCTGGAAGACAAATCCAATTCATAAGCGAATTTCTGCAATAAAAAAATATGGAAAAAAATGATGCTAGAATTTGAGAATAATAAAGAAAAACTTTTTACATTTTTAGGAAGGTTTAGGGAAAGTGGTGTTTTAAATCACATTAATGGTGAGAGTATAAAAGCAGATAATAAAAAATCCTTTGAAAATATTTCTCCTATTGATTTGAAAAAGATATGTGACGTTTCGAGAAGCAGTTTGAGTGATGTCAATTTAGCAGTATCATCTGCAAAAAATGCTTTTTTGGAGTGGTCTTCATTTCCAGGCCAAGAGAGAAAAAAGATTCTTCATAATATTGCAACGTCTATAGAGGAACGTGCGCATGAAATTGCTTTGATAGAATCATTTGATACGGGTCAATCACTAAGGTTTATGTCGAAAGCTGCTTTAAGGGGAGCTGCAAATTTTAGATATTTTGCCGATCAAGCGCCTTATGGAAGGGATGGAGAGTCAACTTTTACAAATTCTCAAACGAATATGACTATGCGGTTTCCAATAGGGCCAGTAGGCATAATAACTCCTTGGAATACACCATTTATGCTATCCACGTGGAAAATTGCACCTGCGTTAGCCTCTGGTTGTACAATTGTTCATAAGCCTGCTGAATTTTCGCCTTTGACTGCAAAGATTTTAGTTGAAATTGCAGAAGATGCAGGCTTACCAAAGGGAGTTTGGAATACAGTCAATGGCTATGGAGAGGAGGCGGGTAAATCACTTACTGAGCACCCAGATATAAAAGCCATTTCATTCGTTGGTGAAAGTGCAACNGGATCAATGATAATGAAGCAGGGTGCCAATACTCTCAAGAGAGTTCATTTTGAATTGGGTGGGAAAAATGCAGTAGTTGTATTTGAAGATGCTGATTTAGAAAGAGCAGCAGATGCAGTCGTGTTCATGATTTACTCGTTGAATGGTGAAAGATGCACATCTTCATCTAGATTATTGGTTCAAGAATCGATTAGGGAAAAATTTGTTGAAATGGTAAAACAAAGAGCCGAAAAAATAGTTGTCGGACATCCTTTAGATCCAAATACTACGGTTGGTCCGTTAATTCATCCAATTCACGAGGAAAAGGTTAAGAATTATTTCGAAATCGGTAAAAATGAAGGAGCTACTTTATTAACAGGTGGTTCCGTTGAAGGCCCTGGTGGGGGTCCATATATAGCACCAACAATCTTTACAAATGTAAGCAAAGACATGCGAATAGCAAAAGAGGAAATATTTGGCCCAGTTCTAGTTGTGCTGTCTTTTGAATCCGAGGTGGAGGCCTTGGATATCGTAAATGACAGTGAATATGGTCTAGCAGGTTATTTATGGACACAGAACGTGACAAGAGCATTTCAATTTAGTCAATCGATGGAGGCTGGTATGATTTGGGTAAACTCGGAAAATGTTAGACATCTTCCGACACCATTTGGTGGAATAAAATCTTCTGGAATTGGAAGAGATGGAGGAGACTGGTCATTTGATTTCTACATGGAAACGAAGAATATTAGTTTTGCTACTACCNAACATAAANTTCCGAAATTAGGAGTATAATATGCCAGTACCTGACCCAGTACTATATCCAGCTTTTAATACGTTGAGAATAAGCCATATTGAATATGGTGTTACAGATTTAAGTGCTTCCAAGAAATTTTATTCTGATATTTTAGGACTTCAAGTGACTGGTGAAAATGATGATACCATCTATCTAAGGGCGATGGAAGAAAGGGGCCATCATTGTGTGATACTAAAGAAAAGTTCCAAGCCAAATATAAGAGTATTGGGGTTTAAAACTTTTTCAGAAGAAGATCTTGATAAAGCTGAAAAGTATTTTTTAGGAATTGGTTGTAAAGTAAAGTGGGTTGAGCGACCCTATCAAGGTAGAACCTTGTTAACACATGATAATCAGGGAATTCCAATAGAGTTTTATCATAAGATGGATAGGNTAGAAACAATTCATCAAAAATATAATTTATATAAAGGTGTAAAACCTTTGAGGATAGATCATTTTAATTGTTTTTCGCCCNATGTGGGAGAAAGTTTAAGTTTTTATAATAATTTTGGATTTAGGATTACGGAATATACTGAGGATGATGAAAGTGGATCAGTTTGGGCTGCATGGTTGCATCGCAAAGGAGGGGTTCACGATATAGCATTTACAAATGGCACAGGTCCAAGGATGCATCATGTTGCTTTTTGGGTGCCTACTCCTTTAAATATTATTGATTTGTTAGATTTAATGTCAACGACTGGATATGTCGCAAATATTGAGAGAGGGCCAGGTAGGCACGGAATTTCTAATGCATTCTTTTTGTATATATTTGACCCAGATGGGCATCGTATAGAGATCTACTGTTCGGATTACCAAACAATTGATCCAGATCATGAGCCAATACGATGGAGTTTAACTGACCCGCAAAGGCAAACTTTATGGGGTGCTCCTGCGCCCCGTTCATGGTTTGAAGATGGATCCAATTTTGAAAATATTTCTGTGAAACCTGCTGAGCTAAGCGCTCAGCCTATTATTGCACCGGATCATTGATATGAAATTTGCATCTTATAGTAAGGATAACGAGTTGTTTTATGGACTCAAGACAAAGGGTGGTATGATAGCTTTATCACAAGAATTTCCAGACTGGCCAACATTAAGAGAGGTTGTTGAAAATAATGGTTTTAAAGAGCTTCAGGCTGCTAGTGAAGGGAAAACGTTAACTCATAAAGAAGATGAAATTGTCTATGAAATTCCTATTCCACGTCCGGAAAAAATAATTTGTGTTGGCGTAAATTATCCAGCTCGTAACGCAGAGTATAAGGATGGCCAAGAGGCTCCTAAATTCCCTTCCCTTTTTATCAGATTTGCNAGAACTTTTGTTGGACATAATTGTGAAGTTGTTAAACCTCAGATTTCTGACCAANTAGATTATGAGGGCGAAGTTGTTTTGGTGATCGGTAAAGAAGGGCGGCACATATCTAAAGAGAGTGCATTTGACCATATAGCTGCAATTACTTTATGCAATGAAGGAACAATNCGAGATTGGGTAAGGCACGCAAAATTTAATGTTACCCAAGGCAAAAATTTTGAAAAATCAGGTTCAATTGGTCCTTGGTTAGTTCCATTCATGTCACCAAATCAGTTAAAAAATATCGAATTAACAACGCGAGTAAATGGGGAAGTTCGGCAGCAAGATAATACTGACCGGATGATTTTCTCTTTTGATTATATTATTAACTATATTAGTACTTTTGTCACATTGGTTCCTGGTGATGTTATCATAACTGGAACGCCAACAGGAGCAGGCGCGAGGTTTGATCCTCCTAAATGGTTGAAACAGGGTGATATTATTGAAGTAGAAGCCAGTGGAGTTGGAGTTCTAAGAAATACTGTTAAGGATGAAGAATGAATCCTAATGAATGTTTAATAGCGGCAAAGTGCTTATATGAGGCGGATAAAAATAATTCGCAAATTGGGTTATTGTCCGCACGATACCCAGATATTAATATGGATGATGCCTATATGATTCAATCTTTATTAGTAAAAAAGAAAATTTCAGCAGAAAATAAAATTATTGGGTGGAAAATTGGATTGACTTCTAAAGCTATGCAAAATGCTTTGAATATTGATATTCCAGACAGTGGAGTTCTTCTTTCGGATATGCTTTTTCAAAATGGTGATATTGTTCCTTCAGGAAGGTTTATCCAACCTCGTATAGAAGCTGAAATAGCATTTGTTATTAAGTCTGATCTAAGTGGAAAAGTGTCTCGATCTGACATATTGTCAGCAACTGAATATGTTTGTCCGTCAATAGAAATTCTTGATACTCGTATTGTACGAAAGGATGAAAAAACTGGGGCTTCTCGAACAGTATTCGATACGATTGCTGATAATGCNGCAAATGCTGGAATTGTCTTGGGTAATGAAAAACATGATCCTTNTAAGTTTGATTTAAGCTGGGTAGGTGCTATCGTGTCAAGAAATGGGGAAGTAGAGGAAACGGGTTTAGGNGGAGGGGTTTTAGGTGATCCCATTCTTGGAATTTCGTGGTTATCTGAGCGGCTTGGTAAGTATGGAGACAAGATAAGCAAAGGAGATGTTGTCTTGTCTGGTTCTTTCATTCGTCCGATTGAGTGCCCATCTGGATCCGATATAAGAGCAGATTTTTCTAATTTTGGTATTGTTGAAATATCCTTTGACTAGATACTTTTAGGTCATATATCGGGAGTAATTGAAATTAGAAAATCTTTAGTTTTAGAGTCTAGAAGTGGTGATATCCTTTTCTTAACTTCCCTATGATAATCGTTTATCCAATTTATTTCTTTTTGACTGAGAATGTTCTTATCAATTAGTCGTACGTCGTAAGGTACAAAACTTAAGATGTCGAATGCAAAGAGTCTTTTCTGCTTAGTTTCCTTCGCAGATTTTATAAGTTTCACAGTCATTAAGTTCTCAATTCTTATTCCAAAACATCCTGTTTTNTAAAANCCGGGTTCATTAGATAACACCATGCCNACTTCAAGAGGAATTGTAGATGTTTTTGATATGCGCTGTGGGCCTTCGTGAACTGAGAGATAGTGCCCAACACCATGCCCNGTACCGTGATCANAATCTTTTCCCTCNGACCAAAGAAATTGTCGCGCTAGTGGNTCCAATTGTTGCCCTGTTGTTCCCTCTGGAAATTTGGCCATGTGAATTGCTATATGACCCTTCAAGACCAGAGTATAACAATGAATCATTTCTTCAGTGGGTTTGCCAACAGCGAGAACCCTGGTTATATCAGTCGTTCCATCTAGAAATTGACCGCCGCTATCAAATAGGAACAAGTCTCCATTTGACAATGGTTTCGCAGTTTTCTTAGTGAGTTGGTAATGTGCTTCTGCAGCATTAGGGCCNGTTGCTGAAATCGTAGGAAAACTTACTTCCTGAAATAGGTCTAGCTTTTTNCTTTCAGACTCTATCCTTTTTGCTGCCTTCCACTCATCAATTTTTGATGGATCAGTTTGCATGAACCATTTAATGAATTTTATGATAGCGGTGCTATCCCTTAAGTGAGCGGCTTGAATGCCTTTAAGCTCTACAGCGTTCTTTTTTGCTTTCATTAGATAAATAGGATCTGTACTTATATGAGTCGAGACATGNACTNCTTCGGCAACTCTTAACACTTCTACATTAGCGGTNTGAGAGTCTAACCATATTTTTTTGCCAGCTAAGTGTTTAATCTGTTCTAAAAATTCAGAAATGTCATTAATACTAAGGGTCTTATCTTGAGCTAAAGCTTTTCTTACTTGCCCATTTAACTTGTTCTTATGAAAAAATAGCTTTGCATTGCCTTTATTATCTATAATCGCATACCCAAAAGCTATTGGTGTCATAGGAACGTCGCTTCCTCTTAGATTGAAAGTCCAACATAAATTTTCGGGTGATGAGATTAGAATTGCGTCGATTTTATTTTCTTTGAGTATCTTTTTTATATGAGAACGTTTGTTTGAACTTGATTCTCCAGAGTACTTCATGTGGTGGATAAACACCTTTTTTTGAGGAATGGGGGGTTGATTAGTCCAAATTAAATCAACTAAATTAACGCTTGGGGTAACAACAATATTCTTAGAGGAAAGGTCTTTATTGAGGTTTTCGATCTGTTTTGCAGTGTGAAGTTTAGGGTCAAATCCTATCGTTATTTTATCTGATAGGTTTTTTAAAATCCAAACATTCATGGGATGATCAACACTATGACATAAATGAAATATACTTTCATCAAGTTGTCTTTTTGCCTGGATTGTGTATCTGCCGTCTGTAAATAAAGCAGCCTTATTTTTTGAAATAATCACGGTTGCTGCAGAACCAGTAAATCCACTGATATACCTTACACGCTCATCTGAGCTTGCCAAATATTCGTTTTGATGTTCGTCTGCTCTTGGAATAATGAAAGCATCTATTTTGTGCTCTTCCATTCGCTGTCTTAGTTCGCTAACTCTTTTCAGGATCATCATAATAACCGCCAAATATTGTGAAGGGTGATACTACGAAAAATTTAGATGTTTGAAAAGTTTTGAATTTTTAAATTTGTGGAGAGGAATGGTATGATAAAAAAAAGAATTTTAGTTGAGTTTGGTATGGGGAGTTCCCTACGACATAATGATTATACGCGTGCATCCGCCCGAGCCGTCAAGGATGCTCTTTGGCATAATTCCATAAATGCTGCTGAAGTCTTGGGCTTTAACAAAGCAGATATGCTTTTGGATGTAACGATAGGTGTTCAGAAACCTGAATTAGTCGATGTAGAATTTGTTAGAAAAATTTTTCCGTATGGTGTTGCTAATATAAAAGNAGTCAAAGGTGGATTGGATATCTNTAANGAGCATGTCTCAGAGGTAACTATAATTGCAAATGTGGGCATTGAGGTTTCTTTTGATATGGAGAGAAAATAATGAAAAGATTAATCTTAGAAATGGGAATGGGTAACGATCTTTATGGGGAAGACTATACAAAAGCTGCATGTAGAGCTGTTCAGGATGCTTTGCATCATTCTTCCCTTTCATTATTTAAGAGTTTGAAGCTTGATCCTTCTAAAATGTCAGTACGAGTAACGATTGGAGCGCAAAAACCAGATCAGGTGAATTCTGAAAAANTAATGAAAGAGTTGCCACATGGGCAAATTGAAATATTGGTAGAGGAAGGTGGTCTAAATATAAGGTCAACTGAAAATAATACTTGGCATGTAATTGCCACGGCGGGAATTGAAGTGTTTGTTGATGTCGAAGGTGCTATAACAAATCCTGAGACTTAATATCAAATGACTTCCTGCATTAATTTTTCAGATGCAGTTTCAATATCATTCTCAATTAATTCCATAAATTCTTTGGTATCTAATCCACTTTTTATAGGTGGAAGGAATTCAATAACGGCTGTTCCTTGTTTTCTTAATATATTACGTCTTGGCCATAATATGCCAACATTTGTAGCAACTGGATAGCAATCTTGCTTTAATTCAGAATATAGCACTCCTGATCCTATTTTATAGGGAGCTCTAATATTTGGAGCAACCCGAGTACCTTGTGGAAATATTATGAGTTGCCCTGGTTTGGTTTTATTGCTTTCATGAACTGCTTTAACCATTTCTTTNATAGCAGCTCCTTTTTTCCCACGATCAATAGGGATGCAACCGATTTTTTTTGCCCAAAANCCTATTATAGGTGTTATTAAAATTTCCTTTTTCATAATAAATTTTGGACGTTTTAAAGCTGAAACAATCAATATTATATCCAGAAAGGACTGATGTTTGGCTATTACCAATACATTACTTTTCGGAATGGTGCCACGTATCTCAGTCTTTATTCCAACCAGTAATTTTGCACTAAACTTTACCCAGTTACACCATGTATTAATCGCTTTTAGGGCCAAAGAATTATTAATGATTACTAATGGAATGAAAACGCAAGTAATCACAACCATCATTATGTACATTTGTAAGATGAAAATAAGAGAAAAAATATATTGTATTAATAATCTCATAATCCCTCATAATGATATTTAAACGTAATATAATCGGTTAAGCTCATAACTTATTAATCTTTATTTTACTATTCCTTTATCATAATTAAGGAGATGCTATTATCCTACCCGTGTGTTATTGTAGACCAAAGATTATTTAATTCAAAAATGGTGTGAAATTTGTGGGTTCCTGAATGAATGTCATTTGTCCAAAATGTAAAGAAAGTTACTCAATAAAAAGTGACCTTTTTTTAGACAAAAAGCAACAATTACAATGCATACGTTGTGGGCACAATTGGGAAGAAAATTTTTTTAAAGAAGCTGTGGAAAAAGAAGAGAAATTTGAAAATCTATTATCAAAAAAAGGGGAGAGAAAACTTACTAGCAAGCAGGTCTTAAAAATTTTAAAGGAAGAANCTGAGTTTGATAAAAAATTTAAAAAGGTATCGTTAAGTAGAAAAAACCACAAAAAAACAAATAATAATAGTGAGCTTAAAGACAAGGAATTGTCTTTTATGGAATTACTTGGAAGTAAAGAGTTTTGGTTTGGCTTTAGCATATCTGTGGCTGCTGCGGTTATATCCTGCTTAACCTATCTTTATGCTGAGACTCTAATCATGCATTTTCCGTATTTTAATAATTATCTTGGGNCATTTGTCGATTTTGTAGATTCTACTAGGAATTGGATTGATGGGCATAAAAAAGAATTTTTCTACTTCATAANAAATCGTCTCTTTTAAAGGAATTGGATTTATTTGGGGTATTCCATAATTTGGATAAAACTATATTATATAATTAAATTACCTTTTTAGGAGTCATCATGTCCATCAATGCTTTCGGCCATCTCTTTAGAGTCACCACTTGGGGGGAGAGNCATGGNGATGCATTAGGGGCGACGATCGATGGTTGTCCTTCTAATATACCTTTAACTGTTGCTGATCTGCAAATGTGGTTAGACAAAAGAAAGCCAGGTACCAGTAAATATACCACCCAACGTAGAGAGAATGATGAGGTGGAAATTTTATCGGGTGTGTTTGAAGNTAAGTCTACTGGAACACCAATCCAATTATTGATTAAAAACACAGATCAACGCTCTAAGGATTATGGTGATATTAAAGATAAATTCCGCCCTGGGCATGCAGATATTACTTATCATCTGAAGTATGGCAATAGAGATTATCGGGGTGGCGGCAGATCATCAGCAAGGGAAACCGCTGCTCGAGTCGCNGCTGGTGGAGTGGCAAGAGCGGCGCTTAAAGTATTTCTACCACATCTAAAGATCACTGGCTATATGTTGCAAATGGGGAAGCATAAAGTTGATAGAGAAAATATTGATTTGATGGAGATTGAAAAAAATCCATTTTGGGTTCCAAATAAATCTGCCGCTCAAAAATTTGCTTCCTATCTTGATGAGTTAAGAAAAGCAGGTAATTCAGTTGGAGCGATAATTGAAATTATAGCTTCGGGAGTGCCGGCTGGCTTAGGAGCGCCTATCTATTCTAAGTTAGATGCGGATATTGCAGCTGGGATGATGTCAATTAATGCAGTTAAAGGTGTTGAGATTGGTGAGGGAATGTCAGCAGCTATGTTGACTGGAACGTCAAATGCCGATGAAATCATATTGGGCAGAAAAGGGGTGGAGTATACAACTAATAATGCTGGAGGCATTCTCGGAGGTATTTCAAACGGGGCAGATATAATTTGCAGGTTTGCTGTAAAGCCAACTTCTTCTATTTTAACTAGTCGTCAAACGATAACAAAATCTGGAGAAAGTACCAATATAGTAACAAAAGGGCGCCATGATCCATGTGTTGGCATTAGAGCTGTGCCTGTTGGAGAGGCTATGATGGCATGTATATTATTAGATCATTTTTTATTGCACAGGGGTCAACAAGGTAAAAATCAAGGCATTATTGGATGAATGAAGTTTAATAATTTTAGTCGGATTATTTAAATTGATCTCAATTCTCTGTGAAGACGGTATTTATTGTAACATTCTTGGTATGACAATTCTTCTTTCTTTGGTTTCCTCCATACGAATGTAGGATAGGTGTCATTTAAAGGTGGTCCACCATTGTGTCCTGTCATTAGATCCTCTTAATAGACTAAATGATATGATCTCATTATTTTTATTAATGAGGGGAAGAATTAACTTTTGGAAAATTCTGGATAAGCCTCTANACCAAGTTCAGATAAATCAAGACCTATTGTCTCGGCTTCAGGACTTACTCGTATACCTAAAGTGCTTTTAAGAATTAGCCAAATAACNCNGGTTGAAATGGTTACNAAAAGTCCAATCAAAATTATAGACAATATTTGAATATATAGCTCTGCNTCACCGTTTGTAAAAACTACGGCGATTGTTCCCCAAATTCCNGCAAATAAATGTACTGGAATTGCCCCAACGACATCGTCTATTTTGAATCGGTCTAGCAACGGCACGCCAAGGACAACAATTAGTCCGCCCACAGCTCCAATCAGTGAGGCTGAGCCCAAGCTTGGAGTTAAGGGCTCTGCTGTGATAGCTACAAGACCTGCTAAAGTACCATTTAGGATCATTGTAAGATCTGGTTTACCATATAGAAATTGCGTTAAAATGAGGGCGGCAATTGCTCCTGCCGCTGCTGCTATATTTGTATTGGCAAATATTCTACTTACATCTGCAACGTCTCCAACGGAGCCCATTGCAAGCTGAGAGCCACCATTAAAACCAAACCAGCCGAGCCATAATATAAAAGTACCTAAGGTTGCCAGTGGTAAATTTGATCCTAGAAAAGGTAATGTCTTCCCATCTTTATATTTTCCAAGCCGTGGTCCCAAAACTAGAGCACCCATTAATGCCGCCCAACCACCTACAGAATGAACAATTGTTGATCCTGCAAAATCCAAAAAACCCATTTCATCTAAGAAGCCACCACCCCATTTCCAGGAGGCTTGAATTGGGTATATTATTGCTGTCAGCATGATGGTGAAAATTAAAAATGGCCATAACTTTATTCTCTCAGCTAATGCGCCCGAAACTATAGATGCCGTGGCAGCACAAAACATCAATTGGAAGAAAAAATCTGAACCCGTTGCAGCGTATTCAATATCGTCTGCTTTACTAGATGTTATACCTACACTTTCCAATTGAGCGGTGCTAAAACTGCCAATAAGATTTTCGACTGTCCAATTATCCCCGGGGTACATTAAGTTGTAGCCAACTAAATAATAAAAAATGCAGGCTAAGCTAAACAATGAGATATTTTTTGTTAATTGCATTGTGACATTTTTTGAGCGTACGAGGCCTGCTTCGAGCATTGTGAAGCCAGCCGCCATCCAAAAAACTAAAAAACCTCCGATTAAGAATAGCAGGCTATTTAGTACGAAGGTTAGATCTTCTTGAGGTAAAAATGGGGTCAATTCCGAAGCCATCAATTTTGGTGGGTATAAGAATATTAAAATAATAAAGATTAATTTTGTAGGGTTCATTTATGTTTCCTATATAAATTTATAAGGCATTATGGCAGCTATAATTAGTTTCAAACTAATCTCCTATTGCCTTCGATATGGTTTATTCAGTGATTTGTGCTTAAGAGTTATTCAATACAATATGGAATAATCTTTTATTTTTTCTACATTTATGATTAATAAAAAGCCATAAATTTTAAATTTGATTAAAATATAATCATATATAGTCAAATAATTTTATAATTTAAAAATTAAAAAATCTCATTTAAGTTCTCTACATTTCTATATTTAACCATTAAGTATATAAGCAGCGAGACCTGACTCTAAACGGATAGATTACATGGCAAAGCCCACTGATAAAATAAAGAAAATCAATGCTAAAAGGGATAAAAAAGCACCTAATATTAGAAAAAAAATTTCAGGCCCTCCTCGAAAGAAAACTTTAAAAAATAAAAATAAAAACAAAATAATGCAATTCTTTCGTAAGGTTCTTCGTTGGTTTTTGTGGCTATTTTGGTTTTCGTTTTCAAGATCATTTATTTTACTTTCAATTGTNTTGATAGGTTTCATAATTTTTGAATATTCGCGAATTGGACCTTTGAATACCTTGATTGATGCTAGAAGTGCTGGTTCTGTGACGTTGCTTGACAAACATGGTCAAATTTTTGCTTGGCGGGGAAATCANTTTGGNGGTGTTATTACTGCCAATGAAGTGTCGCCGCATTTGAAAAACGCGGTTGTAGCTGCTGAGGATCGCAGATTTTATAAACATTTTGGTATTAGCCCTAGAGGAATTGCTAGCGCCATTAGGATAAATATTCGTGAGGGTCGGAGTCCTCTAAGGGGGCATGGTGGATCAACTATAACACAGCAAGTGGCAAAAATATTGTGTTTGGGGTCGACTTACAAAAAATCAAACCACTCATCAGAAACAGATTTTGAAAAAGAATGTCGAAGAAATACTATTTTTAGGAAGTTACGGGAAATACCCTTTTCGATAGCTATGGAGCTTAAGTTCACTAAAGATGAGATTTTGATGATTTATTTGAATAGGGTTTATCTTGGTGCTGGTAACCAAGGCTTTGAAGCAGCTTCAATAAGATATTTTGATAAATCTGCAAAGTATTTGAATCCAGCTGAATCAGCGATGTTAGCAGGGTTACTGGTTGCACCATCTTATTATGCTCCGACGCGAAACTTAAATAGGGCTCAACAGCGGGCAACAGTTGTATTAGACTTAATGAAAAAAGAGGATTACCTGACTCAAGAAATAGTTGATACTTCAAAAAAGTATCCTGCTAAATTATCACCTAAAGCCCAAGAACAATTTGGAGGTCACTTTGCGGACTGGGTTACAAAAAGTAGCCCCTCATTTCTCACGCAAAAAGCTAATGCTGATATTGTAGTGAAAACTACTTTTGATGCAAAAATACAAAATATTGCTGAAAAAGTATTAATAGATATCTTTAAAAACGAGATTTCAGAAGAATCTGAAGCTCAGGCATCAGTAATCGTGATGTCTTCAGATGGCGCTGTTCGAGCAATGATTGGTGGTCGGGACACCAAAGTGAGTGGACAATTTAATCGAGCGACCCAAGCGATCCGTCAAACCGGTAGTTTATTTAAGCCTTTTGTCTATGCTGCTGCTTTGGAGCAAGGTTACAAATATAATAGTAAAGCTATCGACGAAGAAATAACAATTGACGTTCCTTACTCAGGTCCTTGGACCCCAAAAAATTACACAAATGAATTTTATGGAAAAATGACAATAAGTGAAGCATTGGCCAAATCAATAAACACAATAGCTGTAAAGACTGCAATGTTGGTAGGTTTGGATTCTGTACGAAATATTGCCAACGATTTTGGTATTTCGGGGGATTTAGCACCAGGACCAGCATTAGCATTAGGCGCATCAGAATCATCTCTATTGGAGATGACTGGAGCTTATGCGGGTATTTTAAGTGGAGGACTTCGAGTTAAGCCATATGGTTTGGAAGAAATAACAATAGTTGGAGAGGGTAATCCAATTATTGGAAGGAATGGTGGTGTTGGTGAACGCGTAATGGAATGGGAAAATGCAAGACAATTAATTTATATGATGAACAACGTGATTGAAACTGGATCGGGACGAAGAGCCAAAATTAAATACCGTGAAGCTGGAGGAAAGACTGGAACAACTCAAGCAATGCGAGATGCTTGGTTTGTTGGGTTTACAGCGGATTATGTGGTCGGTGTTTGGATGGGTTATGATGATAACTCTCCATTAAAGGGCGTGACCGGGGGAGGACTTCCAGCTCAGATTTGGAAAAATATTATGACGAAAATTAGCAATGATTTACCCTCCCGACCATTGCCAATGATTAATCCACGGGTGGCTAATGCCAGTTTTACAGCAGGAAAGCCACCAGATATCGATGCAAGCGGTTTATTTAAAAAAATTGATAAGACGACAAAATCCACTAATTTTTTTAAGTCATTATTTGGACGTCCAGAAAATTGATGGTAATAACCTTAACCTTATCTTTAACTTGTGAAGGTTAAATCAACTATATAAGTTCATGGCATGAGTACTTTAATTATAAGTCATAAAGATTGCTTAAGTCATATTGAACCGACGGGTCACCCTGAACAAGTTATGCGATTATTAGAGGTTGTAAAGCGTCTAAAATTTGAGGAATTCAAAAACTTAATTTGGAAAGAAGCTCCAATTGCGACAAACGAACAAATTTTATTGGGGCATTCAAAAAAGTATGTTGAATTCATTGAAAATATTCAAAAATCCAATCATATAACTCATTTAGATGCTGATACCTATTTTGGTAAAGGGTCATTAAATGCTGCAAAGCGAGGAGTTGGAGCGAATATTTCTGCCGTTAATGCCGTAATGTCTGGGGANTTTAATAATGCTTTTTCTGCAATTCGCCCTCCTGGTCATCACGCTGAAACTGAAAAGGCTATGGGTTTTTGTATTTTTGGTAATGTTGCCATCGCTGCAAAATATGCGATTGAAAATCATAAATTAAAAAGAGTTGCTGTTGTGGACTTTGATGTTCATCATGGAAATGGGACCCAGGAGATTTTGTGGGATGATCCCAATGTTTTGTTTGTTTCTACTCATCAAATGCCGTTATGGCCAGGATCAGGTACTCATGAGGAACATGGNAAACATCAGAATATACTCAATATTCCCATACAAGCTAATACAGATGGTCCAGCATTTAGACAAAAGTTTGATGAGATAATTTTACCTCGATTAGATTCTTATAAACCTGAAATATTGATAATATCTGCTGGTTTTGATGCTCATTATAAAGATCCGCTAGCTAATATTGAATTAATGACTGAAGATTACGAGTGGATTACTCATAGGCTTTGCGATATTGCAGATGAACACGCGGACGGCAGNCTAATTTCGTCATTGGAAGGTGGGTATAATTTAGCNGCCTTAGCAGAATCGGTTGCTGTTCACGTGAAGGTATTAATGGAGAGAAGCAAATGACCTCAAAAGACATTTCAAAGTTATCATTTGAACAAGCAATGAATGAGTTGGAAGATGTTGTGGCTAAACTTGAAAATGGTCAAGTCCCATTGGAAGATTCTATCAAACTTTACGAAATGGGCAATGACCTAAAAAAATATTGTGAACAAAAATTAAAAGAAGCTGAAGAGAAAGTTTCACAGATAACTTTCTCGAATGATGGAAGCGTTTCAGGAACCAAACCCATAGAAAACTTATAATGTTTGAAGAAAAATTACAGGATTGTAAACATAAGACAGAAGCTCGATTAAGACATAGGTTCGCAAATATACCAGAAAGTAGCATAAAAGATGCAATATCATATGCTGTATTAAATGGTGGTAAAAGACTGCGAGCATTCCTTGTTTTGGAGTCTTCAAGTATCTTTGACATTGATCCANTCGCTGCTGAGCATGTTGCTGCTGCTGTCGAGTGTCTACACGCTTATTCCTTAGTTCATGATGATTTGCCATCTATGGATAATGATTGTTTAAGGCGTGGGCTACCCACAGTACATGTAAAGTGGGATGAGGCAACAGCAATTTTAGCTGGGGATGCTTTGCAATCCTTATCCTTTGAGTTTCTGTCAGCAGAAGATTTATTTTTAAATCCGATTGTCAAATTGAATTTAATAAATACTTTAGCTGCGTCATCTGGAATGAACGGAATGGTGTTGGGCCAGATGCAGGATATGCTTTTCGAGCAAAGGCAAGATCATGTTAGTATTGATGAAATTAGCGCTATGCAAAATAATAAAACAGGTAAATTGATTCAATGGTCAGCAAAATCAGGTGCGGTTATGGCACAAAAAAGAGATTCTGCTTTNGAAAGCTATTCCGATTCTTTAGGATTGGCATTTCAAATTACTGATGATATTTTAGATATTGAAGGTCTTTCTAATGAATTGGGAAAAACACCTCGCAAAGATTTAATTGCGGGGAAAGCGACTTTTGTTTCATTAATGGGGTTGGATCAAGCAAAATATGAGGTTAAGGTACTGATTTCAAAGGCTTGTGATGCGTTGGATGAATACGGGAGTAAAGCGGAAGGTTTGCGAGAGTTGGCAAAATATATTGGTTCGCGAAAAAATTAGAGGGTTGGTAGGTTAAAATGGCGAAGGAGAAATCAAAAACTCCACTATTAGATCAGGTGCGCGTACCCTCGGATTTGCGAAATTTTTCTGATTATGAGTTAANGGCTTTGGCTGATGAACTTAGGCAAGAAACTATCAAAACNGTCTCTTTAACTGGTGGTCATTTAGGTGCAGGTCTTGGTGTTGTNGAACTTACAGTAGCGCTTCATGCTGTCTTCGAAACNCCAAGGGACAAAATTATATGGGATGTTGGACATCAATCTTATCCGCATAAAATCCTAACAAATAGAAGAGCTCAGATGAAAACTCTGAGACAAAAAAATGGTTTATCTGGTTTTACTAAGAGAAGTGAGAGTGCATACGATCCATTTGGCGCTGCTCACAGTTCAACATCAATTTCGGCAGCATTAGGCTTTTCTGTTGCTAGAGATTTAGGTGGAAATACAGAAACTGGTATAGGTGCGACAGTGGCTGTGATCGGAGATGGTGCACTATCTGCTGGTATGGCTTATGAGGCATTAAATAATGCAGGACATTTGCGACGAAAAATGATTGTCGTTTTAAATGATAATGAAATGTCAATAGCTCCNCCCGTTGGGGCTATGTCTAGTTACTTAAGTAGGTTATATTCTGGAGCCCCTTTTCAAGAGCTTAAAGCAGCCGCGAAAGGTGCAGTTAGTTTGTTACCAATACCTTTCCAGGAGGGTGCAAGAAGAGCAAAAGAAGTGCTAAAGACAATAACNGTTGGCGGTACATTATTTGAAGAGTTAGGATTTTCATATGTGGGACCAATCGATGGACACGACGTAGAGCAACTATTGTCAATCTGTAGAGTTGTAAAAGAACGATTGGATGGGCCTGTCCTTNTTCATGCGATTACAAAAAAAGGTAAGGGATATGAGCCTGCTGAAGCTTCTAGTGACAAATATCATGGAGTTGGAAGATTTGATATTAATTCCGGAAAAATAAAAAAATCAATCCAAAATGCACCCTCNTATACAAGTGTGTTTTCTGAGGCGCTTATAAAAGAAGCTAGCTTAGATGATAAAGTTGTTGCAATAACCGCTGCCATGCCAGATGGCACAGGTCTAGATAAATTTGCTGAGAAGTATCAAGATCGAACATTTGATGTAGGAATTGCAGAACAGCATGGGGTCACATTTGCTGCAGGTTTAGCTGCTGGTGGTATGAANCCTTTTTGCGCAATATATTCAACGTTTTTACAAAGGGGCTATGATCAGGTTGTGCATGATGTTGCGTTGCAAAATTTACCAGTACGCTTCGCCATTGATAGAGCAGGATTGGTTGGGGCAGATGGCGCNACTCATGCTGGAAGCTTTGATATAGCATATTTAGCAAATTTACCAAATTTTGTAGTAATGGCTGCAGCTGATGAGGCTGAGCTAGTCCATATGGTAGCTACTGCTAGGTCGATTGATGATAGGCCAAGTGCTTTCAGATTTCCCAGAGGTGCAGGAGAAGGGGTGGAGATGCCTGAAAAAGGTATTCCTTTAGAAATTGGAAGAGCTAGGATAATTAATAAGGGTTCTCGAGTTGCTATTCTATCTTTTGGTGCGAGATTGAGTGAAGTGCTTAAAGCGCACGAGAATTTAAAGTTAAAAGGTATTAATCCAACAGTTGTTGATGCGCGATTTGCAAAACCTTTAGATCATAAAGTAATTTTGGAGCTTGTCGAAGATCATGAATCTTTAATTACTATTGAGGAAGGTGCTGTAGGTGGATTTGGCAGCCATGTTGCTCAATTCTTATCAGATGAGGGCTGTTTTGATAATGGATTAAAGTATAGAATGATGTGTTTTCCAGATGAATTTATTGATCANGCAGATCCCTCTGATATGTATGCTGCGGCTAAATTGAATGCGATTGACATTGAAGAAATGGTATTATCTTTGCTTGATGTAGATATTCTTAAAGTTAAAAAGGTTAATGAGATTTAAGCTAGCTATCGCCTATAAATCCACCTGACTGCCTAGTCCAAAAATTNGCGTATAGTCCCCCTCGCTTTAATAGTTCGGCATGTGTTCCGTCTTCCGCTACTTCACCATTTTCCATAACTATTATTCTATCCATCTTAGCAATTGTGCTTAATCTATGAGCAATTGCAATAACGGTCTTTCCGACCATTAATTCTTCTAGTGCTTTTTGTATCGATTCTTCAGCTTCGCTATCGAGTGCTGAAGTTGCTTCGTCTAAAACCAATACAGGTGCATCCTTTAAGATAGCCCTAGCCAATGCGATTCTTTGTCGTTGGCCTCCAGATAACTTAACACCTCGTTCACCAAGAAATGCGTTCAATCCTTTTCTATTTTGTAGATCTTGCAAATCATTTATAAAATCCTTGGCTTGCGCTTTGCTTATTGCTGATTGCAGCTCTTCTTCTGATGCATTTGGATTGCCATATAATATGTTGTCACGAGCTGATCTATTAAACATGGATGTTTCTTGCCTGACCATTGATATGTGCTGACGTAGACTGTCTTGNGTAATATCTTTAATGTTATTTTNGTCTAATAAAATTTCACCTTTTTCGATATCATAAAACCTTAAAAGTAAGGCTAAGGCAGTGGTCTTTCCTGCACCTGACCTTCCTACCAACCCTACTTTTTGTCCACTGGGNATTTTAAGATTAAAATTAGTTAAGCCTCCACCTAAATCATTTCCATAATTATAAGTAACATTTTGAAAGTTGATATTGCCATTAACGCTTGAGAGAATTTTNGCACTTTTCTTATCCGATAAATCATGACTGGGAGAGAGAGTNTTCATTCCATCTTCTGCCTCGCCCAGGTGTGAAAAAACATTCATAGCAGTGAAGCTAATCCATCCAGACATTTGCGCAATTCGTGTGCTTAAAAGTCCAGCAATTACGATATCACCAGGAGAAGCTAATTCTTTTTGCCAGAGTAACAAGCCTCCCCCAATAAGCAAAATTGGCAGTAGCCCTGCCAATGTCATTATCGCCCCTCTAAAAGAAACGTATAGCTTGGCAAATGCTATAGATTTCTCTCGAAACCCTTTAAGCGCTATCTCAGCATAATTTTCTTCACTCTCTGAATGGACAAATAGTTTAACTGTCGCCATGTTTGTCAGAGTATCGACCACTTGACCTGTAACGNCCGCCCGCGCNGCTGCTCTATGCTTTGACCGCATTCTGATTCGAGGAAGAAACCACTTTACCAGTAATGAAAATCCAAAAATCCAAACAAGCAAAATTATAGTTAGCCAAAGACTAACACGCCCCAAGATGAATGCGGATGCTACCAAGGTTGCTACTGCAAAGGAAAATGCATTAGTAATTTCATTGAATGTTTCAGATATGGATGTGGCAGTTTGCACCTGTTTTTGTGCCAACCTGCCGGCAAAATCGTCATCAAAAAATTTAACAGACTGACCGAGAGTATGACGGTGGAGCCTAATAAATGTCAAAGGAAATAAATTTGGCACCATTGCAATACCGTTCATGGCGGCACTTAAAGTCATTAGAACTGGTCGCAACACTACGAAGAACAGAGAAATTAAAATTAGCGTGAATAAGTGTTTTTTTATAAAAAAAGCTGGCCCATCGTTTATTGCTGTATCTATTACCCACCCAATGATTATTGCTCCAAATGCCTCAGCGATTCCAACAGCAAAGCTCGCAAGTGTGGCAAAAAAAATTGTTTTTTTGGCTCCATCGATAGTCCAAAAAATAAAAGGTAAAAAGGATTTTGGAGGAGAGCTTGAAGCTTTCGCAAATGGATTGATCATTTTCGAAAAAAAATTCATTTTGAATCATCTATCCCAATAAAACCTCCAGATTGCCTCTTCCAGAAAGAATGGTAAAGTCCATTTTTTTTCAGTAATTTATCATGAGATCCTTGTTCAATAACTTTACCGTTATCCAATACAACTATTCTATCCATTCTGGCTATTGTGGATAACCGATGTGCAATCGCGATCACAGTTTTCCCATCCATCAGATTATATAATGTATCCTGAATGGTAAANTCCACTTCACTGTCCAGTGCGGATGTAGCCTCATCTAAAATAAGTATGGGTGCATTTTTAATAATTGCCCTTGCGATTGAAATTCGCTGTCGCTGTCCACCAGATAATTTAACGCCTCTTTCACCAACATGTGCTTCTAAACCTGATCTGCCTTCTGTATCTTCTAAGTTAGGTATGAAGTCCCAGGCTTCAGCTTGTTTTGCNGCGGCAATTATTTCGTCGTCAGAAGCAGATGGTTTTCCATAGTTAATATTATCTCGAATAGACCNATGTAGTAGAGAGCTATCTTGCGTTACCATCCCAATATTCTTTCTTAATGAATTTTGGGTTACATCTTTGATACTTTGATCGTCGATACTTATTGTTCCTTTTTCGGCTTCATAAAAACGTAAGATTAAATTGACGAGGCTAGATTTTCCAGCTCCAGATCGNCCCACAACGCCAACCTTTTCACCTCCCTTGATATCTAACGAAACGCCATTTAAACCACCTTTTTCCTGNCCATAGTGATGCCAGAGGTTCTTTATCTTTATTGATCCCTTTAGAATTTTTAATTCAGGNGCATTAGCCTTATCTTTTAATTCAATTTCTTGTGCGATGGTTGTCATACCTTCTGCAATCACGCCCAGTTCCTGAAAAAGGTTTGAGAAGGCCCACATCAACCAGTCACTCATTCCAGTTAATCTCAAAGCGAGAGCGCTTGTTGCTGCTACCACTCCAATAGATGTAAGACCAACTGTCCAGAGATAAATTGACCAACCAACGACACTAAATAATAGAGCACCATTTATAAGGTTAATACCTAGAGCCATCCAACTATAAAGACGCATTTCAGCAAAAAATCTTTGGCGTGTGTTTTCAATTGCTTCTTTGGCATAATTTTCTTCTTTGTCATGATGAGCGAATAATTTTACTGACTCAATATTTGTGTAACTATCTACTACTCTTCCAGTAATGGAGCTTCTAGCATCTGAGGATAATTTTGATGCTTTTCCAACTTTGGGAATAAAAACAATTGACAGGGTTAAATAAGCTATAAGCCAAATAATGAGAGGTATCGTTAATCTTAAGTCAACATCAGCTAATAAAAGAATAGCGGCAAGGATGTATACGACAGAGTAAGTTAGAGCATCAAAAAATTGGTAAACTACCGCTCCTATGGCTGGAGGAGTTTGCATGAGCCTATTCGCTATACGACCAGCAAAATCATTCTGAAACCATCCGACCGACTGTCTCAACACATGGCGGTGCGCACGCCAACGTACCATTGAGCCAACATTTGGGATTATGGTTTGATTCATCATTATGCGATCAACCATATTCAAGAGAGGATTAAAAATAATGATAAAGATTGCTATCGATATAAGTTCGAGTGAATGTGTCTTAAAAAATATTTTTGGTTCAGTATCTACCATTAGATTAATTAAATGACCTGAATAAAAAATCAGAAAGATTTCAATAGTCGATACTAAAATAGAAAAAATTAAAGCAGTAGCTAATATTTTTTTAAAGTTTTTTAGATAATTCCAAATAAATGGNGTCAAACGATTTGGGGGGACATCGTTATCTTCGTAATCTTTGTAGGGGTTGATAAGGTTTTCAAACCATTTGAACATTTTAGGCTCTTCTTTTTAGACTCATTTATCAAAGCTTCATCATTATTTTTTAGTATCCAAAGATTTTGAGGGATTTCAATTTAATANCTTTAGTATCGCTGAATGAAAATAGCATTTT
Source organism: Paracoccaceae bacterium (assembly GCA_002712045.1). Taxonomy (GTDB): domain Bacteria; phylum Pseudomonadota; class Alphaproteobacteria; order Rhodobacterales; family Rhodobacteraceae. The sequence continues at coordinate 130,183 of PARX01000007.1, forward strand.
TAAAATTTCAGATCATGCTTAACAATTGAGCCTTGGATAGTTTAAATTTGGATTTTATCCACTTAAATTCTAATTCGTACAGTTTCTTACCAATTTCTTTCCCATGATACTTTGGGCCAAGGTCTTCAGCTTTTACTGGAAATAAATTTTTAGTTATTGATGAAATTTGATTGATTAGAGATTTATTCAGTTCTCGTTTTTCAAAACTGTTTTGTAATAAGGAATATATTAAACCTAGCTCAATACCATTGTAATATGAAAACTCTATAGGATCTACGTTTTTAAATATTGCTTCATTTAATTTAGTTATTATTCGATTTTCTTTTTTTGTGAGTAAAATCATTTTATAATCAGAATTATTTTGAAGGCTAAGTAATCGCCCTAACCAACTTATTTGTATTTTGTATTTTTGTTCGAAATCTACATATTTAATAAATGGTCCAATTTCGCAATTTCCAATTATTTGGTTTAGGATATTAATTTTATCCATATTTTTTATTGTTGATATTGGTTGGCTAGCTGCTAATAACTTTTTTACCTCAANTGTAACACGTTCTTTTGAGATTTTTTTTAATTTTTTTCGATGTTTTTTGCATGCGTCTAGTGCAGTGGGGTTAAGGTTCTTTTTTTTGTCTCCATAAAGTGCATAAAATCGAAAAAACCTCANTATTCTTAAATGATCTTCTAATATCCGTTTGTTTGGATCACCAATAAACCTGACAATACCAAGCCTTAAATCCNCAAAAGCCTTTAAAGGGTCTATTATTTTTCCATCAACGTCACAATAAAGAGCGTTTATTGTTAAGTCACGCCTAGAAGCATCTAATTCAAGGCTATCGATAAACTTGACGCTAGCGTGCCTGCCATCGTTCTTTTCGTCGATTCTAAAAGTTGTGATTTGATATGTTTTTTCATCAATAACAATTGTTACGGTGCCATGCTTTACACCTGTAGGAATAGCTTTAATGTTATTTTTCTTACAGATTTTTATAATCTCTTCTGGAGTGGCGGCTGTGGCAATATCGACGTCGTTTACCTGTTTTTTGAGAATAGTATTTCTAATACAACCTCCAACGAAAAGTATTTCGTATCCACTCCTTTGAAATACTGTACTTAAATAATTAATCGAGGGGTGACTTAGCCAATCATCTTTTAATATTTTTTTTTTCATAAGTCTGCCAAGTTTTTTAAAATTCTAGCCGTAGCACCCCATATATAATAAGGNCCATAAGGAATACTGTAGAAAAATCTTTTTTTACCTTTCCATTTTACAGACTCTACTCTAAAATTTTTGGGATTTAATAAGTAAGATAATGGCACTTCGAAAATNTCTGAAACCTCAGATATTTGAATTTTAGTGGAAAAACCCGTTCTTATTTTACCAATAAAAGGAGTAATTTTAAAACCAGTTATTGTAACATGCTTAGAGAGTTGCCCTAATATTTCAACATTTTTGTTATTAATACCAATTTCCTCTTTTGTCTCCCTAAGTGCTGTAGCAACTAATGATTTATCAGTTTTTTCTGATTTTCCTCCTGGAAAGGAAACCTGACCAGGATGTTGTTTTAGGTTATTTGATCGCTTAGTTAGTATTACTTTTAATCCATTGTTTCTTTCAACTATTGGAATAAGAACAGCTGCTTCTATAAGGTTTTCTGTTCTGACTACTTCATTTTCCATTAAATCATTGTCTGAAGTCAAACTTGTATTGATTTTTGATAAACGTTCAGAAATATTTTCTANATCAATCATTGTTTTTTGCATCAAATCCTAATTCACTAGGATCCATTATAAAGTGTTTGCCACAAAACTGACAATCAGCAGTAACGGTGCCTTCTTCCGTTGTCATTTTCTCAATATCTTTCGAAGAATACATAGACATTGTATTTTTTACTTTTTTAGGACTACAGGTGCATCCAAACTCTATGGATCTTGATTCAAAAGCTCTAGGTTTTTCCTCGTGAAATAACTTAACTAACAATTGCTGTTGAGTGACATAAGGTCCAGTCAATTCCAATTCATCTANNGTNTCTATGTGAAAATTTACTCTNTTCCAGTCTTCNTTTTCGTCTTCATNNAAAAGGTNNGCTGNAGAAAGTAGGNTGTTCTGANTTTCTTGAATAACCNCAGTGTTTGNCTGAGCACTTTTTGGCATTTTTTGTATNATNATCCCGCCAGCTTTCCAAATATTTNTTTGATTTGTCTTATTTGATTTCCCGACAGTAATAGAAAAACGTGTTGGTAATTGNTCAGATTGCGCAAAATAAGTCTCAGCACACTTGTGTAATGAGCCTCCTGTTAAAGGTGTAATTCCTTGATAGGGATCAGTTTTGGGACCTTGATCAATTAAAACCGCAAAATAACCTTTTCCTAATTCGTTAAAAGGTTTTTTTTCGTGATGGTTTAGATTTTTTTCATCAAAGCTTGCAAATGCTCTTATTTTTCCAGACCCATTTTTTTTATCTGGAGCAAAGTAGTCTGTCGCTATTAACTTTATTGAACCATTTCCTCTGATCTGCAACGATAATTTCCATTTTAAATTTATTGTTTGGCCTATTAATGCAGTAATCAGTACTGCTTCTGCGACTAAAGTTTCGACAATATCTGGGTAAGAATGTTGTGATAATATACTAACTAATGTTTTATTGAGCCGGCCAACTCTACCCCGAATATCAGAATGTTCTAATTGAAATGGTAATATTGCATCTTCCTTAATACGATTTTCTAATTTTGTCATTGAATATCCCAAGAGAGTTTTTATTTTGCATTAAAGCAGTTGAGATTTAACTGCAATGATATGCGTGAAAGGAAGTTATGATAAGAAGGTTTGACGAAACTCCTGTAAAAAACCAAACTTATATTACACGTCATGGTGTTTACGCTATAATAATTAATTCAAAGAAATTACTTATAACTTTTCAAGGCTCTCCACATAACGAATATGAATTGCCTGGGGGTGGGGTTGATGTAGGAGAGAGCCATTTGCACGCGTTGCATCGAGAAGCTTTAGAAGAAACTGGTTGGGCTATTAATCCAAAATTAAAACTAGGAATATATCAACGTTACACTTTTATGCCGGAATATGATTTATGGGCTCGAAAAGTGTGCCATATTTATCTTTGCCATGGGGTTATTAAAAGAAGTGAACCTTTGCATGATGACCATACTCCAATTTGGACTAGTCCAAAGCATTCTTTCGAGATCTTATATAACTCTGGCGACAAATATTTTCTAAAATTAGCAATGAATAAAGGATATGTATAAATTATTATTAAGAATTGTCCTACTATTGTTCTTAATTGTAGTTTTATATAGGGCTATACTATTAAAAATTAAAAAAGGGTTCCTTTTATGTCATCTGCTAAAAAAGTCGTATTAGCCTATTCGGGTGGTCTTGATACCTCAATAATTCTAAAATGGTTGCAGTTAGAATATGGTTGTGAGGTAATCACATTCACAGCTGATCTAGGCCAAGGTGAAGAATTGGAACCAGCTCGTGAAAAAGCCAAGCTTTTGGGAATAAAGCCTGAAAATATTTTTATTGAAGATTTGCGAGAGGAGTTTGTAAGAGATTTTGTTTTTCCCATGTTTCGAGCAAATGCTGTTTATGAGGGTTTGTATTTATTGGGTACTTCCATTGCTAGGCCATTAATCTCAAAACGACTGGTTGAAATTGCCAACCAAAGTGGGGCAGATGCCATTAGTCATGGAGCAACTGGAAAGGGAAATGATCAGGTTCGCTTTGAATTGAGCGCATATTCCCTTGATCCAGATATTAAGGTTATTGCACCTTGGAGGGAATGGGATCTGTCGAGTAGAACAAAATTGTTGGCATTTGCTGAAAAGCACCAAATCCCTATAGCTAAAGATAAAATTGGAGAAGCTCCATTTAGTGTGGATTCAAATTTATTGCATACATCTTCTGAGGGTAAAGTATTGGAAAATCCAGCAGAAGAGGCCCCTGATTATGTTTATCAAAGGACTACTGATCCCATTAATGCACCAGATGTGCCAGAATATCTAGAAATTGGTTTTGAGAATGGTGATGCAGTATCCATAAATTCAGAAAAGTATTCACCGGCAACAATCTTGGCTAAGCTTAATAATTATGGAGGTAAGCACGGTATTGGCAGATTAGATTTGGTAGAAGGTCGGTTCGTGGGTATGAAATCTCGTGGAATATATGAGACACCAGGAGGTTCTATTTTATTAGAAGCTCACAAAGGGATTGAGAGTATCACTCTGGATAGTGGTGCCGCTCACCTGAAAGACGAATTAATGCCTAAATATGCTGAACTCATTTATAATGGTTTTTGGTTTAGTCCTGAAAGAGAAATGCTTCAGTCTTTGATTGATAAAAGTCAAATATATGTAAATGGGACCGTTAGGTTAAAGCTTTACAAGGGTTCAGTTTCCACAGTTGGAAGATGGTCAAAGGACACATTGTACTCTGAGAATCATGTTACGTTTGAAGATGATCAAGGCGCTTATGATCAAAAAGATGCGGCTGGATTTATCAAGATAAATGCTCTGCGGTTACGTTTGTTAGCAATGAGAGCCAAACAAAAAACTAAATAATTTGAGAAATTTGTATCATTTTCAGTAATTGTTTATCGTAAAGTTGATAACTTAGATTTGCAAAGGTTATTAATGCCAAAAAAAAACGTCAATTATAAACCAAATGAGGAGCAGATGCTCTTATGGCCAAAAGTATCTGGTAACAAGATTAATGGTCTTGATGAATTGTCNTTTAGAAGGCCTGATTATGTTTATTGGCGAGATCCAGAACAGATTGTTTATGGGGAATTACAAAAATGGTTTTATAAGCAGAATACCGACCAAAAACTTCAAGAGGGTCGAAATGATCGAATAATTGAAGAAGCAATTTCGATTCCAAAGATTTCCCAAAAGGTCAGCATAAAATCACCTGAAGAATGGTCAAGTGATATAAAGCAAAAAGCAATCGAATTGGGCGTGGACGCCGTTGGTATCACAAAATTAGAACTAGATTGGACATATGAAGGTGTTAATGTCCCCTATGATACGATAATCATCCTTGGTTTAGCTATGAATTATGAAGAGATGTTGGAGGCACCTGAGGTGTCTGCGGGTGCACATGTCGTGAAAGAATACACTCGAGGGATGAAAGCCTCTAAAAAATTGGCTGGTTGGTTGCGATTGAATGGGCATGATGCATGGCCTGAACATGGCCCATTTGCTGGAAATCTTCCATTAATTCCTGCAGCGATTGCAGCGGGGTTAGGAGAGTTAGGAAAACATGGATCAGTTATTAACTCTGAAATGGGTTCATGTTTTCGACTTGCAGCGGTTATGACAAATATGAAATTAAAATATGACACAAATAATAGCTTTGGCGTAGATNATTTCTGTAAAAACTGTCAAATTTGCTCCAATTATTGCCCACCGGATGCGATATTTCATGAAAAAAAAACAGTGCGAGGAGAGAAAAAATGGTATGTTGATTTTGATAAATGCTTACCATTTTTTAACGAAACNGCCGGGTGTGGGATTTGTATAACTGTATGTCCGTTTTCAAGACCTGACGTTAGGCCAAATCTAATATCTAAGCTTCAAAGAAAGCGAGATAAGCTTCAATAGATTAACCATAACGTAAATTGAGCCTTGTAAGTTTTTTATAGTTTTGATTTCTTTAGGTAATGAGTGATAATATAACTAAAACAAGAGTATATCATGATATTATGGACCCTGCTCGAGCAGTTGCGATGCATAACCTCTTCTCTTTACCTTATCCNAGCCCAAAAACTCATGATGTGCTAAAACCGTTTTGGTATCAAATATACTTTTGGGATATTTATCCCCCAAGTCATTTAGGAAGAGATGGACATCCAAAGTTAGGAGAATTTATACCAAACTTAGGATTGCCAAGACGGATGTGGGCTGGTGGTGAAATCAATTTTATTAATGATATTATTTTGGGGGTGAATGCAAAGAAAGTATCTACTATTGATAGCGTGGAAAAGAAAATCGGTAGAAGTGGCGATCTCGCCTTTGTTACAGAAAAAATTGAAATAATGCAAAATGGTAGACTTTGCATTCGAGAATATAAAAAGCTTGTTTATCGCCAAGAGTTCATAAAAAACGAAGAAATTATCAACTATCAGACAATTATTAAAAAAGCAGATNAAGAAAAAAGGGTATCGTTTACAACAACCGANTTATATAGATATTCGGGTTTAACTTTCAATGGTCACCGCATCCATTATGATAAGGATTATAGCAAAAATATTGAAGGTTATTCAGGTTTAGTTGTACATGGTCCATTACTAGCTCAATATTTAATTGATTTTGCAGAAAACAGTATCGGTCCAATTAAAGATTTCGAATTTAAAGGTGTAAGTCCTTTATTTGANTTTGAAGAAGCTATTTTGTGTAGAAGAAATACTGAAAAAGGTGTTGAGTTGTGGGTAAAGAATTCTGAAAATAAATTATGTATGACTGCTTTTGCTAAATAAGAGAAAGTACGTGGGCAGGAGTAAATCTTTTTGGTATCATATCTTGTTGATTAAGGATAAAATTAGCAGTGACTTCTGCTACTTTTGGTGCCAATCCTATACCAATTTTAAAGCCACCATTCGCGATAAAAATATTTTCCTTAGAGGGGTGTGGGCCTAATAGGGGTGATCTACCTTTTACCCGTGGTCTGATTCCTGACCATCTTTCCTTTATTTCAGAATTGATGAGTGCTGGACAAACTTGTTTGGCTTTTTGAATAATTTGATCTAATTGTGAATCTGGTTGTTCGTGAGTCCATATGGTTTCAGATGTTGAGCCTATTGCCACCAGATTGTTTTGTTGTGGAATTATATGGATACCGTCCGTAAATAGCTGCGGATGANTGCGTCGATCTAAGGTTAGTAATGCGGCTTGGCCTTTAACACCATCCCCAATTAATTTGTTAAACTCTTTTGATAAAGTGTTGAGGCCTTGATGTCCTGTCGCCCAAATTTGCAACCCATTCTTGTCAACACTATTGTTGACATTTCCTTCTATTGTTGCCCCNAATTTCTTTACTGCTATCTCTAGAGATTTGCAGGCTTTCCTTGGGTTTAATTGAGCTGACATTGTATCGTAAGAATATAGTCCAGTAGGACTGGCAACATACCAGTTCGTATCAATTTTACTTATAGTTTCCCAAGAGGCTAAACCTTTCCAGAGTTTCTTGGCACTTTCAGTTCGACCTAAGGATAATTTCACAGCTCGATCATCAATAAGTGGAATTATGCGGCCATTTTTGGAATATTCCACATCTACCCCGCTTATGGCATATACTTCGGTCCAAAATTTTTGCTGCATTAACAATGATGATAATTGAAATTCTTTCTTTTCATTCCAATTATCTGGAGTATGTGGAGCTAGAGCTCCTAACAGACCACCACTGGCGCCAAACCCAGGTTTAGAAATATCTACGATTTTGACTTTAAACCCTCGTTTTAGAATTTCGAACCCTATCGAAAGGCCAAAAATTCCTGCACCATAAATTGTAATATCAGGCGTTGCCATTTTTTAACATGTCTTTCATTGTATGCTTAATATTTTTCCTGGTAGTNTAATGAAAAAAAGTCAATGTAAAGCCGCTTCAATTATTTGGAAAAATAATTCAATTCCCATATCCGAAGATTTTAATGATACTTATTTTTCAATTGATGACGGAATGGCTGAGGCGAAGTATGTTTTTATCGAAGGAAATAATTTAATAAATAGATTAGCTAGCGGGTTTGAAATTGCTGAATTGGGTTTTGGTGTTGGTCTTAATTTACTTTCCTTAATAAAATTTTGGAATGATTTAAATAGGGAAGGAAAAATATCCTTTACAAGTTTTGAAGCTTATCCCGCAAAATATCAGGATGTTGAGAAAGCATTGAAATATTTTCCAATTTTGAAGGAATTAACAAGTCAATTAATTCCTGCGTTGGAAGCTAATTTAACAAATTTTGAAATCGAAAATGTTAGAATAAAGTTAATATATGGAGATGTAAGANATACCATTTCATTCTGGTATGATAATGCTGATGCATGGTTTTTAGATGGTTTCTCTCCCATAAAAAATCCGGAAATGTGGGAAGAGTCATTGTTAATGGCTGTGCAGGAAAAAACTAAAGCTGGGGGGACATTTGCAACCTACACTTCAGCAGGTGCAGTTCGTAGAAGTTTAACTAAAGTNGGGTTTGAAGTTAGTAAAATCTCAGGATTTGGAAAGAAGCGACACATGCTATCAGGAAAAAAAATTGATTGAGAATAAAAACATCAAACTTGGCGTTATAATGATGATACTAGCTACATTTATATTTGCTTTACAGGATGGTCTATCACGATTTTTAGCAGGAACATACAACGTTTATATGATAGTAATGATAAGATATTGGTTCTTATTTATTTTTGTTATCCTANTGGCGTTAAATTCTGACGNTGGCCTTACTCAAAGAAGGTATACGAAATTTCCAGTGATACAGGTTATAAGAGGTCTTCTTTTGGCTTTTGAGATTGTTATTTCAGTAAAGGCATTCGTTCTTATAGGATTAATTAATACATCTACAATTTTTTCAAGCTATCCACTGATTGCAACTTTGTTATCAATCCCGATTTTAAAGGAAATAATTGGTTGGAGGCGGTTTGCTGCAATCTTTTGTGGGTTTTTGGGTGTTTTATTGATTTTGCAGCCGGGAATAAGTGTATTTTCAACTTATATGTTGTTACCGATCTGTTCGGCAATAACATTTGCTATTTATGGAATTTTGACTAGATATGTTTCAAGAGAGGATGATCCTGCGACGAGTTTTTTTTGGACTGGTATAGTTGGTGCCATTACAATGACATTGATTGGCTTATGGTATTGGCAAACCCCTTCTTTGAGTGATTGGCCGTGGTTAATTCTATTATGTATTTTTTCAACATTAGGTCACTTTCTTTTAATAAAATCTTATGATTTTGCAGCNGTTTCAATTGTGCAACCGTTTGCTTATTTNCATCTGGTTTTTATTTCTCTTGTAGGGATCTTGATTTTTGATGAAAGACTTAGTTTGAACATTTTAGTAGGATCACTCATAGTAATTTGTGCTGGAATTTTCACGTTAAAAAGGCAAAATTTTGTACAGTAATTTTAATATTATCTAACTATTCCTTGTTGCTCTTAGTCCAATAATATTTGATATGGTGAGGACAGTTAGGACAATGCAACCGCCAAAAATGGCCGTTGAGCCAGGATTTTCGCCCAATACATACCAAACTAAAATAGGTGCAAAAATNCTCTCTAAGACTAGGAATAAGCCTACTTCGGCTGATGTGATATACCTTGGCCCAATTGCCATAAAACATGTTGCAAGGGGTAAAAGTGCTCCACCTAAAATTAACATTTTGGGCCAATCCATCGCTTCCATTGTATAAGAAGAGACGAAAGGCATTACTGCAATAGCTGCTACAATATAAGATAATGCTGTTGCCGGTATCATAGAGATNTGNGGNGCTGATCTAGCTATCGTAAATGCAATGGCAAGAGATATTGCAACNCCNAGGGCGGCNANNTTCCCTAAAAANGCACCAAAATTNAAGCTNGAGCCGGCNGAAATTATAGNAATACCNNACATNGTAAAAATTACAGTAAGNGTCATTCGANTGGTAAAAGGTTCTTTTAAAAAGATGCGACTTATAATGAGAGCCCAAACTGGGGCTGTTGCAAGTAAAAAAACAGTAGCAGCTACGGATGTTAAACTTAATGCGATAACATAAAGAATAGTATTTATCGCGTAACAAGTAGCAAAAAAAANAGTAGGCCATGAAAAACTTATTAAGGATTTTGGTCCGCGAGTTATTAAAAGGAAAATCGTAATTGCTATTCCTGATAAGCCAGCACGCCAGAACGCTACAGTCATAGTTGCCTCATCAACTAGTCTGATTATTAGGCTATCTGGTATAAGTGCTATAACACCAATACCCGTTATCATAATGCCTTTGGTTTGATTGTTCATTCTAGTTCTTAAGTTTTTCAGCAGCTACCAAGGAATAATTTCCTGACTNTATGGTATATATAGTGGGTGTTTTGGGTGATTTTCTTTTGTTAAACCTAAGTGGTATAACTTAGTGTTATTGTCGAGCAATAGCTTTGTAACTTCCTTATCTCGATTTAGGTGTTTTCCATGTACTCCCCAAGCGCAAATAACAAGGTTTGCTGAANAACTAGCCCTGAGAATATGNAAGTTATTATCTNNTCCTATAGGGTTAGAAATTTTTNTTAAATTATGTGGATTTGTTTCCCGCCAAGCAAAGATATTACATACGCAGAAAGCGCCAAAATTTAGCATTCGAGCACGTCTTTCACATCGTTCTACAGTTGGGTCATTTTTAAACTCATCTGCTGTNGATGGATTTAGCATTACAAATAAAACATTTTGCCTATTAGAATCCCAAATTCTACTTAAAGAGTAGCGATAGCGCTCACAATCAGAGTAGATAGCTTCACTATTAATATCATCTTTGATATGTTTCTTAGTAATCATTATTCAAAAAAACCTTTGATGGGTGCAAAATGCCATCTCTAAAATTTATGATTGCGATTGCTTTATTATTGAATGAAGCCCAGGCATTAGCTTCTTCAGGTATATCACTCTTTTGATATTCGATTGGTAGGCCGTGTTTTAATTTTTTTACACTTAAGTAATCAATTTCGATTTTATTCACTTCTTTTAAACCATACTCCAATGGCAAGACCCATTCTTCGAGGCACCTGTCCTGACCCTTATTTTTGAAAATGTCAAATGTTATAGCATTCTCGATCTTGAATGGTCCGGAAGCTATTCTTTTCAAAGTCCTTACATGTGCGAAGCAGCCAAGTTCGATACCTAGATCTCTGGCAATAGATCTAACATAGCCTCCTTTACCGCATCTCAATTTCAAAGAAACAGAGTGACTGTCGTGGATTTCTACTAATTTTAGATATTCTATTTTCAATAATCGGGGTTTTAATTTTAAATGATTACCTTTTCGAGCTTGTTTATATGCTCGTTCCCCATTTATTTTTACTGCTGAGAATTGAGGCGGTACTTGGNATATTTCACCTTGAAACTTAATTAAAGCTTCCTGAATATTTTTTTTATTTGGTCTGTTTGTGGAGCTTTTTATTATTTCGCCTTCAAGATCATCAGTAGTTGTCTGACTTCCCAAATTAATTGTAAAGTCATAAGATTTGAATGCCTCGGTTATAAAAGAAATTGTTTTAGTTGCTTCACCTAAAGCTACAACTAACAGGCCGGTTGCTTCCGGATCTAAAGTTCCGGCATGGCCTGCCTTTTTTGCGTTTAAGCACCATTTAATTTTATTTACGACCGCGCTTGATGAGATACCTCGAGGTTTATCAATTAATATCCATCCTGATATATTTTTACCTTTTTTCTTTCGATCACTCATCCTGAATGTCACGTTTTATTTCCGCTTTATTAAAAAGCTTTCGAGTGGCATCCATATTGTCAAAAGTCTTATCTAACAAAAATCTTAGCTCAGGTGAAAATTTTAATTTAACATTTTTTGTCACTATTTTTCTGAGCTCTATCTTATTTAAATTTAGTGCTTTAACTATTTCTTTAGAATTTTCTCCCCCTAATGGTGAAACAAAAACATGAGCAATTTTCAAGTCTGCGGACATGCGTACTTCCCCAACATTAATAGACACGCCAATTAGAATGTCATCGTAAATTTGATCTCTTAAAAACGCTTCAGCTAATGCTCTACGAACTAATTCTCCAACTCTTAGTTGACGTTGGCTTGGACCATGGCCTTGTTCGAATTGATTTGACATTATTTTCTCCTGTCACAAACGCATCATTATTGTAGATCACTTTATTCTGCAACAGACCCTTTGCTTTAGACGTATATAATGGTTATTGAGTGATAAGCGGTTGAGGAGATTGATATGTCAGGAAAAATAAAAATTGGTGTTGCTGGAGCCTCNGGCCGAATGGGGCAAATGCTAATAAAAAGCTTGATATTGGATGATAGGTTTTTACTTGCTGGAGTTTTGGAAAATTCTGGGCATGACTGGTTAGGGCTTGATGTAGGTGAAATGACGGGTGGTAAGAGTTTTGGTTTGTCCGTTTCGGATGATCCCTTAGAGGTATTTTCAAAAATTCAAGCATTTATTGATTTTACGACTCCATCAGCAAGTACTAGATACGCTCATTTTGCAGCTCAAGCTAGATGTGTTCATGTTATCGGAACAACNGGGTTTTCGGAAAAACATTTTCAAAAATTGAGCGCTGCCGCTAGACACGCTGTGCTCATCAGAGCTGGGAATATGAGTTTGGGGGTAAATCTTTTATCCCAGTTGGCTGAGAAAGTAGCAAAGGCTTTGGATGAGGATTTTGATGTTGAGATATTAGAAACTCATCATCGTATGAAAGTTGATGCGCCTTCAGGCACTGCTCTGATGTTAGGAGAGGCGGTTGCCTCAGGCAGAGGAAAAGAATTATCGAAAATTGCGGATCGTGGAAGAGATGGTATAANGGGGCCTAGAAAACGTGGTGATATCGGGTTTTCAGTAGCGCGTGGTGGCGATGTTGTAGGAGAGCATGATATTGTCTTTGCAGCACCCGGTGAAAGAATTGTACTCAGACATATTGCTACAGATAGAAATATATTTGTNCGCGGAGCTTTAACAGCAGCTATTTGGGGGCAAAACCAAAAGCCTGGAGAATATGATATGCTAGATGTATTGGGACTCGACTGAGCCTTAATTTCTAAGTTAAAATGCCTTAAAAATCAGAGACGATACCTTTTTTTTCCCAATCTCCATATCGGGTGGGTTCAGGCCCATCTCGGCCACCCAACTCAGTTGGGATCAATTTTTTCTTTTCTTGTTTTTTGCGTTCTTCAGCTTCTGATAAAGAACGCTTTGCTGCCGCTGATAAACACTTATTGCTTTTTTTAAACATTTGTATAATTCCAATATCTATAAGCATTACATAATTTAGAATTAGAAAATTGCAAAGATAATTAAATGAATAATATTAACTCTAGGCGGGCTGCATTAGCGCTCTTAGCAATGGTAATAGACCAGGGTATTATGATAACTTCCGCGCAAAAGGAAAATATTGAAAGCTATCGGTTGTGTAATGCTAAAGAAAAAAGAGCAGCAGTTCGGCTTTCTTTGGACTGTTTCAGGAATTATCAACCTTCTCAAATGTTGTTGAAATCGTATTTGACTAAAACGCCTCCACAGCTATTTTTGAGGATAATAATAATTGGAGTGATNGAATTATGTGTTAACCAGGCTGCTGCCCATGGTGTTGTAAATGACTCAGTGAAGCTAACCCATGAATTAAAAAGAGGTTCGTCTTTTTCTGGTTTGGTTAATGCGGTGCTTCGGAAGGTATCGCGAGATGGGATAAAAGTTTGGAATGATATCAGACCACAGAGTCTACCAATTTGGATTGGTAGGCCNCTAAAGCAACAACACGGAAAAATCATCCAAAAGAAAATAGAAGCAGTGCATTCTAAAATTCCTCCAATAGATCTTACATTTAAAGCAGGCGTTGAAAAAAATTTAGAAGAATTACCTAACGGCTCCCTCAGAGTTTGGAAAGGTGCGATATCGAAATATTCTGGATACGAAGAAGGTCAATGGTGGGTTCAAGACGCAGCTGCNTCAATTCCAGTCAAATTGCTCGGCAATCTGCGTGGGAAAAGTGTTTTAGATTTATGTGCTGCACCAGGTGGTAAGACAATGCAATTAGTAGACGNGGGAGCGAATGTNACTGCCTTAGATATTTCTCGAAACCGGATGAANGTACTTAAAGAAAATTTAGAAAGAGTTAATTTTGACGCAAATTTAGTAACTACAGATATCTTCAGTTATAAAGAGGATGAAGAATACGATATTGTTCTATTGGATGCGCCTTGTAGCGCAACTGGTACAATTAGACGACATCCAGATTTACCATTTTTGAAAGGTGAGGAGGAGTTGGCTGTACTTGTTATATTGCAAAAGAAAATGCTTTGTCGTGCAAGAGAGTTTGTTAAGCCTGGGGGCCATATCCTATACTGTACTTGTTCATTATTATATGATGAAGGGGAAAGTCAAATTGAAGAATTTTTATTAAATAACTCAGATATTTATCCTGTCAAAATTGATTATGAGTCAGTCGGATTATCTAAGGAATGTGAAAGTCTGAACAAAAGTATACGTACGAGACCAGATTTCTGGTCTGAATATGGAGGCATGGATGGTTTTTTTATATCTCACATGAGAAAAAAAGATGTGTTGGNCAATAAAAATTAATGGGAGCATTGATTGNTTTNATTTGGTAAAGAGAGAACTGCGACNAAACAGAATGTTTTATCTTTTCAACTTACAAACTAAGNTAATCTTAGATNATNAGAAGACCATTAAACAGTTAACATTTCTATCTTGTATTTTGTTGTTATTTGGAGCTTCGATAGAATATTAAAAGGCTATTTATGAAACCAGGAAAACGAAAAATATCACGAGCACTTATATCAGTATTTGATAAAACTGGATTACTAGATTTTGTTAAGAAATTAGATTATTTAGGTGTTGAGATAATTTCTACTGGAGGTACAGCAAAAGTCATAGGCGAGGCTGGTTACCCAGTAACGGAGGTTTCTGAAATAACAGGTTTTGGAGAGATGATGGATGGGCGAGTAAAAACGCTCCATCCTAAAATACATGGGGGTTTATTAGGATTACGTGATAATCAGGATCATTTAGGTTCGATGCTCGAAAATAATATCCCTGAAATTGATTTGCTGGTGGTAAATTTTTACCCCTTTCAAGAAATCGTAAAAGAGGGGGCGAGTTATGATCAATGTATAGAGAACATTGACATTGGTGGCCCGGCGATGATCAGGTCGGCAGCAAAAAATCATAATTATGTGACTGTAATTGTTAACCCGAATGATTATGATAATTTATTAAATCATTTAAGTGAGAATGATTTTACGACTGATCAGGATTTTCGAAAAAAACTAGCAGCAAGAGCATTCACTGCGATTTCGGCATATGATTTGGCAATTTCAAATTGGATGAGCGACTTTAGCAATGATGATATGCCTTCGTCATTTGGTTTTATTGGGAACTTGCACATTCCTTTAAGGTATGGAGAAAACCCACATCAAAAAGCTGGCTTCTATAAGGATAACGAGGCAAATTTAATGCTTCAGATTCAAGGGAAAGAACTAAGCTATAACAATATTAATGATGTTGATGCGGCGTTTGATTTGGTTTCGGAATTTGATAACGGTACTTTTGCATGTGCGATTGTGAAGCATGCAAACCCATGCGGTGTTGCTTTGGGTGAAAGTCAAGACGAAGCTTACAGAAAAGCTTTCAATTGTGATCAGGCTTCAGCATTTGGAGGGATTATTGCTTTAAATACTTGTATTGAAAAAGAAACAGCAGAGTTAATATTAAATACATTTACAGAAGTATTAATTGCTCCAGATTGCACGGAAGAAAGTAAAAAACTCTTACAAAAAAATAAAGCCCTTCGGGTATTAATAACTGGTGATTTGTCAAAACAAAATAATTTTTCTTTGACTTGGAAAAAAGTTCATGGTGGCGTCTTGTTACAAGAAGAGGATAATAATGCTATTTCACTTAACGATATAAAAGTCGTAACCCGTAAGGTGCCAAAAGATACTGAGTTAGTCGATCTAATGTTTGCTTGGAAAGTCGCTAAACACGTAAAAT
Organism: Paracoccaceae bacterium; assembly: GCA_002712045.1. Classification (GTDB taxonomy): domain Bacteria; phylum Pseudomonadota; class Alphaproteobacteria; order Rhodobacterales; family Rhodobacteraceae. Next base: position 145,919 of record PARX01000007.1, read on the forward strand.
CGAATGCTATAGTTCTAGTAAAAGATCAATCCACAATTGGCATAGGTGCTGGACAGATGAGTAGGGTAGATAGTTCGAGAGTGGCTGTTAGAAAATTAAATGAAATGATCAATTCTTTGAATTTAGAAAAAGAATTTTATAAGGATTTTGTTATTGCTTCAGACGCTTTTTTTCCATTTGCCGATGGGATTTCTGAGGTTATCNAGGCGGGTGCAGCAGCAATTATTCAGCCTGGAGGGTCAATAAGGGATAACGAAGTAATTCAGGCAGCTGATGACGCTGGAATTTCAATGGGTTTCACAAATATTCGCCATTTCAAACATTAGGAATTTATCCATGCNTATNTATTATTTAATTGCATTTTTTATACTGATAATNGATCAAGCAACAAAATTCTGGATACTTTATGTTTTACAATTGGAGAAATTGAGGAGTTTTGATGTATTTTCTCCTTATCTAACTTTTCAATTTGCGTGGAACAAGGGAATAAATTTTGGTTTGTTTTCTTCAAATGAAGCTTTTGTAAAATGGGTTCTTATTTTTATAACATTATTAATATGTTTTTTTATAACTCTTTATACTTTCAAAGTATTAACCACTAACTTTGAAAGAACTATGGCGGGATTTGTTTTGGGTGGTGCTGCGGGTAATGTGTTTGACCGTTTTTTTCATGGAGCGGTAGTGGATTTTTTGAACATGTCATGTTGTGGTATAGTAAATAGGTATAGTTTTAATNTAGCAGACGTGGCGATATTTCTGGGTATTTTTGCTATAATTTTCTTTTCTAACAAAAAGGTTTAAGTAATTGTGATTAGCGCAGAATTTTATTATATACGTTAATGACAAGACTAATTTTAAACAAATGTAGGCATTCAATGAATTCGTTCTTCAAGATTTTCTTATTTGCCATGTTGTTGGTTTCATGTGGAGATAATNATCCTAATCTTTTAACTTTAAGGAATCCTGGAAATGGCCCAGACGAGTTCGCACTCGTTACTCTTCGAGAGATTGAAATGCCAAGTGACTTTTCAACGTTGCCTGCGCCAACCTTAGGGGGGTCAAATTTAACTGATATAAATCCACGAGAAGATGTAATAACGGCTTTAGGTGGCGTTTTGCAGCTAACAAATGATACTTTTGGGAATGATAAATCTTTAGAGGAAGCTATTACTCGTTTTGGATTAATTGATAATATAAAGGATGAGTTGTCTACGGCCGATAAGAAATTTAGAGAAGAAAATAAAGGCCTTTTTCTTGAACGTCTGATAGATATGAATGTTTATTTTAGGGCCTATTCATCAATGACGCTCGATAGTAAAAAAGAAATGGATCGTTTAAGTGAGTTAGGCGTCAAAATTCTAGCACGTCCTCCAAATTACAAATAGTGTAATGATAAAATTTAGTTCCTTTACTACATTTTTTTTACTGTCATTTTTGTCTTACTCAGAAGCAAGAAGTCAGATTACTTCTTTTTNTCTGAACAATGGAATGGAAGTGGTGGTTATTGAGGATCATCGAGCCCCTATTGTTACTCATATGGTTTGGTACAAAGCTGGGGCAGCAGATGAAATTTCGGGTAAATCTGGGGTTGCCCATTTGNTGGAGCATTTGCTTTTTAAAGAAACAAAAAACGTTAAGACAGGNGAATTTAGTAAAAAAGTGGAGTCTTTAGGNGGNTCTGACAATGCGTTTACTTCNCAAGACTACACAGGNTATTACCAGCGNGTATCAAGTGACTATCTTGAATTAGTCATGTATTATGAATCAGATAGAATGAAAAATTTAGTGATATCTGAGAAAGATTTTAAGACGGAATTAGATGTAGTCATCGAAGAAAGAAATCAAAGAACAGATTCTAATCCAAGTGCTCTTTTTAATGAGCAAAATATGGCATCATTATATTTGAACCATCCCTATGGAATCCCGATTGTAGGCTGGCGTCATGAGTTAGATAATCTAACCAGGAAAGATGTCATTAATTTTTACAACCGTTATTATGCCCCTAATAATGCAATCTTAATTGTAGCGGGAGATGTTGAGCCAAATAAAGTTAAATTATTGGCTGAGAAATTCTATGGTAAAATTGAAAGAACTAACAATTTAATTGATCGTGTCAGACCAACAGAACCACCTCAAATTGCGCAGCGTCGATTGATATTTGAAGATGAAAGAGTTGCTCAGTCATATTTAGTACGGACTTATATCGCAGAAGAAAGAAATAATGGTAAACAAATAAATGCTGCTGCCTTGACTTTATTGGCTGATTTACTTGGATCAGATGGCATTCAATCTATTTTGGGAAAAGAGTTACAGCTTAATAGTAAAAAAGCAATTTATACTAACGCTTATTATGATGGCCGCTCTTATGATGACACACATTTTAGCTTGATTGCTGTGCCATCAGAGGGGGTCTCTTTGGAAGAAATTGAAATAGAATTAGATGGCGCGATTAACGATTTATTATTAAATGGAATAGATGAAAAACACCTCAATAGAATAAAATTTCAGTATAAGGCTCATCAGATTTATGCACTTGATAGTGCGTTCTCTCAAGCGAGAAGATTTGGAGCAGCATTAACATCTGGGCTGAAAGTTGAAGATGTTTTGGTTTGGCCTGCAGAATTGCAGGAAATTGGTTCTGCAGAAATTTTGAAAGCTGCTAAATCATTATTCAAAAAAGAAAAATCGGTAACAGGTTGGATTAGAAAGCCAACAAAGGTGGAAAATTGAAACTTTTAATAGCTATCGTTTCTATGCTTGTATTTTTTGGCGCAAGGCCAATGTACGCTGATTTAGATATCAAGGAATTAACAACTAATAATGGAATAAAATTTTGGTTGGTTGAAGAAAGAAGCCTTCCATTTATAAGCTTGGAAATGAGGTTTCGAGGTGGAACTTCTATGGATGATTATGAAAGCCGTGGCGCTATAAATTTTATGACTTCCTTGTTAGAAGAAGGTTCTGGATCTTTGAATGCTGTATCTTTCGCGCAAGAACGAGATCGTATAGCTGNTTCATTTGAATTCGATGTAGGACGTGATGATTTGTCTGTGTCTGCCAAGTTTCTCAGTGAAACTAGGCAAAAGGCTACTGAATTACTTCGGGATGCTTTAACGAAGCCTCGCTTCGATATGGAGGCAACAGAAAGAGTTCGAAAGCAAATCCTATCTGTAATTGAATCAGATAAGAAAAACCCCAGGAAAATAGGAAAATCTGAGCTATTTAAATTAACTTTTTCAGACCATTTATATTCCTCGAGTGAGCTAGGCGATAAAAAGACAATAAACAGATTGAAAAGACATGATTTAATCCGGGCTCATAAAATATCACTGAACAATGATCGTGTTTCAATAGCTATTGTAGGTGATATTGGAGAGCAAGAAGCAGTTCATATGTTAGAGGAACTGTTAAGAGATGTACCAAAGTCAACTAAAGCCCTGCCGGGCCGGGCTACTTCAAAATTTAATTTAGGTATTAACGTGATTGATTACCCAACTCCCCAATCAGTCGTGTTTTTTACTCTTCAAGGCATAAAAAGAACAGATNAAAATTTTTTTGATGCGTTTATTATGAACCATATACTGGGTGGGGGAGGATTTAATTCTCGGTTAATGAAAGAAATTCGAGAAAAGCGNGGTTTAACCTATTCTGTAAGCACGAGTTTGACACAGTATGATAATGCTGAATTGTATTTGGGTATGTTCCAATCATCTAATGAAAAAGTATCGATCGCAATAGATATTCTTAAGCAAGAATTATTAAATATGGCAGAAAATGGCGTTAGTGATGAAGAATTATTAGGGGCTAAGAAGTTTTTAATTGGTGCTTACCCATTAAGATTTGACGGAAATGTTAGGATCGCTAAGATACTAGCNAGCATGCAATTTATTGGTTTAAGAAAAGATTACATTAAATCGAGAAACGATAAAATAAGAGCAGTAAAATCTTCAGATATAGCGCTCGTAGCAAAAAAGTTATTATCGTTCGAAGATTTTACCATAGTCGTCGTGGGGAAACCTGAAGGACTATGAATAGTATTTAAAAATAATAGAAGTTTAAGAAAAAATACTTTAGGTTATTTCTATGAATGAGATAGATGCACTGTCAGTTAGATCGGTTGGGGAAATTCGCCAACTAACGGATGATGCCATTAATAGGATTGCTGCTGGTGAGGTTGTTGAGAGGCCTGCCTCTGCTGTTAAAGAGCTAATTGAGAACTCTCTAGATGCTGGCGCTAGTCGTATCGATGTTACTTACGCTGATGGTGGTAAGACGTTACTTAGAGTGGTCGATAATGGGAGTGGGATTAAATCCAAGTATTTATCTTTGGCGGTTTCTAGGCATGCCACTTCAAAAATTGACGGTACGGACTTACTAAATATCCATACTTTTGGTTTTAGAGGAGAAGCTTTACCCTCGCTAGGNGCGGTTGGAAGGTTGAAAATTACCTCCAGAAGTTCTGATGCNGATTGNGCATTTGAAATTACTGTAACAGGGGGTAANATTGGGGAAGTTAAACCTGCAGCATTTGCGTNAGGGACAGTTGTNGACTTAAATGATTTATTCTATNCAACTCCTGCAAGATTGAAATTCTTGCGAAGTGATANGGCAGAAAGCCGAGCAATTGCNGATGTTGTTAAGCGTCTNGCGATAGCTGAGCCAAAGGTAACTTTTACTCTTAAAGATATATCTAAAGGTGGGGAGGGGCGCTTTATATTNAAATACGATCCAGACTTAGGTGATCATTGGAGGGCAATGAAGAGCCGGTTGGCGCAAGTCTTAGGAACAAATTTTACAGATAATAGTATCATGATAAATACAGAGAGAGAGGAAATTAAGTTATTTGGCTATGCGGCACTTCCAACTTATTCGCGAGGGGCAGCTGTGCAACAATTTTTCTTTGTCAACGGACGGCCCATAAAGGATAAACTTTTAATTGGCGCTTTGAGGGCGGCTTATTCAGATTTATTATCCAGTAACAGATATCCTGCGGTGGCTTTATTTATTGAATGTGATCCTAAAAGAGTTGACATGAATGTTCACCCAGCAAAAGCCGAGGTTCGTTTTAGGGAGCCAGGAGTNGTNCGCGGACTAGTTGTTTCTGGTTTAAAACACATTCTAGCNGAATCGGGCCATCGGTCTTCTAGTACCATCGGGCACCAAATGCTTGGGGCTTTCAATGGAAATATAGCATCTAATCCTGATTCNAAAATTGCTTATCAATCAGTTAATAATTTTAATAACCAATCAAAATTTCAAAACTTAGAGCAAGTTNAAGTTAATGCTGNAGTCACTGAGCAAATCAAAAGTTCAATTGCTGAAGAAAGAAAAATTGATGACGAAGTTTTTCCTTTGGGAATGGCTAGAGCACATTTGTTTGAAAACTATATATTAGCACAGCGAGCTAACAGCCTAGTTCTCGTGGACTCACATGCTGCACACGAACGCATCATTTATGAAAAATTAAAAGAATTAATGCTAAAAGACCGAATAAAGACACAAACTTTACTCATACCAGAAATAATTAATTTGTCTGAGAGTGATGTTGTTCGGCTTCTAGAATTTTCGGATGAATTGAAATCATTTGGCTTAGTATTGGAAGCATTTGGCCCAGGAGCTATCGTAGTTAGGGAAACTCCTGCTTTGTTGGGTGTTGTGAATGCAGAAAACTTAATAAAAGATATATTAGACGAGTTAAATGATAGCGACAGGAGTGAAATTTTAAAAATAAAAATAGACGCTATCTTAAGCCGTATATCTTGTCATGGATCGNTACGTTCAGGCCGTAGATTGAAGATTGATGANATGAATGCTTTATTGAGGGAGATGGAGNTGACACCNCATTCGGGGCAGTGTAATCACGGTCGACCAACCTATGTTGAATTAAGCTTATCGGATGTTGAGAGGATGTTTGGTCGNAAATGATGCAATATTTTTTGGCTAATAATGTTTATTTAATCTCTTTGGTAGTAATTGGCTTTTTGTTAATAGTGACATTATTATTGATTTTACGAAAAAGTAAGGATTCCGCTGAACCTTCTGAAGTTTCTTTCAGTAATCTTAATGAGCAAATCAGAATTTTGGCTGACGGTCAGCAGCAATTGACTGGTAGTTTGAAGACTATAGGTGAGGTTCAGGCCGCCAGCCAATCAAAGCTGCTGAATTTAATTAATGAGAGATTGGCAGAAGTNCAAAATACGATGGGAGAAAGTTTGCAAGGAAGCGCAACTAAAACAGCTAGATCNTTGGGAGAATTACAACAGAGGTTAGAGACTATAGATAAAGCCCANGAAAATATNGAGAAACTTTCTGGAAATGTATTATCCCTGCAAGANATTTTATCAAATAAGCANACCCGTGGGGCTTTTGGTGAGATTCAATTAAATGATATCGTGATTAAAGCCTTACCTTCTGATTCTTACAAATTTCAATATACGCTTTCTAACGGAAAAAGAGCTGATTGTTTAATAGATTTGCCAAACCCACCTGGAGCAATTGTTATTGATTCTAAATTTCCTCTTGAAGCTTATGAAAGCTTAAGATCTTCTTCTAACTCTTCCGAACTAATAGAGGCAAGTCGGATGATGAAGACNTCTGTTAGGCAGCATATCAAATCTATAGCNGAGAAATATATAATTGAAGGGGAAACTGCNGAAGGAGCGATAATGTTTTTGCCGTCTGAAGCTGTTTATGCAGAGTTACATGCAAATTTTTCAGATGTTGTAAGGGAGGGTTTTGATGCAAAAGTTTGGATTGTCTCGCCTACAACATGTATGGCAACTCTAAATACGATGCGCGCGATACTAAAAGATGCTCGAATGAGAGAGCAAGCTGGTGCTATAAGGACAGAATTGGGATTATTGTTTAAGGACGTTGAGAGATTAAGCGAAAGAGTAATGAACCTTGATCGCCATTTTGTTCAAGCTTCGAAAGACATTGAAGAGATAAAGATTTCTGCTAAGCGTGCAGGAAATAGAGCGCGCAAATTAGACAATTTTGATTTTGAAGAAGTAACAACGGATCCAAATATAGTCGAATTACCAAAATCAAAGAGTTCTTAAATTAATATTATTGTAAGTGATCAACAATTTCTAAATGTTGTGAAAGCGANTCAACCATTACCATCCAACGATCGACAAGGTCAGGAGAATCAGGGGNGGATGTTACGCCTGGTTTAATTTCCCCATTTTTAATAGCTTCAACAGCTGTTGCTACGGGGATTGAGACTAATCTGGCCATTGCAGAACTTTCCTGAGTTCCCCAAGCATCTAAAACATAACTCTTGTGATATAACGTTTCTGAGTTTGATTTTGCACTCAAGGAAACGCATAAAATAACACGATCTGGTTCATTTTCCTCGTAAGCATTTTTGGCCCAAAATTCGTTTGACATTTCTTGAAGTCGTGTATCGCCCTCTGGAAAAGTTAAGTTTTCAATTTCTTTGAAAACGTTCGACCAAGCTTTGGACCAACCATCAAGTCTTAGTGTTCCTCGAACAAATTGGTTGANATGCCAATCAGGATTAAAATGATATTGTTTTAAGAAAGGTAAGCTGTCGCGATTTGGATATACTTCAAATTCTTCTGGCTCAGGCAAAGGAGCGGTGTATCGAGTAATTGCATCCCAAGGTCGCTCAACATCCCATATTTCTCCATTTTTTATTGATTTTGAAGGAGACTTTAGTGCTTTTAACACACCAGCTGGAGACCAGCTAAATTTGTAACGAAAGGGATTGGGGATTTTTGGCACACCTCCACAGTAACTTATAAAATCCACTGAAACATCATTTTTGGGTAATGAGTTTTTTAGATCATTAACTAGGAAATGTGCCATAGAATGATCAATACCGGGGTCAAGGCCCACCTCGTTAACACAAGCTATGTTAGCGGCTTTAAAATCTGAATTTAACACTAACATCTCGTGAGAAATATATGAAGAAGATACGAAATGGGCTTGCTTTTGGAGACAGATTTTTGCCAAAGGAACATGCCAGTCACCTGGTAACATTGAGATTAGAATGTCATTTTTATTAAGATTTGCATTTAATGCTTCAATTGAAAACTTTTGAATTTCTGGGCTCAGGCCTTTTAGTGAAGACTGTGCCTTTTCTATTGTTCTATTCCAAACAGTAATTTTGTGACCATTTTCAATAAGTCGNTTAATCCCAGGTATNGCAGATAATCCAGTTCCNACCCAATGAATATGTGACATTAAATTCTCCTAAATATTTNCTAAATAAATTTGTTTTGCTCTNCCCCACGGCCCTTTGTCAATATTTTTTAATTCGAGCAGCGTGGGTAGNAACTGATTGGAAAAATCTTCACTACTTTCGANAGGTAGCATTGATGGNAAGTTATCAATAGCTGTTATATCNAAGTTTGTTTTTTCATGAGATNTTCTAATCACAGGATTAGAGAAGCTAGTTGCGTTTTCATAGATTGGTATTGGATTATACGGGCTATCAGGATCACAAGATATATCAGATATTACACTTAATTTTTGGGAATGTTTTATATCTGACTTTTGAACAAAAACTGGGACGCCAGGCCGTGCTAAAATACAATTAATAAATATTTCATGGTCAAAGATTTGTGGGAACGGCCCGCCATGTTTGGTTTCGGCGATATCCCATGGTGTTACTTCCAGATTTAAGCTTTTAGCTAGTTCACTTGCACCTGAGCCAACACGTCCAAGAGCTCCAATAATTATTACTTTTGGTTTAGGTATTTTTGAAATAATTTCATTTTCAAATGTGGCTCTTAGCTCTTTAACTAATTTTTTGCGTCCAGAATAGACTTTGATTTTTTTTGGGCCTGGGCCCTTACTAATTTTCTGGTGTAGCCATACCTTCAAGGCTACTGCAGCTCCGGCAAAGCCTGCCCAATAACCAAATGCAGCAATCCTTCTATTATTTTCATCCAGCAAATATTCGAGATCGTATAGGGTCCCCCCACCTTTTTTGAAGCGATCAAGTAAAGATCTTGATCCTAATTGACCCTTGTAGGCGTGACCAAACATTATATGCCTATGTTTTAGTATTTTGATTTCTTCAGGTAATTCTTTTAGCCCAAAAATAATTGCTTCATTAGGGGCAGATTGCCAACTATTTGATGGGACAATTTCAGCACCTGACTCTTTATAATAATTCGAAGAGATTACTCGATTTTTTGATTCTTCGATGGTTATTTTAAAACCATCTGAAACTAATTTTCTTACATCACTTGGCACGAGCCCCACTCGTTTTTCAAAATCACGAACTTCTGATCTAATCCAGATATGCATTATAAAACTCTTCAGGTTGTTTAAAAATTGATAGTTGATTATAAGTTTAATGTAATCAAGAAATATTTATTTCTGACAAAAATGTATAAAATGAAGTTTTAAATCCTGTTATTTGGCGCTATCAATCATTTACGTTACGTTAACGTCAAAACAATTTGTCGCAATTTGTAATCAGAGTCTTTATTGCTTCTTGCTTATATCAATTTGATGTATCTTTGAATGATCGAATCATTCTAGGATCGATTCCCTAGGGAGGGGTAAATTTGGAGAAAACATCAGAGCCATTTAATGGCTATTACACGATACCAAAATTATTGGAACGAAATGCCAAAATATATTCTACGAACCCAGCTTATAGGGAAAAGGAATATGGGATATGGCAAACATGGACATGGGCGCAATCCCATGAAGAAGTTACTGCTTTAGCAAATGGCTTGATAGAATTGGGTTTAAAAGAAGGTGACAATGTTGCCATAGTAGGACGAAATAGGCCTGCTCTTTACTGGAGTTTTATTGCGGCTCAAATGGCTGGTGCAGTACCAGTCCCAGTTTATAATGATGCTGTAGGAGATGAGATAGCCTATGTCCTTGAACATTGCAGCGCAAAATTTGCGATTGTTGGAGACCAGGAGCAATGTGATAAGTTGATTGATATAAAAGACAAGTTACCGGCTCTAACAGAGATTATATATTTGGATCCGCGTGGGTTGAGAAAGTATGATCATTCTCATTTACACGCATACAAAGACGTGCAGAAGATTGGTCGTGAAAAGGCACAATCTCAGATTGAAACTTTAGAAAAACGTTTAAACAATCAAACTGAGAACACTACTTGTGTCATGCTATATACTTCTGGAACTACTGGGAAACCGAAGGGTGTTGTGCTAACGTATAAAAATGTATTATCCGCATCCAAGGCAGCTTCTGAATTTGATAATCTAAAACATACGGATGAGATATTAGCTTATCTACCAATGGCTTGGGTTGGAGATTTTATATTTGCTAATGGACAGGCATTATGGGTGGGATTTTGCGTCAATTGCCCTGAAAGCGCCGATACAATGCAGGGTGATCTGAAAGAAATTGGTCCAACATATTTTTTCAGTCCACCAAGAATTTTTGAGACTATGCTGACTTCGATAACAATTCGGATGGAGGATGCGAGTAATCTTAAAAGGAAGTTATTTAGCTTCTTTATGAGCCATGCAAAAAAAGTTGGTAATGATATTCTAGATGGCAAAAATGTGGGTTTTTGGGACCGTCTAAAGTATTCTGTAGGGGAATTTATAATCTATAAGCCTTTAAAGAATTCACTTGGTTTAAGCCGCGTTCGGGTAGGGTATACGGCTGGTGAAGCAATTGGCCCAGAGATTTTTGATTTTTACAGATCTTTAGGAATAAACCTCAAACAATTGTATGGTCAAACAGAGGCNGGAGTTTTTGTTACTTTGCAACCAGANAAAGAGGTAAGAGCTGACACAGTAGGGGTGGCGTGTCCAGGTGTAGAGCTCAAGATTGCTGAAAGTGGAGAGGTTTTTTATAGGTCAGACAGCTCTTTTGAATGTTATTACAAGAACCCAGAGGGAACGGCATCCACTAAAGATAAAGACGGTTGGGTAGCAACGGGTGATGCTGGTTTCATCGAAGAAGATAGTGGTCATTTACGTATAATTGATCGAGCAAAAGATGTTGGGAAAATGGCTAATGGAAGTTTATTTGCTCCAAAGTATGTTGAAAACAAATTAAAATTCTATCCAAATATTCTAGAGGCAGTGATCTTTGGAAATGATAAAAGTCATTGCTGTGCTTTTATTAATATTGATTTAACTGCAGTAGGTTATTGGGCAGAACGAAATAATATCTCTTACTCGAGCTATCAGGAACTTGCTGGACATCCGGATGTTGTGCGTCAGATACAGGATCATATTGAAGAAGTTAATATTTCACTTGCTGGAGATCAAATGTTATCAGGCTGCCAAATCCATAGATTTCTCATCCTACACAAGGAGTTGGATGCGGATGATGGTGAAATGACAAGGACAAGAAAAGTTAGAAGGCGAATTATTGAAGATAAATATTCTGATTTGATTTCAGGGCTTTATTCTAACAAGACCCAAATTTCGACTGATACGGAAGTGACTTATGAAGACGGTCGAAAAGGAAGCATTTCGGCTACTTTAGAGTTACGTGATGCTGAGGTCGTGACAGAGAAGGTAAAGGCCGCATGAACGAGGTAAATGAAACCCAACTCACAGATAATGCACATGGAAGAACTTTCGGTGCACCAATTATGGAAATGAAAAATATCACCATGAGATTTGGTGGTGTTATTGCGATACAGGATATATCTTTTGATATCTTGGAAGGTGAGGTTCGTGCGATAATAGGCCCAAACGGTGCTGGCAAATCTTCAATGTTGAATGTAATTAATGGTTTTTATCATCCACAGGAAGGCGAGATTTGGTTTGGGGGTAAAAAGCGCTCACCCATGAAGCCATATCAGATTGCTTATCAGGGCATTGCAAGAACTTTTCAAAACATAGCATTATTCAAGGGGATGTCCACGTTAGATAATATTATGACGGGCCGTTTCACGCATATGAAATCAGGAATATTATCACAGGTTCTGTGGAAAGGTGCGGCTGAGAAAGAGGAATATGAAAATCGTGAAATTGTTGAAAAAGTGATAGATTTCCTTGAAATTCAATCGATTAGAAAAACTGAAGTTGGCAAATTACCTTACGGTTTACAAAAAAGAGTTGAGCTGGGAAGGGCACTTGCAGCTGAACCAAAACTGTTGCTTTTAGACGAGCCAATGGCAGGGATGAATGTCGAAGAAAAAGAAGATATGTCTAGATTTATTCTTGATGTGAATGATGAGTTTGGAACCACCGTAGCACTAATTGAACATGATATGGGTGTCGTAATGGACATTGCTGATAGAGTTGTTGTTATGGATTATGGGAAGAAAATTGGAGATGATACTCCGGAAAATATATTAAAGAACCAAGCTGTGATTGATGCTTACTTGGGAGTGGCAAATGAATAAATTACCAATTTTGATGATGGGAGATTAAGGATGTTTTTTCTTCTAGATCCATTTTTTTATGAAATTGTTATTTCTGGGCTGTTAGCTGGTGTTATGTATGCTTTAGTTGCTTTAGGATTTGTCTTAATATTTAAGGCTTCGGGTATATTTAATTTTGCGCAAGGGGTGCTTGCGCTGTTCGCTGCTTTAACATTAGTTGGCTTTCAGACAGGTCANATACCTTTTGCTCATTTGTTATCAGTGTTTGGATTGCATGCTAGCCATTGGGGAGCAGGCTTTCCAACAATTATTGCTTTACTGTTCTCTTTACTTGTTATGATTGGACTTGCATGGCTTATCGTGCAGATTGTTCTAAAACCTCTTGTTAACCAAGAAGGTATAATTCTTTTTATGGCTACAATTGGATTGGCATATGTTTTGGAAGGAGTGGGCGACCTGATGTGGGGCGCAAATGTAAAGGAACTCAATGTGGGATTGCCTGAAGGGCCATCGGAGTTCTTACTTGATACAACAGATATGTTTATTGACAAGTTAGAAATATCTGCAGCTGTTGTAGCCATAATATTGGTAACAGTGTTAACCCTTTTTTCTGCTTACACAAAAATGGGAAGAGCACTTAGAGCAGTGGCTGATGATCATCAGGCGGCACTATCAGTCGGGATATCTTTGGAGACAATTTGGTGGATTGTTTGGTCTGTATCGGGGATTGTTGCTTTGGTTGCAGGTGTCATGTGGGGCGCAAAATCTGGAGTTCAATTTTCTCTTTCTCTAATTGCATTGAAAGCTCTACCTGTATTGATGTTGGGAGGATTCACGTCGATTCCGGGCGCAATAATTGGAGGTCTTATGATAGGCCTAGGAGAAAAACTTTTTGAATTTTATATTGGCCCCATGATTGGGGGAGCGACTGAAAATTGGTTTGCATATATGCTTGCGCTCATTTTCTTACTATTCCGACCACAAGGTCTGTTTGGTGAGAAAATTATAGAGAGGGTTTAAATAAATGTTTTATCGTGAAGCNGGTGATTTNAANACCTCNTANAAGGNTGACCAAGAAACTTTTCCATTAAGACTGGATAAAATCTTGTTTTGGTTANCGATCGCTTTGGCAGTATTCGTAGTACCTTTTTTCCTAACGGAGTACTGGGAAAAAGCNATATTNNTACCTTTNTTNATTTATGCNTTAGCAGCAATNGGNTTNAATATTTTGACAGGTTATTGNGGNCAGGTTTCNTTAGGTACTGGNGGNTTTATGGCGGTAGGNGCTTACGCGAGTTTTAAGCTTATGACGGGTTTCCCTGCGTTAGATATGTTTGTNGTGATTATGATAGCAGGATTAGTTACTGCCGGTGTCGGTGTATTATTTGGTTTACCTTCTTTAAGGATAAAAGGGTTCTATTTAGCGGTAGCAACTCTCGCATCACAGTTTTTCCTAGTCTGGCTATTTAATAAATGGGAGTGGACGTACAATTATTCTGCTACTGGTCAGATTAACTCTCCTCAAAGAGACTTTTTGGGGCTAGTTGTTACTGGCCCGTATACTAAGCCATGGGCAACGTATTTATTTTGCTTAGGTTTTTTGTTTTTATTTGCATGGATTGCCCGAAATTTAGTGCGTGGTCGTATCGGTAGAAGTTGGATGGCAATTAGAGATATGGACATTGCGGCAGAAATTATTGGTGTAAACCCTCTTGTTGCTAAAATGTCTGCCTTTGCAATTTCAAGTTTTTTTGTTGGTGTGGCCGGTGCTCTGTATTTTTCAGTTTGGTTAGGTGCAGCAGAGCCTACAGAAGCTTTTTCAATAGACCAGTCCTTTGATGTTTTATTTATGATAATAATTGGAGGCTTGGGCTCTATTTTGGGGTCATTGATTGGTGCGGCATTTATTGTGTTGCTGCCAGTTTTATTCAAAAATGTTTTTGTTGGAGTTCTTGGAATTCCCACAGACATAGCGGAGTTCTCACAAATAATTCTTGTAGGAGCTCTTATAGTATTTTTCTTAATCAAGGAACCACATGGCATTGTTGCTTATTGGAGAACCTTGAAGGGAAAATTAAGGCTTTGGCCATTTCCTTATTAGAAATGTTCAAAGTAAGAAAATGCCCCAAGAGCAAATGGGGTAAAGTAGTAGGTTAAAAATCTAAGGGAGGATATTGACCATGAAGAAACTAACTATAGCTGCAATTGCTGCTTCTATGATGGCAACAGCGATACCTGCGAGTGCAGATCTTGCTATACCATTACTAAGCTATCGAACTGGGCCTTACGCGCCTAATGGTATTCCATACGCTGATGGGGTAACCGATTATTTAAATATGATTAACGCTCGAGATGGTGGCGTTGGTGGCGAAATGATTAAAATACTGGAGTGTGAAACTGGATATAACACTACTAAAGGTGTAGAATGTTATGAGTCAACGAAGGGCCAAGGAGCGTTGGTGTATTTTCCACTTTCAACAGGTATTACATATCAGTTGATACCAAAAGCGACAGCTGACAATATTCCAATTCATTCGATGGGGTATGGCCGAACATCAGCTGCAAATGGAAATGTTTTCAGTCATGTATTTAATTTTCCAGGAACTTACTGGGATGCCGCATCGATTATTGTTAAGCACATGATGGATATGGAAAACGGATCTCTAGATGGTAAAAAGATAGCTCTCGTTTATCATAACTCCGCTTATGGTAAGGAGCCAATCAGAACTCTCCAAGAGCTTTCTGCAAAACATGGGTTTGAGCTTGTATTATTGCCAGTTGATCATCCAGGTCAGGAGCAAAAATCTACTTGGTTACAGGTTAGAAAAGAAAAACCAGACTTTGTAACTATGTGGGGTTGGGGAGTTATGAATCAAGTTGCGATAAGTGAAGCAGCATCAATAAGATTCCCAATGGATCGTTTTATAGGTGTTTGGTGGTCTGCATCTGAAAATGATGTTTTACCAGCAGGCGCAAAATCTGACGGTTACAAGGCGATTGCTATGAATAAACCTGGAACTGATTTTGGAGTATATGCAGATATTAAGAAGCATGTTTTAGATGCTGGTAAAGCTGCTGGAGCCGGTGATCAGGTTGGAACAGTTCTTTATAGCCGCGGTGTTTTAAATGCTGCCTATATGGTAGAGGCCGCACGTACAGCTCAGAAAATTCACGGAGTTTCAAATATTACTCCAGGCATGATGCGTGATGGTTTAGAGAATCTAAAAATTAGTCAAGATCGNTGGACTGAAATGGGTTTTGATGGNTTCACATCTGCAATAGACGTGACTTGTGAAAATCATGGTGGNCCTGGACTAGGTGCNATACANCAATGGGATGCAGATACCGGAACTTGGTCTCTCATNACTGATTTTGTTGGATCAGATAGAGCTGTTGTAGACGCGTTGATTGCAGAAGACTCTGCTTCATATGCTGCTGAAAATAATATAGCAGATCAGTGTAGCTGATAATCAATCAAAATTCTTGGCCCAAATTCTTTTTGGGCCAAGAAGACAAGAAGAATAGTTAAAATTATAAGTTAAGTTTAATTTGCAATTTTTGCCAATGGATGAGTTCTTAATGTTAGACAGTACAGATCAAAAAGAAACCCTCCTAGAGGTTAATAACATCGAAGTTGTATATAATCATGTTATTTTAGTCTTGAGAGGAGTAAGTTTAAGTGTGTTAAAAGGTGGTATAACGACCATTCTAGGTGGTAATGGNGCTGGAAAAAGCACAACATTAAAAGCGATTTCTAATTTGCTGCATTCAGAGCGAGGAGAAGTTACAAAAGGGTCTATCAAGTATCGGGATCAGTCAATCTTAAANCAAAATCCATCTGAGATGGTNAGAAGAGGTGTTATTCAGGTAATGGAAGGCCGTCATTGCTTTGAGCATTTAACCGTCGAAGAAAATTTGATGACAGGCGCCTACACGCGAACTGATGGCAAGTCAGAAGTGGCAAATGATCTTGAAATGGTATATTCTTACTTTCCTAGACTGAAGGATCGGCGCAAGAGCCAAGCGGGTTACACGTCTGGTGGTGAGCAGCAAATGTGCGCAATTGGTCGAGCGTTGATGTCTAAACCAGAAACTGTTTTATTAGATGAACCAAGNATGGGATTAGCACCACANTTAGTTGAAGAAATTTTTGAGATAGTGAAAGATCTCAATGAAAAAGAGGGGGTTTCCTTTCTACTGGCTGAACAAAATACAAATGTCGCCTTAAGATTTGCTCATTACGGATATATATTGGAATCGGGCAGAGTGGTGATGGACGGCACAGCGGAGGATCTAAGAGAAAATCCAGATGTTAAAGAATTCTATTTGGGGGTTTCAGATAAAGGTAGGAAATCGTTTCGTGATGGTCGGAGCTACCGTCGTCGAAAACGTTGGTTAAGTTAAAATAATTTATGNTCGGTTTGATTTTTTAAATGAATTTTTTTGACAAATTAGAGACAAGATCAAAAGATCAAAGAGATGGTGATTTATTTGACCTTTTGCCAAAGCAATTGCGTAATGCAAGCGAAAACACTTCCTCATATGGTGCCATACTTAAAGATTATGATTTGGATGAAATTACATCAGTAAAAAGTTTATCCAATTTGCCAGTTACTCGGAAATCTTCATTAACCGTATCGCAAATTAAAGAACCTCCATTTGGAGGTTATACTGTTGGAAAAACAAGTGACTTTGATCATATCTTTCAATCTCCTGGCCCAATTTATGAACCGGGAAAAGTATCGAATGATTGGTGGCGTATGGGTCGTTTCATCCATGCTTTAGGCGTTGGCAACGACGATATTGTTCAAAATTGTTTTTCTTATCATATGACTCCTGCTGGAATGATGTTTGAGAATGGTGCACGTGCTGTTGGTGCTTCTGTTTTCCCTGCGGGAACTGGACAGACAGAGCTACANGTCAGGGCAGCAAGCGAAATTGGAGTTACTGCTTATACTGGAACACCAGATTTTCTTAAGGTGCTCTTAGATAAAAGTGATGAACTCAGTATTGATCTTGGCAGAATAAAAAGAGCAGCTGTTGGTGGGGGAGCTTTGTTTCCATCTCTGCGGCAAGAATATTTTGATCGAGGCATCACTTGTTTGCAGTCTTATGGAACAGCTGATTTAGGCAATATAGCATATGAGTCTCTTGCGATGGATGGAATGATCGTTGATGAAGGGGTTATCGTAGAAATAGTGATTCCTGGTTCAGGTAAACCAGTTGAAGAAGGTGAAATTGGGGAGGTTTTAGTTACTACCTTAAATTCTGATTATCCTCTTATTAGATTTGCTACTGGTGATATGTCTGCCGTATTACCGGGGCAAAGCCCGTGTGGTAGAACTAATATGCGCATCAAAGGCTGGTTAGGTCGAGCTGATCAGACCACGAAAATAAAAGGTATGTTTGTACGGCCAGAGCAGGTGGCAGAATTTGTAGATAGTAATTCAGATATTATCAAAGCACGAGTAATTGTTGATAGAATTGATGAAAAAGATAACATGAGAGTCGTTGTTGAAACTACCCTGAAGGATGGAAGTGGTTTCACTGAATCCGTTAAAAAGGTTTTTAAATTAAGAGGTGAATTGGTAGTCTGTTCGCCAGGCACATTACCAAAGGATGGTTTGGTAATCGAAGATAAGCGCTCATATGATTAAATATGATTATCACATGCCTATTTGTTTTGCTAATTAACCCTGGCGAGCTTTGAAACGTCTTTGTGTCTTATTAATGACATATACACGTCCCTTACGTCGCACNACCCGGCAATCTCTATGGCGCGCTTTTAAGGAGCGAAGCGAGTTTTTCACTTTCATTTTTCTCTTCCTTTCGAGGCGCGCTAGCGCCGGTTTTTTTCACCTCAATATTTGAGGTCAGGTTCTGGTGGGCGTAACTGGGATCGAACCAGTGACCCCTACGATGTCAACGTAGTGCTCTACCGCTGAGCTATACGCCCANTAATACCATGCTTTCACAGAATCANTAATGTAGAGAATGCGCATTGCATCGGTTTGAGGTCTATAAAAGGGAATTTAACTAGGATCAAGGCCTTTCGAACAATCTATTTATTATATACTAGATTATTTAAAGGAATGATATCAATGAAAACTCAACCTTATNCAATAAAGTCTGCTGTAATACAAAAAAGCTTCACTATTTTCTCATCACCTCACTCAGGTAATTTCTATAATGAAACCTTTGGAGGTAATGCAGATTTAGAGCTTGTCGATTTGCGATCTTCAGAAGATGCTTTTGTTGACGAACTATTTTCTGATGTGAATTTATATGGCTCCCAGCTTTTATCAGCTGTTGCGCCAAGGTCTTTTGTAGACCTCAATCGTAGTTTTGATGAATTAGATCCAAAACTTATTATTGGTGTGAAAAAAGGCAAGGAGACTAACAAAGTCAAATCAGGATTAGGAGTTGTTCCGCGNGTAGTAGCCAAAGATAAATCAATAAATTCTNAAATGATTACTTTGGATGAGGCAAAGGAGAGATTAAATTCATATTATTTTCCTTATCATGAAAGTCTGAAAAAAATGGTAAATGAAACCACACAGAAGTTTGGAAGTGCTCTATTAATTGATTGCCATTCTATGCCCAAAAGTGCCGTTAAAGGTTTAGAAAGATTTAAATATAAATCTCCTGATATAGTTTTGGGTGATTGCTTTGGAAGTTCTTGCTCTAAAGAAATTTTAGAAAGGGTAGAGAATGTGATTAAGGCACATGGGTTTAATGTTATTCGGAATTATCCTTTTTCGGGAGGTTATATTACAAAGCATTATGGTAGGCCTGACNTAAATCAACATGCGCTNCAAATAGAAATAAACCGTAGTTTGTATATGAATGAAAAAAAAATTATCAAAAATAATGATTTTAATGAGTTTAAGGAAAAAATTAGGGCGATTTCCATTGATTTAATNCAAATAGGTTNCCAGANCGATTGTCTNGCNGCTGAGTAATCTATCTCAGCGTACGCCCTCTTAAAATGGCTTTTTTACCAAAACGCCCTCTTATTTTATCTGTCGCTTTTTCTACTTCNATATTATTTTTTCCCTGANTATCCACTAAGTCATAATAATTGTGATCTGGTAAAGCTTTTGTAATCTTTGATAGATTAACACCGATTAACCTAAATGGTCCTTGATCGTCTAAGTTATCAAGAAGTGTTTTAGCGGATTTGTATATCATTGAACACATTTGAGTTGGGTCTCTCAGAGAAAGACGCCGCGTAACCTGACTATGATCTCTGCGCTTCAATTTTATACTTATTACAGAGCCAAGTTTTTCAGTTGCTTTGGCCCTATCTGATACTTTTTCAGACAATCGCCAGATATGTCCATCAAGCAGTAATCGATCTGAGGTGTCTTCAGAAAAGGTTGTTTCATTGGAAATGCTTTTAACCTGATTATTAGCAGAGATTTTTCGACTATCTTGTCCTCTAGAAAGATGCCATAGCCGTAAACCCATTTGGCCATACCGTTTCATTAAATCTTCTTTATTTCGGATTTTTAATTCTGAAAAAGTTCGAATACCATCTTCTTCCAATTTACTTTTCAGCGTATTCCCCACGCCCCAAATCAAACTAACGGGTTTGTCAGATAGGAATTCCTCTGTTTCTTCTTTTCCAATGATTGAAAATCCCTTTGGTTTGTCCAGATCACTCGCAATTTTTGCCAAGAATTTATTATGAGATAACCCAACAGATCCTGTTATTCCCAGTTCTTGTGAAATCTTTTTTAATAAAAAAGATAATTGCACAACCGGTGGGTTTCCATGTAATTTCTCAGTTCCCGTAAGATCTAGAAAAGCTTCATCCAAAGATAATGGTTCTACTGCAGGGGTCAACTCAAACATCATCTGCCTAATTGATTTTGAAATACTTGCATATAATTCCATTCTTGGCCTTATAACAATTGCTTCTGGACATTTTCTTAAAGCCTGAAACATTGGCATAGCAGATTTAACACCTTTAATTCGTGCTATATAACACGCTGTACTTACCACCCCACGGTTGCCACCTCCAATTATTATTGGTTTATCTAACAGGTTTGGGTTGTCTCGTTTCTCGACAGATGCATAAAATGCATCACAGTCCAAATGAGCGATTGATAAGGACTTTAGCTCGCTATGTCTTAGGATACTTGGTGAATTACATTTTGAACATCGTGGTTCATTTTTAATAAAAGTTAAACAATTTCGACATAAAGAGTGCATTTATTTAATTGTTTCAATTGTCTCGAGTATTTTCTTAATTTCAAGATGGGGGTTTTTTGCTTTAATTACTGGTCTTCCTATTACAATATGATCAGCGCCGTTAGCTAAAGCTGCATCTGGCGTCATAACTCGCTTTTGATCTTCGCTATTGAATCCGAGAGGTCTGATTCCGGGAGTCACAATTAACTTTCCTTGAGCTTCAGAGAGCCCTTTGATCATTTGTGCTTCATGGGGAGACGCAATTACACCGTCAGCGCCTGCTTCAAATGCTTTTATTGACCTTTCCAACACGAGTTCATTGATACTCCCCTCTTTTATTAGGTTTTTATTCAGATCTTCTCGATCTAATGAGGTTAAAAATGTTACAGCAAGTATTTTTGTATCTGTCGTTTTTTTACCCTGAGCCGCGGCTGATACTACCTGTGGATCGCCATTAACAGTCAGGAAATCAATATTATATTGAGTTAAACCTTTAACTGCTCGCTCGATTGTAGCGCCGATATCAAAAAGTTTAAGGTCCATAAAGATTTTTTTGTTTAGATCTTGCTTGAGCTCATTCGCAAGAGCCATGCCTCCACCCGTTAACATCCCTAGTCCAATTTTGTAAAAAGACACCGCGTCACCTAACTGATTTACAATATTTAAACCTAAAACAGCGTTAGGAACATCAAGTGCTATAATTATTCTATCATCACTATTCATTATTGCTTACCTGTTAGTTTAGAATGGTGTGTGATAGGTAATGATTAAAGTCAAGTAATCCATTTTTATGTAATCTTAGTTTTATTTATTGCGAAACCGTTAAACAGTAATGAATTTATTGAAAAATCAGGGAGCAATAGTTTGAAAACTGGTATTGTCTGTCTTGTATTGGGATATGTTTTAAGTCAATTTTATCGAGCTTTCCTAGCGGTTTTATCTCCAGATTTAATTATTGAATTAGGTGCTACACCAGAGATTTTAGCAACAGCCTCAGGTGTCTGGTTTTTGACATTTGCAGCAATGCAAATACCGGTGGGAGTTGCGTTAGATAAGATTGGGCCCAACTTAACGTCTAGTATTCTCTTCTTATTTGGTGGGGCGGGTGGAGCATTACTATTTTCTATTGCCCAAAATCCTACCCAAATTATCTTTGCAATGGCTTTGTTAGGTATAGGATGTTCACCGATCTTAATGTCTACGTATTATATTTTTGCTCGTTCATTTTCACCTAAGGTGTTCGCTACCTTGGCTGGACTGAGTCTTGGCCTTGGAACATTAGGAAATGTTGCAAGTGCTTTGCCGTTAACTATTGCAGTGCAATATTTGGGTTGGCGAGGTGCTTTATTGAGCGTAGCAATTATCACTCTTGCAATAGCAGCACTGATTTTTCTTTTTGTTAAGAATCCTCCAAAAGTCAACAAGGGCGAAACTGGATCAGGGTCAATTTTATCAATTTTAAAAATTCCAGCTATTTGGCCGATAATTGTACTAATGTCGGTAAATTTAGCTCCCGCTGCTGGTGTTAGAGGTCTATGGATAGGGCCATATCTCGCAGACANTTTTTTAATCTCTAGCGANATGGTAGGNACNGCTACATTAATTATGGGCTTTGCAATGATCTTAGGAAGTATNGCNTANGGTCCATTAGATCGATATTTCGTTTCAAAGAAAAAAATAATTTTGACAGGTAATTTATTGTGCTCATTAAGCTGTTTTCTATTATGTCTTTTAATCGATAATTCGCTTGTTTTATCGATAATTCTTTTATCTTTATTAGGACTGTTTGGATCGTCGTTTGCTCTTGTAATGGGGCATGGTCGTGATTTTATACCACAACATTTAATGGGCAGAGGGGTAACAACCCTCAATTTATTTGGAATAGGTGGTGTTGGGTTGCTTCAGGCTTTGAGTGGAAAGATATTTGTAAATTATTCTTCGGAACATGTGATTGCTGAAAGTTATCAGGCTTTATTTTTCTTTTTTGGAATTTTTCTATTGTTAGGATGCTTAATTTATCTTTTTAGTAGGGATGCATAATCAAGCTGACTAAAATCCTAGTTTACGATTATTTTAAGTTCATTCCATAAGTTGTAAGCTAATTGCCATTTCAATTGTGAGATTCTTGTTGGATTTGGCCGACAGCTTCAACTTTTTATCTCAATTTTCTAGTAAAACATATAAAATATGATATTTTTGTGTAAGAATTTTTCATCAGTTAAGTAAAATTTGTAAATTGAATTAGTTAAGCCATTGTAAAAAAACAATTTTTTAACTTTTTTATAAAAAAGTGAAAATAAATAAAAAAAGGACTTGCGGGCGGCAGTCAGTCGGCCTAGAACGCATCTCACCGGATAGAGGATTTGACTTTACTGGGGCACTAGATTGAGAAGTTTTCAATTTGGGAAGTAGAGATAAAAAAATTGATGAGTGGGTAGCGTCAATACAATATGACGCTTCGTGCCTATTTTTGTCTCTAAGGCTCTTTGAAATTGACATTATTTGAAGAGATATGTGGGCGGTTTGGTTATAACGACAAATCAACCAGCATATCGACTTCCTAGAGCTTTTGTTCGATGATGGAAGGTCAGCTTCACTGTTTGTAAGGTTTTCGGTTTCTTTTTGAAACCAGAAGCACAACAAACAGATGACTATCCCATTTGAACAATGGGATGATGTGCAGAGGTTCGAACGTCAAGGTTAAGTTAGTAATAGCTTTTCAACTTGAGAGTTTGATCCTGGCTCAGAACGAACGCTGGCGGCAGGCCTAACACATGCAAGTCGAGCGCTACTTTCGGGTGGAGCGGCGGACGGGTTAGTAACGCGTGGGAATATACCCTTTTCTAAGGAATAGCCACTGGAAACGGTGAGTAATACCTTATACGCCCTTCGGGGGAAAGATTTATCGGTAAAGGATTAGCCC
>PARX01000008.1 GCA_002712045.1 Paracoccaceae bacterium
TCCCTTATATCTTTTAGAAAGGTCTTCATCAATTTTGGATAACAAAGTGACTGCGTTCGCTTGTGAAGCATCAAAAGTCAAAATCTTATTCGATATTTTCTTATCATAAAATGCTTGAATAGATTTTCTCATTGTTTCCCAAATTATCATTAAAAATAATAAAACCAAAGTTTAAATAACACCCTAACCAGAAAATCCATATTACAGTCTTTTTAATAGGTTTAATTGAATATCTTTGGGGCCCGCCAAAATACCTGGCCTTTTCGGTTTTTGGTTGTTGAAGGATAAAGCATTTCCATATCTATCAGTGACTACTCCCCCAGCCTCTCTAACAATTAAATCACCTGCTGCTATATCCCATTCCCAACAATCTCTTAATGTCACCATAGCATCAAAGGATCCATTTGCTGCCAGGCATAATCGGTACGCAAGAGAGCTTCTGTAAAATTGATGCATTGGTGGGACACCTCCAGGCCAATAGTTTGAGTCCAAATTAGGTTTTGCTGTTAGAATGCTTGAACCTTCTATCTGAGAACGAGGGCTAACATTAATTTTTTTTCCATTTTGATATGCTCCCGAGCCTGCTAAAGCCCAAAATGTTTGCCCCAAGCTA
Source organism: Paracoccaceae bacterium (assembly GCA_002712045.1). Lineage (GTDB taxonomy): Bacteria > Pseudomonadota > Alphaproteobacteria > Rhodobacterales > Rhodobacteraceae. Next base: position 614 of record PARX01000008.1, read on the forward strand.
GGCATTTGAACCGCCGCTACTTGCATAACTCCTTTAAAAGAAATCCCTAAAGCACACGCATAATTTTCATTACCATCAATAAATGATCTTGTTCCATCAATTGGATCGACGATAAAAGTATAGTCACTATCGAGCCTGACTGGATCATCTTCTGTCTCTTCTGACAGCCACCCGTAATCGGGTCGTTCTGACAGAAGTTTTTCTACTAACATGTCATTTATTTCAATATCAGCTTCTGTAACCGGCCCTTCATTTNATCCCTTTTGCCAAACTTTAGGATTGTTTNTAAAAAACCTTAAAGCTATTTTTCCTGCNGCNTTTACTGCTTCTAGCAANAGATTAAGATCATTTTCCTGCAATTTTTAACCCCTGAACCAAGAGAGAAGGAACAGAAAANCTTAGATGTTTTTTTGCATCATTTGCTGGAATAATTGTTTTAAACATTTCTTTTAAATTTCCTGCGAGTGTACATTCATTCACTGGGTATTGTATCTCTCCGTTTTCAACCCAGAACCCAGAAGCACCTCGAGAATAATCTCCTGTAACTTGGTTAAGAGTTAATCCAATCATTGATGTAACTAACAGGCCTGTTCCCATTTCCATTATTAAATCGGCCCTACTTTTTAAACCACCTACAAGAGAAATATTCGAAATGCCAGGTGCCGGAGGGGAAGAAACAGACCTGACAGCATTTCCAGTGCTTTCTANATCTAAATTTTTTGATGAAGATANGTCTAANAACCANGTCTCTAAAATACCATTATTAATAATNTTTTTCGAATAAGTCTTTAATCCCTCTGCATCAAAAGGTCGAGAACCTGAGCACCTGNCTTTTAAAGGACATTCTTTTATAGAAATGTTCTTTGGAAATATCTCCTCCCCTAAATTTTTTGCAAGCCAACTTGATCCCCTTACAATTGAGGCTCCATTAATAGCACCAATTAGGTGGCCCACTAATGAGCTAGAAACCCGTTCATCGTAAAGAACTGGATAATTTCCAGTAGGTGGTTTTCGTGCACCAAAGCGTGCAGCAGCTCTCTCACCAGATAACTGTCCAATACTCGATGGCGACGGGAGATCACTAATATGAACACGGCTTTCAGAAGCATAATCGCGTTCCATTTTGTTACCTTGGCCNGATATTGAAACACATGAAATGTTTACCCCACTTCGNGAATACCCTTGTGAAAATCCATTNGAAAANGCNAGTTGGGATTTTATTATCCCTACGCTAGCACTCGATCCNTGAACCTGCGTTATCCCCTTTACTTTCCTAGCCTCAACTTCGGCCTCGATAGCCCATTTTTCAAGACGATCAGCCTCAACCATTACCTCAGTATCTATCAAATCTAGTGCTTCTAAATCCTGCGCACTCACTAGTTGATCATTTGTTGCTAAAACAATATCTTTATCTACTGGCGCTTCTNTGGCCATCGATAATGATCTCGTAACCATTTTTTCTAAAGATTCTTCTCTAACATCAGAACNGCTAAGACAAGCTTGCCGTCCCTCTACAATTACTCTNAAACCAATATCGATTGCTTCTGATCTCTCTACACCCTCAAGCATTCCATTTAGCACATCTACATTAAGAGATTTTTTTTCTAGGCCAATTACTTCTGCTGCTTCTGCACCAGCTTTTTTGGACATATCTAGTAATGCGCTTGCTATTACCTCAAGATTATTATTCACGGTCTAACTCTTTCACATTTCTTAATCAAAATATATTTCAGGAATATTTCTTAGATCTAAGAACATTAATTTATTGTAGTGACTTATTATTAATTAATATTTCTCCAGACTCCGTTATTCTAATCACTGATAATAAATTATCATCCTCATTACCAGATGTCGTATAAACCGTAATTAAACCTAAAATAAAAATACCTGTTTGTTTATCAATTATATTTTTCGACATTAATTCATCGACAAAACGATAGGCTCCTTTTAATTCTACCCGAATTTCACCAACCGGTTGAGGAAGTCCAAATCCACCTAATGCTTGAAATTCTTTATTTAAAAAAACGAATGAACCAGAGCCATTAATTTCAACCTCACCAAAAGAAATTTTGAATGCATTTATATTTAGATTATTTAGCTCTATTGGACTATTCTCACTAAAACTCTCCAACTCCTTTAAATCCATCAAATTCAATAACCAATTTATATCTCCTGATGTATCCAACTGGAACGCAATAGGTTGTTTGTAAAAATCATTTCCAATACCAGCAAAATCCCAGATACTTTCGCTTAACAAAAGATCATNAATATTAATGTAAAATTTGAAAGGTGATCCATTTTTTTTATTTAATAATGGAAACTCCATTTCAATNGTAAATTCATCAAACTCTNTTTTTAATGGAAGATTTGAAAATTCGNTAGAAAGAAAACTCAGTCTTAAATCTAAAATTNGNCCTANNAAATTTATCCCGTTCTTAGATAGGCCCAGCCCTCCCAGAACGCCCCTGTCTTCGATGCGCGTGAGAATATTAAAGTCCTGATTTGAAATAATTGTCTCTGAAGATCCTGCAGTTCGCTCGTAAAAAACACCCAAAGACAATCCTTTTTCTAAAGGATTAATTCCTTCATCAATAAAACTAAAAATTGCCTCTAAATCAGGAAGAGTCAGATTAANTTTACTGCTAACATTTTCATTGTTNACTCGCGTAANTTGTGTTCCAATTCCTATCTGAGAATCTATAATTTCTGAAAAAATTGATAAATCTTGGATTTCACTTTCAACNTCATATNTGGTCATCTGCNGTTGAGAGTCACGNTTCANATGCANGCTATAGAGATAATCTTTCAACTTTATTTCAAANCCNATAGGTATCTGCGAACCATTAAGAAAAACCTTAGAAACCTCTTGACTTAAAAATGCCTGTTTTAGAAAAAAATTTCTTNCGTCACCAGTGCGCTCCAAAAAGATGGTTNTTGGAGTTTGTTTTAATTCGATTAATAGATCAAAACTATCGCCCAAAAAATTTTTTGATTTGATAAGTATATGGGAGAANGCTGAGAGCTCTAAACTAATTTTATTATCTGACACTTGCTCAATTATAAAATGATCGTACTTTATACTGATATTTAAACTATTATTGGCTTCAAAAAACTGATCTATAGTAAAGTTAATCTGAGCAGAGGATATGCGCTCCCTTAATTCCCCCTCTTTTTCTTTCTCAAAAACAAACTCTCCGCCTGCATTGTTTATAACAGCTCTTAACTCATTCAAAAAATCGTTAGATGAATAGCTTGCCCAAGCAGCCCCATTAAAAGAACAAATTGTAATGAAAAAGAGAAATATTCTTAATGCAAGCTTCACAGTAAAACCTTATATAATCGACAGCATGATGTGACCACAATCCAAAATGGTCAAGAAAATATCTTGCAATTTAGTAAAATTTACGTTTTTCGTCATTAGAGTTTTAAAGTGGAGAATACAGTGACACAACAGAATGATAAAACTATTGTGAACAGTTGGAATGAATGGGGTGATTTAAAACATGTTATAGTAGGTAGAGCAGACAATTGTCATATACCTCCAGCCGAACCGGCCTTGGATGCAAAAGTACCTGAAGATAGTGACATGCGTGGTCAATGGGGGCGAAGGCCTCAAGAAACAATTGATCGTGCCAATGAACTGTTAGATAATTTTGCTAATCAGCTTCAAGCTCTCAATATTCGAGTCGACAGACCNACACCTATTGACTTTTCTCAACCCGCCACGACCCCAGACTTTCATACAGGTAGCCAATTCGGCTGCATGCCGCCAAGAGACGTGCTTTTAACAGTCGGTTCAGAAATTCTGGAAGCAACGATGAGTTATAGATGTCGGTGGTTTGAATATTTATGCTATAGGCCATTAATGCAAAAATATTGGGAAGAAGATCCAAACTTTCGACATGAGGCTGCTCCAAAACCAAGGTTAACCGATGAAGATTATAGGCCAGACTACTTGTCTGATAAGATAGGTGTTGCAAAGCGCTTGGAATGGGCTGCTAAAAAATTCTTTGTTACAACAGAAACTGAACCCCTTTTTGATGCGGCCGATGTTCTAAGGTTTGGAAAAGATTTAGTTGTACAACACGGATTTACAACAAACGAAAAAGGTATCGAATGGTTACGAAGGCATTTTCCTGATCACAGGGTCCATTCTGTAAACTTTCCTGGTGATCCTTATCCTATTCATATTGATGCTACATTTACGCCCCTTCGCCCAGGATTAATCTTAAATAATCCACAACGCCGCCTTCCAGACGAACAACGCCAAATGTTTAATAAAAATGATTGGGAGATTGTTGACGCAGCACAACCAGCACATAACGCCCCCCCACCATTATGTTACTCTTCAACTTGGCTTTCGATGAATGTGCTCGTTTTGAACCAAAAAACAGTATGTGTTGAAAAATCAGAAATTTATCAGGCAGAGCAAATGGACAATTTGGGCATGGAAGTTATCGAAGTTGAATTGCGAGATGCTTATGCTTTTGGTGGTGGATTACATTGCTGTACTGCAGACGTTTTTCGAGAAAGTTCTTTTGAAGATTATTTTCCAAAACAATAATATTGTTCGCTTACATATTGTAGTTTAATATCTTCTTATGGAACATATCAAAAATAAAACATTAATCATCACTGGTGCTTCTCAGGGCATCGGTGAAGCAACAGCCCGTCTTTTTGCAAAACTCGGTGCTAACGTTGCTTTAATAGCCCGGTCAGAAGAAAAAATAAAAAAAATCTCTACTGATATTAATCTAAATGGAGGAACATCTATAGCTATCAAGTGCGACGTAAGTAGCCCAGACGAAGTGAAAAATGCAATAAAAATGACCTTAAAATCCTATAATGCCATCGATATACTTATTGGAAATGCTGGTGTTATTAATCCTATCCAAAATATCGCTGACATGGCCGTTTCCGATTTTGAAAAGGTAATTGATGTCAATATTAAAGGAGTTTGGTACGGCATTAAAGCTGTACTTCCTCATATGAAAAATGGCGGTACTATTATTACTATTGGATCTGGAGCAGCATCCAACGCATTAGAGGGTTGGTCACATTATTGTACCTCTAAAGCAGCGGTTCACCATTTGAACTCTTGCTTAGATCTTGAAATGCGCAAAGACTTAATTCGGGCTCTTGTCCTTTCACCAGGTACAGTTGCAACAGAAATGCAAAAAATAATTAAGAAGAGTGGGGTTAACCCAGTATCTAAAATGAATTGGTCCGACCATATTTCACCAGATTGGGTTGCAAAATGCCTATTATGGATGTGCAGTGACCAAGCTGATGAATATTTGGGTAAAGTTGTGTCTCTCAGAGAAGAAAAAATCAGGCAAAAAATTGGCTTTTTATGATTGATTTGAATAGTACTTCCGTAAGGTGGACAATCACATTAAACCGTCCTGATAAGGCCAACGCTATCAATATGGAAATGTTGATAAGGTTAAATGAAATATTAGACGAAGCAAAACAACAACTAAAACTGAGGTCTTTGATTATTACTGGAAATGGGCCGGTATTTTCTGCGGGAGCCGATCTCAACGCCGTTAAATTAAATAACGAACTAACAACAACAATACATTGGAAAACACTTTCTGATAAAATAGCTGAACTCCCATGCTTAACAATTGCAGCACTTAATGGAACTTTAGCAGGTGGGGCTTTTGGTATGGCTTTAGCCTGCGATATTCGATTAGCAACGACTGAAACAAACTTCTTTTACCCAGTTCTAAAAAATAACCTACTGCCACAACCAAATGATATTGAGCGATTAGTAAACCTCGCTGGACTATCAACAGCGAAATTAATTCTACTTGCAGGGCAAAAGCTGAGCGCCAAAAAAGCACTAGATAGGGGCCTAATAGATCTCATATGCGAGCAATCTGAGTTAACTAATAATATAAACAGCTTAAGTTATACCGCAGAAAACACGGACAGCATTTCTTTGTTGACGATCAAACGTCTATTTCAGAACCTTACCAGCAATGAGTTAAAAACTGATGCTATTAGAGCAGTTTTTAATAAAGATGCTGACGCCATAAAAAAACTAAAAAAATTTTCAAACTATTAACTTATGTTTTAGCGATGGTTTGCATCCAATTTATGTAAACACGCTCTGCCAATGTTTCAAATTTAGCTTGAGTTTTATTTGCCTCGTTTTGTAATTTCTTTACACCATTTTGTCCCAGTGCGTTTTCAAGAGCCTTTAAATATTCTGGTATTTTAGCCCAATTTCTTACTGTGTCCTGCTCAACCTCTAAATGAAATTGAACAGTGTGAGCTCTAGTTTGCCANCGCATGGATTGTACAGCGCACGCATCCGTTGTTGCTAAAACTTGAGTTCCTTCAGGGATCGAAACAACCTCAGCCGAATGCCACTGAAGGGTGGGAAATATATCAGGCATACCATCCAGAAACACCCCACTTTGCCCTTCGACTGTTTGGTGAACGTCTAAAATTCCTATTTCTGGGGTTTTTGATGGTACTACCTTTCCACCAAGAGCTTCGGCAAGCAACTGATGGCCTAAACAAACACCTAAATAAGGCAAACCTTTTTCTTCAACAGCTTTTTTTATAAAGCTTTTTTCATCACATAACCAAGGATACTTTTCTTCCTCCCAAACATCCATTGGACCGCCCATAACCCATAGCGCATCATAGTTATCAATAAATGGCAGTTCTTCGCCTTCATCAAGCTCCACAGCATCCCAAGTATGACCATCTTCCAATAAGAATTTTCTAAATATGCCAGGGTGCTCTTCTCTAGCGTGCTGTAGAACCAAAATATGCATCGTTAATTACCTAATTTCCAATAACAACATTTAACTTTAATTAACTTAAATGCCAAAAAAACAAAACCCAACCTTTTTCTTTACAGAACATTTTCTTGCAGTATGGTTTACGCATGGTCAACTAGCTAATTAAGATTCGGAGTAGCGTGTGATCAACTTATAAAATCTTGTCACAAAAATAGTGACATCCAATGACTCAAATCCATAGGGAGGATATTAGAGAATGGAACGACGTAAATTTTTAACAAGCGCTGCGCTTGTTGGCACTGGAGCAGCTCTTGCTTCACCAGCACTTGCACAAAGCGTAAAAACAATAACAATAGTATCTACTTGGCCTCGAGACTTTCCAGGCCTAGGCACTTCTGCCCAGCGTCTATGCAGAAGAATTGATGAAATATCTGGTGGTGCTCTAAAAACAGAATACTTTGCAGCCGGTGAAAAGGTTGGGGCATTTGATAGTTTCGATGAGGTTGCTGCTGGAAATTCTGATGCATACATAGCTGCTGAATATTATTGGGGTGGAAAACACCCAGCATATAACTATTTCACTTCTGTACCTTTTGGGATGACTACACCTGAATGGAATGCTTGGATAAAGTTTGGTGGTGGTCAAGAACTGTGGGACGAATTAGCGTCTGGGTTCAATTTGAAAGCTCTATCTTGCGGCGGCACAGGTGCTCAATGTGGAGGTTGGTTTAATAAAGAAATTAATTCACCTGATGATCTACAAGGTCTAAAAATGCGTATTCCCGGCTTAGGTGGAACAGTTATGTCTAAATTAGGTGTTTCTACTGTCTCTTTACCAGGTGGCCAAATTTATGAAAATCTCGTTTCAGGTGCTGTTGATGCAACTGAGTGGGTTGGTCCTTATAATGATTATTTCATGAAGTTTTATGAAGCTGCCAAATATTACTACACTGGCGGAATGCATGAACCTGGTGGTGGTCTTGGATTTGGTATGAATTTAGATTTCTGGAATAACTGTAACGACCATGAGAAAGCAGTGATTACAGCAGCATGCATGGAAGAAAATGCTGCTCAGCCTGAGGAAGCCATGGCAAATAATGGAACGTATCTTCAGAAATTAGTTGATGAACATGGAACACAACTTCGTTCATATAATGATGATGTTTGGGATGCGTTTGGCGAGGCATCAGCAGAAGTTTTTGAAGAGACCCGACAGCATTCTGAAATGGCCGCCCGAGTAAATGACTCTTATATGGGTGCATTAAGAGATATCGGTGGTTTCAGAGCGATTGCTGAAATAGAGTTTTCGCAGCAACGTAATAGGGTTCTTGGCCTAACTTAATACTTAAGAATATTAATAGGGGCTGCTTCTTAAGCTAGCCCCTATTGTTACATTGTGTTAATATAATTTTGATTACAAACAGGCTTTATAGATCCAATGAACTCAACAACTACCATCGAGCCTAGCATTGCTACAAGACCCGCTATATTAATTAGGTCAATTGGTTGGTGTAGCTTAAGTTTTTTACTAGGTTTTATGATTAATAATATTTTATCAATTAGTTATGGCTATCCTGGTGTAATTGAGTCTTTTAAAAATCCTAGCCTAAAAAATATCTTACAGCCTTCTATCTATATTTTATTACTTTTTATTGCAATTTATTGGACCTTTAAGACTTCAAACACTTCACTGCGCAGTGATGCAAATAGAATAACTAATTTTAATGCTTTTATAATAAGAGGATGTTTTTTTTCTGTTTTACTTGTTGGTATAACTGATGCCTCGATCGCTTGGCTACGAGTAGAGGGTCTGTTACCAGTACTATTCAACGAAAGCACAGCATCTGCATTATTACGTTCTGGGTTTATTGGGCCAAATATTCACCTGCCGTTAATAATAGTGGGATTTTTAATAGCAGTTTTTTCCCGCACTCTAGGGTTTTTATGGCTAGCATTAATGATTGTTGCCGCAGAACTTTTAATTGTAATTTCTAGATTCGTCTTCTCTTACGAACAAACTTTAATGGGGGACTTGGTGAGATACTGGTATGCAGCTCTTTTTCTTTTCGCTTCTGCCTATACTTTATTTGACGAGGGTCATGTCAGAGTGGATGTGCTGTACTCAACATTTAAGGAAAAAACAAAAGGCAAAGTTAATGCTTATGGGGCCATACTATTAGGTATGATCACATCTATAACCATCTTCGTTATTTGTTTGTGGTCAAAACAAGCAATTGTAAATTCCCCAGTCATGAATTTTGAAGTATCTCAAAATGGAACTGCAGGTATGTATATCAAATATCAAATGGCGGCTTTCTTGTTGATTTTTGCTGCAACAATGCAAATCCAATTTGTAAGTTATCTTTTTGAAGCGGTTGCCGATCTAAGAAACGAACCCGATAAGCGGGAAATAAAACCTATTTCTCATTAAGGAATACCTATGGAACTCTTTTTTCTCGCTATTCTTGTCATAACAATGGCAACAGCTTTGGGTTCTGGGTTTCCTGTTGCTTTTGCCTTACCAGGTTCAGCGATAATAACAATTATTCTCGCTGGCATTAGTGGTTTCATATTTAGTGGCGATCCTTCTGCTTTCTTTCATCAAGGAGGTCCATTTCAATGGATATCTTCAGGTGTAACTAATCTGCGTGGTGTTTACTGGGAAGTTGAAAGAGATACTCTCATAGCTATTCCATTATTCATTTTTATGGGGATAATGCTGCAAAAGTCCAAAATAGCTGAAGATCTTCTAGTTACTATGGCTAATTTATTTGGCCCTGTTCCTGGTGGCCTAGGTATTTCAGTGGTTTTTGTTGGGGCTCTATTGGCTGCTACAACCGGTATAGTAGGTGCAACAGTAGTTGCAATGGGTCTAATTTCTTTACCAGCTATGCTAAGAAACAATTACTCCCAATCTCTTGCAACTGGGACTATCGCCGCTTCAGGTACACTGGGCCAAATAATTCCTCCTTCAATCGTTTTAATAATATTAGCAGATCAACTTGGCTCCGCTGCAGATCAAGCAGGGTCTGCAAGAAAATCGTTATTTAAAGAGGCCACTGGTGAAATCTCAATGCCCAGCATGTTTGATGTTGGTTCCACAAGTGCAGGAGAAATGTTCTTAGGAGCATTGGTCCCTGGTCTTATCCTTGTTGGTTTATATATGGTTTTTATTCTTGTTTATGCTCTAATTAGACCAAAAGTAGCACCAGCTGTCCGATATGAGGGAAATTTAGATATAAAATTTTGGGTAAACGTTCTACTTACTTTAGTACCCCCCCTAGGTTTAATTTTCTTAGTTTTAGGATCAATCATAACTGGCATTGCAACTGTTAATCAGGCAGGTGCAATTGGCGCTGGCGGTGCCTTAATTATGGCTGGATATAGACTAACTGAAGGATCAAAAGGAAGATATTACCCAGCCATACTTGCTATAATATCTTTGTTGATAATATCATATTGTTTGTCAAATTTTGATATGAATGTAAAAGCTGTAATCGCCACTGGCGCTAATAAGACCGGGATTTGGATAGGACTTTTTGGCTCTATTTTACTTATACTTTCATTAATTTGGAGTGGTGTAAGAGTGCTAAATTTAAACAATACAATGCACGAAGTTATGCTTGAAACAGCCAAAACAACCTCACTCGTATTTATCATTCTATTAGGAGCAGCTGTATTAACCGCTGCATTTCGTGCTTTTGGTGGTGAAGAATTAGTTCGTAATTTTCTTAATTCAATGCCAGGTGGATTTTGGGCTAAATTTGTAATTGTTATGGCCGTGATATTTATTCTGGGGTTTTTCCTAGATTTTATAGAAATAGCGGTCGTAGTTGTTCCCATCGTGGCACCAATTTTATTAGCAGATCCTGCAGCAAACATAACAGCAGTTTGGCTTGGCGTTATGATTGGATTAAACATCCAAACGTCCTTTCTAACTCCTCCCTTTGGGTTTGCTTTATTTTACTTAAGGGGTGTTGCGCCAATTGCTGTGAAAACTGTATCCATTTATAAAGGTGTAATCGCTTTCATCTGCTTGCAACTTTTAGCTTTAGCAATAGTTGGTTATTATCCTCAAATGGTAAATTATCTCCCAAATAGAATGAGCTTTCTTTCTGACGCATCACCACCCCCAAGAAATCCAAAGTTACAAATTTGTTTAGAAGAGTTTGTTACAAAAGAAATTAATCAAAATGAGAAACAAATATTCAAAACAATAGATGTTGCAAATGAAATGGAACTTAACTTCTTGCCAAAAAAGCTTAAGAATAATTTAGCAAGCGCCTTCAAATCTGCAGAATTAGCGATCAACTCATTAGATGACATTAAAACCACATCTCAAAATGTTATTGAAAAATCTAATCAATATAGGCCACAGCTAACTCATGTAAGACGCCTTGAAAGTGAAATTAGGTGGTATGAAAAAGAAATCAAAGAACTCGAAAGCTCTTTAAATTATTTAAAGTCTGCTGCTGACCAAAATAAACGGGTCCAAGTAGAGAATAAAATTATTTCTGCTCAAAACATCGTCGCCAATATAAAATCCAAGATACCGGAAAATTGGGAAGCTACTTACAAAGCTTTCAACAAATTAACAAAAGCAGAAACTAATGCCAGGCGTAAATATAGAAAGGCTGCTGATCAATCTTTTTCACCTGTGGCTGACTTTATATTGATACTAGATGCAAATGATTCATATTTTAACGCAAAAGATGAGTTAATCACCCTTAAAGACAAGATTTTAACAGCTGAGCTTTCTTCACAAGATGCTGAGCTTTTTACTAAAAACTTAAAAACTAAGTTTTCGAAAATCACTGGTGCCACTAAAATTGCTTCTTCTTTAAGAAAAGTGCAGAAGAATCTAAAACCAGGTAAGGTTAATGTAGCAAAGGCATTAATTGCTTATGAAAAGACGTTCGGATTATATGAAGAGCAGGCTATCTGGAGATTAGAAGCAGAAAATAAAATAAAAACAGAACTACAAGTATACTTAAATGGAATTTCAGATACTTTGGGGGCCAGGCAAGCAGCAAAACTATCTCGTGCCCAAGCATTATATTTAGCTAAATGTAATTCAGGACACAGAGACCTATCTTTAAACTTTTAAGGTTAACAAATAAATCTTATTTTAATGCAGTGTTTATTTTATTATGGTATATGAGCATTAATAAAACTAAAGGGTTAAAGTATGGCCACTAATTTATATAAGCGAGACTTGCCAAACGATTTAGATTTAGGACCAATTGTAGCAATTGATACTGAAACCATGGGTTTAAACCCAAATCGAGACAGGCTATGCGTCGTTCAATTATCATCTGGAGATGGTAACGCCCACATAATCCAAATTGAAAAAGACCAAAAGACAGCGCCAAACCTATGTAAATTACTAGAAAATCATTCTGTTATTAAATTATTTCATTTTGGTCGNTTTGACATTGCTGTTCTTTTAAAAAAATTTAATGTTTTGACCTCACCTGTTTATTGTACAAAAATTGCATCTAAATTAGTGCGTACCTACACAGATAAACATGGCTTAAAAAATTTAATTAACGAACTTCTTGAATTAGATATCTCTAAACAACAACAAAGCAGCTATTGGGGCTCCAAAGAGCTAACTACTGATCAAATTAATTACGCTGCATCTGATGTTTTGCATCTTCACAAAATTAAAACAATACTCGATGTCCGCTTAAAAACAGAAGGGCGCGTTGAAATAGCAGACAAATGTTTTAAATTCCTTCCCAGTAGAGCTCAATTAGATATATTTGGCTGGCCAGACATAGATATTTTTGCTCACTAAAAGCCATGGAAAACCAGAAAAAAACCAAAGAATTTATAAAAACTGGAAAGCGCGTTGTTGAAAGAGAAGCCCGTGCATTAGACCTATTAGAAAAAAGCATTGAGGAATCTTTTTCAAAAGCAGTAAAGCTCATTTTAGCTTCAAAAGGTAGAGTTATTGTCTCTGGTATGGGAAAATCTGGACACATAGCGAGAAAAATTTCCGCGACCTTAGCATCCACAGGTACACCGTCTCATTTTTTGCACCCAGGTGAAGCAAGTCATGGTGATTTAGGTATGATAACAAGCGGTGATGTTGTTATTCTTTTATCAAACTCGGGAGAAACACCCGAATTAGCTGATGTAATATCGTACGTTCACAGATTCAAAATCCCATTAATTGGGGTTGCTAGTAATACCTCTTCTAGTCTTTTAAAAAATGCTGATGTACCCATCACTCTACCGAATGCAAAAGAAGCCTGCAATTCAGATATTGTTCCAACAACATCTACAACAATGACACTTGCCTTAGGAGATGCTTTGGCCATCACTCTGATGGAACAAAGAGAATTTACTCCCGAACGCTTTAGAACGCTACATCCTGGTGGGAACTTAGGGGCCAAACTGATAACTGTTGAAAACATAATGCACGTTGATAATGAAATACCAACCGTAAAAACTGGGACTGATATGGTTAGCGTCTTCCTAGAAATGTCAAAAAAAGGTTTTGGCGCTGTAGCAATTGTAAATAATAGCGGTGCTTTGGTCGGTGTTATAACCGACGGAGATTTAAGACGAAACATTCAAAACCTAATGTCTAAGACNTGTGATGAAATAATGACAAAAAAACCATTTTTTATCGGAAAAGAAACTCTAGCTTCATCTGCTCTAAACTTAATGAATGATAAAAAAATTTCATCTGTATTTGTTTTAGGAAAAGAAAACAAAATACTGGGAATTCTACACATACATGATTGTTTAAGAGCAGGCGTTATATAAATGTTTCAAGAAGATAATTATTCTAGATTGATTAAAATTACTAAAATCACGCTCCCAGGTATTGCCCTGATTATTTTAAGTGTATTGTTTTTACTACCGGATAAAAGAACAACAATTCAAGCATTTGATAATATTGATAAGTCTCTCCTGAAAATTGTTCAAAAGGCGGGGATAGATAAGCCATCTTTCAGAGGAACCCTAGCATCAGGATCTAATCTAGAATTGTATGCAAATGAGATAGTACCAAAAGACAAAAAAAATAATGTTATTGAAATAAATGAAATTACCGCTCGTTTAGAACTGGATCCAAAGGTTGGGGCAACTGCCTACGCCACAAAAGGTCTAATTAATATTGAACAACAAACTGCTGAGATGGTAGGAAAAGTTAATGTAGAAGGTTTTAATGATATTACTGTAGAAGCTTCTGATCTAAAAGTTTTTTATGATAAAGCTATTGCAAAAACACATCAACCTGTTCTCATGCTTGGAAATTTTGGTATGATACGAGCTGGGGCTGCTGAGTTTTCTGATAAAAGTAAAAAATCAGAAATTGGTTATGTTCTCTTATTTAGTGATGGTGTAAAAATGCTATATAATATGGGAAACGATTAATTTGTTCAGTAAATCATATAAAAACTTAAATCTGACAAAATTAACTTTTGTTCTGATTTGTTTTTTTGGATCCTCATCTATAAGTTCAGCAGATACAAAAATTGATATCGGTTCTTCTTTAATCGAAAAAAGTGGTATAATTGAGGCTAATTCAGAAAAACTTAAAATAGATAGCAATTCTGGTACTGCGACCTTTAGTGGAAACGTCGAAATAAAACGTGGACAGATATCCCTTAAGGCTCAGGAAATCATTGTATCTTACTCTCTCAACAAAGATTCGACTCAATCAATCACTGAGATTCTAGCAACTAAAGATGTTTCTTTTGTTTCAAATCAAGACATAACAAAAGCGGATAAAGCAATATATGATTTAAAAACCAATATAATTGAACTGTCGGGAAATGTTTCGATTCGACAAGGTACAAGTAATTTTTCTGGTAATAAATTAATTTTCAACTTAAATACTGGTAAAGGCTCAATATCTGGTCGAGTAAAAGCTGTCTTGGGCTCAGATGATTAATGACTGAAATTTTACCTTTTGATAATGCTAAAAAAAATCATGGTTTACATGTTGAAAACTTAGGAAAGAAGTATAGGAAAAAACGAATTATAAGTGATATAAGTTTAACACTGTTTAAAGGTGAAGTTGTGGCCCTACTAGGGCCAAATGGAGCAGGCAAAACAACTACTTTTTACGCTATTGCCGGTTTAGTAATACCAGAAAATGGAACAGTAAAACTAAACGGAAAAGACATAACACAGTTACCTATGTACAGAAGAGCACAGCTTGGAATGGGCTATTTACCCCAAGAAGCATCTATTTTTAGAGGCCTTTCGGTCCAGGACAACATCTTATCCATTTTAGAAATTTGGGAGTCAAATAAGATAAAACAAAGACAAGATTTAGATGAACTTTTAAACGAGTTTTCTATTAGTCACCTAAGAAATTCTTCTGCTTTATCTCTATCGGGAGGGGAACGACGTCGAGTTGAAATAGCCCGGTGCCTCGCATCAAACCCAGAATATATATTACTTGATGAGCCCTTTGCTGGTGTTGATCCTGTAGCAGTAAATGAAATTCGTGAAATTGTATCGAAGCTGAAAAATAGAGGTATTGGTGTTTTAATAACTGATCATAACGTTCGAGAAACTTTGCGAATAGTAGATCGAGCCTATATTCTTAATGATGGTAAGTTATTGAAAAGTGGAACACCCTCAGAAGTAATAGAGGATAAAACAGTTCGAAGAGTTTACTTAGGTGATGATTTTTCTGTCAATTAACTAATCATATTTTTTATTCAGTCTCTAGTTGAATCTTTTGACTCATGGTTTTATATCAGCGATAAATGCTCAACGATTCTATAATTAAAGTATCTGCTATTTTTTTTGAAAGATAATTGTAGCGAGTTCTAAAATAGTCGTCGATAAGAACTATAAAAATTAGATAATATTAACTAGGATTTTAAATGTTGCTGTCTCAAATTATAAAACCACAAGCTGTTCGTTCGATAGCTCAAATGGATAGTAAGAAAAGATTACTACAAGAAATATCTGAAATTATTACAATTTATAATTCTGATTCATCTCCTTCAACAGCATATGAGGCCTTAATGCAAAGAGAAACTCTTGGGGCAACGGGTGTAGGAAATGGTGTAGCAATACCGCATGCAAGATTAGCTGGAATAGAGAAAGTTGTAGGGGCTTTCTTTAAGCTAGATAAGCCTATGGATTTTAGTTCAGTTGACCGCAAACCAGTAGATCTAATTTTTGCACTTTTTGCACCTGAAAACTCTGGCGTTGAACACTTAAAAGCTCTAGCTCTAGTTTCTAGAACACTAAGGGACGATTCTATGTGCTCAAAATTACGTGCTAATTCAAATTCCACTACAATGTATGCCATTTTAACAGAAAAAATGGAATATAAAGCTGCTTAGTTTAATCTATCCCATTTTCTAGTAATTTANTTTCTATTCTTTTTATATCTTCAGGGTTGTTTAATTCCCAAAAACTTTGGCCTCTGCTATCAACCTCAACACAATAAATATCACTATTATTTTCAATAAACCTTAGCTGTTCTAAACCCTCTAGTTGTTCTAGAATCCCTTCCGGAAATGNAACATATTTACTCAAAGCACTTGAACGATATGCATAAACCCCAACATGATGANAAACAGGGCAAACTTCTTTTTCTAAATAAGTTCGNGGTGTAAATGGTATTACTTCCTTGGAAAAATAAAGTGCTTTTTTATTATTATTAAAAACAACNGTAGTTCCTCCGACCTGGCCATTTTTTCTATCCTCTAAGAACATTCTATGCCCGTCAGAATCACACCGCAGCACCGGTGTAACAACATTTGCATTTTTATTGTTTTTTAANTCTTTCAACAGGGCNTCAATGAACCAATGTGGGGTCAGCGGAGCGTCACCTTGTAAGTTAACTANTATGTCATACTGATCATGAAGCAAAAGACTCGTTTCAGCACANCTTTCAGTTCCATTTTTACATGATGCTGAGGTCTTAATTGACTCGGCCCCAAAGCTATCAGCCTCCAATATAATTCTATCATCATCAGTAGAAATTACTACCCTATCAACCCCCTGGACACGCTTTGCCGCTTCCCAAGAACGNTTAATTAAACTCTTTTTAGTTCCTGTGGCGCCCATTAATGGTGCAAGCGGTTTTCCTGGAAAACGACTAGAAGCATACCTCGCAGGTATTATAATAATTGTCTTCACCCTTTTCCTCCNCAACTTTAAATTTAGCTGATATCAAGCCATTCCCAGCTACTAGTTGTTTAAATGTTATAAAAGACTTGTCACCCAATCATACTTAACTGTCAAATCAACAAATACATCCTCTTAATTAAATTNCNAAATTCGTTTTGAATTGTTTAAGACAATTATTAATAAAATTGTTCTTTTAGTAAGGAAATAACCACTTTGTAAATTTTTGCTAAGGGTTGTTATAATAGATGCAAGCACCATATACTCTGAGAGAGGATNAAATATGAACGATACAAGCAAATTCCCTGGATGGCATGGAACNACCATTGTTGGTGTAAGAAAAGATGGTGAAGTTGTTATTGCTGGAGATGGTCAAGTAAGCTTAGGTCAAACAGTGATAAAAGGATCAGCGAAAAAAGTTCGTCGCTTATCTCCTGGAGGTCAAGATGTAGTTTGTGGCTTTGCTGGATCAACCGCTGATGCATTTACTCTTTTAGAAAGACTAGAAAGTAAGCTTGAAGCAACACCCGGCCAACTCTTAAGAGCCTGTGTAGAGCTAGCAAAAGATTGGCGAACTGATAAATATCTACGAAATCTAGAGGCCATGATAATTGTTACCGATGGAAAAAATCTCTTTATAATNACAGGCGCTGGAGATGTACTAGAGCCTGAACATAATGTGGCAGCGATTGGATCAGGNGGAAATTATGCATTGGCTGCGGCCAGAGCGTTGATGACATCAGAAAAATCTGCAGAAGAAATCGCTAAAGNAGCAATAAAAATCGCTTCAGATATTTGTGTTTATACAAATGGAAATATGACTATAGAAAGAATAAAAGAATGACCGATTTAACACCAAGAGAGATCGTTTCTGAGCTTGATAGATTTATAATTGGTCAAAAAGACGCCAAAAGAGCCGTTGCCGTTGCTTTGAGAAATCGCTGGCGGCGAAAGCAACTATCAGACGAATTAAGAGAGGAAGTATATCCAAAAAATATTCTTATGATTGGCCCAACTGGCGTTGGAAAAACAGAAATATCAAGAAGACTTGCAAAGCTCGCAAATGCTCCGTTTATAAAGGTAGAAGCTACTAAATTCACAGAGGTAGGATATGTTGGCAGAGATGTCGAACAAATTGTTCGAGATCTAGTAGAAAGTGCCATAATTATGGTTCGTGAAAAGATGAGAGAAGAAAAAAAAGCACTTGCTGAAAANGCAGCAGAGGAAAGGGTAATCACTGCACTTGCTGGTAGTGAAGCTCGAGAATCCACACGAGAAATGTTCAGAAAAAAACTACGAAACAACGAGTTAGATCAAAAAGAAATCGAATTAGACATTGCTGATAACTTTAACCCACTTCAAATGTTAAACATCCCAGGTCAANCGGAAGGTACTGGTGTTGGGATGATGAATATTGGTGATATNTTNGGTAAAGCCATGGGTAAAAATACAAAGCGCAGAAAAATGACCGTNTCTGAAAGTTACGATGTTTTGGTTAATGAAGAAGCTGACAAAATGTTAGATCAGGAAGTAATAAATCAAGCAGCAATAACATTAGTTGAAGAATCTGGAATAGTTTTTATTGACGAAATTGATAAAGTTTGTGCCAGATCAGACGCTCGTGGTGCGGACGTTAGTAGAGAAGGCGTTCAAAGAGATCTATTACCCTTAATTGA
Organism: Paracoccaceae bacterium; assembly: GCA_002712045.1. Taxonomy (GTDB): domain Bacteria; phylum Pseudomonadota; class Alphaproteobacteria; order Rhodobacterales; family Rhodobacteraceae. The sequence goes on from PARX01000008.1 coordinate 19,164, forward strand.
AGGTACTGCNGTATCTACCAAGTATGGTGCTGTAAAAACTGATCATATATTGTTTATTGCATCCGGTGCCTTTCATATTGCTAAACCTTCAGATCTTTTGCCAGAACTACAAGGGAGGTTACCTATTAGAGTTGAGTTGAGGGCACTCACTGAATCAGATTTTATACGGATACTAACAGAAACTGATAATGCATTAACACGTCAGTATTCTGCACTGCTCGCAACAGAGGGGGTCAATGTTAAGTTTTNCGATAGTGGAATATCTGAAATTGCCAAAATAGCCGCTGANGTTAATCAAACTGTTGAAAATATTGGTGCTAGACGTCTATACACTGTAATTGAGCGGGTTTTTGAAGAGCTCAGTTATACTGCTCCAGACAGAAATGAAGAGAAAATTAAAGTTGATAAAAAATACGTTCAGCAAAACCTTGGAGAGTTGGCTAAGGCTTCTGACACNAGCAGGTACGTTTTGTAGGAACCATTTAAGTCTTTAATCATCCTTAAAATTCTATATTGAGACTTTATGACGTTTTGGAGTTTTTTTATAAAAAATAAAGCTTGGCTTGGTGCTGGAGCTTTATTAACTCTTTCATCAAGCTANGGGCAAACATTTTTTATCTCACTCTTTGCAGATCAGATAATGAATGACTTTNACCTTACCCACGGCCAATGGGGTGGTATTTATGCTATTAGCACAACTTTATCTGCAATTGTAATGGTATGGGCTGGAGCGTTAACAGANAAATATAAAGCGCGGTATTTGGGGTTGGTTTTTTTAAGCGTATTAGCATTTACGTGTTTAATGGTCTCTATAAATTTCTCCATTTTAATATTACCNATACTAATTTTTCTTCTTCGTTTTTCAGGCCAAGGAATGTTAAGTCACATCGGNTCAGTGTCTATGGCTAGATGGTTTGTTGCATCTAGGGGAAAGGCCCTTGCAATCGCCACTTTGGGGTTTTCGTTTGGTGAGGCNGTTCTTCCAATGACNGTTGCNCTGCTTTTGACCATTATTTATTGGAAATATGTCTGGATTATAGCNGCAATTATAACTCTGCTAACAATTCCAATTTTACTGAAGCTACTAAAAGTAGAGAGAACACCTCAATCTAATGCAAATGACATTCAAAACGTCGGTATATTAGATAAACGTCACTGGACTAGAAATCAGGTGTTATCTCATTGGTTGTTCTGGTTTTATTTTCCATCAATAATGTCAATTGCTATGTGGGGTACCGCATTATTTTTTCAACAAGTCCATCTNTCATCAAGTAAAGGTTGGACATTGTTTCAATTTACATCATTAATCCCAATTTATACTTGNTCTACTATACTTTCCATGATGCTTTATGGTTGGGCTATCGATCGATACGGAACAGGTAAGCTNCTCGCNNTATATCAANTACCCATGGCNTTATCATTTTTTCTTTTTGGTTTTGGAGATTCTATTATAATTGCNGGATTTGCATTTATNCTNTTTGGNATTACCCACGGNGCAAANTCTACAATCCCNGGNGCTTTCTGGGCTGANTANTTTGGGACAAAACACTTAGGCTCNATTAANGCNATGGCGACNGCTGTTTCAGTTTTAGGTTCTGCCTTGGGCCCCGCTATNAGTGGTGCCNTGATTGANNACGGNNTNCCNTTTTCAAAACAAATGCCNNTAATTTCAATATTTGTTNTANTTTGTTGTCTATTNAACTGGGTGGCTATTAAAAAAATTAGCCGTCTATATTCTTAGAATTTTTTATTCTTTTTTAGATAGACATATAATGCTCCAGAACCGCCATCTTTAATATGAGATTGTACAAAGTCCAAAATAAAACCGCTTATTGCTGGGCTCTTTAACCATTGTGGAACAGTTTTTCTTAGTACTCCTTTATTAGAAAATAAGTCTTCAGAATTATAGTTTCTTTCACCTTTACCAGTGATTATTAAAACCAATCTTTTCTTTAATTTGTAATTATTATTAATAAAAGAATATAAAGCCTTATAAGCTTGATCTGTTGTTAAACCATGTAAATCTAATTTAGCTTCAGGCGAAAGCTTACCTCTTTTAAGCCTTCTTAAAATATTCTGGTCCATAGCCCCAGAGCTGTTTTCATTTGTTAGTTTTATTCTAGGATTATTTTTAAGATCAGGGGTTAGTATTGGTCTTGGTTTTAGTCGGTTGTTTTCATTTTTTACGATCTCTTTTTCTTCGTTAATATTTGTTGATATAGTTTTTGGATCGCTAATTGTTTTTGATATTTTGTTCCATAAAGCCTTTTCATCAGAACTTAGTTTTCTTCCTTTTGACACAATAATTCCTTATACTCTATGCTCCCGTTTCAACCAATATCCAATTCGGGTTATCTGATCCTATTTCCCTAGAAAACACCCAGACATCAAACTGTTTCTTTGTGTCTACTTCTTCGCCTTCGATGGTTTCTCCTTTGTTGTTTTTTACAACAGATTTAATATCAGCTAAAAATGACACACTAATCTCAGCCACCTGATCTCTAACACTAAAGCTAATGTTTTTTACTGCTGTGTCTCGCAACCCTATAAAATCCGCTTCAATCGACAAACCTTTTTGTTCCCTATCCTGTATAGATTTGCCAAAGTTTTCTTTCACGTCGGCGCTCAAAAAAGTTTCTACCGGAGAAATTTTACCAGATTGAAATGCCATTAATATCATTTCATAAGCACTGCCTGCACCACCTAAGAATTCAGTTAAGGAAAAGTTGTTTTCAATTTCTTTTATCTTGATAAGCGCTTTTGCGCTGTTTTTATCATCAAAAAGATATTCCATGGCTTCTTCATCTAAATTATTGTCACTTAAATCCTCAGTGTTTTTACGTTCCTCCATTTTTGCGTTATTTACATCTTTAGCCTTTGGCTCAAAACCATCTCTAGTTCCCAATACATTCTTTAAACGAAATATTAAAAAAAGTGCCACCCCTGCCAATATTAATAATTGTATAATCGTATTATTCATTATTTGAGCCCTAAATATTAATTATAGATATTTTGTTAATTAATACCTATGTAGGAGAGGAGTGTTTTTAAGTCCACCTATTCTCAGTAAAGAAAAAGGAAAAGTTTGATAAATGTGGTTATTTCTTCTTTTTATAGTAATTCCAATCGTAGAAATAGTACTTTTTATAAAAATAGGAAGTCTTTTAGGGCTTTGGTTAACAATTCTTGTAGTTGTTTTAACGGCGATTGTTGGAACAAACCTTGTCAAATCTCAAGGCTTAAATGCTATTAAGCAAGTACAAAGTTCTTTTTTACAAGGGCAAGATATTGCACGAAGTTTGATAAATGGTACTTTGATATTGATAGCGGGGGTTCTGCTACTAACACCAGGATTTTTTACTGATTTTATAGGAATAACTTTTTTAATACCTGTGACCAGAAACATGTGGATATCTTACGGTATTAAACATTTTCCAGGTTTTGTTTTTATCAACTCAAATAATAATTCAAAAAACAATCCTCATTTTAAAGAGAAAAATGATGTGATTGATGGTGACTACACAGATCTTGATAAATAATATAAAGACACCCTAAATTTAACGAAATATGAGGCGTAATATGACAGAACAAAAAAATACTACGATGAAAGCATTAGGCCAGTTTATAAAGGACTTGTCTTTTGAAAACATCGCAGCTCAAGAAAGTCGTCAAGGCACTGGAACTCCCGATATTCAGGTAAAAATTAATCTTGATGCCTCCAAGCGTGAACAAGAAAACCAATACAACTCATCTATAAAAATTAACATTGAATCTAAAGACACAGAGACCCAAGAAAACATATTTCTTTTGGAGCTGGATTACGGAGGTATCTTTGTTATAGAAAATGCTCCTGAAGATCAATTACACCCACTTTTAATGATTGAATGCCCAAGGATGTTATTCCCTTTTGTCCGACGGGTTATTCACGATGTAACACGTGACGGTGGATATCCACCTTTAAACCTAGACTCTATAGACTTTTTATCAATGTATAAAGCCGAAGTTGATAGGCTTTCATCAGAAGCAAAGATGAATTAGAGATAATATTTTTTCCAAACACTATCTGCTCCTAATGTTTTTAAAAATTCTTCATGATTAGCTTTTTCGACGTCTGTTAACAAACTTTTTAACTCTGTTTTTCTTTTTTTCCTAACATCTCGTCGAGGTGTATCGTATTGCTCCAAATTTCGACCCTTGTCCGTCCTTAGAACCAAACCAGGCTGCCTACCACCAATTAGCTCCAAGTAAACGTCAGATAACAACTCTGAATCTAACAAGGCACCATGCTTTTCTCGTCCACTATTATCAATACTAAATCGCCGACATAACGCATCTAAAGAATTTTGAGCTCCTGGGAATTTTTTCCTAGCTATCAAAAGAGTGTCTATCGCTTGTTGATCAGAATAAATTTCTCCTCCAGCTCTTTTCAGTTCTGCGTTTAAAAACCTCATATCAAACGAAGCGTTATGAATAACCATTTTAGCGTCTCCAACAAATGATATAAATTCATCCATAATATCGATAAATCTTGGCTTCCCCTTTAAGAAATCATCCGACAAGCCATGAACAGCAAACGCTTCTTGTGGCATTGATCTATCAGGATTTAAATATTTATGAAAATAGTGGCCCGTTGGCATATGGTTAAATAACTCTATCGCACCTATTTCAACTATCCTATCACCATTTTTTGGATCAAGGCCTGTTGTTTCTGTATCTAATACAACCTCTCTCATTTAACTAAGATCCTACAAAATTAGAAATTATTTCTTTAACTTTACCACGGGCGAAAACCATCGATCTTGTTGGTATTATAAAATCTGCGCGGGTCTGTTTTTCTTCATCTGTCATTTGTTTACCTAAAATACTATAAAACATCTCTTCACTCATTGTATTCCTATCTAAAACTCGTTTCTTTTGCGTTTTAGCATCAACTGTTACATCGATTGAAAAGACTCCGTCTTCGTTATATTGATCGTAATGTGGTTGGTGGACTTTTGCCCAACTGCAAGTGCCTGAAATTACTGGCATATTTTCTCCTTGTTAAA